>NZ_BCWY01000060.1 GCF_001894825.1 Rhodococcus jostii NBRC 16295 | reverse complement strand
CGTCGCTGGCTCGACCGACTGCGAGCTTGCCAGTCAGGTCCGCCCACCCTGGAGTGGGTCAAGGCGTTGTACTGCGCCAGTATGATGGCCGATGCGCAGGCTGACCTCCAGGCTGGGACCGCGCTCGTCGAGGAGGCGCGCACGCTCACCGCGCAGACCAGTGACCTGATGATGCGCGCTGTCGTCGAGTGTGCGGACGGCATGCTCGCCCTCCACAGCGGTGATCTTGGACGTGCCCGCTCTCACTTCGAAACCGCGCTCGCGGCATTCAGCGGACGCGGGGAACGCACACTCGAAACCGGTGTGCTGTACTCGTTGGGGTTGGTATATGGGCTGTCCGGCCTGACGGACCAGGCGATCGAATTCCTCGAGCGTGTTCTCGCGATCACACAACGATACGGCGAGAAGATGTACGGGTCGTACTCGCTGTGGGCCTTGGGGATTGCCGTGTGGCGACAGGGCGATACCGATCGTGCGGTCCGGCTTCTCGAGCAGTCGCTGGAGCTGTCCCGGCAAGTGCACGGCCCACGTGTCGCCATCGCCTGCCTCGGAGCGCTGGCCTGGATCGCGTGCGAGCGGCGCGACCCAGCTCGGGCCGCAGTGCTGATGGGAGCTGCCGACGGGTTGGCGCGTTCGGTGGGAAGTGCTGCCGTCATACATTCCAATCTGGTTTCTTACCAACAGAACTGCGAACAGAAGGCTCGCCAGGTACTTGGGGGTAAAGCATTCGCGTCGGCCCACCGCAAGGGTGAACAGCTCGGCTTCGACGCAGCCATCGCTTACGCCCTCCACGAACATCCGCCCAGCCCCTCCACGTCCGACGCCGACGCGTCGACGCGACTGACCAAGAGGGAACGCCAGGTCGCCGGCCTCATCGCCGAAGGTCTGACCAATCAGGCCATCGCCGACCGCCTCGTGATCTCACCGCGCACCGCGCAAGGCCATGTCGAGCACATCCTGACAAAGCTGGGCTTCACCTCCCGGACACAGGTCGCGGCCTGGGTTGCGGAACAGACACGCGATCAGAACTGACATGTCTGGTTCGAGACCATGCGGCGGTCAGTCATATTGCCTGCGGTTGAGCGGATTTCGGTGAGGTCGTGGATCGTCCTGCCGTAGCGCACTGTCTCGAGCGAAGATGTTCCGCCGGTGACGACGAACCTGCTCCCGAGCTCGCGAGCGCGCCAGACCGGCGTCGCAAATTCCCGTCGTCGCCGGCGCGCATGTTTCGACGCAACTCCGTGAGATCGTCGACGGCGCCCGATTCAGGCGTTGAGCGATCTCACGAACACTGCACTGCTGAGCATGCAGGACGGCGATGCGCTCGCGCTCCAGGAATGACAGGTAGCGTCCGGACAGAGAATCCTCGGGCAGCGCAGTCCGAAGCAGCCCACCTCGCTGGGAGTGTCAGTAATAGCAGGTGGTGCGCGCGATCCCCAGCCGCCGACAGGCCTCGCCGTCCCCCGAGGCCATCACCTTCCAGCACTCGTCCTCCAGCGCGAGGCGGCGCTTGCGGCCGGGTCGTCCTATCTTCACTCGATTCTTTACCAAGAGGATGTGCGACGATACTTGAACCCAAGTGGATACAGGGGTCAGGATTTGGGAAGGCCAGCCGATTAGGCGAAAGCCAACGCACGGCACCATCACTGAGATCGATACCGCGAAACCCGGTAGGTTCTGACTACGCGAGTGGCTGCGACCCTTGTGATCGGCGCCGGACCGGCACCACGCGAGAAGCTACGCCGCTGTGCGCGGACCCCGCGGCCGGGATGCCGGTGACACACCTAGCAATGCTAGCGGTGCACGCTCCTCGTCCGGCAGGTTATGCGCGCGCCACTTCTTGACAGCCCGATACAACCACTGCCCCAACTGCTCACCATCATCGGTGACGTAGTTGGCGGGCACCATAGCGTCACCGTGCTCTTCGCGGTATGCGGCGATCGCCGTCAACATGCGCCGACGCTTTGAATCCGTCCTCGCGACCGCCGGGAGGGGCCGCCCATTCTCGCTCCACACGAAACCAATCGCGTCGAGCTCGCTAATACGGCTGGCCGGCAGTGTTCCGAGCATCCGGGCGACACGCTGACGGGTCTGCCATCGCCCGAGACGGTATCCGTTCTCGGTGACGTAGTCGTCCGGAACTGAAGCGTGCGGGTGCGTGCGACGGAACGCTGCGTACATCCGCAGTGGCGACAGTAATGTTCGGGTTTTCGCTGGTCGCACCGAAATCGATCCTTTCGCGTCAATCATGACGGTCCAGTAGTCCAATCGTCCTTCATTTCGAGTATGTCCACCACATCACATATGTAACGGCTCAAGCCCCGAGCCCTGCGGCTGACGCGGTCGAGGCCGTCGACCAGAACGCTTAGGTGGCCGAACAAGTGGGCCGTGAATCGTTGAACGTATCTCAGTCAATATCTTCAGTATCTTTCTGTCGTTTAGTGTTGTGGCATAGAGACTGTCAATTGGATCGATTGACGTCGATCGGGACCTAGCACCACGACGGTCGGCCCTTGCGCATTGCAGAGGTGCTGATGCGGAGGAACGTCGAGGGGACCGGTATTATCGATTCACGGGAAACGGTGACGGGCCGCCGGCCGACCCTGACCAGGCGTACGGCGGCCGAGCCATAGATGCGGTGTCGGGCGCTCGCGGAGGCGCCCACCACGATGGCGTCGGCCCGAAGCTCGTCGGTCACATTGATCAATCCGTTGGCCGGGTCACCGCGGAGGGTGCGGAATTCCCACCGGACCCGAAAGATCGCTCCACCCAGGTTGGCGAAGGCTGAGGGGATGGGCTGGACATAGACAGTGACCAGCAGCGATCGCTGCCTCCGGGCGAGACCTGCGGCGTAAGCAGCGGTGCGACACGACGAATCCGAACCATCGACACCAACGACGATGAGTGTGGAACCGTTCACCTCGTGATCGAACCGGTCCATTTAAGGTGCGTCCTCTCCACGAGCCGAGCGTTGACGGCCGGATTTGCATCGCGGCGGGGCCGGGTTTCGGCCTTGGGCGAACCTATGTTGAGTCCAGATAGATGGTGCATCGATACGCAACCGTCGATACCGGGCGAAAGAGCTGGTCGGCGAATGACAAAGGGGTAAACCTTTTCTGGTCAAGTGGAACAATTTCCCGGTCTGAGACAGCGGAAGCCCGCCATCCGTCGGCACGGATGGCGGGTCCCCAATCGACGGTCCCGAGTCTGGTCAGTCGGACTGCCGAAGCATGGAAGACCCCGTCAGCCACTGGGGGTTTGGCTGGCGGGGTCGGAGCACCAACCCGCGCTAAGATGGGCAGCGAGCCGGTGCGCGGCCAATCCTATGGCCCATGACGCGTGAGTCCAGATAATGTGATGCAGTAAACACAAGGACTTTCGTCGGGCGACACATGTCGTGGCACCGGTGCGCGGCAAGGTACTAGTAGACCGTCGCGGCTAAGTGTTGGGATATAGGTGGCGGAGTTTGATGCGGGCGTCGTCGGTGGTGAAGTGCCACTGGACCTGGCGTTGATCGGCGTTGGTCTGTCGTTGCCAGGCGGCGAGTTCGGAGTTGAGTGTCTCGAGGTCCTCGATGCGCCGGTCCAGACACTGGCGGGTCAGCACGGAGAGTTCGATCTCGGCAATGTTGAGCCACGAGCCGTGTTTGGGGGTGTGGTGGATCTCGAGCCGCTGCGCGAGCGCGAACGCCTCGGCCGGCTCGAAGGCCTCGTAGAGCGATCCGATTCCGTGAGTGCCCGAGGTTGTCCATCACCAGCACCACCGTCTCTGCGTCGGGGTAGTCCACGCACAGAAGGTCTTTGACCTGTCCGGCCCAGTCGATCTTGGTGCGCCGGGGCCGGGCATCGACACGCCGCCATCCGGCCAGGGGCTCGACCCAGCAGAAGATCGAGCAGGTCCCGTGCCGCACGTACTCGGAGTCCTCCCTCAGATCGCGTCCCGGGCCTGCCGGGATCGGGTCACGCGCGTGAGCGAGGAGCTGGTAGGGCTTTTCGTCCATGCACACCACCGGCCGCATCGGGTCGTAGATCCGGGCGTAGACCGACAGGATGTCTTCCATGCGGGCCGCGAACTCTGCGTTGGCCTTTGGTGGGATGGTCCAGCACTTCTTCAGGTGAGGACGAAGTTTCGTTTTTTTAGAACCCGGCCGATGGTTGAGTGGTCCAGGTCGGGGATCCCTTCGGTCAACGCGACGTGCTTCTCCAGCAGTCGCAGCGACCACCGCGACCGACCCTCGGGCGGCTTCGAGCAGGCCAACGCAATCAACCTGGCCTCGATCTCCCCCGTGATCTGCGAGGGCACCGGTGGGAGGTCACGCTGCTTGCGACCGATCGTGGCCTCCACGTCCCGACCGGTCTCAGCGAACCGCTTGGCCACCAGCCGCAACGTCTCACCTGAGACCCCCAACCGTGCTGCGATCACTTCCTTCTCATCAACCACCCCGACCGAGGTGTCCAGCGCCAGCAACACCCGGGCCCGCCGGATCATCGAGGCCGGATGCACCCCGGTCGTGGTCAACCGTTCCAAGAACTCACGATCAGCCGAGCTCAACGTCACCGGACGCTTCTTCTGCGAAGGCATTGACAACAGTCCTGACCGGCAGAGGGGAAGGGGAAGTCTGCCGCCCCAACCTTGCAACGAAAACAGGACAGAACTAAGCAGCGACACGCTACTAGTAACTGTCTCTCCTCGCTGCCGAAGATCATTCACCCAACGACCGAAGGCCCGTCCGGAATCTCTATGTCATGTGCCACTCGTCGGATCTTGGTACTACGTCGACGGGTGTCCGCGGCTGTCGAGCCGGTCGCAGTGGGGCCGCAAGCGGTGTCGGACGAACCGAGAGAACGCCCCCTGGATGCCCTGAACTATCGGGAAGGGGCAGGCATCGGGGTGATCCAGAGCCTGGCACTGTTGGCCGGGATCGGACGTTCGGGCGTGACGTTGGCCGCGGCCTGTTCCACGGACTGAGGCACGAGGACGCCAAGTTCGCCTTCCTGCTGGTCACCCAGGTCATCCTCGCGGCCGGCGTCCTCAACCTGCCCACCCTCGCCGGACCGCAGGGCGACGGCGTGCACCGACAGGTCCTCGTCGGGACCCTCGTCGCCGGTGTCGCCGCGTACCTCCGTGAAGTTCCTGACCCGCTACTTCGTGACCAGGACGTTGACCCCGTTCGCCGTCTACTGCCTGGTCGTCGGAGTCCTCTCGATCATGCGATTCGCCTGATGAATCACAGGGGCGTGCGCGAGAGCGGCAGCGCCGCCTGGGTGCTCAGCCAGTACCCGAGGCGGAAATCTGCTTTGCGGTCTTCTCCGTTAGTTCGCCGGTCGGGACCGGCCGGTAGAGCTGGTCGGCCGCGTCGGGCCGCTACCGGGGCGCAATGAGCACGTCGTTCAGGGTGACAAGGGACAGCATGTGTTCCTTTGATGATGTCGAGCAGTTGGGGTAGGGCGTGGGTGACGGCGGGTGGTTGGCGTGTCCGATCACGATCGCCTGAGCGGTGAAGTATTTGCCTGCGCAGTCGAGGGGGTATTGCTCGGTGATGACTGAGGAATCCGACAATGAGCCAGAGGGTGGGTATGGTGTATCCGAGGTCGGCCACGATCGCGGTGGTGTTGTGGAACCCATAGGGTGGTTGTAATGCGCACCGTCGACGCTGTAGTTGTTGCGCAGGAACTGGCGCACTATCCGCATACTCACACACCGCAACCCCACCTCCTACAAAAGGGTCGCGATTGGTAACTCGGTCATCAACGATGCCGCGCCGCCTGCAAACGGCTACTTCTGGCATCTCTTGTTGCGATTGATAAAGGCAATCGATGCTACGAGAGGCCCTCTCGACGCCGGATCCGTGCCGAGATCGTACAAGCCTTCCGCCACGCCCACTGACACCGCATCGCCCGTCCGAGGGTGGTGTCGAATACTGCGGGTGGGACCCAAGAAGGACGGTCTGCGTCGACGACCTGAATGTCTCGTCTACAGGTTGAGGGCGACACCGCATCGTTTGCTCAGCATGCGAATTACGTTGGGCCGGAGCATAAGTGCGCAAGACGCGCACGTCCGACACCGTCGGTGCTTTCACCTCGGTCGTCGCCGCAGTCGGGTTCACAGTCG
This sequence comes from Rhodococcus jostii NBRC 16295, assembly GCF_001894825.1. Taxonomy (GTDB): domain Bacteria; phylum Actinomycetota; class Actinomycetes; order Mycobacteriales; family Mycobacteriaceae; genus Rhodococcus_F; species Rhodococcus_F jostii. Next base: position 57,117 of record NZ_BCWY01000060.1, on the reverse strand, counting down.
CGCTTCATGAGGGCCAGGGCAAGGGGAACGGCACTTGCGCAGTTGATCCGTGATGGGTGGTCGAGTGCTTGAATTGATCATTCCAGGGTTCACGATGCCTACCTTCCAAGGAGAACCCCATTGTCCGAGTCGAAGGCGGACTCAGACAGCATCGTGCGGTTTAGGAAGGAACTGGTCTCGGGTGAAATGCATTCCGCGGCACGTGTTGTATCGCTGGCGGCACCTCGGATTCCGGGAACTGCCGGAAGGTCGGCGATTCAGCAAACGTGGCTGCTCCAATCACTGATGTGCCTGTTCAATTACCCACGCAGCGATCTGTGTCCGCGACGTGAATCCGAGCTTTGTAAGTACGTGTTCGACGTGGCCTTGTGCGGTGCGGGGCGAAATAACCAGTCGGGCAGCGATTGCTCTGTTGGTTAGTCCTTCGGCGACCAGCTCCGCGACTTGGCGCTCTCGTTTAGTCAGAATCCGCAACGAGTCGGTAACCGTTCGAGGTGCGTTGGGGACTTCCTCGCCGAGAGCCAAGGCAACGGCCGCGTCGAGATCGAGTGCGTGTCCTTCTCTAAAGGAGGTGTCGAAGTTTTGCTTTCCAAGTGTATTACGCGTCGCCAGCTCCCAATTGGCGTGATGGATGCGCCGCAAATCCTGAAACACAACTGGCGCGGAACCTACGGAGTACGCCAGTTCCTCAGCAGCCCCCATCAAGACAACGGCGCGTCGGTGGTCGGACTTATCCTCAGACACAATCCAGGCCAGCAATTCGAGGGAAGTGGCGACACTACTCGGGCTTCTTGCCTGCCGTATCAGTTGCAAGCCCTGTTCGAGCAACCGTATCGCAGTCGATCTGTCGCCGCGGCGCCACGTGGCAAATGCCATCCACCACAGTGCGTAAGACTGGTACACGACCTCGCCGTGTGCTTGCGTAGTCACGCGTACACGCTCTTGCCACTCGAGTGCGCGGTCCACTTCACCGAGCTGTTGGTAGGCGATTCCGAGCATATGGAGCGCGCGGATCCGAAAAGAGAGATCTTTCGGATCGTCGAATGCATCAGCGGCCTCTTCAAGCAGTGGGCGTGCTTTAGAAGGATCTCCGCTGAAGAGCGCGAGAGATCCATCGGCGAGGTCGACCAAGGCGTGCGTCACTGGGTCAGGAGTATGAGCGGTAAGTTTGCGCCCCTCATGTATTAGGGCTGCCGCAGTTGTCCGGTCACCTTGGTCGCCGGCAAGCATGCTGTCGGCGCAAAGCGCCGTGACACGGTCGACAAGGGGCGCATCGATGCTTACTGCCAGTAGACGGTTGAGCCATTGTCGACCCTCACTGTAGAGACCGCGAACATGCCAGAAGTGAAAGAGTGCGACGGCAATGCGAAGGCCCTTGTCCGAACCCTGTGATTCGCTGAATTCAAGCGCTTCTCGAAGATTGGGCTGTTCTCGCTCAAGCCGTGAGATCCATCTGAGCTGTTGGGCGCTGATCCATTCAGATTCAGCTTTCACGGACAGCTGCTCATACCAGTCTCGATGTAATTCTCGTTGGACCGTGTATTCGCCTATCTGTGTGAGTTTTTCACGCCCGTATTCACTGAGCGTCTCAAGTATGCGGAACCGAACTCCGCCAGCAGACTCTTCCCTGATGAAGATTGACTTGTCTACTAAAGAGGAGACCAAATCTATCGACTCCTCGGAGGTCAAGCCCGAGCCGCAGACGTATTCTGCCGCATCGAGTTCAAAGCCTCTCGCAAATACTGACGCGCGCGCCCACGCGCGTTGCTCGAGCTCGGTGCACAGTTCGAAGCTCCAGTCAACGCTGAGCCTTAGCGTCTGCTGACGTGATGGCGCCGTGCGGCTTCCTCGAGTTAGCAGTGAATATCGGTCAGTCAGCCGCTGCAGGATCTGTTCTGGAGACATTGACCGAAGGCGGGCTGCTGCCAACTCAATTGGGAGTGGTAGCCCTTCCAGCCGCTGGCAAATCTGTCCGACTACGTCCTTGTTGGCTTCGTTTAGTTCGAACGTCGGGATGGCAGTGGCCGCGCGGTCGGCAAACAACCTTATCGAGTCGTAACGCGGTAGTCCCTGCAGTGAAGGCGCTCGATCTGTTTCGGGTGCGGTGAGAGGCGGTACTTGCATCACCGTTTCGCCGCCGATTCCGAGCCTCTCGCGACTGGTGCCTAGAATTTTCAGCCGTGGGCATTCCCGCAGTAGGTTCTCAGCAAGCTTCGATACAGCGTCCACGATCTGCTCGCAGTTGTCGAGCACAAGTAGTAGCTCGCGAGATGCTACAAACCCTGTCAGGACGTCATAAACAGGTCGCGCCGAGTCGCTCCGCAGGTTTAGTGCCGAAGCGACCACTTCCGTCAGTAGTGATGCGTTCTGCAACTCACCCAACTCGACGAGCCAGACACCGTCCGGAAAGGCTCGTTGAATAGTTTCAGCCACGCGCAATGCCAGGCGGGTCTTGCCTACACCGCCGATTCCCGTCAGTGTAACGATGCGACTCGTTGCAAGGAGTCTCTTAGTCTCGGAAAGCTCGTGTCTGCGGCCAACGAAACTTGTGAGTTCCGCGGGCAAATTTCCTTTGGAGACCCGCACGGCATGTTGCGGCGATGATTGTTCTTGGAGCGGTGCATGATCCTGTGAGTGGGAGTCCGCGTTCCGTTCCCGCAGCCGACTCCGCTCCGATGAGGGAAGCACCATGTCGTCGACAGCAATATTGTTTCGAAGCTGGATCGTCCGCAGTTCATCACCGAACTCTGCAGCGGTAGTGGGACGCTGCTGGGGATCGGTCGACATTGCACGCTCGATTACCTCGGTGATGTCTTCGGGGAGTCCGTGTTCGCGCAAATTGGGTGGTGGCTGTGTCGCAATTCGGAGGAACTGTGCCACTACCTGCTCACCGCTGTGACGTTCGAAGGCGGCGTGGCCAGTCAGTGCGCTGAATAGTGTGGCACCGAGGCCGTAGATGTCGGAAGCGGGGCTTGGGGGATCCCCTTTGAGCACTTCCGGAGCAGCGAACGCCGGCGACCCGGTGATGGTGCCAGTCGCGGTTTCGAATCCACCAGTTATGTGGGCAATGCCGAAGTCGGTCAAGACTGGTTCGTCGTACTCGTTGGCGAGGACATTCGCGGGCTTGACATCGCGGTGTAGGACGCCGAGACGATGGGAGCTCTCCAAAGCGCCGGCCAGCCTTATTCCCATCCGCAACGCCTGCTCGGAAGTAAGAGGGCCGTGTTTCCTTAGATTGATGTCGAGAGAATCTCGCGGGAGGTACTGCATCACGATGTAGGGGCGCCCACTACCGGTAGTGCCAACTTGCAGGATCGTCACCACGTTGGGGTGGCCGGTCAGCCGACCCAACGCGCGTTGCTCGCGGAAGAAGCGCGCGCGGTGTTCATCGCTAAGATCGGTAGTGAGCACCTTCACCGCCACGGTGCGGTCGAGATCTGGCTGCGGGCACCGATAGACAACCCCGAAGCCGCCACGCCCGATTTCCTGGGCATCGGTAAACCCGACCGCCTCGAGCTCTTCGGCGGTTGTCGGAACGTGACACTGCTGCGTGGTGAGCGGATCATCCTCGGTCATCGACTGCTGCATTCATCGTGTTAGTGCACGCGTAAGTGCATCACCTGGAATCATCTCGGCGATTTGGCCTACCTGAACAGAGTATCGCCGTTCACGCGAGTCCGGCAGATGTGAGGTGATATCGATCCGTAGAACACGTCAGTTCGATGAACTGACCCCACGGTGCAAGAGACCCAGCGGTCGGTTGTGCAGTGGTCGAGTCGTCACGCGCCGCTAGGTCCGCATCCCTACACCGCCTCGCCGATCGATGGTCATTCTTCCCGTTGGTTTCAGGGAACCTTTCGTCGCCTGCCCGGTGCGACACGCCCTCGTCCACGTCTGGCACTGTCGAACTGACGCCGCGCCAGCCAGGCCGGGGCCCGAGCCGGCCACTACAAACACCGACATCACATACTGTCGTTGCAGTACCAAAGTGCCGGCGAGATTCGGATCAACGCCCAGTCCGCCACAGTGGTCACGCTCCAGTCGTCGGAGGGTGCGCGCTTTTCGGCCGGAACCAGCGGCTCACTTTTCGCCCGCAGCCGGCAAGGGCTTTTCGGGCATGCGAACCGCAGTCGAGCCGCCTCGTTGAGGCTATCGTCTCGTGGTGCTCGGGCCGAGTAGTGCCCCGTTGGTGCTGTAACCGTCGCTCACCGCGGACGTCACGGCCTCGCCGGAGCACGTACTACGGCGGTGTACGGCCGAAGGCCATCTGCGGGGGTCGTCGGCCCGAGCCAATCCTACGATTTGCTGTGCTTGACATCACTAAAGAGAGTGCTACATTCAAAAATGTACACAATCACGGGTCGGGAGTTGTCTCGTGTCGAGAGGTCGGGCGCATCCTGACCTTGGTTGGTTGCGCTTGGCCCCGCATGGGATCCGAGCGCCAATCGCGTTATCAGAGAGGCTCAATCATGGTGGGTAGGTTCGACGGTAAGGTCGCATTCATCACGGGACTGGCCCGCGGACAGGGCCGCGCACACGCGGTCCGACTCGCGAGCGAGGGTGCGGACATTATCGGTCTCGATCTGTGTGATCAGATCGAGACCGTCGACTACCCGATGAGCACTCCGAGCGACTTGGACGAGACGATCAAGTTGGTCGAAGGATGTGACCGCCGCATTATCGCGGTCCGTGGTGACGTTCGGAACCGCGCGTCGCTGAGGGCGGTCCTGGATGAGGGGCTCGCGACGTTCGGTCGCCTCGACTTCGTCGTTGCCAATGCGGGCGTCATGCCGGTGTGGGGTTCCGAGTCGAACACCATGCAGGCGTGGCAGGACTGTCTGGATGTCCTGCTGACCGGGGTGCTCAACACTGTCGAGACCGTGTACCCGACGCTGGTTGAGCAGGGCGACGGCGGCTCCATCGTCATCACCGGGTCGATGGCTGCGGTCAAACCGCAAATGCGCACGTTCGGAGCGCATTCATTGGGTCTGCTGGGCTATAGTGCGGCGAAGGCAGCGCTGGTCAACCTAGCTCAGAATTACGCCAGTCTTCTTGCCTATCAACGAATTCGGGTAAATGTAGTACATCCAACCGGTGTCAACACCCCAATGATCGAAAACGAGATGGTTCGGGACCGATTCGCGACGGCGGATCCGGAGGACATCGCGACCCTGGTCAATGCTATCCCGGTCAACGCCGTCGATCCGGAGGACATCGCCAACGCTGTGGCATGGCTGTGTTCGGATGAATCGAGTTTCTACACCGGCAGCGAGATGCGCATCGACGCCGGAGCCAATCTCCGCTGACTTTCGTCGTATACCTAGCTGAACAGGAACGTCCTGTTCGGCGACCCGGATTCCGCACTCGAGCGGACGGGGCGCGAGAGTCCATCAGCGGCCGTGAGCGGGCCCGGTGCGTTTGCTGAGTGCGATAGCCCGCGATCAGATCCCTCCGAGCAAGCCTCGGACACACATGTAGGGAATACAAACCCATGCTCCAGACGACACACTCCGATGAGTGGACGCTCCGCCGCGTCGTCATCGTGCTGACCCTCATCGCAAGTCAAGTCGCCTCTATCGCCACCATCATCCTCGGTCCGCAGTCCCTGCCCGTCATCGACCGTGAGTTCGACACGAATCAAGGTTCATGGTTCGTCACCAGCGAGCTACTCGCGTCTGCCGTCCTGTGTCCGCTCTTTGCGCGACTGTCCGACCTGTACGGAAAGCGCCGACTAGCTGCGATTGCGCTGTTGAGCGGAGGTCTCGGATCCCTTCTCGTTGCCGTCGCGCCGACCTTCTCGTTGCTGCTGGTCGGTCGAGCAATGCAGGGCACCCTCATCGTTTGCTGCGTACTGGGGGCCGCGATCGTCCGTGAGTCGTTCCCTGCGAAGATCGCCCCGGTGGCGGTCGGGTTGGCCGTGACCGGGGCTGGATTGCCCGGCTCGCTCGTTCCGTTCGTCACCGGGCCGCTGATGGACAGCCACGGGTACCAAGGCGTGTTCCTCGCGCTCGCTGTGGTGGTCGCAGCCGCGGGGGTGGTCCTCCTCCTTGTGGTGCCCGAGTCGCCAGTGGCAAAGGAAGGTTCTGTCGACTTCGTTGGAGCATTCCTGCTCGGATCCGCGGTCGCGTCACTTCTGGCCGGCGTCAGCTTGGGGGCGACGGTGGGTTGGACGTCGCCGTTGGTGGTCGCGTTGATTGTGGTAGGTGTCTGTCTCGGAGTCGGGTGGATTCTGTCGGCTACGAAGAAGGCAGATCCGTTGATCGATATCCGAATCCTCGCAGATCGACGGGTTGCAAACAGGATGGCCGCCGGGGGGCTCATCGCCGGCACCGGAACGCTGTTTCTCATCATCTCGGCGCTCGTCGCCGAGAGTGGCTCTGAACGCGGGTTCGGTTTCGGTTTGAACGCAACGCAATACGCATTCGTGCAGTGCTTGTTCTTCTTCGGTTTCTTCGTTGGTGGTGTGGTGCCGGTCCGGGCCGTACGTCGGTACTCCTTCGGGATCGTCCAGTCGATCCTTACCGTCGTTTTGTTGATCAGTTCGGCGGCCCTATTGCTCGCCGTCGGTTCTCTCCCGCTGTTCGGTGCCATCCATCTCAGTGCAGGACTGGCTGTGGGCGGATTCTTCGCCACGATGATCAACTTCCTGCTCTCTGGGGCGGCCCCCGATCGTCAGGCGTCGACCGCCGCGCTCTACATGACGGTGGCGACGATGATGCAGTCGGTGTTTGCGACGGTGCCGATCAGTCTGGCGAATGGTCTGTTTCCCGGAGTCGAAGGATCTTTCGGACTGGACGGGATCCGATTCATGAGTGTGTTTGCCATCGTGACTGTGCTCGCGGCGGGACTGTGCACCGCGGCGGCGCGGCGCGCGACCATCCGAGACGCGGTCGATCCGTTGAAGCAGGTGCATTCGGGGGCGGACTCCGAAGGCATAGTTCTGCTGAGAGATTCACCAGCCGACTACCTATGACACGGGGCCGAAGCTGCTGGTGTGCGCCGCATCCGAGGTTGGGGATGCGGCGCACACCGGTAGGTGGGGCTTGCCGTTTGGATCGCATTGAGGCGTCCGACGTTCCCGCGTGCTGCGCCTGGTCCGCTTGCCATCAGCCCGCGGCCGCACGGCATTGCCGTTGGCGGCTGCTGTGATTTCTGCTGGAGTTGCAGTGGCTCTCCGCAGGATGACCCAGGCCAGGGCGAGCGCATGGATTGCTGCCAGTCCTGCAGCAAGGATTGGAATGCAGATGTGGTGGTGTACTCGCGGCCGCCTACACGACCATGTAGTGCCCGAGGATAGGCAAAATTCAACGCCCGCAGCTGATGTGGAGAAATGCAGCATCAGTGTGTTGAGGCCGTCGTCACGATCTCAGTTATCAGATACCGCCGTGCGCGGTCGGCGTTGCAGCGGGGACAGATCAACACGGAAGGGCCGCCGACTCAGCTGGTTCGCGACCGCGCAGGCTGGATCAGATCAGGTGGTCGATATACTCGTCCGGTCTTCCGCAGGCGTGCGGGCGTCGACATCGGTTCGGTGAGGTCGTGGGATGGCCCAGGCAATGATCAGCGCGACGGCACTGGCGATTCCGGCAGTTGCGAATGCGAGACGGAAGCCCGTGGTCGTGGTGTAGTCGTGTCCATTCACCGTGACGACGTCCTGGGCGAGTATGACTGTGATTACTGCGCTGGCAGCCGAGGTGCCAATTGATCGCATCAAGGTGTTGAGTCCATTTGCGGCGGCAGTCTCGCTTTCGGGAACGGATTGCATGATCAGGGTTGGCATGGCAGCGTAGGCGAATCCGATCCCTACCCCGATGAAACAACCGACCAGCACGGTGTGCCACGTCTGGGTCATGAGCAGCAGGGCAAGGCTGTATCCGGCCGTGATGGTGATGATTCCGAGGAGCAGGCACGCGCGTGGCCCATACGCATCTGACACCCGAGCTGCGACTGGGGACATCGCCATCATGATGAGACCGGTGGGCATCATGCAAAGACCAGTGACCAGCATGGACTGTCCGAGTCCAACTCCGGTAGTGGACGGCATCTCTAGCAGTTTGGGCATGACTACGGGCGAGGTGAACAACCCGAAACCGACTGCTACCGAAGCGAGATTCGTAAGAAGTACCTGCCGTCGTACGGAGACGCGGAGGTCGACGAGCGGGCTGCTCGCTCGCCACTGATAGACACTCCATCCCAGGAGGACAAGAAGCCCACCGACAGCACAACTGATTGTTGGCGGGGCGGCCCATCCCCAATCCGCTCCTTTCGACACAGCGAGCATGAGCCCACTGAGTCCGACCGCGAGTCCGACAGCCCCGAGGAGGTCGAAGCGCGCGTTCCTGTGCTGCGGGCCGGCAGGCACCACTATCCATATGGCAGCGATGCCGATGACGCTCAGGCCGGCTGAAAGCCAGAACAAGGTGTGCCAGTCGAAGTGCTGGGAGACGACAGCCGACAACGGCATGCCCGCGGCAGCGCCGACGCCGAGCGTGGAGCTCATCAGTGCGACGGCTCGCCCGAGCCTTTTGGCGGGGATGGTGTCGCGAAGGATGCTGATGCCAAGCGGAATCACGCCGAGTCCCGCGCCTTGGAACGCGCGACCGATGATCATCGGAACGAGTGTTGTGGCCGCTGCCGCGAGCAGCGAGCCTAGGACTATCGCGCTAAGAAGAAGCAACGCCACCCGCTTCTTCCCGACGATGTCACCGAGTCTTCCGGAGATCGGGGTGCATACGGCACCCGTGAGTAGGGTGACTGTCACGATCCAGGATGCGTTGGCGGAACTGGTTGATAGAAGGTGCGGTAGCTCCGGTACCAACGGAATCACGAGCGTCTGCATGAAGGAGCAGATGAGTCCACAACCGGCGAGTGCTGCGGTGATGAAGGCTGGACGACGAACGCCCGTACCAACCGATGTCGGGGGGTTCTCGAGCATGAATCACAACCATCCAGTATCGACGTCTACTTTTATGCATACATTATGCCCGTGTGATGCCGGGGTCGGGACGTGCGTGCCGGGCGCGAGACGGTGATCACCCTCGGCGCAGCCCAAGGCGGCTGTGTGGGCATCGATTCGAGCCGAGTCCCGCTACGAAGTCGGCGGACGATTTCGTCACGGTTCGCGCCCGGCGAATCGAGCTGGCTGACTGTGACAGAGCCCCAGGGGATGTGGTGGGTTCGCCCCCTGTCATGTCGACCGACGTGCGGCTATAATGAATGTAGAAGTGAATGCATAATTGCTTCCGCAGATCGAACTCCCGGCAGCGAGTGCGCCCACCCGAGCCCGGGGGCCCGTACTGCAGCACTGCAGCCTGTTGGCTATCTGTCACAGGAACCTACGTAGAGGAGAAGTATGTCCATCGCACCGCTCGAGTTGTCGCGCTCGGCCCTGCTCGTCATGGATTTTCAGGGAGGCATTCTTGGCAGCGTCCAGGATGCAGACGCATTGGTCGGTCGCACGGCAGACGTGATCAAGTCGATCAGAGCTGCCGGCGGGCACGTGGGATACGTCCGAGTCGGCTTCGAGGACTCGGACTACGCAGCGCTTCCGGAGTACAGCAAATTTGCTCCCATCGCGGCGGATCCGAAGCTCCGCGCCGCGATGCACGCTGACTCGGCCACGACTGCCATCGACGATCGCGTAGCTCCCGAGGATGGCGACGTCGTGGTTCGCAAGACTCGTGTCGGTCCCTTCACTACGACCGATCTCGACGAGCAGTTGCGCTCTCGGAATGTCAACACTCTGATTCTGGCGGGAATCTCGACAAGCGGCGTCGTTCTCTCAACGGTCCGGCAGGGTGCCGATCTCGACTACCGGATTGTCGTTCTCTCCGACGCCTGCGCGGATCCCGATTCCGAAGTTCACGACGTGCTCGTCGGAAAGGTGTTTCCGCGCCAGGCGGACGTCATCACTGCTGCGGAGGTCGTCGGACTTCTCGGATGACCGCGGAGCGGAACGGTGAATTCGCCGGCTGTCACGCAGGTGAATCCACTGCTCCTTGATGTTTCGGACCCAAGTACGAGAGCCTCCAGGCGGTATCGGTCTGACCGGCAACCGCCTGGAGGCCCTCGTACTATGGGCCAGGCCTGTGCCTCTTGGTCATCGCGGGTGGTTGTGGTCGCCGTCGGTCCCGTGTTCGATGCGATCGAACTCCGGCAGCGGGTCGGAATTCGATCGCCGCGGTAGAGAAGCCGAAGTGGCCTCAGAACTCGCCACCTTCACAACCTCCGAGTTCGCTGGCCGAGCCGCCTGTCTCGGCGGCGGGCCTTGTTCCCAGGGGCGTCGTGCGAGCCGCGACTCACAAATTGCCCGCAGCTGGTCGTGCACGATCGGGGATACCCCGTGAGCCGCGACTTTGTGCCTGTTGCGGAGAAGCTGGTGAAGGCGCTCGAAGTACTGCGGAGCCGTGAGACCAAACTCGACGAAGATGTCCTCGGTGTGCCCACCGCCCCAGTGTCGCCATTTCGTGGCGAAGGCGAGAATAGCTGCAGTGTTATCCAACATTAGGTGCTCCGGTCTCGGCACTCTGCCGTGGTGATTCGAAGGTGTCCGGGAGAGAAAGCTTGGAGGTGCGGCATGGCGCGTCCCTGATCAGACGTGCTGAGGCCGACGCGGCGGCCTCGATGTCCGCACCTCAATGGCGACAAAAATGTCTACATAACGGTGGCATCGGATGGCTGTTTCGTCAACCCCTGAGGGGCACAGAATGTGCCGATCGGTTAGGTGATGGCACCGTGCCAGTTGGGCGTGACCGGGCGGGTTTAGCTTGCAGTCGCAACCGCATAGATGTATACATAAACGTGTGCAAAAATGCTCAGTTTGAAAATTGTCTTAGCTGATCCTGCCTCGAGTGACCAGCGACGCATCGCCGATTCGAAACGTAGTGACGTAGGCCTGTGTTGTCCCGCAGTGCCGGGCCGTATGTGCGAACGGTAGCTCAGTCAACTGAGAGAAATAGGAGAGTCACGTTGTCCGCACCCATCAAGTACCTTGATCGGTTCTACATCGACGGCCAGTGGGTGAACCCGTCGAGTTCCGATGTCATCGACGTCATCCAGCCCGGAACTGAACAGGTGTATGCGACTGTTCCGGCGGCGCGTCAGGCTGACATGTCCCGCGCCATCGCTGCGGCCAGAACGGCGTTCGACTCCGGCCCGTGGCCGAAGCTGACGCATGCAGAGCGTGCTGGGTATCTACGTGCGATCGCTGTCGGTCTGCGGGCCCGGGTTGCCGACCTGGCGCAGATCTGGTCGTCCGAGATGGGGATCCTGCACAACCAGGCGCTTGCGCGTGGCGAACGTATCCCGGGAATCTACGACTACTACGCCGGCCTCGCAGACTCCTTCCAATTCGTCGAGCGACATGTCCCTATGGGTGGCGGGTATGGCTGGATCGCGCGCGAACCGGTAGGCGTTGTCGGAGCGATCGTTCCGTGGAACGCCGCACTTGTCGCCATGAGCTGGAAGATCGCTCCCGCTCTACTGGCCGGCTGCACGGTCGTACTCAAGTCGGCGCCAGAAGCACCGGTCAGCGCGTACCTTCTCGCGGAAGTTGCCGAGGAGGTGGGTCTGCCACCAGGAGTCCTCAACTTCGTCACCGCAGAGCGTGAGGCCTCCGAGCTGCTCGTCCGCGACCCGCGCATCGACAAGCTCAGCTTCACCGGCTCGTCGCAGGTCGGCAAGCAGATCGCGGCAATTGGTGCGGAACGAATCGCGCGCGTCAACCTCGAGCTCGGGGGAAAGAACTCTGCGTTGATCCTCGACGACTACGACATTGAGGCCGCGGCAGCATCACTGGCTGCGTCGTCGATCGAGCTGACCGGTCAGGTGTGCTCAGCCTTGACCCGAGTGATCGTGAGCAAGCATCGTCACGACGCACTGCTCGAGGCGATCAGTGCCGAGTACGCCAAGATTCGGGTGGGCGACCAGTTCTCCGACTCTTCCGACATGGGCCCTGTGGCCATGCGACGGCAACTCGACCACATCAACCGGTTGATCGCCCAGGGTGTAGACGAGGGCGCGACGCTTGCGGCCGGTGGCCGCCGACCCGAAGGCCTCGATAAGGGTTGGTTTGTCGAACCCACATTGCTCGGCAATGTCGGCAACGACACGGTCACGGCGCGAAACGAACTGTTCGGACCGGTCTTGAGTGTGATTCCGGCCGACAGTGAGCAGGAACAGGTCGCGATTGCGAACGACAGCCTGTACGGCCTGAATTCGGCAGTATTCACCAACGATGTCGACCGAGCGTGGAACTTCGCGCGTCAGATCCGATCCGGAACGGTCGGCCACAACGCGCACCGGAACTCACACGCCTTCGCCTTCGGAGGATTCAAGCAGTCCGGAATCGGACGCGAGGGTGGCGTCGAAGGTCTGCTGCCGTACCTGGAGACCAAGGCGATCATTCTCGACGAAGAACCTTCGGTAGCTCCGATCTGAATGTGAGCAACAGTTGTGAATGGACCTCTGCGGAAGCGTGATGAATTACGCTTCCACAGGGGTTTGTTCGCGTTCCATGCCCGGTCTTAGTGGAACTTCTTGCTGCAGTGGACAACACACCAGCCGCAGCCTCCCCTCCCTGCGTCGTAGTACGTCAGCCCGCAGGGCTGCGAAGGGATCGGCTTTCGCTGCGGTGGCCGAGGTCCGCTGGCACGTCCATGTCGCCGAGTCCGACAGCCGGGTCATTACCGGAGTTCACTAAATATCAACTCCTACAGACTATTTTATGAATCTTTGGACCAACCGCCCTCTTCGTAACAAATTGTGACCCTGCCCCCACGGGCTCTTGACATGTGATCGGGGCAACACGATACTTTTGTTGCATACAAAATTGTCGCCATCGAGAGCGGGTCGGAAATGAGCAGCACAGACGTCGAGGTCGGAGTGCCCGAGAAGGGAACTGCGCGAGGTTCAGACAGCGTTCTGTCCGTGCGGGATCTAACGAAGACCTTCCCTGGCCAGCGGGCACTTACAGACTTCTCGATGGAGATCCATGCAGGCGAAATCCACGCCCTGGTAGGCCACAACGGCTGCGGTAAAAGCACATTGATCAAACTGATCACCGGCTTTCACGCACCTGATCCTGGTGCAGCTGCCGAGTTCTTGGGTGACTCCGTGGATTTGTATGACGCGGGCGCGCCTTGGCGCGATCACGTTCATGCCATCCATCAGGATCTGGGATTGATTCCGTCGATGTCGGTGATTGACAACATCGCTCTAGAACACGGCTACCTCACCCGTGCGGGAAGGATCTCATGGAAAGCGGAGCGAAAACGAGTTGAGAAGCTTCTCCGGGAATTCGATTCACACGTCGACCCACGAGAGCTTGTGGACGACTTGTCCCGCCGTGATCAAGCGATTGTTGCAATCGTGCGAGCGGTCTCGGGAATGTCGGACGATTCAAGTGGCCTGCTCATCCTCGACGAGCCCACCGCGACCCTCCCTGAGCGGGAAGTCCAGGTGCTATTCGACGCGGTCAGAACTGCTGCTCGTCGCGGTTGCGCAGTGCTGTTCGTGTCCCATCGCCTCGCCGATGTTTTGACGATCTGCGACCGAGTCACAGTACTGCGAGACGGCAACAAGGTCGCCGAGCGCAGCGTCTCGGGGCTCACTCGTGACCAACTCACGGAACTCATCGTCGGTGACCGCTCCGCTTCGGCGTCCAATCACTCCAGGCCAACCTTCGACCGTAGTCGGGGTAAGCCGGTGCTCAAGGTGAGAAATATTTCTACAGAGCACCTTTCACCGCTGTCGCTCACGGTAGGTGCAGGCGAGATTGTCGGCATTGCCGGATTGGACGGTTCCGGTCGAGAGGACGTCACGCGCGTCCTCTCCGGGATAACCCAGCCGTCGGGGGGCACCGTAAGCGTTGGTGGCGAATCGCTCCGAGTGGGCTCGATCAAGCACTCACTGGATGCCGGTATCGCCATGGTACCCAGGGAACGCTTCCCGGAGGGGCTCGTGTCCTCCATGACGATCTCCGAGAACCTGACCATTCCGTCGATGGGAGATGTGGTTAAGGGTGGGAGGCTGTCGCGACGATTGGAAGTCGACGAGGCCGATCGTTGGATCGAATCGATGGATATTCGTCCACGGCAGCCGGACAAAAACGTCGTAGAGCTCTCTGGTGGAAATGCTCAGAAGGTGGTGATGGCCAAGTGGATGCGTACGCGACCTCGGGTGGTCCTGCTCGAGGAGCCGACGGCGGGAGTTGACGTTGGCGCCAAACGCTCGATCTGGGAAATGCTCGACGATGCCACTCGCGACGGAGCAGCCATCATCGCCACGTCGTCTGACTGGGAGGAACTCGCCGCCAACTGTGATCGAGTACTCGTCCTCGCCGACGGAGTTGTGCAAGCAGAGCTGCACGGACAGGAACTCACCACCGATTCTATTGCGCGCAATTCGATGGGCCAAAGCCTTGGAAAGAGAGAAGACAGCAATGAGTAGTCCGCTCGCAGGCAAGACGGAGACAGTGAGACGGGATTCGGTGGAGTCTGACCCGAAGTCGGGTAAAAAGAGTAAGTTCCAGTGGTGGCAGGTGTTGTCAGTGAAGCGCATTTCTGCGGTTTACCTGGCGATTCTTCTGTTCGCATACTTCACGTACCGACTTCCCGACCTGTTCTTGCGTTACGACACGTGGACGACCATGCTCGGCCAGCAGTCGATCACGATCATCGTCGCGCTCGGGGTGCTGATCCCCGTCACTGCTGGTGTTTTCGACATGTCTGTGGCGTACACGATGGGACTGACGTCGACAGTCATGGCCATCCTGATGGTGAAGCACGACATGTCTTGGGTGACCGCGGCACTTGTGGTCATCCTCATCGGTGTCGCTCTCGGTATCCTCAACGGACTCATCATCACGTACTTCAAGGTGAGCTCACTTATCGCCACTCTTGGCACAGGAACGGTGATCGGATCGATCGACTTCGCGTTGTCCGGCGGTTCCAGCTTCCCGATCCGTGACGCGAACTTTCTCGGAATCGGGGTCGGTTCGTTGTTCGGAATCGCGTGGCCGGTCTATATTGCGCTGGCGCTGGCGATTGTCGCGTGGTTCTTTCTCGAACACGCCGCGGTGGGTCGCCGGACTTATGCCATCGGTGGCGGAATCCAAGCCGCCCGTCTGGCCGGCGTCCCGGTACGAAAATACATCATGACGACGCTCGTGCTGTCGAGTGTGCTCGGCGCCATTGCCGGGATCTTGTTGGCTGCTCGTGTCGGCGCCAACTCGCCTGGCGTAGCGGCGTCCTTCCTGCTTCCCGGATTCGCGGCGGTGTTCCTCGGAGCGACTCAGCTGAAGGAAGGCAGAGTGAATGCCTGGGGAACTGTCATCGCGATCATCGCACTGGCAATCGGAGCCAAGGGGTTCGACCTCATCGGAGTGCGACTCTGGATCCACGACTTCTTCTACGGAATTGCCTTGATCGGTGCCATGGCAATGTCAGTGTGGTCCAAACGATCGACACTGGAGCCCAACGGAGCCCCCTGACCAGTGCCAATGCCACATACCTATACCGCGTTCGACTTCGGTCGGTCAACGTGACCACTCCGACAAATGGAAGCAGGCTGTATCAATGATTCGCGGTAAGACCGGTCGCACTTGGCGGCGTCGAGGAGTTGCGAGCGCGGTCGCTGGTGTCGCGCTGATTTGCATGGCGACTTCGTGTTCGAGCAATACCGGCGTGAGCACGGCCGGGGCACGAACCGGTGGTGAAGTGCCCGCCGACGTTCAGGCCAATGTCGATGCCTTTATGCAGAAGCCGACGTCCATCGGGATCACCGAACCGTTGAAGTCCAAGCCGGCAGGTAAGTCCGTCGCGTGGATCGGATCCGGCACGCAGAACGACAACACTGCGTACGGTTCCTTCGCCGAGGCCGCCGCTGTGTTGAACATGAAGGCGACCAAACTCGAAGCTGGCGCTGATCCACAGAAAGCGGCCAGGGCAATCGAACAGGCACGAAGCCAGGGATTCGATGCAGTTGTCCTCAGTGGGTTGGTAACGTCGTCTGTTGGTCCGCAGCTTGCAGCGCTGCATGATTCGGGTGTGAAGGTAGTCGGATACTCGACATCGCTGGAAGGTCATACTGGGCCGAGTATCGACTTCTCCTTCTATTCCCTTCCCGAAGCGCGTAGGTTCGGCGGAA
Source organism: Rhodococcus jostii NBRC 16295 (assembly GCF_001894825.1). Lineage (GTDB taxonomy): Bacteria > Actinomycetota > Actinomycetes > Mycobacteriales > Mycobacteriaceae > Rhodococcus_F > Rhodococcus_F jostii. The sequence continues at coordinate 40,971 of NZ_BCWY01000060.1, read as the reverse complement.
TCGCAGGGGACTGGACGATTGCTGACAGCGGCGCCGCTGCCAAGGTCCTGATCGCGTATCCGCCGGATATCGCTGCGGCGGTTGCGCAGCGTGACGGTTTTGCTGACCGACTCAAGGATAAGTGCCCCTCGTGCGAGGTCAAGGACCTCGAATTCAGCTTCTCCGAACTTGGCGGCGCTCTACCGTCACGCATTGTGTCGGCTGTCCAGGCCGACCCCGATATCGATTACGTGTTTGGTACGTTCGGTGGAGTCTTCGTCGGTGTGCCGGAAGCACTCCGACAAGCCGGCCTGGCGGACCGCGTCAAAGGCGTGACCGTAGGCGGAACCCCTGCGAACATGATTCAGATTACCGATGGAAACATGCTGGCCGCTTCGCTCGACCAAGGATTGGACTACACCGGATACATGGTCGCGGATGCCGTCGCTCGTGTTTTCGCCGGTCAAGAAGTGCCGGTTGACGTCTATCGCGGGTTGGACATGCCGGTGCAGCTGCACACCGCGGACAACATCGACTTCGATCCGACCACGGACTGGAGTGGTGAACCACAGGACTTCCGCGAGCAATTCACCTACCTGTGGGACAAATAGCTGTGGCTAGCAATCACATTCGTTGACCGATCACATTCGTGTACAGGGAAACGGGTCGGGTGCCCTTCGGCGCCCGACCCGTTGCAGGGTTGACAGACGATCTCAGAGCCGAATCATGACCGACTTTAGTTCGGTGAAGTTGTCGAGCGACGCCTCGCCGAGTTCGCGGCCGATTCCGGACTGTTTGAATCCCCCAAAGGGAAACGCGGGGTCCAATTCCCCGTAGGTGTTGACCCACACCACTCCCGCGCGGAGCTTCTGCGCGATCAGGTGCGCGTTCGAGACATTACGAGTCGCAACAGCGGCGGCGAGACCGTAATCCGTGTCGTTCGCGATCCGGATCGCCTCGTCGACATCGGTGAACTCGATGATTGCAGCTACCGGACCGAAGATCTCTTCTTGCGCCAATCGGCTCGAGTTGTCGACGTCTGTGAAGATGCTCGGCTTGACGAAATAGCCAGGACCATCGAATGGTTCGCCGCCGCCAACGAGAGCACGAGCACCTTCATTGGCGCCGAGCTCAATGTAAGAATTCACACGATCACGCTGCTGCGCCGAGATGAGCGGGCCGAGGTCGGTGTCCGAAGCGAAGGGATCGCCGATCCGGTAAACGCTGACCTTCTTCGCGAGCAGCTCGCTGAACTCGTCGCGGACCGACTGGTGTACGAGAATTCGGCTGCCTGCAATGCACATCTGGCCGGTCAGCCCGCAGAATCCCTGAGCTGCGTTCGAGGCCGCAAGTTCGAGGTCGGCGTCCGCCATCACGATGTGTGGTGACTTGCCCCCGAGTTCCAGCGTCACTCGCTTGAGGTTCCCGATCGAGTCCGATAGGACGCTCTTCCCCGTCTGTGTCGATCCGGTGAAAGAGACCTTGTCGATGCCGGGATGTTGTGCGATTGCCGCTCCCGCATTGCGGCCGAGTCCCGTGACGACGTTGAGCACACCGTCTGGAAGTCCGGCTTCGATGAAAATTCGAGCGAGGAGAAGCGCCGTGAGCGACGTTTGTTCGGCGGGCTTGAGGATTATCGTGTTTCCGCAGGCCAGTGCGGGCGCGACCTTCCAAACCGCCATCGTGATCGGCCCGTTCCATGGGATGATTCCTGCGCAGACACCGACCGGTGCACGGACGGTGTAACAATGGACCAGAGGGTCGACGGGGTTGACGGTCCCTTGGAGCTTAGTCGGCCAACCGCTGTAGTACCTGAGCGCTTCACTGGAGGCAGCGACCATTCCTCGGGTGACGGACAGGGGAATTCCGCTGTCCAACGCCTCCAGCGTCGCGAGTTCCTCGGCACTGGCGTCGATTCCATCGGCCAGTCTGAGCAACATCCGGGTGCGGGCGTGGGGATTCATGTGTGCCCAGCTGTCGCGCTCGAATGCGCGCCGGGCGGCTGTCACCGCGCGATCGACGTCGGCCTTCTGTCCGGACGCGACACGGGCAAGGAGGGCGCCGGTGGCAGGGTTGAAAGTGTCGAAAGTTTCGCCCGCACTGGCCGCGGTCCATCGACCGTCGATCAGCATGTTCTGGACCTCGGTATTTTCGAGAAAGCTGGAGGTCGGCGGTTCTGCAATGTTGAGGATTTGTGGCAAGGGGAAGCCCTCTCGGAATGTTCGCACCAAACTGGGCGCAGTATGCATGTAAAGCGTGACCTGTGATTCACGACACGTCAAGACTACAGGCGAGGAATCTAGATTGACGACAGAAATGTATGCGATACTGAATTTATTGATTGCGGCAGGGTCGGTGATCCTGGCGTGTGTACGCGAGCGAGCGTGTGTCGACGAGTAGCCCAGGAGGCAACAATGCATGTGGTCGAAACCGATCTGATTCCATACGAGTTAGTGGCCAAGAAGAACCGGCCGGGGCGGGTGCACCGCAAGTTCGTACGGGAAGGCGAGGTCTCACCAGGGGTCGGCTTCACCGCCGATCTCGTGTACTACGAAGGCGGTCACGGGATCTTCAATGCTCCTCGCCATCGCCACAACTTCGATCAGATCCGCTTCATCGTCAGTGGAGATCCGGATTTCGGTCACGGTCTCGAAGCTACAGGTGGCCAGTCCGCCTTCTTCCCGGCTGGTGCCCATTACGGACCTGAAGTGATCGAGCAGGCCGAGGTGCTGCTGATCCAGTGGAGTCCCGATTGGGTCACGCGGGCGCAGCACGACGCGACCTACACCGAGATGCAGAAAGTTGGCGAGTTCAAGGACGGCTACTACGTCATGGTCGACGCCGAGGGCAACGAGCATCGCGCAGATGGCCGAAACGCCGTGTGGGAAAACTTCATGGGTCGTGAGTTGACCTATCCGACGCCGAGGTATCCGCAGCCGATCCTGATGAACCCGGAGGGGTTCGACTGGCGACCGCTCAACGAGGGCGTTGCGATCAAGTCGCTAGGCCGCTTCACGGAAGACGACGTCTACGTGTCGACCTACAGGTGGGATGCACGCAGTGTTCTGGATCTGCCCCCTGAACGTATGCAGTTCATCTGGGTGAGTGAAGGCGAGGTGTCGATCGGGTCGGATACGTACGGGCCGCGCACCGTCATCTTTTCTGACTTCGGAGAGTCCGTTCTCGTAGAGGCTTCGGAGGGCACGAAGGTGGTCAGTTTCGGAATGCCGGTGCCTACACGGGCATCGGTCCACATCTAGTTTCGCGGAAGGAAAGCGCAATGGCATTCAGTGTTGTCGTCGACCTTCAGCGCTGCGAGGGGCATGGTCAATGCCTCATCGAGGAGCCCGGAGTTTTCGGCATGGACGACGAGGGTTATGCGGAGGTGATGACCGAGTCCGTCGACGAGCTTCTCCGAACCACCGTCGAGCAGGCTGTACGCGCCTGTCCTGCCGGTGCGGTCAGTATTTCCGAGTAGTTCCCTCGCAGGCATAGCCTCGGGCGGTTCTACGTGTGACGGGTGCCAGACGACCAGGAGTAGGCCGATGACGAGCTATCGCGCAGATACCGAACCAGTGCAATTGACGATGCAGGTCGCGGCAAAGATTCGCGGCCTTATCGTCGATCAAGCACTACTGCCGGGGCGGAAGATCCATCAGGTGGATCTCTCCGAGGAACTCGGGGTGTCTCGAAGTCCGCTGCGTGAAGCGCTTCGGGTCCTCGAGGCGGAGGGGCTTGTCTCTCATCGCGCCAACCGCGGATATGTGGTTGTGCGTCTGGGCGAGGACGATCTGGCGCAGGTATATCAGATGCGCGGGCTGTTCGAGGCCGAGTTGCTACGAACGATTGTCAGGCCCGACTCACGTGTGCTGGCGATAGTCGAGCATGCCGACGCGCGGATGAACGAGGCCATAGGCCGACTCGACATCGACGACTACCTTCGCTGGAATCGTGAGTTTCATTTTGCGATCTTTGACCTCTCCACCCTTCGTCAATTCAAACTCGGAGTGCAGCGCCTGTGGCGTGTCTCGGAGGTGCACAGCTCCTCACTGCTGTCGAACCTGTCCGAGGCGAAAGAGGAGATACGCGTTGATCACCGGTCGATAATCGACGCTCTCACCGCATTCGATGTGGATCGCCTAATGGCAGTCAACGACAGTCACAGGCTGGCCGGCCTCGGGTAGGGAGTATTAGATGATTGACGGGGAGCGCTCCTCGGCCTAAGTTAATGTATACACAAATGGCGACATGGGGCATCGGGGGTGGATCGCCACATCATTAGCGCCAGCAGTTCATCACTACCACCGGGAGCCGGTAGCTCAATGAAACAAACCACCTTGTCCGAGATCGAGCCGCAGCTAGCTGACTGTCGAAGAGTTGCTCTCGGCGGCATGCTTCTCGAGAACCGTCCCAGTTCCCTCGTGCGGAGTCTGATCCGTTCCGGAGCAAAGGATCTGTTCCTCAGCTCGGCCCCGGCAGCATCTTGGGACGCTGATGTGCTCATCGGCCTCGGGAGAGTCTCGACAGTGCGCATCCCGCACATCTCTCTGGCCGGAGTGGGCCTCGCTCCCGCAGCGAAGGAGGCCTTCGCCATCGGTTCGGTGACATTCGAGGACTGCGACGAAGCGTTGTTGCTGGGTGGGTATCTCGCCGAAAATCATCAAGCACCTGTTCAGGCTCTCGACAATCTGGGAACGAATGATCTGGTGGACGACAACCCGCTGGTGGTGAAAGACGGGCGGGTGACCGGGGTTGCTCCGCTCTCTGTCGATACTGCTTTCCTTCACGCCCCGTTCGGAGACGAAACGGGCAACCTGGTCCATTTCGGTAGCCGATGGGCCGATCTGATGATCGCGCGGTCTGCCCGACGTGTTATCGCGCAGGTTGATCGAATCGTTCCGGTCAGTGAGACCGCACGGCTCGGTGTCTCCGTGCCCGGATATCTGGTGGACCAGATCGTCGAGGTCCCGTATGGCGCGCATCCGCTCGGCAGCGTAGGGAGTTACGTGGCCGACCTGGACCACCTTTCCGAATACCAGTCCCTTGTGAGAAACGCAGGGATCAAGGAGTATGCCGTCGAGTTCTGCGCTGTCCGACACGAAACATATCTCTCCAAGATCGGTTCCGCGCGTCTCGCACAGCTCGAACGAGAGGCGATCTGACATGGATCTCTCCGCACGCGAACGTATGTGCATCGCGATCTCACGCGAGCTCGCAGACGGGGAAGTTGTCCTCACCGGTGCCGCTTCTGCAATTCCACTCGCCGCAAGTCTGCTGGCGCAAGCACAACACGCACCAGGACTGACGATTCTGGGAGCCGGCGTCTACGTCAATCCACGTCGGCTTGTACCGGAGTTCACGGCTGGATGGAACTGTCATCCTGTGGCAATCGCCGACATGTCCGATGTCTTCGCGATCACCGAGTTGGGCATCGATGTGATGTTCTACGGCGGAATGCAGATCGATCAGCATGGAAGTGTCAACGTCCACTACGTCAGCACCTCCTCCGGTCGGCTGCGCGGCCCTGGGATGGCCAACACGGCGCTGGGCCACACCGCGAGAAGAACACTGCTCTTCACCGAGCGCCATGACCGCAGAACCCTGACCGATCATGTCGAGTACGCGTCGGTGATCGGTCACGGGTACCGCGGAAAAACGCGACAAGAACTCGGCCTACCCAATCAAGGACCGGCAGCGCTGTTCACACCGGAGGCCGTGCTCCGTCCGGATTCCACCGGGGTCCTACAGCCGGACACCAAGCTCGGCGAGCTCTCGTGGAGCACCGTCGCGGATTCGATTGGGTGGGAGGTGTCGCGGTCACAACCCGCCGACTTCGCCGCGACCGACGACGAAGTTGCGCTGCTGCGTACGCACGTCGATCCCAGCGGAATTCTCCGTCGATCCTCGATAATTCCACGCTTGCCCCGTCCTGCCACCGGCAACGAAAGGACCTAGCTTGTGAGTACCGTGAAAAGCCAGATCGGTTTCGCCCCGATCCAGCTGTCGGACGAGGAGCGTGAATTAGTCACAACAGTAAGGCAATTTGCTCGACGTAACGGCTTCGTTCCCTCTGGAGACAGCCCGACCCGGGGTGGATTCGACAGAGAATTCAGTGTCAAACTCGCCGATCGGGGTTGGGTCGGTATGACGATCCCCGTCGAGTACGGCGGAACGGATCGCTCGGGAGTCGAACGCTGCCTGGTTATCTCGGAACTTCTCGCGGCCGGAGCGCCATTGGGGGCGCACTGGACTGCAGATCGTCAGACCGCTCCGAGTCTGCTACTGAACGGCCCGGAATCCTTGCGCCAGGCGCTGCTCCCGGAGATTGCCGCAGGCCGTTGCCTGATGGCAGGCGGGTTCAGCGAACCCGACGCCGGGTCGGACCTTGCTTCGGTACGCACGCGGGCCCGCAAGGTGGATGGCGGGTGGCGAATCAACGGACGCAAGATCTGGACTACGGACGCCCACCGCGCCGACTACATCGAAGTGCTCTGCCGCACATCGGATTCTCCGAAGAAGCACGAAGGCCTCAGCCTCCTGGTCGTGCCGATGGACGCCGAAGGTCTCGACGTCCGGCCCATCGAAGGTATGGACGGCGAGAAGCACTTCAACGAAGTGTTCCTGGACGACGTCTTCGCGCATGACGACTGGCTGATCGGAGAGGAGGGCTCGGGCTGGAAACAACTGACGGCCGAGCTCGCACTCGAGAGATCGGGACCCGAACGCTACCTCACGACCTTCCCGCTCTTCGAAGCCTTCGTAGAATCCCGCACCCTTGCCGGCGACTCCAACACCGCTCACGAGCTCATCGGACGAATCATAGCCCAACAAATGGGGCTTCGGGAGATGTCCCTGTCGATCGCGCGCCAGGTGGAACTCGGAGGGTCGCCCGTTGCGGAAGCCGCAATGGCCAAGGATCTAGGGACCGAGCTCGAACAGTTGCTGGTCGACGAGTTGTGGGCCTTTCGCGACGAGGAATTGTCACCGGGGCCCGCTGCGGAACGCCTTCATACCTTCCTCGACATCAATCGGTTGCGTTCGGCCGTCTTCACCACCGCGGGTGGCACGAACGAGGTACTGCGACTCCTGGTGGGGCGCCAGCTCGACAAATGGGCGAAGACGAGGAGGGATTGGGTCCTGCGGTCGCCCCTGGCGGAGACGGTCTACGGCCTCGCCAAAGGGATCTTCGACGACGATCCCGAGGCACGGTCCGCGCCGCGAGGTGCGCAGGATCCGGGGTCCGCACGACTTCTCGGGATCCTGCGCGAGGGCGAATTCCTCGGAGTGTCCGTCCCCGAAGAGCTGGGCGGCGGTGGAGGTTCGTATCAGGACGCGCTCGATGTGATCGCCAGCGCCGCGTACGCCGGGGTCAGTACACCCGTCATCGAAGGTCCGGTCCTGGCAGGGTTCCTCCTTACACACGTCGCACGCCCCTTCCCCTGGGACTCCGACTTGGCAGTGCACGCGAGCGGTGACCTGGTCGCCGAGATACGTGACGGGCAGACCCTGCTTAGCGGTCGACTCGACTCCCTCCGGTGGGCCGAGTACGCAACCTCTATCGTGGTGACCGTCGAGTCGGCGGGCAGAAGCTACATCGCAACGGTGGACGTCGCTGACCTGGACATCGAGAACTCGGGCGTGGACATTGCCGGTGAACCCGCCAGCACGGCGCGTCTGTCCGACGTCGTCGCGCGCACATTCGACGACAGCGGCTTAAGCCATGCGGAGCTCACCGGCGAGCTGGGTAAGCGCGCGAGGCTCGCTCGGGCCGCAGCTCTGGCCGCCGCCTTGCAGCGCTCCGCGGAGATAACCATCGAGTACGCCGGACAACGAGAGCAGTTCGGCAAGCCGATTTCCCATTTCCAAGCGGTGCAGACACATCTGACCAGACTTGCGTCCGAGGCGCAGCGCGTGGCGGTACTCGTCGATGCCGCACGCGAGCGGGTCGAGAAGGACGGTCGATTCCCTGCCGGGATTATCGCTGCCGCGAAGGTACTGACTGGTGAAGCAGCGATCGTCGCTGCCCGTACCGCGCACCAGGTTCACGGAGCAATCGGCGTGACGATGGAGTATCCGTTGCAGAGGTACAGCAAGCGCTTGTGGTCCTGGTCCCTCGCTGACGGCACCACCGAGGAGAGCGCACGGATGCTCGGTCGAAAGGCCTGCGCGATGGACCTCGGCGCCTGGCGCCTGATCACCTCGACCGACGACGGAGACGAGAATGCCTGATCCTGATCTCCCACGCCGGTCCAATGTCGGTGCGCTGTCGGGGATTCGGGTGGTCGATCTCTCGCAGATCGCGGCCGGACCGTATGCGACGTCGATGCTCGGGGACTTCGGTGCGGATGTCGTCAAGGTCGAGCCTCCGACAGGCGACCCACTACGTCAGATCGACAATGCATTTGGCGAGGGCGAGAGCGCCTACGCATTCAGTGTCAATCGGAGTAAGCGATCGGTGCGCATCGACGTCAAGACCCCTGCGGGAAGGGAAGTGCTTGACCGCCTGCTGACCGACGCAGATGTGCTGGTCGTCTCGATGAGGCCCGCGTCGTCGCGTCGTCTGGGTTTGGACTTCCCCAGCCTGAAAGAGCGCTTCCCGCGCCTGGTCTATTGCTCCATCACCGGATACGGCGAAGACGGCCCGCTTGTGGACCGGCCGGGTATGGATCTCCTTGCTCAAGCACGTGGCGGCACGATGGGTACTACCGGAGAACCCGGGCGCACTCCGGTAAAAGTGGCGCCGGCAATCGCGGATTTCCTCGGCTCGTACATGGCCTGCAACGGAATTCTTCTGGCACTTCGCGCTCGTGACCGCGACGGTGTCGGCCAGAAGGTCGGCGTGAACTTGTTGGACGGCCAGGTCTCGCTCCTTCCGAATCTCTCTGTCGCATATCACAAGACAGGGATTCCCTTCCGGCCGCAGGGGGGTGCGCAGAGCAATATCGTTCCGTACCAGGTCTTTGCTACCTCGGATGGATGGGTAGTGGTTGCATGCCTCATTCAGAAGTTCTGGGTGACGCTTTGTGATGCGTTGGGAAGGAGGGATCTCAACGAAGATCCCCGCTTTACGACCAACACCGACAGAGTGCGAAATCGTGGCGAACTAGTACCGGCTCTCGAATCGATATTCGCGGAGCATCCGACAGACTATTGGATAGAGATACTGGAGGCCGGTGATGTTCCATGCAGTCCGGTAAACCGCTTGGAAGACGTTTTCGTCGATCCGCAGGTAGTGCACAACGGTATGTCTTTGGTATTGATGCACCCACGGCACGGTGAGGTGGTCACCGTGAACAATCCGATCCATCTCGGGTCGACGCCGGCACAGCCCTGGGGATACCCGCCTGATGCCGGAGAACACACCGATGAAGTGCTGACGGAGTTCGGCTACGACGAGCAGCAGATTGCCCGCCTCCGCGGTGGGGGAGCGGTCGTGTGACGACGCGGCCGACGCCTGAGCCGGTGCACGGGAACCGTTGATGGCGGCAAAAATGTATGCAATACTTGATTGTGCTCGATGTTCCTAGTGGACGATTTGCCCCTCTCGGCACCAACTCCCTGCCTACGGCAGGCGACATTGCAGGAGAACGCCATGACCTATGTGGTGACGCAATCGTGCGTCGATATTAAAGACCGATCGTGTGTTGCGCAGTGCCCGGTAGACTGCATCTACGAGGGTGACCGAATGATGTATATCCATCCAGACGAGTGCATCGAGTGTGGTGCGTGTGAGGCTGCATGCCCGGTCTCCGCGATCTACTACGACGCCGAACTCCCGCCGGAAAGGGAGAACTTCCTGGATCTCAATGCCGCATTCTTCACGGAAATCGGCTCACCACGAGGCGCAAAGAAGGTCGGAAAGTCCAGTAATGACCCGGCGTTCGTTTCAGCGCTACCTCCAGGTGGTGCCTAAGTGTCGGTCAACCTGAGAGTCGCGGTCGTCGGATCGGGTCCGTCCGGGATCTTCACGGCCCAGTTGCTCGGTGAATCCGATCGGGTCGACGCGCAGGTCGACGTCTTCGATCGGCTCCCCGTCCCGTACGGACTTGTCCGCTACGGCGTTGCGCCTGATCACCCCAAGATCAAGTCGATAGTCGGGGCGTTCGCGGAGGTTCTCGCTGACCCGCGGGTGCGGTTCTTCGGCAATGTGACAGTGGGAAACGATATTTCGCTTGCCGAGCTTCGAAACTACTACGATGTAGTGGTGTTCGCGTCGGGAGCCAGCCAGGATCGCCGACTGGGCATTCCTGGTGAACATCTGTCCGGAGTTTCCTCGGCCACGGAATTCGTTGCTTGGTATAGCGGTCACCCTGACGCTGGCGTGGAACGCTTTTCGATCTCTGGGCACACTGCAGTGGTAGTGGGTGGCGGAAATGTCGCGTTGGACGTTGCGCGCCTGTTGAATCGGACCCCCGACGAGCTCAGGCGTACCGACATGCCTGAGCATGTGATCGAGGCGATCGCTTCGAGTGGTATTCGGGATGTCCGGGTTCTGGCCAGGAGGGGGCCGGTCCACGCCAAGTTCACCAACAAGGAACTCATCGAGCTTGGATCACTGACGGATTGCGCGATAGTGGTGGATCCTGTCGACCTCGAACTGAATGCGGAGGACCAGGAAGGCGCGGCGAATCCACTGGTCTCCCGGCGGATGGCAATATTGAAAGAATACGCTGACAGAGGGTCGCGGGGCGGCGAGCGAACTTTGCGATTGGAATTCAACACGAGGCCTACGGAACTCCAGGGTGACAACGGACACGTGCGCTCGGTGCGACTCGCTCGCGGGCAGGGCGACGATATTTCGACGACGGACGTCGCCACACAGTTCGTGGTTCGCTCGATCGGATACCGTGGTTGCGAGCTCGTCGGATTGCCTTTCGACGAACATCGTGGCGTCATACCCCATCGTGAGGGCCGCGTAATCGTCGATGAGGAGCATTTGGCAGGTACGTACGTGACGGGTTGGATCAAACGAGGGCCGTCTGGGGTTATCGGGACCAACCGATTGGATGCCAATGAAACTGTCACCGCGATAGTCGAAGACGCATTGACGTTGCCGCATGCCAGATCCGAGAAGTCCGGAGTGGACCCGCTGGAACTCCTCCGAGCCCGCGAAGTGGCAGTCGTTGACTGGAACGGTTGGCTGTCGATAGATCAGGCAGAAGTCGAGCTCGGCCGTGATCTCGAGCGAGCACGGGTCAAGATCCACGATCGTAGTGAAATGCTCAACGCTGCGATCTCACGGTAGCAGTGGCGGCAATGCGGTTGCCGACAATGGCGGCAGTGCAATCGCACTGCCGCCACTGCTCTATCCGGCGGTCTTGGCCGTGTGGCCGGCGACCAGGTCTTTCCGCAATGCTTGGCAGCGCGCGATGCCCTGATCGAGAAATTGAACGTCTGCGCCGATGGTCACGAACACGGCTCCGCGGTCCACCCAAACGCGCGCTGCGTCTTCCCCGGCCGCAAAGATCCCGAACGGGAATACGTTTCGATCGCATGCCGCGTGGATGCTATCAATCGCGGCAACCACCTCTGGGTGACTCAGATTGTTCAGTTGGCCAATGGAGGCAGCCAGATCGGCTGGTCCGACCATGATGCCGTCAAGTCCAGGGGTGGTGAGAATCTCGTCGAGATTCCCGAGCGCATCTACGTGTTCGATCATCGCGATTACCAGAATCTGATCGTTGGCGTCCGCAAGATACCTGGGTCGTCCACCGTCCAGTCGGGCGGCGCGGCGCGGCCCGAAAGCCCGGTCACCAAGGGGTGCGTATCGGGAAGCCCTGACTGCCCGAAGGCAACTCTGCCGGTCCACGACATCAGGAACGATGACTCCCTCGGCCCCGAGGTCGAGCACCTGTTTGAGGTCGGTCGGATTATTTGCGGCGGTGCGCACGATCGTCGTGGAGTTCGACGTACGAAGCGCCATGAGTGTCGTCTGAAGCTCGGAGATGGTCAGCGGTGCATGCTCGGTGTCGATCATGACGAAGTCGAAGTTCGCATTGCCGATGACCTCTGCGACGAACGGGTCCGAGATGGTGAGTGAGATGCCCAGCGAGGGCGTACGCGTGATCAAATGTTGTTTCGTTGTGTTCGTGCGCATTTCGGCCTCAATTGTGTAGTCAAGTTGATGCCTACAATCTATCTAGTGGTTCAGTGGGTCGTCAAAGGGGTGGAGTGGTCGTTGACACGTCGAGTAGGTTAAGTTAAGCTCTGAATGTATACAAAAATGTATCAAAGTATGTGGGGTTTACGGCTAACGAAGGAGATGGAAAATGCTCGGGGAGGGGAGTGATCGAGGCCGATTCTCGGGACGTGTCGCCCTGGTAAGCGGTGGCGCCAGCGGTATCGGTTCCTCCGTGGTGACTCGACTTGTGGCCGAGGGTGCACGCGTTCTCATCGCGGACGTCGCAGACAGTGACGGAATGAATTTGGCGAGGAGCCTTGGCGGTCGGGCTCATTTCGTGCGTGTCGACGTGCGGAACCGTTCGGATTGGGAGTTCGCAGTCGAATCGTCGCAGACGGTATTCGGTTCGTCCCCAACTCTGTTGGTGCACAGTGCGGGAGTAATGACCGGAGGCAGCATCGCCGACCCCGACGAGGACGCGTTCCGCCTCGCGTACGATGTTAATGCCCTCGGACCCGTGCTCGGCACGGCAGCCTGTATCCCTGGGATGCGTGCCGCTGCAACAGGGTCCGTCGTTCTTCTCTCTTCGATTGCTTCGCTCACCGGTGCCGGGGGATTCGTTCCCTACGCCATGAGCAAGTCGGTACACACCACTTATGCCAGGTGTGCTGCCCGTGAACTCGGTCATGACGGAATTCGCGTCAACGTGGTCGTCCCAGGTGGTGTCGAGACCCCGCTCAACTCGGGTCCAGCATTTGCGGCGTTGGATCGCTCGGCATGGTTCGGGCGAATGCCGGTACCTCGTATCGGTCAACCGGACGAAATTGCCGGCTCGATCCTCTATCTGCTCTCCGACGATGCGTCATTCGTCACCGGAACGTCCTTGACAGTGGACGGCGGCCAAGTTCATGGTCCGCTTGCGTCCTGGGCGCAGGATTCCAGTCACCCATCGAACAGAACCAACACGAATGACGAGCGTGATTATGTCTGAACTTACCAGCGATGACGTTCGGATCGAAGATCCAGACTTCTACATCAACGAGCGACACGATGTGTACCCCCGCCTGCATCAAGAAGCCCCGGTATTCCGTTACGAGCCACTCGATGTCTTCGTCCTGTCCAAACTCGACGACATCAGAGAAGCGGCGCGGACGCCTGAGGTGTTTTCGTCTGCGAGCGGATTGCACCTTCACCAGCTCCGTCTCGAACCCGGCGAACAGGCCGTGTACGGGACCCTTTTCGACTCGGCGGGCGAGCAGTTCGCGTACGCCGATCCGCCGAGGCATCGGGAGTTGCGCAGCATCGCGTCGCGTAGTTTCGCGCCCCGTGCAATCGCTCATTTGGTCGAGCGGATCGAGAAGGAAGTCAAGGCGTTTCTTGAGGGCATCGAGCCGGGCAAGCCTTTCGACTTCGTGGAAGCCGTTGCGGCGCCGTTGCCGATCTACGTCATCGAGCAGTTCATCGGACTTCCGCCGGGGCACTCCGAGGAGATTCGGGGTTGGAGCGATGCCCTCGAATCGCTCAAGCTCGTGCGTGGTATCGACAAGCTGAGTGAGGCTATCTCTCAGTTCTCCACCATGAACGACTTCTTTCGGGAGCGGATCGCTTTCAAGCGCGAGAACCCGGGCGATGATCTGATCTCGGCTATGTTATCGGCAGAGCTGGACGGCGAGCCGGTCTCCGAAGCAAACCTGCTGATCTACTGCAGCACATTTCTTTCCGGTGGCAGCGACACCACGCGCTCGTTGCTCGCAGGCATGGCGCACGCGTTTGCGCAGCATTCCGAGCAGTGGGACAAGCTCCGAGCGAACGTAGGGCTCGTCGACGCAGCGGTCGAGGAATCGCTGCGGTGGACGACGCCGGCCCGTGGTTTTCTCCGGACCGTGACCAAGGACGTGGAGATCCAGGGAGTCGACATTTCTGCCGGCCAACGTGTCTACCTGCTGTTCGACGCCGGCAATCGTGACGCTGAGACCTTCGAGAACCCGTGGACGCTCGACATCGAGCGGCCGGGAGCCAACGCCCACGTCGCGTTTGGGTACGGCATCCACCAGTGCATCGCAGCGCACCTGGCGCGTCTCGAGGCTCGAATTCTCTTCCGTGCACTGTCGCAGCGTTTTTCAAGTATCGAACTGGCAGGATCACCGAATCCGATCCGTCAGGTGCTGCGCGCCGGCTGGTACGACATGCCGGTGGTCTTCCACTGACTGTCGCCCGGCCGTACAGTTCTGTCGTCTGACCAGTGATTTCCGATGAGGATGTTGTGATGTCTATGAACAGCTCTCGAAGCTCCGAAAGTGGCCCACTTGCGGGCGTCCGGGTGGTCGACATGACTATCTGGATGGCAGGGTCGGTTGCGAGCATGCTTCTGGCCGACCTGGGCGCCGACGTTGTCAAAGTCGAAAGCGCTTCCGGTGATCCGGCCCGTAGGCACGTAGCTCCGACCGCAGGGCAGGCGACCAAGGGCGAACGAGCCGGGACAAGCTTGTCCTTCTCAGCCTGCAACCGCAACAAGCGATCAATCGTTCTCGACCTCGGTCAGGGCGACGATCGGGCGATCCTGGACGGGCTGCTGGACGCGGCAGATGTGTTCGTGACCAACCTCAGTGGTCCGACCTTGCGAAAGCTGGGGGTTGGCGAAGATGATCTGCGCAGCCGGTTCCCGCGGTTGATTTACGCCAGGGCCGCGGGGCTTGGTGTGAAAGGCCCACGAGCGGACGACCTTGCGCAGGACATGACGGGAATGGCTTATGCCGGGATGCTGTTCACCATGTCACCGGAGCCCGGCGAGCCGTTCGCACCTCCCGGGGCTATGAACGACGTGCTGACCGGAACGATGCTTTCCTTCGGAATTGTCTCGGCGTTGGCTCAGAGGTCCAAGACCGGTGAGGGATCTACTGTGACCGGTTCGCTTCTGCAGACCGCGCTCTGGACACAGATGTTGCTCGTCGGATCCGCGGCGAACACAGACGGCGCATCGACGAACGGCCGGCCTCGCCGACATCCGCGTAATGCGGCGCTGAACCAGTATCGAGCGAACGACGGCAAGTGGATCGCGATCGCGGCGATCAATTCACAGGCATGGCCGACCTTTATCGAGGCGGCCGGCCTCGAACACATTCGAGATGACACACGATTCGCAACGTACGACCAGGCCATTGCGAACGCGGCTGAACTGCGTACCGTACTCGACGGTCATTTCGCCACCGAGTCGGCGGACTACTGGTTGGATCGGCTCAGAGTCGGTGGTGTGTGGTGCGGACCGGTCAACACGATTCACGATGTGCTGTCGGACGAGCACGTCCTCACCGAGGGGTATCTGTCGACCTTGAGCGATGGTTCGCGGACGGTAACCATGCCGTTCTCGCTCGATGGTTACACGGTTCCGCAGAAGGCGGGGCCGGAACTCGACGCTGATCACGCATCGATCCTTGACGACTGGCAGGTTAACTCCCGTCGATGAGCCCGACACCCTGCTGTTGCCTATGAGTACCTCGATTGACACCCAAGTGTGTGTATAATTGAGTGCAATCTGTCTGAATAGGGGATCTGGGTATGGCAAACAGCGAGTCGTCAGCAGTTTCGGGGCATCAAC
The DNA here is from genome assembly GCF_001894825.1 of Rhodococcus jostii NBRC 16295. Classification (GTDB taxonomy): domain Bacteria; phylum Actinomycetota; class Actinomycetes; order Mycobacteriales; family Mycobacteriaceae; genus Rhodococcus_F; species Rhodococcus_F jostii. The sequence goes on along the minus strand of NZ_BCWY01000060.1, from coordinate 25,276 downwards.
TTACGCTTCAGGCGGCAGCTCAGATCCGAGGCTTGATCATCGACCGCGTGCTTCTGCCCGGCGAGAAGGTCCGTCAGGTCGATTTGGCGGAAAAAATTGGCGTTTCTCGTAGCCCTTTGCGCGAGGCGTTGCGCACCCTCGAGGCGGAGGGCGTGGTCACCTACGAGGTGAATCGTGGTTACGTCGTTGCCCGCCTTGACGACGATGATCATGAGCAGATCTTAGCTATGCGCGCAATGCTCGAAGCGGAGCTGTTCAAGACCATCACCCGGCCGGATCCTGAGAAGCTCGCCTATCTCAAAGAAGCAAACGAGAACATGATCGAGGCGATCGACGCCCGCAATGTCGCACAGGTGCTCCATTGGAACCGTGAGTTCCACTTCACAATCTTTGATCTGTCCCCGCTCGGCCAATTTCGGCGTGAAGTGCAGCGACTCTGGCAGCTGTCCGAGGGCTACAGTGCGGCATGGTGGTGGCGGACGCCTGACGCCGCCAAGCGCATCAACGCCGAGCACAACGCGATCATCACCGCACTGAAGAAGTATGACATTTCACGCTTGACTGAATTGTCAAACGCGCACCGAACCGGCGGGCATGAACGCACGATGGCTGTAGCTGCTCTGCGCTGAAAACGCGTCTCCCTCCACACCTCGGTGCAGGGAGACGATTGAAACCAAGTGGATGAAGCACGGACTTTGTCAATCGATGTCGTCGGCAAACAGTGGGTGGTCGACCTACGTGCGCGGAATGCAGTCGCATGATTGTAGTGAACGTTCCACATCTCGGGGAGGCGCGTCCTGGCTTCTCGCTGGTGCATTTGTGCTGTACAACGATACTTCGGCCCGGATGCGATTGCGGCGCTGGACTTTCCTACTACCTTTAGGCGTATTCGGCCTGAAACAATACCGCCGATTCCCGCAGCAAAGGCGTGAAATACGCTGGACAGTAATATTTTTGGCGCCCATGGAAGCCTAATCGGAATGGGAGATGCTGTGCGCGGTGAAGGATATCGGTGTGTCGGCGATGAAATCGGTGTGTGCTGCGCAGGTATCGTCGTCGGCGGGACTGAAATGTACGCCCGCCGAGCGTTGATGTCGATCGCGAAATGCCTGTAGGTGTAGCTGATCCGAGGCTCCTTGCTTGGATTCTACGCGATGGGGGTTCGTTCGACTTGTCACGAATCGCCTGGTCGTAGGACAACTCTGGCATCGCTCGATCAAGCCACGGTAAGGCATCGTCTTCCCTCGACGGCCGGGGGCTCTTCGGTGAGTCATGGCTGGTCTCGTGGTCCGAGAACGGCCATGTTGCAATTCCCATTCTGACGCCGAGGGCGAGACCGACTAATCCCGCACGACGATCTCCGTACGGCCTAGCTGTAAGCCTTCCTTCTATGGAATAGATTCCAGTTTCACCGCCGCGGCGGAGTGGAGTTCGTTCTGTGCTAACGCCGTCCGGCCCTTGACCAAGGCCGTTGCAGAATTATATGGTGAAGTGTATGCATAAATGAGGGCAAACGGCGTGCGGCTGTCGCGCCAGCGGCCGAGCCCAGATTGCATGTGTCCCATCAGGGTTGTCATTACTTCCAGGTGAAACAGGAGCATCGGATGCAGTTCAAGGACAAGGTAGTGTTTGTCACGGCAGCGGCCGGCGCGGGTATCGGGCGGGCAGTTGCACGAACGTTCTCTGAGGACGGGGCGACCGTGGTCATCAGCGACCAACACGCAGAGCGAACCGCGAAAGTCGCTGCAGAGATCGCCGCGGAGACGGGTAACGAAGTGGTCGGACTGGCCTGTGACGTCCGCGACGAGGCCCGCATCGACGAGGTCGTCACTGGTGTGTTCGAGCGCTACGGTCGACTCGACGTCGTTGTGAACAACAGTGGTATCAACGATCTTTCGCCGTTGCCGGAAATGCCTACCGAAACTTGGCAAAAGGTGATCGACGTATCTCTGACAGGCCCGTTCATGGTGACTCGGCGGGCATTGGCTTTGATGAGGGCCCAGGGTTCAGGTGCCGTCGTGAACATGTCATCCATTGCAGGATGGATGCGTCCTGCAGAAGGTGAGGCCCACTACGCTGCGGCCAAGGCCGGCATTATGGGCTTCACCCGGGCAGCTGCGATGGAGGCCGCGCCGTTCGGAGTCCGCGTGAACGCTGTGGCACCGGGACTTGCGTGGAATGCCTTCCTCGCGAAGATCTACTCGGAGGAGTACGTCGAGCAGATGGCGCAGCAAACACCGCTCGGACGGGCGGGAACTCCTCAAGATATTGCCAACGCGGTTGCGTTTCTGGCGAGCGAGAAGGCGAGCTTCATCACGGGTGAAGTGCTCTGTGTCTCTGGGGGCTACCACCTGCACACATAGCCTACCGCGATATCAGATCAATGGCGGTGCGCGCTCTCACTTCGGATATTAGAATCGTACGCGGAAGCATAAACATACCGCAGACCTCATCAGCTCCCGTCGTTAATGTATAACACCATACGAGAAGAGTGATCCAGCAGGGGTTGGACTCCACGAAATGCGACTCAACCCAATCCCTGCTGGCCGGCAACTGTAGGTGCCCGATCGAGTGTGCGCGCCGAAGTGTACACCGTGGAATTCGGGGGTGGATAGACAACATGTCGGTTCGCGTAGGGAAGCGTGGACATAGTTTAGTCGAACTTCCTGCCGATGCACGTCGTACCCTACCTTAAATAGAGCACGACGCGCATCGGTAGTTAAGGGTGACTCGGGCGCTAACGGTGGAAAGACACCGGCAGCGTAGCCAATCCGTTGAGCTGAACGTGACGGTAGCGACTCATTTGACCGCGTACGCGAATCTCTGCGAATCGGGAGGTAATCTCCCTGAATAGCGCTTGAGCCTCCATTCGGGCTAGCCGATTTCCGAGGCAGAAGTGTGCACCAAAGCCAAACGCAACATGGCCGATCGCCTGTTTGCGGTGAGCATTAAAGGCATTCGGATTGTCGAAGTACTTTGGATCGCGATTCGCAGCTGGATACACCATGTAGACACGCTGACCTGAGTTAACTCGGGCACCTGCCAATTCCGTGTCAGTTGTTGCGGTGCGAACGAATCCTCGAGCTGGTGGTTCTAGGCGTAAGCATTCTTCTATAGCTCCGTCTAGTAGTTGGGGATCATTCTTAATCTGGTAAAATAGCTCACTATTCTCGGCAAGGTAGTTAGCGAGGCTAGTTAGCATCAGGCGAGTGGTCCCACCGTTGGACATGAGGGTCGAAACATGCGAAATCACAATCGGATCCGGAACAGGCTCGTCATTCAGACGAGAGGTTAAGAACATTGACATCATGTCATCACCCGGCGAAACGCGTTTAGCATTGAGTTGTTCTGCGAGGAACAGCTTCATCTCGTCGAAATGCTCAGCTGGCTTTTCCAGGTCTGCTATCGTTTCAACCCTCGTCAACTCCTCCAGAGCTGTCATCCAGGTCTTCATTCTGGGAATGTCGACTTCGGACACCCCGAGAATCTCTGCTGCTATGTATAGAGGCAGCGGCTCCGCTATTGTATCGACGAAATCAAATATTTCTCCTTCGGCGACCGAGTCGACGAGCTCGCGGCAATAGCGGTCCAGCGCAGTTTGAAATTTCTGCAAATATCGTGGTGTCAGTGTTGGAGACATCAAGCCGCGGAGTTCGCGCTGCCGTGGCGGATCCTTAGTTATGACAAGCTCGCCCTCCGGTTCATTGAATCTCTCGAAGGAATCGTCTGATCCTTCCTTCTTCATTCTGAGCTGGTTAAGAGTCAGTCCGCCTGTGTTTGAGAATAGGTCAGGCCTGGACGAGACGTACCGAATATCATCCATTCTTGTCAGAACGAATATATCCAATGGAGCATAGAAGAAGGCCGGGGCTTCAGTGCGCATTCTGTCGTATATAGCGAACTGATTTTCGTCGTAGAAATCCGGGTTCTCAATCTGAACTTCGTCGACCAGAGACTTTGCGGCAGTTTTTTCGGTCATGACATATTTCCTGATTCTTGAATCGAGGTTGTTACGCGAGCGAGCCGCCTGCGTCAAGCGTCAGAGTGCTTCCCGTGATGTATCGTCCAGACTCAGAGGCAAGGTAAACAACAGCATTAGATACGTCCTCGCTTTCTATGAACGGAACACCTAGAGCATTGTGCTCTCGTGCTACAGATTCAAAATCCTCGCGCCCAGGATTCTCAAGGTCTGGCCTGAAAAGTCGATAGATGGCATCATTTAGAATCATCGGCGTGGCAACACCAGTAGGGTGAACGGTATTCACGCGGATGCGGTTCGGAGCAAGTTCTTTAGCCAGGGCACGCATCAGACCGACCAAGCCTTGTTTAGCAGAAATATAGTGTGCGATGTTGTTTGAGATCATAGTCGTTGCGGCAGAGCTTGTAAGTATTACGGATCCTCCACGCCCGCCGGAAATGATGTGTGGAACTGTCGCCTTGCAGGTCTTCCAGGCCCCCGTAAGATTGACATCGATTGTTGTCTGCCACGTTTCCTCATCCATATCCAGGGCCGGAGAGAAGGTGCTGATCGCTGCATTGGCGCACACGATATCGAGACGGCCGAGATCTTGTACAGCGCTATCGACGAATCGCTGAGTTGAGGACAGATCACGGATGTCAGCGATTCCGAATATGATACTTCTTCCGAGTTTCTCAACTTGAGAAGCCGTCTCCTGGAGGTCTTCTTCTGTTGGCAGGGGATAAGGGACAGTATCGATCTGCGCACACGCATCTAGAGCGATAATGTTCGCACCCTCCCGCGCAAGGGCGATAGCGTGGCTTCGCCCCTGCCCGCGGGCAGCCCCGGTAACACACGCTACCTTGCCGTCAAGTGATCCCATTTATCAGTCACCTTTGCATTCGAGTGTGAATGGTTTCATTTGGATGTGTCTCGAGCCGTTGGATAACCAGTTAGGAGTACAAGTCATCTGGCGGTCCTCCCGTGTTGTTTACACGCTCCGAACCGTTGCATCCCTAACTGCGATACTGGCAACTACGGTCGGGCATTGCTTCGCGCGATCCGCACGGTGCGTACGATCTGGTCGATTCGATCCATCGCAACCTGGGTCTTCCCGATGTCTATGTCCTTAGCTGGCGGAAGCATACGTCATTGTGATCTAGGTCGCTAGTGTCTCCTACTCCCTGATCAATCCGAGTGGATCCGAGTAGAGCATCGGAATGGGTCCGTACGTTCGAAGGCGCGATGATTAACGAGTTGAGGGGGAGATCAGCGCCGACCGCTGTCATAGACAGTTGCAGAACATGTTGTGGCTGAGTACATCCAACAGCCAGTGTTTGATGACGCCGCGATCACTAGGTGCGAGCTCTTCAGGAGACGCCATGCCTAGATCAGGCTCCTAGGACCTTGCTTCGCTGGCAAGACGACGGACGGCGTTGTTGGATCCGGTTCTGCCGTCGTCGCAAGGTGCTCACGTGTGACGTAATGCTAAGGAGCGGTGTGGTTATCGGTTCAGCCTCTTGAGTCGGGATGGTCGGGATCACGACGAAACCATTTGCATGGAACGCTGCATCAGCATCCAAGCACATTTGAGTCCAGTGTGATTGAGAAGTGAAGGGGCCTGGCGACCTCTCGGCAGCAACGGTGCGGCCGCGAGGGCGTTCTATTGACATATGACGTGAGTCACTCGATACTTCTCTGCATGCATAACTGTAGACATAGATCGGCGACGCGAATCGACGCGGTCCGGGCGGCGCCCGAGTAGAAGCGGTTTGCTGCAGGCGCGATCGCGTAGCCGAATGACACATGAGTGTTGGAGCTGGCGGAAGTGCAACTCGAAGAAGGGAATTGCCTATCGTCGCCGTTGGCGCGAGTCCGTGTGCCCTAAATCTGCACGTAAAGAAGAGGTTGCCCCCGATCTGGAAGATCATGACGACCGCTTGCGTGACTCGCCCGTCCTGACCCCTCCGCGTTTGACGTAAGTGAGTGGGATCCGGGACAAGCAACATGTTGGGGCCTGGCAATCTCAGTCGGAATGTCGGTGGTTGAAGTGGTTGTGACGCGCGCACTGTGGCGGATTTGCCGGTATGGGAGCGTGCTGGGCGAGCCGGCCGAGACCTTGGAAGGATTGTCGGTCGTTCAGGCGGGTGTTCCTAAATCTGGAGTGGTTGTACTTCCTGTCATATGCGGGAGGTCCGTGATGGAGACGAAAGGAAGTCGTGATGGGTAGGAACGCTCGATTCGGCTGGAGAAAACACGGTATACCCAGTGCCGTTGCATGTTTGACGGTAGTGCTACTTGGAGCGTCGTGCGCGAGTAACGACGTCGATAGCTCACCTCGGTCTGGATCACCTGCTGGAGAGGTGTCGGCAGACGTCCGATCAAGTGTTGAGATATTCACTCAGAAACCCAAATCTATCGGCATCGTCGAACCACTCAAGCAGAAGCCTACTGGGAAATCTGTTGCGTGGATCGGAGTGGGGACGGCGAATGACAATGCTGCGTATGGCGCATTCACCGAAGCTGCCAGTATCCTGGGGATGGAAGTCCAGAACCTTCAAGCTGGAGCTGATGCTCAGAAGGAGGCAAGGGCAATCGAGCAAGCGCGTAGTCAGGGATTTGATGCCGTCATTCTGAGCGGTCTCTTGACATCGTCGATTGGTCCCCAACTTCAGTCTCTACACGACTCCGGGGTCAAGGTACTTGGCTACTCAACTTCCCTGGAAGGAAATTCAGGTCCTAGTATCGATTTCTCGTTCTATTCGCTTCCTGAGGCACGAAGGTTTGGCAGCATCGCTGCTGACTGGACCATGGTCGACAGTTCAAATGACGCGGACGTTCTCGTTGCATACCCACCAGATATCGATGCTGCTGTTGCGCAACGCGATGGGTTCGTCGATCGGTTGAGCGATCAGTGCCCGAACTGTGCAGTGAACGATCTCGAGTTCAGTATGTCGGAGTTGGGGAGCACACTCCCGTCGCGAATTGTTTCCGCAGTCCAGGCGAACCCTAATATCAATTATTTGTATGGTGTCTTTGGCGCCTCATTCGTGGGTGTTCCGGAAGCGCTACAGCAAGCGGGTGTTGCGGACCGTATCCGGGGCGTGACAGTCGGAGGGATTCCTGCGAACATGCAACAGATAGCTGACGGCAAGGTCTTGGCGGCTTCGCTCGATCAAGGATTGCACTACAGGGGCTATATGCTCGCGGACGCTCTTGGTCGGCTTTTCGCAGGACAAGAGGTTCCCGTAGATGTTTATCACGGATTCGACATGCCAGTGCAGCTGCACACCGCAGACAACATCGATTTCAATCCGGACCTGGAATGGAGTGGAGAACCCACCGACTTCCGCGAACAGTTCGTTGCGCTCTGGGGAAGTGAGACCAGTCATGGTTAGATTTGAAGTTTGATGGATCGGCCGATTGTGAGTGAACGTAGTGTATTGAGAGTTTTACGTTTTGGGACTTGATTAGAAGGGATCGGTCTGAGATGCCCAGAATTACTTATATCCAGGCGGATGAGTCCAGTACAACATGCGATGTGGCAAGTGGAAAGTCGTTAATGATGGCGGCCCAGTCGAATGGGATCCCGGGCATTCTTGGTGAGTGCGGCGGGCAGGCGATGTGTGCAACGTGTCACGTTTATGTAGGTGAGAACTTCATCGACAGTTTACCTGCGTGCTCGGAAGAAGAAACGGTAATGCTCGAGGAGACCGCATCTGTTCGCAAATTCAACAGTAGGCTGTCATGTCAGATCCACGCCAGCGATGAGCTGGACGGTCTGGTTCTGCGTGTTCCTAGCGAACAACTTTGGTGAGCAGCCGTCGGGTAGTGGTCGTCGGCGCCGGCCATGCTGGCTTTCATGCGGCCCACTTCTTACGTTTGAGCGGATGGACGGGAGACATAGCCGTAATCGATAGTTCTCCCAGGTTGCCATATCAACGTCCTCCGCTGAGTAAAGAGTTTCTGTGGGGCAAGCAAGAACTTGAGGATGGCGTCTTTCGTCCTTTTTCGTACTTCGACGAGCATCAGATTGAACTGATTACTGGGCACCAGGTTCGATCGATCGAACGTTCTGCGAAATCGGTTGTGCTGGAGGGGTATCGTTCTCTCGTTTACGATCACCTTGTCCTCGCTACCGGCTCGACTCCGCGTGTCCTGTCCATCCCCGGTGCTGATCTCGACGGGGTCGTAAGGTTGGCTACCGACGACGACGCCCGTCTATTGCGTGCTCGTGTTGCGCGAGCACGCAATGTAGTCATAGTCGGGGGAGGGTTCATAGGGCTCGAGACTGCAGCCATGGTTGTCTCCGCGGGCAAGCGGGTCGTGGTTCTCGAGGCGAACGACCACATCATGGGCCGAGCAGTTACCCATTCGATGTCCGAATACTTTGAGCGCGTACATCGTTCCGCGGGGGTTGACTTGCGATTATCAACAGGAATCGACGCAATCGAGGGTTCGGGAGGCATGGTGCGCGCAGTCATCACCTCGGCCGGGACGACTCTCGAGGCTGATCTCGTCATTGTGGGTATTGGGTCGAGGCCAAATGACCGTTTGGCTGCGGATTCAGGGTTGGCGACGGACCGAGGAGTCCTGGCTGATTCCTTTCTGAGGTGTTCCGATCCGACCGTCTTTGCGATTGGTGACTGTGCGCGATTCCCCATTGCTCGGGATCGAGATGTGGATATGGTCAGACTCGAATCTGTCCAGAATGCTGCCGATCAAGCTCGATACGTCGCACGTCAAATTGTTGGCGAAGTGACGAACTCGTATAGTTCTGTTCCGTGGTTCTGGACTGAACAGTTCGGTCGGAAACTGCAGATCGCCGGTCTGGTTGGTGGGTGTGACCGCGTAGAGCAAGAGATGCGAGGCCCAGATAGCTTCTCGTTCATGTGCTATTCAGGTGACACGCTTCTCGGTGCAGAGTCGGTGAACGCGCCTCGCGACCACATGCGAGTGCGGAGACACTTGAGTAGTGCGATCGCGAGCTGATCTGGAAAGTGTAGTGGCACTGCCAGTTCGACGGTCTCTCGTGCGGACTTCTCGTGCTCGCGCTGTCAAGGGTCTAGCAACAAGGGATCTTTCATCTGGTGAATCCACATCGGTTCGTCGGTACGGCCATGACTGGTATGTTATCCCGTCTAGGTGTCGTCGACGTCGTGCGTCGTCGCAATCGGGTCGTTTGACGATTGTCGCAGCATGTTGCTTGGTGTGCTGCCGTGACGGAATAAGTTTGCGGGCGGAGTACTTGCGCCGCATCCATAGCAGCGACCTACGTGCTCGACCGAACGACACGTATCTCGACCCACGAGCATCCGATTGATTGGGAATATTTGAACTCCGGTGGTGTGTGCACCGAGGGATTTCATCGCGTCGAGTGGCGGTACCTCCGTGCGGGGTATCCGGGTAGTGGCTGACCGCCGTGAGTAACGTGCCTGTCGAGTGGTCGTGTGATTCTGCTGCAGGCTTTCGCTCGACATCCAGATATCGAGCGAAAGCCTGCAGTTGAGCAGTACGACGATTCTGTCGGGTCAATCCCAATTTCTGGTCGTTGCGATCATTCCGCCGAGGCTCCGGTGAAGTTCGGCGGGCGTCCTTCGCGTCGAGCGAGGATTGCTTCCGCCGCGTCGGCTGTTCGGGCGAGTTTCAGTGTGTACTGCTGTTCCGTCGCATACCCTTCGGTCACAGATAGGGCTTCGCTTTCGTTCAGTGCGCGTTTTCCCAATCGCAGTGCAGTTGGGCTCTTTGCGGCGATCTGTCGAGCGCGATCGAAGGAAACCTCCAGCGGATCCTCCCCCTCGGGGACGAGCTCGACGAAACCGTACTTCTCGGCCTGTCGGGCATCGAGCATTTCGGCGGTGAAGTACATCCTTCTCACTATGCCCTGGGGAAGATGACGCATGAGATGCCGAGCACCACCGCATCGTCCGACATCGACCTCCGGAAGTCGAAAGGATGCTCGAGTCGAAGAGATCCGCAAGTCACAGCACGATGCAATGACCGCGCCGGCGCCGATGGCGGGCCCGTCCAGGACTGCGATGGTGGGTTGTGGGAGATTGAGCAGGTTATCGAACACCGATCGGGCGAGCTCTTGGCGCCGAACGTCCGCGGTGTGAGCCTGAGCGCCGGTCAACGCTCCGAGCTCCCGTACGTCGGCGCCAGCGCAGAACACCTTGCTGCTTGCCGATCGAAGGACGACGGCTGAGACGCGGTGTGCTCCTGCAACCTCGTCGAGAGCCTCCGCGAGGTCTTCGTACATCTCCGAAGAGAGTGCATTGACGGGTGCACGGTCCAATGTCACCACAGCGATGCGGTCGTCGTAACGTAGGTCGACAGTGGTCATGTCAGATTCTCCGGGCGCCGTGCGACAAGTAGATCCCAATGGCTGTCGAGAACAATTCTCCCGTCCTGGGCGCGCGCGACCCGCCGCTCGGTGACGATCCCGCGCGAACCGCTTCGAGTCAGTTTGGCCGACTCGAACGTCAGATCAACCCGGAGCGTGTCACCGATCTTGGTGGGCGATGGCCATTGGCAGGTCACGGAGGTCATTCCGAGAAGGGACGGCTGCAGGGCCGTCAGTACCGGGAGCCTGGTCGTGAGGCCGGACGCGATGGACAGGATCAGCAACCCGTGTGCGATACGTCCGCCGAAGGCTGTCTTCGACGCAAAGTCCTCGTCAACGTGCAGCATGTTGTAGTCACCGGACAGACCGGCAAACGACGTCACGTCGGCTTCGGTGATAGTTCTCCCCGACGTGGTGAATACCTGCTGGAGGGGAACGTCCTCGAAGTACAGAGTGCGCGTGAAGACACCGATGCCCGGAGTGGGAAGCGAATCAGACATCGACGCCAACCGTCTGACGGGAGCTCGGGAAGACCGGGTACCGCTTCTCCCGCATCGCGTCGAGGCCTTCCCTGGCGTCGGGTGAGAAGAATCCGAGCATCTCCATGGCGAGCGAGGACTCAAAGATCGGTCCGGCATCACGTACCCAATGGTTGAGGGTGCGCTTGGTGGCGGAGATGGCGTCCGCGGATCCTCGTGCCAGGCGTTCGGCGATCTTGAGGGCGTTGGGCAGAAGTTCTTCTGCCGGTACGGACTTGCTGACCAGCCCGATGCGCTCGGCTTCCCGTCCGTCGATGAACTCGCATGTGAGCAGGTAGTAGCGTGCTTTGGCCAGCCCGCACAGTAGCGGCCAAATGATGGCGGCGTGGTCGCCTGCCGCCACACCGATCTTGACGTGGCCGTCGGTGAGCCGTGCGTCCTCGGACATGATGCTGATGTCAGCCATCAACGCCACCGCCAGGCCTGCACCAACCGCAACGCCATTGATCGCTGAGATTACGGGCTTGGGGCAGTTGGTGATGTTGTAGACGATGTCCGCTGCCTCCTGGAACAACCGCTTTACCGTCGCGTAGTTGCCGATGGTGTCCTCCACCATCTCGAAGTCGCCGCCGGCCGAGAAGGCTTCACCTTGCCCGGTAACCACGACGGCGCGAGTCTTCGGGTCGGCCGCGACGTCGTGCCAGACCTGTGCGAACTGGGTGTGGAGTTGCTGGTCCATGGCGTTCTTGCGCTCCGGACGGTTGATCCGGATGACCAGAACTCCGTCGGAGGGGTATTCGAAGGACAGGCGGTCGTACTTGGACCAATCCATCACGTTCTCGCTTTCAGTTGGTTGTCGATGACAGGGAATCGGTGGTGCTCGATGTCGGTTTCACATGAACGGCCGGCGCATCACGATGTCTGTGCGACGACTGTTCCCGCTCGAATCAGTTCGTCGATTTCGTCAGCAGAGAAGCCTGCTTCCCGAAGGATCTCGATGCTATGTTCCCCGACGGCGGGCGCCGCGGTCAGCAGCGAACGGTCAGCGAAGTCGGCAAGGGCGGCCGGCCACTCGGATACGCGCGTGTGTGGGGCGCCCTCGTTGCGAATGATCATGCCGCGGTCGATGAAGTGCTTGTCCGCCAGTGGCTCGTGGAGATCGTTTAACGGCGCTACCGGCACGTCGTGCCGGATGAGGAGTTCGATCAGGCCGTCTCGTTCGAATTCCTGGATCCGTGGACGGAGAGTTGCCTCGATCTCGGCAATATGCTGCTTCCGGAGTGGGAACGTCGCGTACTCGGGGCCGAGCAGTTCGGGAAGGTCCACCGCTTTTGCCAGCCGTGCCCAGAAATGATCTTCCAAAGCTCCGATGGTGACGTACCGACCGTCCTTCGTCCCGTAGACGCCGTACCCGGGGCGAACGAGCGCCGCTGCGCTGCTCTCCTCGTGCATCGCCTCTGCAATCCGCGGCTCCATCATCGACAGCGCACAATCAGCCATGGCTACGTCGATCTGCTTCCCGACGAAGGACTCGGGGTTTCCTCGGCGCTCGTGCAATGCGAGCACGATGGCCAGCGACGCGTACAACGAGGTGCCGAGGTCAGCGACGGGAAGCGTGGTGGGCACGTAATTGGCGGCATGTTCGGGAAGCGGAGCGGGAATGGCACCCACAAAGGAAAGATACTGAAAGTCATGGCCGGGGAGGTCTCGATACGGACCGCTCGCTCCATATCCCGAGATGGAGACGTACACCAGTCGAGGATTGACTGCGATGAGATCCTTGAATCCGATTCCGAGTCGATCGGTTACCCCAGGGCGGTACCCCTCGACGAAAACATCTGCGTCAGCAACCATGCGAAGCAGTGTTGCTCGACCTTCAGCGTTCTTGAGATCGATAGCCAGACTGCGTTTTCCGCGGTTCTCGGCTTCGAACATCGCCGGCCGGTGGCGCAGTCTGTCGCCTTCGTCCGGGCGCTCGATCTTGAGGACGTCGGCGCCAAGGCCGGTCAGGAGTCGCGTCGTGTTCGGGCCAGGCACCTGCTCGGACAGATCGATGACTTTGACCCCGAATAGCGGAGGTTGACTACCGGGCATTGAACATGGCTCCAATCGACGATCGTAACGTCTGTCAGCCGCTTTCGGCTCTAGCCTGTGCGGACTGCGCTGTGGTACAAACTGTATGTACTTTCGCATACATAATCAATACTCAACTGAGCGGACCAGGCTGTTTCCGAGCAGTGGAACGAGGAGGTGGCACATGCGCGGCGACCAAGTGGTCGGTTTACAGTTACCGAGATTCGACGTCACGGTCAAGCGATCGGAGGTGGTCGAATTCGCCACGTCGATAGGGGAGGAGCGACGACAGTTCTTCGACCCGGAGGTGGCCTGGGCATCCGGCCATCCCGACATTCTGCTGCCGCCGACATATCTGTTCGCGCTCGAATTCAGACGCCCACAGCCATACCTGGCAGTCGAATTGCTGGGCGCGTCGCTCTCATCCGTGCTGCACGCAGAGCAGTCCTTTCAATATCACACCTCATGCCACGCCGGCGAAAAACTAGAGTTCGACCCGCGAATCGACGACTACTTCGAGAAGAGCCAGGGTCGTCTGGGCTTCCTACGCCGACGAACGACAGTCAGCCGGAACGGCGACCGAGTGGCGGTACTCGAAAATCTGCTCGCAATCCGTTGGGACGTGAACACGTGACACGCGAAAACCCGGAACTGGTCGCCGGCTCCTGGGCATTACAACTACCTCCCGTCGATCGGGACGTCCTGGCCCGGTACGCATCGGCGTCCGGGGACCGAAATCCGCTGCACCTGGATACTGCTGCAGCGAGAGCCGCCGGAGAGGACGATGTCATCGCCCACGGCATGCTCTCCATGGCGTACCTCGGAAGACTTCTGACAGAGGCCTTTCCACACGCGATACTCGCAGAGTGGAAACTACGTTTTGTTGCCAAGACGCCACTGGGGGCGAAACCTACCGCGCATGCTCGAGTGTCACCTGAAGGAGAGGACGGTTTCGACGTCGAAATCCGGACCGAGCTGCAGGACGGAACCATCACAGGCCGAGGCGGCGCCCGGTTTTCCTTCAACCGACATGGAGACGAGATATGACGGCAAAATATGTATCGCCGTGGATGAACGACGAACTTGCCGCGCTACAGGACACCGCCCGCCGGTTCTTCGTCAAGGAAGCCGTCCCAGAGATGCCGAAATGGGCGGACCAACGGCACGTGGACCGAGAGTTCTGGCTCGCCGCCGGGAAGGTGGGATTGTTGTGCCCCACGGTTCCCGAGCGCTTTGGCGGGGCGGGGGGAAACATTCTGCACCAGATCGCCATCACTGAGGCACAGTCGAGCATCCTGGAAAAAGGCTGGGGGAATAATGTTCACAGTGGAGTCGTCACCGACTACATCCTGAATTACGGAACACAGGACCAATGCGAACGGTGGCTGCCGGCGATGGTAGAGGGTCGCATCATCGGTGCAATCGCGATGACGGAGGCGGGCGCGGGCAGTGATGTCCGGGCGATGACGTGTCGGGCGCGCCGCGAGGGTGACGAGTACGTCATCGACGGCGCGAAAACGTTCATCACCAATGGATTGACCGCTGACTTGGTCATCGTAGCGGTCAAGGTGGAAGGGGCCGAGGATCCAAAAGCGATCACTCTGATCGCGGTTGAAGCAGGGACACCCGGATTCAACCGCGGCCAGCCGCTTCGCAAGATCGGGCAGCACGCGGCCGACACAGCCGAACTTTTCTTCGTGTCGTGCCGAGTCCCCGTCGGGAACCGGATCGGCGAGGAAGGAGCAGGTTTCCCGGCGCTCATGACACAAATGCCGCAGGAACGGTTGATTCTAGGCGTAAACGCTGTGAACCAGACGGAGAAGGCCGTGGCCTTGACGGTGGATTACGTAAAGGAACGCAAGGTCTTCGGTAAAGCACTGTTCGAGATGCAGAACACCCGTTTCATTCTCGCGGAATGCCAGACGCTCGCCAAGGCCGCACGACTGTTCATCGACAACTGCATAGTCGATCACGCCAACGGCGAACTCGACAATTCTACTGCGGCAATGGCCAAGTGGTGGCTCAGTGACGTCCAGTGCAAGGTCCTCGACGAATGTGTCCAGCTTTGGGGCGGCTACGGGTACATGGAGGAATATGCCATCGCGCGCATGTACGCCGACGCTCGCGTTCAGAAGGTTTACGGCGGCGCGAACGAAGTCATGAAAGAGATCATCGCTCGATCCCTGTGATCGCGCCGAAAGGGAGAATCATGTCAGATACAGAGCGGCCGTTGGATCGGCAGACCGCGCTGATCACGGGTGGCGCGGGTGGTCTGGGTAGCCGCGTAGCCGCGACACTCGCCGAACGAGGGGTGAAAGTTGTTCTCGCGGATCTCAACTCGCATGCACTGGAGCGCGCGAGTGAGGTACTCCGGAAAGAGGTGCCGACGGGAACTTTCGTGGGTGTCCAGATCGACGTAACTGATTCTTCTGCAGTGCGAACCGCGGTAGAGGCCACCGTCGCCGACCATGGCAGCTTGGACATCCTGGTGACCAGTCACGGCTTCCCGAAGGACGGTAGGTTGCTGGAAATGTCGGATGACGCCTGGAGCGATGTGGTCAATGTCTGCTTGACCGGAACCTTCGTGTGCGTTCGAGAAGCGGCGCGTCCGATGGTTGAACAGTCGTACGGGCGCATCATCACGGTCGCATCACGTGCGTGGCACGGAAATCCCGGCCAAGCGAACTACTCAGCCGCCAAGGCGGGAGTCATCGGATTGACCAGATCGGTCGCGAAAGAACTCGGCCGCTATTCGATCACGGCCAATTCCATTGCACCAGGCCTCATCGAAACCCCGTCGCTACGCAATCTCGAGCGCTTCGAACAGATCGCCGAACGCGCTCGCAAGGACAACAGCATCAAACGACTGGGTGAACCGAACGATGTCGCAGCTGCCGTCCGATACCTGGCATCGCCCGATGCCGGCTTCGTCACCGGCGAGGTCCTGCACGTGTCCGGTGGACGATTCGGATGAGCGGCGCGACCGGAGCTCTCACCGCGGATCCCACCTGGGATCTGCTCGAGGACGACACGATCGTGATCCTCGGCCGGGCACGAGAGTACCTGTCCGGGTTAACGGATCTGATCGAAGAGTGTGAACGAGATCGACGCTTCCCGGCGGAGATAGTCCGACCCCTGGTCGACGTGGGATTCATTCGCGGTCCAATCCCGATTTCGGACGGTGGGCTCGGCCTGACCCACCTCCAGTCGGCGAGCCTGATGGAAGAAGCTGGACGGGCGTGGGCGAGTATCCGCACGACGACCAACATCATGACCTTGGTGGCGGAACTACTATCCCACGCGGGAACACCCGATCAGAAGAAGGAATTTCTGACCCCCCTCCTGTCGGGGGATAGACTGGGCTGGTTCGCGATCACTGAACGCGAAGCCGGCTCGGACGCAGGCGCTGTGGCCACCCGCGCCGAACCACTTCCTGGGGGCGGATACCGACTCTCCGGAGTCAAGAGCTACATCACCAACGCCAACCACGGTGACTTCGGAATCGTCTTGGCAACAGTCGATCCGAACCTGGGATCACGGGGAATCACCGCTTTCCTCGTCGAACGCAGCGACGGGTATCGAACCATCGAACACCCGCACATGCCAGTGCGGGCAGTGTCCAGTTGCGATGTCGAACTCGACCGAGTGGTGGTGGGCCCGGATCGAGTTCTCGGTGAGGTCGGTAGGGGTCTGTCTTTGGCGATGCACGGAGTCAACGGTGGACGACTGAACGTCAGCGCGGGATGTGTCGGGATCGCCCAAGCATGCCTAGACGCCTCGCGTACACACGTCACGACTCGCAAGCAGTTCGGCAAGCAACTCGCGGAATTCCAGTTGGTACAGAAGATGGTGGTCGACATCGCCACCCGCACCGCGGCAGCACGAGAGCTGTACCGCTCGAGTGCAAGACTTCTCGACTCCGGCATCGACGCGCGCGTCGCATGCTCGATGGCCAAATATTTCTGCGCCGAGACCGCGGTCGCAGTGGCTACCGAAGCCGTGCAGGTCCACGGTGCGATCGGATTGACCGAGGGACACCCGGTCGAGCGCTTCTTCCGTGACGCCCGCGAGGCGACCATCCCCGAAGGAACCAGCCAAATGCAGATCCTCCAGATCGGAAGGGCACTCCTCGGTGTTTCGGCTTTGCGTTGATGTTTCGACAGAATCGCCATCGGCGAAGAGTAGGTGACCAGTATGGCTGGAATAGTCAGGTACTCCTCATACGTGCCCAAGTTTAGGCTAGAAAGAAGTGACATAGCAGCGGCATTGGGCCAGAAGGCCAAGGGCGTGCGTACTGTGGCCGCGTACGATCAGGACACGACCACGCTCGGAGTCGAAGCGGCGCTGCCGTTTGTCGAGTCGTGTCGGCGCGCGAACAGTCTATGGTTCGCGACCACCGCCCCGGCCTATGTCGACAAGGTCAATGCAACGGCGATACACACTGCCCTGCAACTGCGTCCGGATATCGCAGCAGTTGATCTCGGCACAACGATTCGCGGCGGATTCACCGCACTGGCCGCAGCGGCACGCGACGGTGGGCTTGCCGTCCTGGCGGATACCCGCGGTGGACACGTCGGAGGTGCCGATGAACGTGGTGGTGGAGACGCAGCTGCGGCATTTCTGTTCGGAGACGACGCCGTGGCAGCGGAAGTCGTCGCGACGGCGTCGGTTACGGCCGAGTTCCTCGACCGCTGGCGAGATCAGTCCGACACGGGCTCCTCAGTATGGGAAGAACGCTTCGGCGAAGAACGCTATCTGGAACTGCTCGAGCAGCTCCTGGCTCAACTCGGTGAGCAGGGAGTGGACCCCACCGGCGTGACCCGGTTCGCGGTGTCCTCCGCGAACGGTCGCGCGGTCAAATCCGCGACCAAGGCACTGTCCGGCTGGACCAAGGCCACCGCGAACGACCCCCGTGGCCTGGATGCGTTGGGCAACGTAGGAGCAGCCCAATCCGGACTACTGTTGGCAGATCTCCTCGACAGTGCCGACGAAGGAGACACGCTACTTCTGGTCTCGCTGGCAGACGGAGCGGACGCGATGGTGCTGCGCGCCGGCGCGAACCTGAAGTCGGCAAAGCCGAGATCACTACGAGATCGATTGGCCGGTGGTACGTCGATTTCCTACACCCAGTACCTGATCTGGAAAAACCGGGTACAGAGTGAACGTCCGCGTCGACCGGACCCGGACCGTCCGTCCGCGCCCTACGCGTGGCGAAATCGTGGGTTCAAGCTTGCGCTGACTGGCGGCCGGTGCCGTTCATGCGGAGCAGTCGCCTACCCGATTCCTGCTGTCTGCCACAAGTGCCGGGCAGCGGAATTCGATGACGTCTCGGCAATCGGCCAGCGCGCGCGGGTCGTGACGACAACGGTCGACCACCTTGCCTTCTCTCCGAGCCCGCCACTGGTGAGTGCTGTCATCCAGTTCGGTACGGGGGGACGCATCCAATGCGAGCTCACCGACGTCGCCTCAGCCCCACGGGTCGACGACGAAGTCGTCCCGACATTCCGGCGCGGAGCGACCGTCGACGGAATCCACAACTACATCTGGAAGGCCCGCCCCGCGGTAACCGATCAGGAAGAGGAGCGCAGTAATGGCACAGCACAGCTTGCGTGATCGCGTTGCCATAGTCGCGATGGGCTGCACTCGATTCGGCGAGCATTTCGACGTCAGCGCTGAGCAACTCGCCGTGGACGTCGTGAGCGACACTCTCGACAGCGCGAGAATGACGACAGAAGACATCGATGCTTTCTGGCTGGGTACGTACGTGTCCGGGATCAGTGGGATGGCACTCGCCCGGCCACTGAAAGTTCAGGGGAAACCCATCACTCGTGTCGAAAACATGTGTGCGACAGGATCAGAAGCGCTCCGGTCCGCAGTCTACGCAGTGGCGTCGGGAGCCGTCGACGTGGCCATGGCCGTCGGCGTCGAGAAGCTCAAGGACACAGGATACGCGGGGCTCCTCTCACCGAAAATCCAAGACGACGGCACCCGAGTAAACACGAGCGCGCCGGCCAATTTCAGTTTCCTGGCGCCCGCGTACAAAGAACGGTACGACGTCTCGTCCGAGACCTTCCGTGACGCGATGACGCACGTTGCCTGGAAGAATCACGCCAACGGCGCCCTCAACCCGCGAGCACAGTTCCGAAAAGCTGTCGACAAGGAAACCATCGCGCGCGCTCCCGTCGTCGCAGGCGACCTCGGCATCTTCGACTGCTCAGGGGTGGCCGACGGCGCCGCCACGGCAATCGTAGTCCGAGCCGAGGACGCTTACAAGTACACCGACAAACCGCTGTTCATCAAGGCCTTGTCGCTGGTGACGGGTAGCGGATCCGGTGTCGCAGACGAAGATTACGACTTCACGACGTTCGAAGAGGTTGTCAGCTGCGCCCACACTGCCTACGAGCAGGCCGGTATCACCGATCCTTGCGATCAGCTTGCCCTCGCCGAAGTGCACGACTGCTTCACACCCACCGAGATCGTACTGATGGAAGACCTGGGCTTCTCACGACGCGGCGAGGCATGGTCAGACGTACTGGCGGGCAAGTACGACCGCGACGGTGCCCTCCCGGTCAACCCCGACGGTGGCTTGAAGAGCTTCGGCCACCCCGTCGGTGCCAGTGGTTTACGCATGCTCTACGAATGCTGGCTGCAACTGCGCGGTGAAGCCGGTGACCGGCAGCTGGACACCGCAGGACGGACCATGGCGCTGACCCAGAACCTGGGCGGTGCACCAGGTGATTGCGTGTGCTTCATCGCGATCGTAGGAACGTCCACCTCTGATCCTTCGCAGAACGACGCCGCGCCTTCGCGTTGACGAGAGAATCCCCACCGAGTAGAAACCGAGAGTCAAACAATGGCAGTCGACTTCGCTGACATTTCACGTCTTGTCCGACCCACCCGCGTGGCAGTGATCGGAGCGTCAGATCGGGTGGGATCATTAGGCCACTCGACCTACAACAACGTCCGCAACAATTCGGCGATCCCGAATGGCGCCGTACCTGTGAACCCTCGTTACGAGTCCGTTCAAGGCGATCGTTGCTACTCGCGCATCAGCGAAGTGGGCGGAAACCCGATCGACGTCGCTATCGTCCTGGTCGCGGCCGATTTGGTACTCGACGCCGTCCGTGACTGCGCAAAAGGCGGCGTCAGGCACGTCATGATCCTCAGCTCGGGATTTGCCGAGACGAACGACGAAGGCCGGCGTCTGCAAGCTGAGATCGTCGAGACCGCGCGCGCTGCCGGAGTCCGTGTTTACGGACCGAACTCGCCCGGTCTGGCGAACATTGCCGACCGAGCGCTGCTGAGCATGTCGCCGGTCGCGGGTGAGGACACCACGAGTGGACCGGTGGGACTGGTGACCCAGGGCGGCGGTCTGGGTCGAGCTGTCATGCAGTGGATGGACCGCGGGCTGGGAATCGGCCTGTGGTCTTCACCGGGCAACGAAGCGGATCTCGACATCTCTGACTTCGTCAACCACATGGTCGATGACCCCCGTATCAAGGTGATCGGCGCAGTGGTCGAAGGATTCAGCAACGGTGCAAAATTCGTCGAGGCAGCTGTGCGTGCCGAGCGAGCAGGTAAGCCGATTGTCATCTTGAAGATCGGCCGCTCGGAATACGGACAGCAATCGGCTGCATCTCACACCGCCTCCATTGCCGGCAACGACCAGGTCGCGACCGCGGTGTTCGCGCAGCACGGTGTCGTCCGCGTCGACGACATCGATGAACTCGGCGAAACACTGATGCTCTTCTCGCGTGCACTCGACGCGCCAGACGTCGATGCCACCAGGACGTGCGTGTACTCGTTCTCCGGCGGAACTGCCTCGCTGGCTGCAGACCTCGTCGGTGCCGCCGGTCTCGAGCTGGCGAAGTTCGGTGAAACGACCACAGCGAAGCTCACCGACCGAGCGCCGGAGTTCGGCTTCTCATCGAACCCTGTGGATCTCACCACCAAAGTGTTCACGGATTCCAACCTCAACCGCGAGGTCCTGTCGTTGATCTGCGCTGACGATCAAGTCGGATCGATTCTCTTCGCGATGCCGGCGGACTACGCGGAGAACACGGTGCAGGTGACCCGCGATGCCATCGACATCACGCGTGAATCAGGAAAGCTTCTCCTCCCAGTCTGGATGTCACCGCGGCGTGGCGGAGGCTACAACCTTCTCGAGGAGGCAGGTCTCGCTCCGTTCGGCAGTGTGCGAAGCCTGGTGGCAGCGTTGAGCCGCTTTGCCGAGTGGCGCGATCGCGTCGGCGCCAAGCCGGTGGCCGCGGATCAGTCAAGCGTGTCCGATAAGGAAGCGCCAAATCACGCCAGGTCTACTTCCGATCAGGCGCTACCGTACGACCAGGCTGTCGCACTTCTGAGTTCGGATTGTCTGCGCTTTCCTACCGAGATATTCTCGGTAGACCCGGAAGCAGCAGGGCAAGCAGCAGAGGAGATCGGCGGCGCCGTCGCTTTGAAGTTATCTGCACCCGGCCTCATTCACAAGACCGAGGTAGGAGGGGTTCGGTTGGGTTTGACGGGCGGAATAGATACGACTAAGGCTGCAGCCGAAATGATGTCCACCTCGCGTCTGGCGCCGTACGGTGTGGTCCCGGACGGAGTCTTCGTGCAGGAAATGATCGGCGAAGGGCTCGACGTATTGTTGAGCGCTCACCGAGACGAGGTGTTCGGCCCCGTCCTCACCCTGGGTGCTGGTGGCATCGCGACCGAGATCGAACGAGATGTCCTTCACCTATCCATTCCGTTCTCGGATGATGAGTTCAACCGCGCTCTGAAGCCACTCCGGTTGTGGCACAGGCTGACAGGATTCCGCGGCAGCGTTCCGTACGACCTCAGAGCGCTGCGTGCGACGGCGCAGAGGGTGGCGGAGCGATACCTCTCCGTCGCGGATTCGGTGAGCGAGATCG
Organism: Rhodococcus jostii NBRC 16295; assembly: GCF_001894825.1. GTDB lineage: Bacteria > Actinomycetota > Actinomycetes > Mycobacteriales > Mycobacteriaceae > Rhodococcus_F > Rhodococcus_F jostii. The sequence goes on along the minus strand of NZ_BCWY01000060.1, from coordinate 3,514 downwards.
AGATCAATCCGCTTCGTCTCATCGTCGACGAAAGTGGTACCGACTGTGTGGCTCTCGATGCAGTCGTATTGAAGGCGTAGAAGCGCGCTCGCAGTTGCGGATACGGCAAAATGGCCGCGGAACCGAGGTTCCGCGGCCATTTTGCCGTATCCGCGATCTGTTGTGGAAGCGCGAAGGCGGTGCCGGATCAGGGGTGAGATTTCCCCGGTGATCCGACACCGCCTTCGGCAGCCGTACTAGTCCACTCTGGGCTTGAATCCTGCGGCCGTAATACCGGCAATGCAAGCCGCTTCGTCGGAATCGGACGTGTCGCCCGAGATCCCGACAGCACCCACGGTGGCGTCGTCCTTGTCGAGGACGAGAACACCACCGGGAACCGGTACGAGTGCCCCGCCGACTGCGGACGTCGCGGCTGCGACGAAGTATGCTTGCTGCTCGGCGCGAGCCATGATGGCACGAGACCCCATACCGAGCGCCAAGGCGCCGTGCGCCTTGGCGAAGGCGATCTCGAAACGCTTGATCGACGCACCGTCTTCGCGCTCGGCCGCAATCACGTGTCCACCGGCATCGAGAACGACAACCGTCAGTGCCTCGAGTTCGTCGTTCCGTCCGTGCCGCCGCGCAGCAGACACAATCGTGCGAGCAGTGTTCAGGTCGAGGCTCATGCGAGATTCTCCGTCCGAATGGTAGCGGTGCTCACAATCATCGATACCCTCAGCTCGGAATGACATCGACGGCCGCGTAGCGGTGTCGCAGTGCGCCGGTGATGATCTCGAGGAGCACTGTGGCGCCGCCCTGAACCTCGGCAATGGCCTTACGCAGAGTTGCTCCGACCTCGCTCGGTTCGGTCACCTTGTATGAGACGGCTCCGAGTGCGGTACCGATCTCAGCATAGTTGCCCGACAGTTCCTTGTGGCCGAATTTCTCCTGTGCGATCGGGTGGTGATGCCCGTACCCGGTCATTTGCGAGTTGTTCGTCAGAACTACCAGTACCGGAATCTTGTTGCGAACCGCAGTTTCGAGTTCCAGCCCGCACTGACCGAAGGCAGCGTCTCCGAGGAAGCAGACCGAGACCTTGTCGGGAGCGGCGACCGCGGCCCCGAGCGCCAGTCCTAGCGACGAGCCCAGCGGAGTGGAGTTGCCCCAACCGAGGTAGCCGCGAGGTTTGGTACTCGCGTAGTGCGGAGCCAAATGATCACGCGGGTAACCCGAGTCGTGGGTGACGATGGTCGTGTCGGGATCGAGTGCGTCGATCATCTCTGAGACCAGGCGCAAGGGGCTGATCGGAACCTCGTCGGAAGCGAAACGCTCAGCCCAGTCTTCCTTCGTCTGCGCGTTGGTAGCAGCGACCTCGGCTCGGGCATCGCGGGACGCGCTCACCGGCTTCTTCGCTGCCAAGCGCTTCTTGAGCTCCTCGGTGAGCTGGTTGAGGACCAGCTTCGCGTCGCCCACCAGCGCGGACGCGATCGGGTATTGCAGCGAGAGATCATTGGGGTCATTCGTGGACTGGATGACCGTGCGACCTGCCGGAAGGTGGAAGGAACCCAGCGTGTTTAGCAGGCTCGCGCCGATGCTGAAGAACACGTCGGCGTCGGGAACAAAGGCACGGATACCTGCGCTGACGCCGGTGCCACCGGTGCCGATGGACAGTGGATGGTTCTCGGGAAAAGCGCTTTTCGCGACATACGTCGTGGCAACCGGAGCGCCGAGAAGCTCGGCGAACTCGACCAGTTCGTCCGTGGCGTCGGCCCAGAGCACGCCGTGGCCGGCGCGGATAAGAGGTCGCTCGGCCTCCATGAGGAGGTCGATTGCGCGGACAACGTCTGCGGAGTTCGCAGCGCTGAGGTAGCGGATTGGAGGCTCGTAGGTGAACAGCGCCTCGTCGACCTCTTCGTCGGCTACATCGATCGGCAGTTCCAGCAGGACCGGACCGGGACGCCCGGAACGCATCAGCTGGAAGGCTCGTCGCAGCTGATCGTGAATGGTAGCCGGATTATCGAGCCGTGCAGACCATTTCGTGATCGGCTTGAACGCCTCGACCGCATCGAAGCTTGTCCGAAGCCCGTGTGCCTTCCGCGGATCTCCTTGCGGGAGGAACAGAAGCGGTACCGAGTCGGAGTAGGCTTGCGCGATGCTTCCGAACGCGTGCTCCGCGCCGGGCCCCTGCTGAACCAGCGCCACGCCGATCTTTTCACCGTTGGTCGTGCGGCTGTATGCGTCCGCCATATTGATGGTGCTGCGCTCCTGGCGGCCGACGATTGGACGGATGCCGACCTCGGCGACCGCGTCGATCAGCTTATTGGAGGGGATGCAGAATGCATATTCGATTCCCTCCCGTCGGAGCACCTCGGCGACTGCCTGACTCGCTCGCATCAACTCGTTCCCTTCGTTATTGGAAGCGTCTGCCGGAAGCTCCGTCCGAATGGACGGTACGCATCGGAAGCGTCTCGATCGTCCCCGCGGACCTCGCGGCAACCTGCGTCCATCTTTGCATACATTACTGTCGATGACGAGACCCTTTCGTGCTCGGGAATCGAGTTCTCGGAAATGAGCGCGAGGGCGCACGCTTGTGCTGGTGTCATGTCGTGGTGCAAAGGCAGTGTCAAACGGGATGTGATCGGAGCGAATTCATGGATCTCGCGGACTCTGACATCCGATGTCGATGGCGTTGAGGTGTCGGAAAGGGTTTTCGTTCGTCCATTCACCTGGTCTGGTACGTACCCGAACCCGTTACGCTATCTGTGCTCAGCGTGTAGTGAGACTGCGTGCGCGTTGGCGGGAGGGGGTGGCGTCCGCTGCGACCGCATGTTCTGAACGACAAGGATTGGCAAGGATTACAGTGATCAGTTCAGCAGATTTTCGCGAGATATTTCCGCCGAGTCCCGAGTTCACCGCCACGGCCAACGCCGGACCCGAGCTCCAGGCTGCCGCCGACGAGGACCGTCTCGCGTTCTGGGCGAAGCAGGCCGAGCGCCTGCACTGGCACGCACCCTTCTCCGAGGTCCTCGACTGGTCCGACGCCCCCGTCGCGAAATGGTTCGTCAACGGACGGCTCAACGTCGCCTACAACTGCGTCGACCGCCACGTCCTCGCCGGCAACGGCGACCGCGTCGCCATCCACTTCGAGGGCGAACCGGGCGACACCCGCGACCTCACCTACAACGACCTGCTCGCCGAAGTCAGCAAGGCCGCCAACACCTTCAGCGACCTCGGACTCGTCGCCGGCGACCGCGTCGCGATCTACATGCCGATGATCCCCGAGGCCATCGTCACGATGCTCGCCTGCGCCCGCCTCGGCCTCACCCACTCGGTGGTGTTCGCCGGCTTCTCCGCCAGCGCCCTGCGCTCGCGCATCGACGACGCCGAAGCCAAACTCGTCGTCACCGTCGACGGACAGTGGCGCCGCGGCCAGGCCGCACCCCTCAAGCCCGCCGTCGACCAGGCGGTGGACGGGGCGGAGTCCGTGAAGCACGTGCTCGTCGTCAAGCGCACCGGCATCGACGTCGAGGTCGCC
>NZ_BCWY01000059.1 GCF_001894825.1 Rhodococcus jostii NBRC 16295 | reverse complement strand
GCTCATAGCGGGATGTTCCCATGCTTCTTGGGCGGGAGGGTGACCATTTTGCGTTCGAGTAGGCGCAGGGCGGCCACGATCTGTCCGCGGGTGTGGGACGGGGGGATGACGGCGTCGACGTAGCCGCGTTCGGCGGCGACGTAGGGGTTGACGAGGGTGTCTTCGTATTCCTGCTGCAGTTGCAGGCGGAGGGCGTCGACGTCGTCGCCGTTCTTGGCGGCCTCGAGGAGGCGTTTGCGGTAGACGAATCCGACGGCGCCGCTCGCGCCCATGACGGCGATCTGGGCGGTGGGCCAGGCCAGGTTGACGTCGGCGCCCATGTGCTTGGAGCCCATCACGTCGTAGGCGCCGCCGTAGGCCTTGCGGGTGATGACGGTGATCTTCCCGACGGTGGCCTCGCCGTAGGCGTAGAGCAGTTTCGCGCCGCGGCGGATGATGCCGTTGTATTCCTGGTCGGTGCCGGGCAGGAAGCCGGGGACGTCGACGAGGGTGATGATGGGGACGTTGAACGCGTCGCAGGTGCGCACGAAGCGGGCGGCTTTTTCGGAGGCGTCGATGTCGAGGCAGCCGGCGAAGACGGTGGGCTGGTTGGCGACGATGCCCACACTGCGGCCGTCGACGCGGCCGAAGCCGACGACGATGTTGCCGGCGCGTTCGGCCTGGACCTCGAGGAATTCGTCGTCGTCGAGGATGCGGCGGATGACCTCGTGCATGTCGTAGGGCTGGTTCGCCGAGTCCGGGATGAGGGTGTCGAGTTCGAGGTCCTCGGCGGTCAGGGAGTCTTCGATGCCGCCGGTGATCGGGTCGGTGGGGATCATCCGGGGGGCGGCGGCCTGGTTGTTGGACGGCAGGTAGGACAGCAGGTCCTTGACGTAGTCCAGGGCGTCCTGTTCGCCGGAGGCGACGTAGTGGGCGACGCCGGACTTGACCATGTGGGTGTGCGCGCCACCCAAATCTTCCATGGTGACGTCTTCGCCGGTGACGGTCTTGATGACGTCGGGGCCGGTGACGAACATCTGGGAGGTCTGGTCGACCATGACGACGAAGTCGGTGAGGGCGGGGGAGTAGACGTGCCCGCCGGCGGCGGGGCCCATGATCAGGGAGATCTGCGGGATGACGCCGGAGGCCTGGACGTTGCGGTGGAAGATTTCGCCGTACAGGCCGAGGGAGACGACGCCTTCCTGGATGCGGGCGCCGGCGCCTTCGTTGATGCCGATCAGGGGGCGGCCGGTCTTGAGGGCGAGGTCCATGACCTTGACGATTTTTTCGCCGTAGATTTCGCCCAACGAGCCGCCGAAGACGGTGGCGTCCTGGGAGAACACGCACACGTCGCGGCCGTCGATGGTGCCGTAGCCGGTGACGACGCCGTCGCCGACGGGGCGGTTGTCGGCGAGGCCGAAGTTCACGCTGCGGTGCCGGGCGAGGGCGTCGAGTTCGACGAAGCTGCCGTCGTCCAATAACGCGGTGATGCGTTCGCGGGCGGTGAGCTTGCCCTTGGCGTGCACCTTCTCGACCGCGGCTTCACCGCTCGGGTGCTGCGCCTCGGCCTGACGATTACGCAGGTCGGCGAGCTTTCCCGCCGTCGTGTGAATATCGGGCGTGACCGCCGAATCTGTGACTGTCATCTATGACTGCTCTTCCCGTCGAGGCTGTCGGAACCTGCGCTGGACCCTCTGGGTACGCGGTTCGTGGGATTACCCACTCGGACGTCGCCACTTTAACGCATTACTTATCGATCGTTCACGTGCGCTGTGTCACTCTCGGCTCTGCCGTGTGATGCATCACGCTGCGGCTACCGCTCCTCGGTGCGGCCGTGACGTCGCTCGTAGTCCTCGCGGGTGCGGTCTGCGCGGCGCTGCGCCTTCTCGCCCACGAGGTCGGGATCGAGGCCGTGGCTGAGTAGGCGATGGCGACGGTAGATGTTCATCAGCGCGACCGCAAAGTAGAGCAGGGGGAGCAGGAGGAGGGCCATCATCGCCAGCGGAATCCAGATCGGACCGGGGATGAGGAGGAACAACGCCAGGACCGCGACGACGGGCAGCATGAATCGGAGGACGTACCGCACCGAGGCGCCCGGGCCGACCAGGTCGTTGCGGACCCAGTCCTGCATCGAATCCGGCAGCGTGCGCCCGAACAGGTACCCGACGTACTGACTGGGGCTGGGACGCTGCGAATCGGACATGGGTTCAGGATAGTGCCGCACCGAGATCGAGCAGTGCCGGCCGGACCTCCACGCGGTGTGGATGGTGAAGCCCGACCGGCACCCGTCCCGACTCCGTGTTCAACTGCTCACTGCTGCTCCGCATTTGCGACGATGACGTCCCGGACGTACTGCGCCAGACCGGGGGCGACGTCGTCGTAGTGCCGTCGGAAGCGGTCGTCGGCGAGGTACATCTCGGCGAGGTTCACCTGCATCGCGTGATCGCAGTCGTAGAACCGTTCGATGCCGGCGCGGTGTTCCTCGGCGAGCGCGTTGGCCCGCTCGGTTCCGGGTTCGACGCCGTCGGCCATCGCCTGCGCGAGTGAGGCCTCGAATGCGTCTCCCTCGGCCTTGATTCGCTTCCAGTCCTCCTTGTTCATCTTCGCGGAGCGCCGCTGCGACTGCTTCCACGCGTCGGTGTCGCCCCACCGTTCTTCCGCCTCGGCGGCGTACTCCTCGCCCGGCCAGTTGTCGCCGAAGATTTCGTTCTGCTCTTCGGGGGTGAGCTGAATGCCCATGGTTTTCGCCTCCATCATCTTCTCCACGGCAGCAGCCATCTCGTGTAAGCGATCGATCCGTTCGCTCAGCAACGCGTGCTGGCGGCGTAGATGCGCGAGGGCGTCCACGTCCGGGTCGTCGAGGAGGGCTGCGATCTCCTCGAGGGGGAACCCCAGTTCCCGGTACGTCAGTACGCGGTGCAGACGTTCCACGTCGGCATCCGAATAGCTGCGGTACCCACCGGGTGTGCGGTCGGACGGGGTCACCAGACCGATTTCGTCGTAGTGGTGCAGCGTGCGCACGCTCACGCCGACCAGCCTGGCGACCACACCTACCGTGTGTTTCTCGCTCACGACCTCTACCGTGCAGCCTGACGTCGCGTGAGGGTCAACTCAGTTGTAGAGGTTTTCGAGTTCGTCGGAGAAGTTGGTCATCACGACCTTGCGCTTGAGTTTCATGCTCGGGGTGATCTCGCCGTTCTCGACGGTGAGTTCCCGTTCGAGGATCTGGAATTTCTTCACCTGCTCCCACCGGTTCAGTCCGGCGTTGAGTTCCTCGACGTAGCCGCCGATGAGGTTGCGGGTCTCCTGCGCGTTCGCGATCTCGGCGAGCGATTTGCCGCCCAGGTCGTGTTGTTTCGCCCAATCGCCGATGGATTCGGCGTCGAGGGAGATCAGGGCGACGCAGTAGGACTTGCCTTCGCCGTCGACGATGATCTCGCCGACGTAGGGGCAGATGCCCTTGAACGTGGCGGCCAGCGCGGACGGTGCCACGTATTTGCCGTTGGACGTCTTGAACATGTCCTTCTTGCGGTCGGTGATCCGCAGGTAGCCCTTGTCGTCGATCTCGCCGATGTCGCCGGTGTGGAACCAGCCGTCGTCGGTGAGTGCTTCGGCGGTGGCGTCGGCGTTCTCGTGGTACCCGCTCATGACACCGGGACCCTTGATGAGGATTTCGCCGTCCTCGGCGATCCGGCTCTCGGTGCCGGGGATGGGCCAGCCGACGCTGCCGAACTGGTACGCCGACGGCCGGTTGACGAACGACGCGGCGCTGGTCTCGGACAGTCCGTAGCCCTCGAGGACGACGATGCCGACGGCGTCGAACCATTGCGCGACATCACGATTGAGCGCCGCGGAGCCGGAGATGAAGAACTTCAGGCGGCCACCGAACCGTTCGCGAATCGTGCTGTACACCAACCGATCCGCGACGGCGTGCTGGACGGAGTCGAGCAGCGACGGGCCCTTGCCCGCCTGCTTGGCCTTCGACACCCGCAGCCCGACGCCGATGGCCCAGTCGAAGATCTTCTCCTTCGGTCCGCCCTCCTCCCGCACGGTGGACAGGATGCGTGCGTACGCCTTCTCGAAGATGCGGGGGGCCGCGCCCATGAACGTGGGTTTGACCACCGCGAGGTTCTCGACGATCTTGTCGACGCGCCCGTCGACCGCGGTCGCGAAACCGATCTGCAGCGGCAGGGTGAGCAGGACCTTCCCGAACACGTGCGACAGCGGGAGCCACAGATATTGCAGGTCGTCGGCGTCGAGGATGCCGGTGGCGTCGATCGCGGCCGCCTCGTACGTCCACGCGGAGTGCGACAGTCGCACGCCTTTCGGCCTGCCGGTGGTGCCCGACGTGTAGATCAGGGTGGCGAGGTCGTCGGGGGCGATCGCCTCGATCCGGTCGTGCACGGCGTCGGGTGTCTCGGCCAGCAGTTCCTCGCCGAGGTCGTGGAGCTGCTGGACGGTGATCACCCAGTCGTCGCCGTCTCCGGGACTGCCGTCGATCAGGACGACCTTCTCCACGTCGGAGAGGTCGCCGCGGTTGTCGCGGAGCTTGGCGAGCTGCGCGTCGTCCTCGGCGAAGACGACGCGGCTGCCGGAGTTGGCGACGATGTAGGCGACGTCGCCGGCCGTGGTGGTGGGGTACACCGTGGTGGTTGCCGCGCCGGCGCACATCACGGCGAGGTCGGCAAGCACCCACTCGTAGCGGGTGGCGGACGCCAGCGCCACACGTTGCTCGGCCTGCACGCCGAGGACGATGAGACCGGCCGCGAGGTTGCGCACCCGGTCGCCCGCCTCGGACCAGGTGACGCTCGTCCACGTGGTCGGGTTCTGTGCGTCGACGTATCGGAATGCTTCGCGGTTCGGGGAGTGTGCCACCCGATCTACGAACAGTGCGGCTACCGACGGAGCCCGATTCTCGATCTTGGAGCGGTCAATGACCTCGTCCGACGCGCGCTGAGCTGCCATGTATCGATCTTAGGAACCGGGGCGGCCCGGGGGAGTGGTTTCGGCGCAGGTCAACCGATCGCGGCCGCCACCTTTCGGGGCTTCGCGACGATGGCCAGCGACATCACGGCGGCGATCGCGCACAGCCCACCCGCGACGTAGAACGCGGCGTCGTAGCCGCCGAATCGGTCGCGGACGAGTCCGGCGAGGAAGGCCACCGCACCGGCCCCGATCTGGTGGGACGCCAGCACCCAACCGAACACGATGGGGGCGTCGGCGCCGAAGTGCTTGCGGCACAACGCGACCGTCGGGGGAACGGTGGCCACCCAGTCGAGGCCGTAGAAGATGATGAACGCGATCATCGGGGGGTGCACGGTGTTCGCGAACAGGATCGGCAGCAGCATGAGTGAGATCCCGCGCAGCAGGTAATAAGTGCCGAGGAGTTTGCGTGAATCGAACCGGTCGGTGAACCACCCGGACGCGATGGTGCCGATCACGTCGAAGATCCCGATCACCGCCAGCAGGCTCGCCGCTGCCGTCACCGGCATGCCGTGGTCGTGTGCGGCGGGGACGAAGTGGGTGCCGACGAGCCCGTTGGTGCTCGCCCCGCAGATCGCGAAGGTGCCGGCCAGCAACCAGAACACCCGCGTCCGCGCCGCCGAGAGCAGCACCGTGACGGCCCGGCCGGCGGCGCCGCCACGCCCGGTCGGCGCGGGTGGTTCCGCGACGTAGTCGGGTCCGGCGCCGTACGGGACCGTCCCGACGTCCGACGGACGGTTGCGCAGGAACACGAGCACCAGCGGCACGACGGCGAGCGCCGCGAACGACACGGTCAGTGCCACGGTCTGCCAGTCGTAGTGCTCGGCGACCATCGCGAGGATCGGCAGGAACACCAGCTGTCCGGCGGCGCTGCCGGCGGTGAGGATGCCGGTGACGAGGCCGCGGCGCGCGACGAACCAGCGGTCGACGACGGTGGCCACGAACGCGAGCGCCATCGACCCGGTGCCCAGCCCGACGAGCACGCCCCACAGCAGCACCAGTTGCCAGGTGGCCGTCATGAAGACGGTCAGTCCGCTGCCGGCGGACACCAGAATCAGCGCTGCCGTGACCACCCGCCGCATGCCGAAGCGTTCCATCAGTGCCGCCGCGAACGGGGACGTCAACCCGTACAGCACCAGGTTGATGGACACGGCCGACGAGATGCTCGCCCGCGACCAGCCGAAGTCCTCGTGCAGGGGGTCGATCAGAATCGAGGGTGCCGCCCGGAAGCTGGCGGCCCCCACGAGGGCGAGGAACGCGACGGCCGCGACGAGCCAGGCGTAGTGCAGGCGGGGCGGTGCCGCTTGGGCAGGGGGTGCCGGGGGCGCGATGTCGGACGTCACGACGGTAAGTCTGCGGTACGGCGTCCCGCCGGAACAGTTGCCAGAATGACAACATGTGAAAGAATCTGGCCATGGTGGAACCGCATCGGGTGGTCGTGCTCGCGCTGGACGGTGTGATCCCGTTCGAACTCGGCATCCCCTCGCGCGTCTTCGGCCGCGCCCACGACGCCGCCGGACAACCGTTCTACGAGGTGCTGACGTGTACCGCCGACGGACGGCCGGTGCGTTCGGACGCCGACTTCTCGGTGACGGTCGACCACGGCCCCGAACTCCTCGCCACCGCCGACACCGTGGTGATCCCCGCGTCGTACGAACTCGGCCCGGCCTACGACGAAGGCCATCTGCCCCCGAACCTCGAGGCGGCGCTCGCGTTCGTCCGGCCCGGCACCCGGTACGTCTCGATCTGCACCGGCTCGTACGTCCTCGCCGCGGCGGGGCTGCTCGACGGCAAGCGCGCCACCACCCACTGGCGCAACACCGAACACTTCCAGCGCACGTACCCGCAGGTCCGGGTCGACCCCGACGTGCTGTTCGTCGACGAGGGGCACATCCTCACCTCGGCCGGGGTCGCCGCCGGTCTCGACCTTTGCCTGCACATCGTGCGCCGCGACCACGGGTCGGACGTCGCCAACCAGGTGGCGCGCCGATGCGTCGTCCCGCCGTGGCGCGACGGCGGGCAGGCCCAGTACATCGAACGGCCGATGCCGGAGTCCACGTCGGAGTCGACCGCGGCGACCCGCGAGTGGGCGCTGCAGCGCCTCGGCGAACCGCTGGCGCTGAACCGGCTTGCGGCGCACGCGAACATGAGCGTGCGGACGTTCACGCGGCGTTTCGGCGAGGAGGTCGGGACCACCCCCAACCGCTGGATCGTCACCCGGCGCGTGGACCGCGCCCGACAGCTGCTCGAGACGACGGACCTGTCCGTCGACGCCGTCGCCCGCGAAGTCGGATTCGGAACCGGTACGTCCCTGCGGCAGCACATGGGCGCGGTGCTGGGTGTGCCGCCTTCGGCGTATCGCAGGACCTTTCGGGGCCAGACGGTTCGGGCGGTCTGAGCGTCGCGCGAGTTACGCGTACCTCTACCGCTCCGCCATGTCGTCGCTCTTCAGGATCACGTAGATCAGCGCCGACAGGAAGGGGACGAGGAGCAGGAAACACACCCAGAACGCCTTCATCCACCCCGACGTCCCGTCGTCTCGGAACAGGTCGGCGCTGAGCGCGAACAGCAGCAGGAGATAGGCAAGGAACGCGAGAGCGATGACTCCGAGCCAGAAGATCGTCCAGAAGTCCATGCGTCGTGTCCCGTCCTGTGGTCGATGTCAGTCGTCGGCCGGATCGCCGCTGTGATCGGCTCGGTTGTGGAATGCGTCCACGGCGGCGTCGATGGTCGGAAAGAAGTGCGTCGCGTCGAACCTGTCGCCCACCCCGAACCGGATGAGCCGATCCTTGATCGGACCCTTCATCTCCGCGAACGCCAACCGGATCCCGTTACCTTCGAGATACGTGTCGAGGTCGACGAGTTCGTCGACGGCTGTGGTGTCGAGTCCGGTGATCGGCTCGGCGGCGACGATCACCCACTCGACCGGGGTCGGCGCCGACGCCACCACCGAGCGCACGTACTCGTCGAAGATCTCGCCGTTCGCGAAGAAGAGGGGCGCGTCGAAGCGCACCAGCACCAGTCCGGGGATGCGGTGCCCGCCGGGGTGGCGTTCGACGTCGTGGAAGCCGGGACGATCCTCGGTCCGGACGAGTTCGGTGCGGTACGGCTGCCACGCCTGGGCGACCACCGCGACGAACGACAGCCCGATCGCGACGAGGATGCCCTGCAGCACTCCCACCAGGGCGACGCCGAGGAATGCGGCGACGGCGAGCCCGAATTCGACGGTGCTCATCCGCCACATCCGGACCATTCCACCCACGTCGACCAGCGCCGTGGCGGCCACGATCACCACGGCGCCCAGCGTCGCGTCGGGAAGGTAGGTGGTGACCCCGGGAGCGACGAGGACGAAGATCAGCACGGCGAGCGCTCCGACCACGCACGCGAGTTGGGTGCGGGCGCCGCTCTGTTCGGCCACCGGGGTTCGTGACCCGCTGGCCGAGATGGGGAACCCGCCGAACAGTCCGCCGGCGATGTTGGCCACGCCGACGCCCTTCATCTCCGTGCTGCCGTTGACGTTCTCGCCGTGCCGGGCGGCGAACGTGCGGGAGAGCACGCCCGTGTCGGCGAATGCGATGAGGGCGATACCGGCCGCGGGTCCGACGAGGCGTCCCACGTCCCCCCAGTTCACACCGCCGAACGACGGCAGTGGCAGGCCGGCGGGCAGGGCGCCGACCATTCCGATGTCGTCGGTGAGTCCCAGTGCGGCAGACAGGACGATCGCCCCGACCACGGCCACGAGCACGCCGGGGATGCGGGGCAGCCAGAGGCGGAACCCGACTATGACGGCGAGGGAGCCGATGCCCATTGCGGCGGCGACAGGGTCGATGTCGCCGTGCACCACGGACTGTCCGATCTCTCCGATCTCCCCGATGAGGCCGGACGCGTCGACGGAGAAACCGAGCAGCTTGGGCAGTTGGCCGACCACGACGATGAGCGCGATCGCATTGAGGTAGCCGAGCCGGATGGGCTTCGACAGCAGTTCGGTGACGAAGCCGAGATGCAGAAATCCGCCGACGAGGAGGATGAGGCCGACGAGGACGCCGAGGATTCCGGCGAGGGCCAGCGCGCTCTCCGGGTCGTCGGTCACGGCCAGCGGCAGTACGGCCGCGGCGATCAGCGGGGCCAGCGACGAATCGGGGCCGAGGACGAGGATTTTCGACGGTCCCACCAGCGCGTAGGCGAGCAGCGGGACGATGGTGGCGTAGAGACCGGCGTAGGCGGGCAACCCGGCAGCCTCCGCGTACCCCATCCCCGCGGGAATGAGCAGGGCGGTGAGGACGAGCCCGGCAACGATGTCGGGACGTAGCCACTCCCGGCGGTACGCCCGGGCCGTCGCGATGCCGGGCAACTGCGCGAGGCTCCCTGTCCAGGTCATGGTCCGGGCCTCAGCGTGCGCGTTGCGGGTCGACCGCGACGGTGGCGGGAATCGGTGTGCTCGGTGGCGCGTGCCGCCGGCGGCGCAGCGCCTTCTCCGCTTCGACGACGATCGGAATGATCAGCGACCAGCCGAGGCAGGCGAGCCACTGGCCGCCGGTCAGCGACGTCGTCATGAGGAGGTCCTGGAGGAAGCCGATCTCGACGGCGAACACGGTGACCACGACCGGGACGGACAGGATCTTCAGCGCGGTGAGGATCGGTGCGGTGAGGCCGGATTCGGGGTCGCGCCGCATGACGAGGCCGGCGAGGATGGACCCGAACGAGAGCACCACGAATGCCGTCGTCATGGGGACGCTCGCATCGGTGGTGCTCATGTCGCCCGGCGCGAGAAGCATCGCGGCGAGTGTGACGGCGAACTGCAGGACGCCGTACGCCAGCCACTGCACGAACGCCGTTCGGTTGGCGATCGGCATCTTGGGGTCGCGCGGCGGTTTGTCCATCAGGTCCGGCGCCGGCGGGTCCATCATGATGACGGCGACCGGGAACAACGTGATGAAGAAATGCTGGAACAGCACCATCAGCGGGGTGAGCGCGACGCCGTCGTTGATGTCGAAGATGCTCGCGACCAGGAACAGCAGAACCAGCGAGAAGAGTTTCGAAATCTGGTACCGGATGTACGACACGATCTTCTCGTAGATGTTGCGGCCCAATCGGATCGCGGTGATCAGGGTTCCGAAGTTGTCGTCGGTGAGGATCATCTTGCCGGCCTGTTTGGTGACCTCGCTGCCCGATCCCATCGCGACGCCGATGTCGGCCTTCTTCAGTGCCGCCGCGTCGTTGACGGCGTCCCCGGTCATCGCCACCACCGCGCCGCTCTTCTGCATGATGCCGGCAAGGCGGAGCTTGTCCTGCGGGGTGACACGGCCGAACACGTGCAGGTTCGGGAGGGCGGCCGCCAGGTCGTCGTCGGTCATCGCCTGCAGTTCGGGCCCGCCGATGGCGCCGGGTCCGAGACCGAGTTCGGCGCCGATCGCGGATGCCGTGATCGCGTGGTCGCCGGTGATCATGCGGACGTCGATGCCTGCTGCATGGGCGGTGCGGACGGCGTCGATCGCCTCCGGCCGAAGCGGGTCGATGATGCCGACCATGCCGACGAACGTCAGGTCCTCGACGAACGACATGGGGTCGGCCGCCACCGCCTCCTCCTGCCCGTCGAGTCGGCGGGCAGCGAACGCCAGTACGCGCAGGCCCTTCTCGGACAGGGCACGGTTCGCTTCGGTCAGTTCCTCCCGCACCTCGTCGAGTGGGACCGTCTGCCGGCCCGGCCGGTACGCGGAACCGCATCGGGCGAGGACCACGTCGGGCCCGCCCTTGACGAGTTCCACGAACTGGGTGTCGCCGTCGACCTGGAGATGGTGGAACGTCGCCATGAACTTGTACGCGGAGTCGAACGGCACCTCGGCGACGCGAGGATAGTTTCGCCGGGTCAGTGGGGCGTCGACGCCGACCTTGGCCGCGAGCACCACCAGCGCGGCCTCGGTCGGATCGCCGACGACATCGCCGCTGTCGGAGACGGTGGCGTCACTGTCGAGGCACAGCCCGTACGCGAGCAGGGTGAAGTCGGGGACGGCCTCGCCCGCGGCGTGGGTGATCCTCCCGGATTTGCTGTAACCCTCGCCGTCGACGGTGTACCACCGGCAATGGAAGTACAGCGACCGCACCGTCATCTGGTTCATCGTCAGCGTGCCGGTCTTGTCCGAGTTGATCGCGCTGGTCGCTCCGAGGGTCTCGACGTCGGTGAGGTTCTTCACGACGGCCTTCGCCTCGGCCAGCTGGCGGGCCCCGAAAGCCAGCATCGCCTGCACGAACGTCGGCAGGCCGGTCGGGATCGCGGACACCCCCATGGAGATGCCCAGCAGCAGAACCGTCGTCAGGCTCTGTCCGCGGATCACTCCGAGGACCACGATGAGGGCGACCGCCGTCCACGCGATGATCCCGAGCACCTTGGTGAGCGAATTCAGTTCGCGCTGAAGCGGAGACTTGCTCGGCGCGACGGCCGACAGCATCGACGCGATCTGGCCCAGCTGGGTGTTCATGCCGGTTTCGGTGACCACCATGGTGGCGGTGCCCCGGGTGACCGAGGTGTTCTGGAAGACCATGTTGCTGCGGTCGCCGAGGGGTACGTCGGCGTCGCCGAGGGTCTGAGGGTCCTTCGGGACCGGTGCGCTCTCACCCGTCAGCGCCGCCTCCTGGGTCTCGAGGGTCGCCGACGTGAGCAGTCGACCGTCGGCGGGGACGACGTCGCCCGCCTCGAGGCGCACTATGTCGCCCGGTACGAGTTCGGTAGCGTCGAACTGGACCAGCGCCCCGTCCCGGGTCACCCGAACCTGCGGTGTCTGCATCTTCGCGAGTGCGTCGACGCTGGCGCGGGCCTTCAGTTCCTGTTGCGTGCCCAGCACGACGTTGAGGACGACGAGTGCCGCGACGATGATCGCCGTCGGCACCTCACCGATGACGACGCTGACGACCGCCACCGCGACCAGCATCAGGTTCATCAGATCCCTCAGCTGTTGCAGTGCGATCGCCCACGTCGAGGGCGCCGGCTCGGAGGCGATCTCGTTGGGACCGTGCCGCCGGCGCCGGTCGTCCGCCTCGCCGGCCGTCAGACCGGACCGCCGGTCGGACACTGTCGCGGCCACGACGGCGTCGGCGTCCTGGGCATGCCAGGCGGTGTGCGCCTGCGAGGGTTCCGTGGAGACCATGGCCGCTCGTCCTTTCCGGCTCGGATCCTCAGTACGGGGTCGGGATCCAGTGCAGTGGTTGCCTCGGCGCCTCGTAGCCGTGACGGCTCTGCCGATCGGGCAAGGTGATGTCGGGGCGTTCGAGCGGTTCGTAGGGAATCTGGCTCAGCAGGTGGCTGATGATGTTGAGCCGACCGCGCTTCTTGTCGTCGTTGACCGCGACGTACCACGGCGCCCAGCCGGTGTCGGTGAAGTGGAACATCTCGTCCCGTGCCCGCGAGTAGTCGTACCAGTGGGTGTACGACTTCACGTCCAGGTCCGACAACTTCCAGGTCTTCCGTGGGTCGTCGATCCGGCTCTGCAGGCGCAATGTCTGCTGCTCCTCGCTCACCTCCAGCCAGTACTTCAGCAGGATGACGCCGGAGTCGACGATCGCGCGTTCGACCGTCGGGACGAGTTGGAGGAAGTTCTGCGCTTCCTCCTCGGTGCAGAAGCCCATCACCCGTTCGACGCCCGCGCGGTTGTACCAACTGCGGTCGAAGATCACGACCTCCCCGCCGGACGGGAGATGCGGCAGGTACCGCTGCACGTACATCTGCGACTTCTCGCGATCCGTCGGGGCGGGCAGGGCGACGACGCGGAACACGCGCGGACTGACCCGCTCGGTGATCGCCTTGATCACGCCGCCCTTCCCTGCGGTGTCGCGACCCTCGAACACGACGCAGATCCTCGCGCCGGACGATTTCACCCACTCCTGCAATGCGACGAGTTCGCCGTGGAGCGGGCGGAGTAGGCGGCGGTACTCCTTGTTCTTCATGGGTGCGGCCGCCTCGGCACCGCCTGGCCGGGACAGGTCGAGCCCGGACTTCTCGTGCTTCGTCTTCTTTCCCACGGTTGCTCCCCGGCCGTCCGAATAATCAGGCCCGGTCGGGTTTCCAGGTCGACACCGCCCAGATCACCACGATGTCGAGCGCGATGATGAGCATCGACCACCAGGGGTAGTACGGCAGCCACAGGAAGTTCGCCAGTATGGAGACGGCCGCGATCACGATCGCGGTCACACGCGCCCATCCTGCTCCGGTGAACAGCGCGAGCCCGGCCCCTGCCACGAGCACACCCAGCACGATGTGAATCCAGCCCCACGTGGTGAGGTCGAATTTGTAGACGTACTCCACCCCCACCACGAACACTTCGTTCTCGGCGACCGCGGCGATTCCTTGGAAGAACTGGATGATGCCGACGGTCACCATGATGATGGCCGCCCCGATCGAGGTGCCTGCCGCGACGCCCTGCTTGACCGACGTTGTCTCGGACATGACCGTCTCCTTACCCTCCAGCGAGCCGGGCGGCCCGGTACCTCCCATTGTCCGCCCGCTCCGCCCGGCTCAGTCGCGAAACCGTGTTTCCTGGCCACCGGCGGATTCTGGACTGATTCCAGGCTCATGTCTACTCGGGACGTCGGCACCGAACCGTGTTGCTCGAGAGGCCGTTTCGTGTCTTGACGGTCGATCGCAGCGGGGCGACTATTAGTCGATGACCGGCGATGACGAATTGCTGCAGGTCGAACAGGTCATCGAGCGCCTGATCACTCGGTACCCGTCCGTCGCCTCCGCGGATGTCGAGCTCACCGTGCGGACCGTGCACAAGCGCCTCGCGGAATGCAGGATCCGTGACTTCGTACCTCTTCTGGTCGAGAAGGCGGCCCGGCGTGACCTTGCCGATCGCACGGCGCCGGCCGCAGATGACGTTGTTCTCTAGCGGTGTCGTCCCCAACGGGTGATACTGGCAACAAGCCACGTGTGGCTGTCGCTGCTGTCTTCAGAAGAGAGGTCCTGCAGTGAACGACACCGATTTCGACGAACTCGGGCCCATCGACTATCTCGTCGTGGAGTTCCCGGCCGACCGGAAACCCGACGGATCGGCGTTGCCGCACCTGATCGACCTGGTCGAACGAGGCATCATCCGGGTGCTCGATCTGGTCTTCGTTCGCAAGGAATCCGACGGATCGCTGGCCGGTATCGCCGTCGAGGACGTCGGCTTCGAAGGCCGTGTGGACGTGACGCTGTTCGCCGAGGCGGCGACGGGTCTGATCGACAGAACCGACCTCGAGGAGGCGGCCTCCGTCCTCGAACCGGGTTGTTCCGGAGCGATCCTCGTGTACGAGAACTGCTGGGCCGCACCCTTCGCCTCGGCGCTTCGCCGTGAGGGCGCCCAGCTCGTGGCGTCCGGGCGCATCCCCGTCCAGGGCATTCTCGCGGCGCTCGACGCGCTCGACGCCGCCACCGGCTGACACATCGCCCATTCGAGATCTGAGGAGCACATCATGCCAGGACTCCTGCGCGGTATGGCCCGGACTGCCGTCGTGGCAGGCACCGCGACCGCCGTCTCCAACCGGGTGTCGCGGCGGCAAGGTCAGCGGTGGGCGGCGAACCAGCCTGCGCCACAGCAGGAAGCGGCACCTCCTCCTCCTCCACCTCCGCCACCGGCCCAGCCCGCGGCGCCGTCCGGCGGCATGGATCGCATTGCAGCCCTGAAACAACTCGGTGAACTCCGCGATCAGGGAGTGCTCACCGAGGAAGAATTCAGCAGCGAGAAGGCCAGAATCCTGGCCTCCTGACCGCAACACCGAGTGGACGGAGCGCCGACAATGGAAGGCTTCTGGGAATTCTTCTGGTTCATCTTCGTCTGTTTCGCCTTCGTGGCGTACCTGACGGTGCTGTTCTCGATCATCACCGATTTGTTCCGGGACCGCGAGACTTCGGGATGGATGAAGGCGATCTGGATATTCTTCCTGTTCTTCGTCCCCTTCTTGTCGGCCCTGATCTACCTGATCGTCAGGAGCGACGGCATGGCCAAGCGGTCGATGGCCGCCGCCCATCAGGTCAAGCAGGCGCAGGACACCTACATTCGGGACGTCGCCGGACGGTCTCCGGCTCAGCAGATCGCAGATGCCAAGGCGTTGCTCGATTCCGGGGCGATCACCGACGCCGAGTTCCAGGCGATCAAGGCGAAGACACTGGCGTAGTGTCCGTTGGCGTGGTGTCAGCCGGCACAGCGGATTTGCGTGCCGGGCGGATGAGCACTTCGAGCGCCGCGAGCGCCAGCACGGCAACGAGAACGATCCACAACACGACCAGTCCGGTGGGGTAACGCCAGAACATCAGGAGCACCGCCGCGACACCGATGATGCCGCACCGCAGCGGAACTCGGAGCTGGTTGGCCCACCGTTCCACCTCGTTCGGCGGGCGGCCGCTCCCGGACCGCCGGACGAAGTCCAGTGCCTGCCCGTAGCCGCGACGCACGGCCTTCGCGGACGACGAGCCGCCGGTGAGGTAGGCGCCGATCGCGATCACCAGGCCGAGGACCGCCACCGCGCGCAGACTGGTGCGCAGCGGCACGAGGACGGTGTCGATGACCGCTGTCGCCGCATCGGGCGACAGTACGTCGGACGGGACGCTGTCGAGGTAGATCGCGCGTCCGACGAGAATTCCGATCGCGAGGACGAGCATCCCCAGTGCGATCGACAACCCGGCGAGGGCCAGTGCGCGGAGCCTCCGGCCCGAGGGTGCGACGGCGACAGCGGCGGCGGCGCAGGCGATTCCCAGCCACGGCAGGATCGCCGACGCCTTGTCGAGCGCGGCGACGGCCCGCTGCGCCTTCACCAGTTCGGGTGACTGGAACAACACGAATTGTTTGTCCACCGACGGGATCTTGTCCGCGAACGCGAAACCGCGCTCGTTCAGTGCGGCCTTCACCTTGTCGATGACGGTGCCCAGGGAGATGCTGACGGTGCCGCTCTGATCGACTTCGACGGAGCTGAGGCCGTAGTTCCCCGTCATCACCGCGACGAGCGCGTTGTGGGCAGACCGGTTCGCCTGGATCCACAAGTCCTCGAACTGCTGGGACTTCACGAGTGAGCTGACGGTGTCGTGGACGAAGTTCTTTGCCTGGCTGGTGATCACCGGTGCGAGGCCGACCACTGCCTGGTCCAGGCGGGGAGCGTTCGCTGCGAGGTTCGAGACGTCCGTCAGTGCGGTGAGGGCGTCTTTGGTGAGCCCCTCGACATCGACCCGGGTGAAGATCTCGTCGGTGATCTGGTTCGTGATCTCCGCCTGGATGGCGGGATTCTCGGCGAGGGGTGCCACCGTGCTCACGTAGCGATCGGTGTCGAGGATCTGGCTCCTGGTGAAGCGGGCGGTGACCGACGCCATCGCGAGCACCGCGACCAGCACCAGCAGAATCGTCACCGCGGTCCAGCGCAACCCGTTCCGGGGTGGGTGGGACACCGGTTCGGCAGGAATGCCGGCGGCGGCGCCCGCCGCCTGCGTGCGCAGCGTCGCGACTTCGTCGCGCAACCGGAGAAGTTCTGCGCGTTCGTCCTTGCCGAGTGGGGCGGTGTTCGTGCCATCGGTCATCGTCGTTCAGATCTCGTCGGGGTTCCAGGTTGCGACCGCCCAGATGACGACGGCGTTCAGCGCGATGATCGTGATCGCCCACAGCGGGTAGTACGGCAACCACAGGAAGTTGACGAAGATCGACAGGGCGCAGAGCACCATGGCAGCGACTCGGGCCCACGTCGCCCCAGTGAACAGCGCGGCGCCGACGGCGGCGACGATCACACCGAGCACGAGATGGATCCATCCCCAGGTGGTGACGTCGAATTTGTAGGTGTACTCGATGCCGACGACGATCACGTCGTCCTTGGCTATCGCGGAGATCCCCTGAAGGAACTCGAGCACGCCGACGGTGACGAGGAGAACCGCCCCGCCCATGGAAGTTCCCTTTGCCACACCTTGTTTGACCAGCGATTCCTCGGACATGACCGTTCCTCTTTCGTCAAGGTACGAAATGAACTGGCGTAAGTAAGTATCCTCCCGCGGATCACCTCCTGTCAGGAGGATGCCCGGACGTACACATGACGTTCATATATTGACCCGCTCTACGAGGCAGCGGAAACTATCTGCAGGCCAATGTATGTCCGGGAAAGGGTATGTCCGGGAAAAAGGTATGTCCGGGAAAGGGATCGCCATGTCCGATGAGTCGTTGGTCAAACAAGGGGTCGCGGCCGCCACGTCGATGGTGGCAGCGATAGTTTTGCTCACTATCGGAATTCTCCATGTGCTCTCGGGTATCTCCGAGCTCCGGCGGGACGACCTCGTCGTGGCGGGTCCCGAGTACATCTACCAGTTCGACACGACCGCGTGGGGGTGGATTCACCTCGTGCTCGGTGTGATCGTCGCGGCCGTCGGTGCCATGTTGTTCACCGGTGCGACGTGGGCGCGCGTCGGCGCCGTGGTGATCTGCGCTCTCTCCCTCCTTGCCAATTTCCTGTGGCTGCCGCACTACCCGTGGTGGGCGATCGTCATGATCGGGTTGGACGTCTTTGTGATCTGGGCCGTCGCGACGTGGAAGCCGGGCTACGAGGAGGGCATCTAGGACGTCGCTCGCCGGGTGCTCGCCGGGCAGGTCCGACGATCGTGAATTCTCTGTGAATTCGGTGGTTCCCGACTCCTGCCTGACGGAGAATGATGGCCAGCGGACGACACAACCCCTGAGTCCGTCCGTCATGGAGAGGACGCGACGACCCATGGCGACCGATGTGATCGACAGTGCACCCGAACGCGAAATCGGTCCTGCCCGGCCGCCCGGGCATCGGCGCTGGCTGCCCGACCGGTACGCGTTCGGCGGGCTGGTGATCGCCGTGCTGTTCGTGTGGCTGTCGTTGACGCCGACGCTTCTGCCCCGTGGTCCGTTCTTCCAGGGACTCGTCACCGGTGTATCGGCGGCCGTCGGTTACGGCATCGGGTTTCTGGGCTCCAAGTTGGTGCGCTACCTCGTGCGGCGGGAGGCACCGGCACACGTGAAGATCATCGTTCGCCGGGTGGCGATGGTGATCGGTCTCGTCGGGACCGTGGCGATGCTCGTGTGGTTCGGGAACTGGCAGTCTCAGCTGCGGGAGATCATGAGCGCCGCACCGTTCCCGTGGACGGGATATCTGGTGATGGTGATGGTGGGGGTACTGTTCTTCGTCCTGTTCGTTGCGGTCTCCCGGGTGCTGCTGCGAGCGGTGTGGTGGGTCGAACGCAAGATCAGCCGGGTGGTGCCTCGGCGGATCTCGGCGACGGTGATCGGCGTTCTGGTGGTGGCGTTGCTGTTCGCACTCGTCAACGGCGCGGTGGTCCGCGTCGTCATGTCGGGGCTGAACAATTCGTTCGCCGCCGTCAACCAGGAAACCAAGGCCGGTGACGAGCCGCCGACGTCGACTCTGAGTTCAGGCGGTCCGGAGTCGCTGGTCACGTGGGATTCGCTGGGACGGCAGGGCCGCTCTTTCATTTCGCGCGGGCCGGCCGTCGAAGACCTGTCCGCGTTCAACGGTGGACGGCCGGCGCTGGAGCCGGTCCGGACCTACGCCGGACTCGCCAGCGGCGGCGATTCGATCCGCGAGAACGCCCAACTGGCAGCGGACGAACTCGAACGCGCAGGCGGGTTCGACCGCGCGGTGGTGGGCGTAGCGACCACGACCGGCACCGGGTGGATCAACGAGAGTCTCGTCTCTTCGCTGGAATACATGTACAACGGCGACACCGCGATGGTCGGGTTGCAGTACTCGTATCTGCCGAGTTGGCTGTCCTTCCTCGTCGACAAGGAGCGTGCCCACCAGGCCGGGGAGGCGTTGTTCGACGCCGTCTACGACAAGTGGAAGAAACTGCCACCCGAGTCCCGCCCGAAGCTCGTCGTGATGGGCGAGAGCCTCGGCTCCTTCGGTGGCGAAAGCGCATTCGGCAACGTCGACGATGTCGAGGCCCGGACCGACGGTGTGCTGTTCACGGGACCACCCAACGCCAACGAGATCTGGACCGACGTCACCACGAACCGCGATCCGGGCTCGCCCGAATGGCTACCGATCTACGAGGAGGGCGAGACCGTGCGTTTCGGTGCGCGGGCGCCGGAGGACCTGCCGCGCCCCGATGCCCCGTGGGGGCAGCCGCGGATGGTCTATCTGCAGCACCCGTCGGACCCGATCGTCTGGTGGTCGCCGGAGTTGTTGCTGAGTGAACCGGACTGGCTGAAGGAGGAGCGTGGATACGACGTTCTCGACAGCACGCAGTGGTTCCCGTTCGTGACGTTCCTACAGGTGGCGGCCGACATGGCGGTGTCGACGGGCGTCCCCGACGGGCACGGGCACTCGTACGTCGTCGACATCGCCGATGCGTGGAGCGCGATCCTGCCGCCCGACGGCTGGAGTTCGGCCGACAACGACCGCCTGAGGACCGTGCTCGCCGAGATCGGGGCGGACGGCTGACCCGTTGCACGGGCCGACGGCTACGGTGCCGTGAGAAAGGACGTGACAGCCGGGGCGAGTTCCGTTGCGTTGGTGACCATGTCGATGTGCCCGCCGGGGTGGACGTGCAGGGTCGCGTGTGGCAGGAGAGCGTTCATGATGTGCGCGTTGAGGAGGGGAATGATCGGGTCGTCGGTCCCCGCGACGATCAGTGTGCGTTGCCGGATGAGGGGCAGCACCGGCAGGCTGGTCCACAGCGCACCCGCGAGGAGCTGGTGGACGTAGCCGATGCGCGAGCCGGCGTGAGACTGCTTTCGAAAGACTCGCGCCACGTCGTCTCCGCCATGTCGGGCGGTGCCGCCGTACAGTTCGCCGGCGATGGCCGCCGCGTAGCCGGTATCGGTGAATCGCCTCGGTGTCAGCATTTTCGCGAGCACTCGCGGGTGGCCGGGAACCATCAGGGCACCGGTTCCGGTGGCGACGAGAACGAGGCGCCGGCAGCGCCGCGGATTCTGCAGGGCGAACTGCTGGGCCAGTGCCCCGCCCCAGGACAGACCGAGCACGTCGACGCCGCCGATCCCGATGTCGGTGAGGAGCCTGCCCAGACCGCACGCGAGGGCAGGAATCCCGTACGGGACCGGTGATGCCGGCGAACCGCCGGTGCCTGGGACGTCGAAGCGGACGATCGTCGCCTCCGGGTCTGCCGCGGCGACGAACGGGTCCAGCACTTCCAGGCCCGCGCCGATGCCGTTGCACAGAACCAGGGGCACACCGGTGCCCCGGCGGATCCGCACCCGGATCCGCCGCCCTCCGACCGTCACGACACTGTCCTCGAACCGGTCGCTCCTGCCGAATATTTCGGTCACAGTCACGTGTAGAGCACCACGACGTCCGCGATGCACACCGGACGCGTTCCGCCGTCGATCTCGTAGGTCAACCCGAAGACTGCCTCGATGCCGGCCGGTTTCCGTTGCGCGGCGATCACGGACACCGTGACGCGCAGCGCGGAACCGACGGGCACGGGCGCCGGGAACCGCACCTTGTTCAGGCCGTAATTGAGGGCGGCGTGCACGCCGTCGACGATGAGAACTTCGGCGAGGATGCTCGGGGCGAGCGACAGCGTGAGATAGCCGTGAGCGATGGTGCTGCCGAAGGGGCCACGGGCCGCGCGTTCGGGATCGGTGTGGATCCACTGGTGGTCCCCGGTCGCGTCGGCGAACAGATTCACCTGATCCTGAGCAATTTTGAGCGTGCCGGTGGTTCCGATGGTCTGTCCGACGAGCCCGAGGAGATCGGTGGGGTGGGCAAGGTTCATGGTCATGGTGTGCCTCTGATCGTGTCGTGCGGGTCAGCTGTGATGGACGTAGGTGCCCGGTGCCGGGGCGAGCGGCGGGAACTGCCGGGCACCGAGGCCGTGGGGTGCGTCGACGTCGGGTCCGCTGCGCTCGGCCAGCCAGCGGGCGTAGTCGGGCCACCACGAGTCGGAAGCGGTCTCCGCCGCGGCCAGCCACTCGTCGGGAGTCTCCGGGACGGGCTGCCCGAATCGGAAGGACGCCCGCGGATTGCCCGGCGGGTTCACGAGTGAGGCGATGTGTCCGTTCGACGACAGCACGAAGCGGGAGTCCTTGCTGCCGAGGAGTCGAGCGCTCCGATAGGTGGACTGCCACGGGCAGAGGTGGTCGGCGGAGCCGCCGACGACGTACGCGTCGGCGGTCACGGTGGACAGGTCGACGGGTGTGCCGAGCATGGTTGCCGCCCCTGGAGCCGTCAGCGCGTTGCGCAGGCCGAGCAGGACGAGGTCGCGGTGCAGTGCCGCCGTCATGCGGGTGGTGTCCGAGTTCCAGAACAGCACGTCGAAGGCGGCGGGAGCGCGGCCCTGCACGTAATTGTTCACCCAGTACCGCCAGACCAGGTCGCTCGGCCGTAGCCAGGCGAACATCTCGGCGAGGGTGCGGCCGTCGAGATAACCCCTGGCGGCCGAGTCGCGGATCGCGGCCGCGGCGGCGCGCTCGCTCATGACGGCAGCCGCGGTGCCGGCCTGGGTCTGGTCGAGCACGGTGACGGCCAGGGTGAGGCCGGCGATGCGGTCGCCCTCACCGATCTCGGTGAGATGTGCCGCGACCATCGCCGCGAGAATCCCACCCGAGCAGGTGCCCAGGACGTGGGCGCTGTCGGTCCCGGCGACGCACTGCACCGTATCGAGCGCCTCCACGATCGCCGCGCCGTAGGTGTCGGCGTCCCAGTCCCGGTGCCGGGCGTGGGGGTTGCGCCAGGAGATCGCGAAGACCTGCTGACCCTGCTGCAGGAGGTACTCGATCAGGCTGCGGCCCGGTGCGATGTCGAGGAT
Organism: Rhodococcus jostii NBRC 16295; assembly: GCF_001894825.1. Taxonomy (GTDB): domain Bacteria; phylum Actinomycetota; class Actinomycetes; order Mycobacteriales; family Mycobacteriaceae; genus Rhodococcus_F; species Rhodococcus_F jostii. Next base: position 41,693 of record NZ_BCWY01000059.1, on the reverse strand, counting down.
GTAGTACTTGTTGATGACGGGCGGGACGATCAACAGCGGTGTGGCGTGGACCTTCTCCGTCTGCGGCGTGTAGTGGATCAGTTCGAAGGTGCGGGTCTGCAGGACCACGGCACCCTTCGTCGCAGCCACGTCCTCCCCGACGGCGAACGCGTCGGGTTCGACCATGGCGGGCACGCGCGGTTTCGACAGCATGTCGCGGACGAGCGCGCGGACACCGCGTGCCGCGCTGAGGCCGCCCGTGTCCACCATTGCCTTCCAGCCCAGCGGGCTGAGAAGTGGATTGTTGGTGGGGGACAGGCCTTCGACGAGGTTGTCGAGGACGAACCGCATCCGCTCGTGGTCACGCCAGTCGAGTTCGGCGTCGTCGAGCAGGGCCGCAGCGGTGTGCGACGTCGCGAGATACGCCTGCATGGCCCGGCGCAGGGCCGGATTCTGCTGCCACGCGGCGTCGCCGAACCGTTTGTCCGACTTGGCGGGAGTTCGATCCGAGGTGCCGACGGCGATGGCGCCGAGTTCGCGGACGAGGGCGCCGCCGCGCCGGGCGACGGTACCCGGGCGGCCGGCGAGGCCGACCCCGAGACGGGTCCACGAGCTGTCGGGGAGCATGCGGGCGGCGACGCTGCGGCTTCCGCTGGTGAGGAGGAGGTCGAGGGGAGCGGTGAGCTCGTCGGGGATGGTGGGGAGGGGAGTGATGCTCACGGTGGTGCTTTCGGTATCAGAGTGCGGCCGGGGCGCGGCCGAGTTCGCGTTTGAGGATCTTGCCGGTGGCGGTCATCGGCAGGGTGGTGACGAATTCGACGGTGCGCGGGTACTTGTAGCTCGCCATCTGCTGCTTGGCCCAGGCGATCACGTCGTCCGCGGTGACCTGTGCGCCGGGTTCGAGGATGATGTACGCCTTGATCTCCTCGCCGTGGCTGTCGTCGGGAACACCGACGACGGCGGCGAGGGAGACGGCGTCGTGGCCGAGGAGGACCTCCTCGATCTCGCGGGGGTACACGTTGAATCCGCCGCGCACGATCAGGTCCTTGGCCCGGTCGACGATGTAGTAGAACCCGTCGTCGTCGACGCGGGCGAGGTCACCGGTCCGGAACCAGCCGTCGCGCAGCACTTCCGCGGTGGCGTCCGGTCGGTTGTAGTACCCCTTCATGACGTTGTGGCCGCGCAACGCGATCTCGCCGATGTCACCGGATCCGGTGACGGTGTTCCAATCCTTGTCGACGAGCCGGGCCTCGATTCCCCACACGGGGACGCCGATCGAACCGGGCCGGGGATCGCCGCCGGGGTCGCTGAACGTCGCGAGCGGCGACGTTTCGGACAGTCCGTACCCCTCGAGGATCTGCACACCGAAGCGGTCGGCGAATCGGGTGAGGATCTCCACCGGCAGCGCGGCACCGCCGGAGATCGCGAGCCGCATGTTCCCGGCGATGCGATCGATGTCGGCGGGGTGCCCGTCGAGGGCACCGAGCAGGCCCCAGTACATGGTGGGTACGCCGGCGAAGACGGTGATGTTCTCCCGTTCGATGAGGTCGAGTGCGGCGACGGCCTCGAACCGGGGCAGCAGCACGAGGGTCGCCCCCACCGAGATTCCGGCATTGAGGGTGACGGTCTGGCCGAACGAGTGGAACAGGGGCAGCGTCACCAGGTACCGGTCGTGGGTGGCGGGTGTGCTGTCGAAGAGGCGGTTGGCGGTGAGCGCATTGAGCACCATGTTGGCGTGGGTGAGTTCGGCGCCCTTGGGTTTTCCGGTGGTCCCGCTGGTGTAGAGGATGACGGCGGTGTCGCCGGGTTCACGGACGACGGTCTCGAACTCGGTGTCGTGATCCGCGACGGCGTCCACGAGGGTTCCGATCCCGTCGATCGCGGCGGGTGCATCCGGATCGGTGGTGATCCGGAACATGCTGCGGCAGTGAGGGCTCTGCGCAAAAGCGGAGCGCCCGTACTCGCCCATCGGCAGGTCGGGGGTGCCGTCGTAGCAGAAGTACGCCTTGGCGTCGGAATCGGCGAGGTGATAGGCGATCTCGCGGTCCTTGAGCAACACGTTGAGCGGCACGACCACCGCACCGGCCTTGAGGATGCCGTAGTAGACGACGGGAAACTGCGGGATGTTGGGGCAGGAGAGCGCGACCGTGTCGCCGGGTTCGATACCCGCCGACACCAGCAGGTTCGCGACCTGGTCGGACCGGGCGTCGAGGTCGGCGTAGGTCATCCGTGCGTCGCCGAGAATCAGGGCGTCACGATCGGGGAATCGGCGGGCGGAGTCTTCGAGAAGGACGGAGAGGTTGAGCACGGGACACTTTCTCGTGGTGGGAGTGGGAGAAGCGCTACGACAGCGGCGCTGCGGTGGCGGCGCGGACCAGGTCTTCGGTCACACCGGGCGCGCACTCGCGCAACACCAGACCGGAGTCGGTGACGTCGACGACGGCCAGGTTGGTGATGATGCGGTGCACGACGCGGCGGCCGGTGAGTGGCAGCGTGCAGCGCTCGACGATCTTCGGGGCACCGGACTTGTCGCAGTGCTCCATGAGCACGATGACCTTGCGGGCGCCGTGCACGAGGTCCATTGCGCCGCCCATGCCCTTGACCATCTTTCCCGGAACCATCCAGTTCGCGAGGTCGCCGGCCGCGGAGACCTGCATTCCACCGAGGACGGCGGTGTCGATGTGGGCGCCGCGGATCATCCCGAAGCTGAGCGCCGAGTCGAAGAACGACGCGCCCGCGTTGACGGTGACCGTTTCCTTGCCGGCGTTGATCAGATCCGCGTCGACCGCGTCCTCGTCCGGGTAGGGGCCGGTGCCGAGGATGCCGTTCTCGCTGTGCAGGGTCACCTCGACACCGGCGGGCAGGAAGCTCGGGATCAGCGTGGGCAGCCCGATGCCGAGGTTGACGTACTCGCCGGGCGACAGTTCCTCGGCGGCACGGGCAGCCATGTCCTCGCGGGTCCAGCCGATCGTCTCGACGGTGGTCGTCATGTCAGTCCTTCCTCGCGGCGACGGTGCGCTTCTCGATCTGCTTGTCCTGAGTCCCGGTGTGGACGATCCGGTCGACGAAGATCCCCGGTAGGTGCACCCGCGCCGGGTCGAGTACTCCGGGCTCGACCAGCTGCTCGACCTGTGCGATGCAGATGCGGCCGGCCATCGCGGCGAGCGGGTTGAAGTTGCCTGCGGACTTCGCGAACACGAGGTTGCCCTCGCTGTCACCGATGCGGGCGTGGACGAGCGCGAAGTCGGCGGTGATCGACTCCTCGAGCACGTAGTCGCGACCCGCGAACTCGCGGATCTCCTTGGCCGGGGACGCGAGGGCCACCGATCCGTCGGGTGCGTACCGCCACGGCAGCCCGCCGTCGGACACGGGCGTTCCGACCCCGGCGGGGGTGAAGAACGCGGGGATCCCCGCGCCGCCTGCCCGTAGCTTCTCGGCCAGGGTTCCCTGCGGTGTCAGCTCGACTTCGAGTTCACCCGACAGGTACTGGCGGGCGAATTCCTTGTTCTCCCCCACATACGACGCGGTGACGCGTCGAATCCGGTTGCGGGTGAGCAGGATCCCGAGCCCGTGACCGTCGATACCGCAGTTGTTGGAGAACACCTCCAGGTCGGTGGCGTCACCGGCGGCGATCGCGGCGATCAGCTCGTCCGGGATGCCGCACAACCCGAACCCGCCGACCGCCAGCGACGCACCGGAAGTGATGTCCGCGACGGCGTCGGCGGCCGAACCGAAGACCTTGCGCGTCATCGGGCATCCGCGTTCGCGAGGCCGGGGACGACCGTGCTCTCGATGAGGTCTCGGAGCAGTTCCTCGGCGTACGGCCAGTACCCGTAGCCGGCGGCGGGGTTGAGGTGGCCGACGGCACCCAGGTCGACGAGCTTGCTGCCCCACGACTCGGCCATCCCGGCGACCCGACGGAATCGGGCCATCGGATCGTTGGTGCTGGCGGCGACGACGCTGGGGAACGGCAGCCGGCCCCGGGGGACGGGATCCCAGCCACCCTGCTCGAGTTCCCCAGGGGTGGGATATCCCGCGGGCAGTGGTTCCTCGAGGTCCGGTGGGGTGGCGAGCAGGGCACCTTGGATCGGGCGGGCGGACTGCTGGGCCCAGTGGACGGTGATCGCCACTCCCGCACTGTGGGCGACGAGCACGACGGGGCCGTCGATGTCGGTGAGGACGGCGTCGAGTGCGGCGACCCGCGCGGCGAGGCTGAGCTTGTCCTGTTCGAGCGGCGGCACCGTCCGGACGGTGTCGAGTCGCTCGGCGAGCAACGTCTGCCAGTGGTCGGCGACATGGTCGCGCAGTCCGGGCACGATCACGACGGTCGGTGAGGTGGAGGTGGTCACGGTCGATTCCAATTCTTCGGATGTGGATCAGGCGGGTGCGGCGGTGAGGGCGGCGAGCTTGCGGCGTCCGGCCGGGTAGGCGCGCTTGCCGAGGATCAGGGCCACGATCGCGACGATGTAGATCAGGGGTGCGATCTGCAATGCGGTGACCAGCCCGAAGCGGTCGGCCAGCATCCCGACGACGAAGGGTCCCAGTGCCAGCCCGAGGAGGTTGTTGGCCAGGGTGAGCGTGCCGAAGGCCGAGGCACGGACCGACGAGTGGGTGAGGTTCGCGACCATCGCGGCGATGGGGCCGGACGAGCCGGCGGAGAAGAAGGCGCCGATGCCGATCAGGACCAGTTGGGGCGTGCCGGTCGGCAGCTGGAACCCGGCGCCGAGGAAGACGAGGGAGATCACGCCGAAGATCACCGCGGTGGTCCATTTCCGTGCAGGATCGTTGCGGCTCACGCGGTCGGTGATGATGCCGCACACCACCATGCCGCTGCCGACGAGGAGGACGAAGATCGACGCCATCGCACCGGCCTTGTCGAGGGCGAGACCGTAGGACCGGTTGAAGAAGCTCGGCAGCCACGCGAGCAGGACACCGGCGGTGAACATCTGGAGTCCGCCACCGATGTAGGCGAATACGACGGCGGGGGTGGTGAACAGGCTCGAGATCGGCGCCCGGAATCCGATGGGGCCGGGTGCGTCGGCCGGGTCGTCGTCGGCCGCGTGCTGCGCCAGTTTCTTTTCGGAGACCAGAGCCCGGAAGAGTGCGACTAGGATGAGCCCGAAGACGGCCATCGCGGCGAACGACCAGCGCCAGCCGAGGTTGACGGCGATCACGCCGCCGAGGGCGACGCCGATCACGGACCCGAACGATCCGCCGCCCATGAAGGCACCGCTGAGTGTGGAGTGCACTCGCGGGGCGAACACGCTGAGAACCACGGCGATGCCGACGCTGCCGTAGGCGGCTTCACCCACGCCGACCAGGAAGCGGGCCCCGAGCATCTGCTCGTAGCTGTTCGCCACCGCGCACAGCAGCGTGGCGAGGCTCCAGAGCACGGCCATCAGGAGCAGGCTCTTCACGCGGCCCCACCGGTCGGCCAGCAGCGACAGCGGGAGCGTCAGCAGTCCGACCATCAGCGCGACGACGCTGCTGAGCGACGCGAGCTGTGAATCGGTGAGCGCCCATTCGGTTTTGAGGAGCGGGAAGACGGCGCTGAGGACCTGCCGGGACATGTAGTCCGACAGCAGCAGACCGAAGGTGAGTGCGAAGACGATCCACGGGTAGAACCGGGACCGGGAGGCCGGAGCGTTGTTCCCGGTGGTGGTATTCGGGGCGGTGGTGTTCAGGGCGGTGGTGGCAGGCAGTCCCATGAGGCCTCCTATGGCCGTCAGGAGTGATAAAGGGGTGGGGGAGAGAGCGAGCAGCGATCTACCCGCTCTCTCCCCGGTCGTGACCGAGATCCCCCCGGCGCCGGAACTCAGGCGTGGTGGGTGAAGCCCACCTGGCCGCGGCGGCGGTTGGGCGCGTAGCCGAGCTTGGCGAGGGTCTCGTCGGCATCGGCGTAGGTCTGGCCGATCCGGTAGATGTCGCGGGCCTCCTTGCCGGTGGCCACCTCGCGGCCCAGTTCACCGGCGACGCGGACCAACTGCTCGATCTGCTGGACGGAGGTCATCTTCTCGCCCTTACGTCCCCAGATGGTGTCCTCGTTACCGCAACGAGGGTGCAGGCCCATCGCGATCGCCATCGTGTTGACCGGCAACACGCTGCGCATCAGGGTCTCGAGGGTCAGGCAGGCGCCGTCCGGGACTCGCTGGATGAAGTTCATGATGTTGTACGGGTTGGGGCCGTCGAAGCCGCCGCCGATGCCGACCCAGGTCAGGTTGAGCGGACCGGTGTAGATTCCGCGCCGGATGAGCCGCTCGACGGTCTCGAGCTGGGGGATGCTCGAGAGCTGGAAGTGCGGCTGAATTCCGGCCGCCTGCAGGCGACGCAGATGCTCCTCGACCCACGCCGGGCCTGCCGGGACCGTCATCTCCCGGTACGCCTCGGCGAGCTCGGGCCGCTCCATCGAGGTGCCGGCGATGTCGTCGGCGGTCATGAGTTCCATGATGTTCATCTGCGAGGTGTTGATCGCGATCGTCACCTGGTCGGGTGCGGGATCGAGGTCGGCCAGCATGTGCCGGGTGTCGTCCGAGAGCCACTTCGCGTCCGCCCCTTCGCCTTCGGGTGCGAAGGAGATCGATCCGCCGACCTGCAGGATCATGTCCGGCACCGCCTGGCGCAGTCCGGCGAGCAACTCGTTGAACTTCGAGAGCCGCTTGGATCCCTTGCCGTCGAGTTCGCGGACGTGGATGTGCAGGACGGTGGCGCCGGCCTCGTAGCAGTCCACCGCCTTCTGGACGTGCTCGTCCATCGTCAGGGGCAGGTCTTCGCGGAAGTCGTCCGGCTCCCACTCGGGACCGTACGGGGCGCACGTGATGACCAGCTTCTCCTGGGTCTCGGGGAAGAGGGCGTCGTCGTGGAAGTGCATGGGTGTTCTCCGTTCGAGAGGTTTCGGATCAACAGGGGGAGAGAAGGTTTCAGAAAGGTCGGTCGCCGACGATGCCGGCGCGTTCCATCTTGCGGACGGCGGGCCAGTAGTCCTGAACCGCGTAGTGCTGGGTGGACCGGTTGTCCCAGATCGCGACGCTGTTCTTCGTCCAACGCCACCGCACCTGGTACTCGGGAATCGACGCCTGGCTGATCAGGTAGTTGAGCAGGTTGCTGCTGCCGGGCGCGTAGTCGATGCCGTAGCGGATGTTCTCCGGGGTGTGGTAATTGACGAAGTGGGTCGCGAAAGCATTGACGAACAAGATCTTTTCGCCGGTCTCGGGGTGCGTGCGCACCACGGGGTGCTCGGCGTCGGGGAACCGCTGGTGCAGTGCCTGGCGCCGTTCCGGCGGCTGCGCGGCGCCGAACGAGGCCTCGATGCTGTGCCGGGCGCGGAGTCCGTCGATCTGCTTCTTGACCTGCTCGGGTAGCTTCTCGTACGCCAGGGCCATGTTCACCCAGATCGTGTCTCCGCCGATCGGGGGCGTCTCCACGCAGCGGAGAACGCAGCCCATGGGCGGGTTCTCCCGCCAGGTGGCGTCGCAGTGAAAGGCGTTCTCGTAGTGGTCGGCCGGGCTGTCGAGGTCCTTGTAGATTTGCACCAGCCCCGGGTGGTCGGGGTCGCTCCCCACGGCCGGGTGGTCCTCGAGCGGGCCGAACCGCTCGGCCAGCGCCACGTGCTCGGCGCGGGACATGTCCTGGTCGCGGAGGAACAAAACCTTGTACTCGAGCAGCAGTTCCCGTAGTTCGGCGAACAGGGCGTCGTCGCGGGCGGCGTCACCGAGGTTCACGTCGAACAGTTCGGCGCCGATCGAGCAGGTGAGCGGTGCGAACCGGAAGGACCCGGAAGGGGAGAGGATCGTGTGCGGTTCAGGCGAGTAGGTCAGTTGCGTGGTGTCGGTCATGGTGGTGTCTCCGTCGGGGTGAATGTGGTGGCGCGCTGTCAGAGTCGGAACACGGAGGAGCCGATGCTGCGGCCGGATTCGAGGTCCCGGTGCGCCTGGACGGCGTCCTCGAGCCCGTAACTCTGGTTGATCTCGATTCGGATCCGGCCGGCCTCGACGTGTCCGAAGAGTTCACCGGCGAGTTCGGCGCGCTCCGCCGGGTCGGCGATGTAATCGGCGAGCGCGGGGCGGGTGACGAACAGCGAACCCTTGACGGCCAACTGCATCGCGTTGATCGGGGGAATCGGTCCGGAGGCCGTTCCGAAGCACACCAGCAGTCCGCGCCGGGCGAGGCAGTCGAGCGACGTCTGGAAGGTGGACTCGCCGATGCTGTCGTATACGACCGGGACGCCGGCACCGTCGGTGATTTCCCGAACCCGCTCGGCGACGTTCTCCCTGGTGTAGACGATCACGTGCTCACACCCGTGGGCGCGGGCGATCGCGGCCTTCTCGTCGGTGGAAACGGTGCCGATCACCTTGATGCCCAGCAGTTTTGCCCACTGCGTGAAGATCAGGCCGACGCCGCCGGCCGCCGCGTGTAGCAGCACGGTGTCGCCCGCCTTCAGCGGGTGGATCCGGCGCAGCAGGTAGGCCGTGGTCAGACCGCGCATCGTCATCGCGGCTGCGGTGTCGAAGCGGATCGCCTGTGGCAGCGGGATCAGCGGTGCGGCCGGCATCACGCGTTCGGTGCTGTAGGCGCCGAGGGGGCTGCCCGTATAGGTGACGCGGTCGCCGACCTGCACGTGGGTCACGCCGGAGCCGACCTCTTCGACGACACCGGCCGCCTCCACTCCCATGCCCGCGGGCAGTTCGGCCGGGTACAGGCCGGTGCGGAAGTAGGTGTCGGCGAAGTTCAGTCCGACGGCCTCGTGCCGAATCCGGACCCCGTGGGTACCGGGCTCCCCGACCTCGACGTTCTCCCACTTCATGACTTCCGGAGCGCCGTGCTCGTAGAACCGAACAGCCTGTGCCACAGTATTTCTCCTCTTCGATGTGATGATCGGTGCGGTGCCGCGGCCGGACCGTTCGCGGCCGGCGGGGCGGGGGTGGCCCGGTGTGGTGGATTGCCTCTCCGCACCGCTTCTGTGATGCACCTAACAGTACGGGCGCATTCGGCCGACTGCTTATCCTGACGGGACAGACGGCCTATCATTTTGGGACAGGGCATTGGAGGTGGCATGAAACCCCTTGCGCGCTACGCGTCGCTGAACGGATACCTCGAGCTGTGCCGGTCGCTCGGTGTCGACCCGGTGCCGTTGATGAGGTCCGCCGGCCTCGATCCGTCCGGCCTCGCACTGCAGGACCGATGGATCCCGGCCGCGGCGATCGCGCGCCTCCTCGAGCAGTCGGTGGAGGCGTCCGGGCGCGAAGACTTCGGGGTGCGCCTCGCCGAGCGCCGGCAGTTCTCCAACCTCGGTCCCCTCAGCCTCGTCGTGCGGGAGGAACCCGACGTCCGCAGCGCCCTGCGCGTGCTCACCCGGTACACGCACACGTACAACGAGGCGTTGCGGACGCGGATGTCCGAGATGAACGGCCTCGTGACCCTCCGCGTCGAACTCGATCTCGGGGAGACGCTCGAGACGCGGCAGTCGATCGAGCTGGCGGTCGGTGTGCTGCACCGGCTGCTGCGCGGCTTCCTCGGTGGCGGCTGGAAACCGCTCACGGTGTGTTTTCCCCACCCGGCGCCGGCGGACACGGCAACGCATCGGCGATTGTTCGGTCCGGTCGTGACGTTCGAGAACGAGTTCGCCGGCATCGTGATCGAGGCGGCCGACCTGGACGCGCCGAACAAGATGTCCGATCCCCTCCTGCGCCCCTACACGCAGCAACTGCTCGACTCCTTGGAACCGTCGGACGACGTGACGATCGTGAGCAGGGTTCGCGAGCTGATCGAACTCCTGCTCCCGACCGGCCGGTGTTCCGTCGATCAGGTGGCCCGCAGTCTGGGGGTCGACCGGAGGACCGTGCATCGGCGGCTCGCCGAGACGGGGGAGTCGTTCTCGACGGTTCTGGACGCCACCCGCGTCGAACTCGCCGAGCGGATGGTCGCGAACCCCCGCCTGAGTCTCACCGAGATCGCGGACATGCTGGCGTTCTCGGCGCCGAGCAACTTCTCGCGGTGGTTCAGCGGCCGGTTCGGGTGCAGCCCCAGCCGTTGGCGAGCTCAGCGGACGGGCGATACCGGCTGAAACGGCCGGATCTCGTCCTCACCGGGGCGGATGACTGCGGCGTACGACTCGGGTACCTCGTTCCACGCGCCCTCTAGGTCGCGAAGCGGTTCGGACACCACGAACCGGGTTTCGTCGCCGAGCTGGTGCAGCGCCTCCACCTCGGGGTGGAGGGCCCGGACCTTCGCGATCGCGGTGGAGAAGAACAGCGACCGCGTCTGCTGCTCGGTCGAGTACCGGAAGATCCAGACGGAGACGCCGTCGGTGGTCGCGATCGTCGCCTGCACCGGGTTCTCGACCCCGTGGCGGGCGCCGACGTCCTCGACGTACCCGACGGCCCGCGCGACGGCGGTGAGCGGGTCGTCGGTGAGACCGAAGGTCAGAGCGAGGAAGAACAGCGTCTCGGAGTCCGTGGAACCCTCGATGTCGGGGTAGAGGCTCGGGTCGACGGCCATCGCCAGATCGCGCTTCATCTCGGAGAAACCGCGCAACGCGCCATTGTGCATCCACAGCCAGTTTCCGTGCCGGAAGGGGTGACAGTTGCTGCGCTGCACCGGAGTTCCCGTCGACGCACGCACGTGGGCGAACATCAGCGGCGTCCTGATCTGCCGGGAGATTTCCTGGAGGTTCCGTTCGTTCCACGCGGGTTCGATGCACTTGAACAACGCCGGTGTAGGTCCGTCGCCGTACCAGCCGATGCCGAACCCGTCACCGTTCGTGGTGGTCGCGCCCATGCGGGAATGCAGGCTCTGGTCGATGAGGGAATGGGCAGGACGGAAGAGCAGGTCCTCGATGAGGATCGGATCGCCGGAGTATGCCATCCATCTGCACACCTACTCATTGAAGCAGGTCGAGCCTGTCGATGTCATGCGATCTCCGGGTCACCGGCCGATCCGGCGGTGTGTCGACAGGTCGGTTCAGGGTGCGGCTCCCGGCGGCCGACAGCCGGTGGTGAAAGGGCGCCGGATACGACGATTCGATTGCCCGTCATGATGTCGACGGATCCGAACGAACGTGAATTGGCTGACGGCAGTCGAAGCAGGGGTGCATCCGATGAAGATCGACCTGAAGAAGCAGCGTGCGACCTACACCGCCGTGCGGGGCAGATTCTCGGTGGTGACCGTGCCGGCGTTGCAGTTCCTCATGATCGACGGCCACGGTGACCCCAACACGTCGAAAGCGTACGAGGACGCGCTGAAGACGATCTATCCCGTGGCGTACAAGCTGAAGTTCTTCAGCAAGGGTGAGCTCGGCCGCGACTATTCGGTGATGCCGCTCGAAGCGCTCTGGTGGGCCGACGATATGGACTCGTTCACAGCGGCTCGCGACAAGTCGCGATGGGACTGGACGCTGATGAACATGGTCCCCGACTGGATTACGTGTGAACACTTCGACACGGTGGTCGAGGCAGTGGGTCGCAAGGGCGGCGCCCCGGCGCTCGACGCCATTCGCCTCGAACGGTTCGACGAGGGCCTGAGCGTGCAGACACTCCACGTCGGCTCCTATGACGAGGAGGCGCCGGTCCTCGACGAGATGCACACCCGCTTCATCCCCGACAACTCGCTTCGCATGACCGGCAAGCACCACGAGGTCTACCTCAGCGATCCCCGTCGCACGGCCCCCGGCAAGCTCGAGACCATCCTCCGACAGCCCGTAGCGCGGATCGGCCAGTGACGAATGGTGGCAAGGTACGAGTCGAGGTCCGTGCGGCGAATGTCCGGATCGATCGTCGTCACAGTCCCAGAGATCGGGAGATGATGGTCTTCATCACTTCGCTCGTTCCCCCGAAGATTCGGCTGACGCGAGCGTCGACGTACAGCCGGGAGATGGGGTACTCACGCATGTAGCCGTACCCGCCGTGCAATTGCAGACAGCGATCGATCACCCGGGACTGCATCTCGGTGCAGAACAGTTTCACCTTCGCCGCATCGGCGACGTTCAGGGTTCCGGTGTCGAGCGCGACGAGTGCCCGGTCGATCAGGGCCTGGGAGGCTTCGAGTTCGGTGGCGCATTCGGCGAGTACGAACTTCGTGTTCTGGAAGTCGGCGACGCGTTGTCCGAAGACCTTGCGGTCCTTGACGTAGTCGGTGGCGAGGGTGAGCGCGGCTGCGGCGGTGGCGTGCGCTGCCACGGCGACGGTGAGCCGCTCCTGGGGAAGGTTGTGGGTGAGCATGGAGAAGGCATTGCCTTCTCGGCCCAGGAGGTTCCGGGCGGGCACCCGGACGTTGTCGAAGAGTAGCTCGGCGGTGTCCTGCGCCTTGAGGCCGAGCTTGTCCAGGTTGCGTCCGCGGGTGAAACCGTCCATGTCGGCTTCGACCACGAACAGCGACAATCCGTCGCGTCGGTTCTCGGCGACGCGTGCGGTGCGGGCCACGACGACGATCAGATCGGCGTTGATGCCGCCGGTGATGAAGGTCTTTGCGCCGTTGAGGATCCAGTCGTCACCGTCCCGGACGGCGGTGGTGGCGATGCCTGCGAGGTCCGAGCCGGTTCCGGGTTCGGTCATCGCGATCGAGGAGATCAGTGACCCGTCGACGAAGCCGGGGAACCAGCGGTCCTTCTGTTCGTCGTTGGCGTACTCGAAGAAGTAGGGCATGACGGTATTGAGGTGGACCTGGAGGCCGCCGAACGAGGCCGCGGCGTATCCGGTCTCTTCGATGACGATGGCGTTGAACAGGAAGCTGGTGATTCCGCCGCCGCCGTAGGCTTCCGGGATCTGCAGTCCGTTGATGCCGATCTCGGCGGTCTTGGTGAACAGTTCACGGGGGACGCGACCGGCCGACTCCCAGTCGGTCAGGTTCGGAACTATCTCCTTGCCGATGAACTGGCGGACGGTGTCGCGGAAGGCGTCGTGGTCGGCTGTGAACAACTCGCGGTGCATCAGGGGTTCCTTACGGGTGAGGGTTGCGGCCGTCTGGGGAACGGCCATGGAGGAGAAAATGATTCAGCGGATGACGCCGTCGGTGGTGAGGGCGTCGATCGTGGTGGCGGGGTAGCCGAGGGTGGTGAGCAGCTCGTGGGTGTGTTGTCCGAGTGCGGGGGCGCCGACGGTCGAGGATTGGGGCATGCTGGCGAGGTGCCAGGGCGAACCCAGTGTGGTGTGTGGGACACCCGCGGGGTCGGTGACGGTGACGAAGATGCCGGCGGCCTCGACGTCCGGGTTCTTACGGACCTCGCCGTAGGAACTGATGCGGCCGGCGACGACACCGTTCGGAATCAGCAGTGCCATGGCTTCGTCGCTGGTCATCTTGGCGAACTCGGCGCGCAGTTCCGTGAGCAGGTCGGAGCGGTTTCGGACCCGTGCCTCGTTGGTTGCGAAGCGGGGGTCGCCGGCGAGCTCGGGTCGGCCGAGAAGGTGGCAGAGCCGGTCGAAATGTGTTGCCGAGTAAGCGGAGACGACGAGGGCACCGTCGCGGGTGGGCATGACGTCGGCGGCGGGCGCGACCGTGGCCTGGCCATTGCCTTTGCGTATGGGCTCGTTGCCGGTCAGGAGATATTCGCCCCAGTTCGGGCCCTGGAGGTGGACACCTACTTCGAGGAGCGAGGTCGTGACGGTGTCGCCGTCGCCGGTACGCAGCTTTCGGATGTAGGAGCCGAGGATGGCTTGGGCGAATACGTGGGCGGCGGCGGAGTCGACCACGGGAAATCCGACGCGTTGGGGTTCGCCGTCGGCTTCCCCGGTGACCGACATGATGCCGCTTTCGGCCTGCGCTGCGATATCTAGTCCTGCACGGTATTTCGATGGTCCGTTGGCGCCGAACCCGCTCACCGTGGCGTAGATGATGTGTGGATGTGCTGCCCGGATGGTGTCGGCGCCGAGCCCGAAGGAGTCCATTACTCCGGGGCGGAGATTTTCCACGACGATCTCCGCGCCTGCGATGAGCTCCCGGGCGATCTGCCGGCCGCGTGCGTCCTTGAGGTCCACTGCGATGCCGCGCTTGTTGCGGTTGTAGTTCCGGAGTATCGCTTCGCCGTATATGCCGATCGATCGGGACGATTCACCGTGTACGGGTTCGACTTTGATCACGTCGGCGCCGAGGTCGGCCAGGATCTGGGTAGCGGCTGGGGCCGCGATGAACTGTCCGAAGTCGACGACGCGGACGCCGTCCAAGGGTGTAGTCATTGCGCGTTCTCCTGCACACGGGCGTTGAGCGTGGCGACGTCATGTTCGGGGCGGACGAGGAACATGGCGGCAGCGCCGCCGACGGCCATGAGCATTCCGGTGAGAGCGAAGCCGTGGCCGTAGCCGGTGATCTTGTCGGTTGCGTTGCCGACGAAGTATCCGAGCACGAGAGGCGCGAGGATACCGGCCATGCTGTAGAAGGCGACGAGGAAACCTAATATCGGCCCTCGTTTGCGTGGATGGACGACGTCGGCGATCGCGGTGAAGGCGACGGCGTAGGCGGCGGTGTTGAGTGAGAACGCCAACGCGATGAGGATCATCTGCGGCAGTCCGGCCGAGAGCAGGGTGAAGGCGAACATCGATAGACCGGCCGCGACGATCAACCCGCCCGCCAGATACCCCCGGGAGACGCGCCGGGAAACGCCGCGGACGGTCAGCCAGTTCGACAACCATCCGGCGCCTATCGCACCTACCGCGGCGACGGCGTACGGAAGCATCATCAACCGGCCCGCGGTGATCGTGTCGTAGCCGAGACCGTCGGAGAGATACACCGGCAACCAGGCGACCTTCAAGGTGGTCGACCAGTATGAGAAGAAGGTCAGTAGGGCGATACCGACGACGGTTCCGGTGGTCAACAACATCCGATACGGCGCATCGACCAGGTGCAGGGTGCCGTCTGCTGTGTCGGCCGGGGTGTGCACTGGGGCATCCCTCCCGAGCACCAGCCAGGCCACAGCCCACAGAGCGCCCAGAGCAACGAGGACACCGAATGCGGCGTGCCAGGACCACGTGACGATGACCCAGGTCAGTATCGGTGCGGCGAGCAGGGGGCCGACCGAGGCGCCGGCCGTCACGACACCGCTGGGTAAGGCCCGTTTTTCGGCGGGGAACCAGGAGTGCACGGAATGGGTGGCCAGCGCGTAGGCCGGACCTTCGGCAAAGCCGAGGACGATCCGACAGGCGAGTAGAACGCCGAAACTGACCGGACCGAGTAGCGGCACCATCGTGACAATCCAGACGAGCATCAGAAGGGCCAGGAGCCAGCGGACGCCGATGCGCGACGAGAGCGCGCCCAGCACGATCGCGCCGACGGCGAACAGCCAGAAGAATGCGCTCTGGAGCAACCCGAACTGCTGCGGGGTGATACCCAGGTCGCGCTGGATGTGGACGCCGGCGAAACCGAGCACCGCCTTGTCGGCGAAATTGAGGAGGAGGAAGGTGAACAGCAGGACGGTGATCAGCCAGGCTCGCGCCGGCGACGGTGGCGAGGCGACCGCTGTCTGCCGTGTAAGGATTTCAGACATCGAGACAAACTCCCAAGATGACGAGTGGAGGGGCCGTTGTTGTCAGCGGCCGGTGAATGCAGGCCGGCGCTTGTGCAGAAAGGCTTCGGCTGCTTCCCGTGAATCGTCGGAATGGAAGCACTGCACCATGCGATCGACTTCGGCGAGCAAGTAGTCGCTCAGTGGTGTGAGGGATGACTGGAGCAGATTCTGCTTCATCGCCCGCAGCGCGAGCGGGGACAGTGCTCCCAGACGGCCCGCAAGTTCTCGTGCAGTGTGGTGCAACGACTCCGGGGACTCCACCGCGGTCACCAGCCCAAGCTGTTGTGCTCGTGACGCGGAGAGCTTTTCCGGTGCCAGAAAGAGTTCGCGTGCACGCGCGGCGCCGAGCATGTTGTTGATCAGCCAGACTCCGCCGAGATCCCCGGACAGGCCGGCGTTGACGAACGCGGTGTTGAACACTGCTCGATCGGACGCGATGCGGAAGTCTGCCGCGGCTGCGAGCGAGAGTCCCGCGCCTGCGCAGGCGCCATCGATCGCAGCAATGGTGATCTGCGGCATCCGGTGAAAGTCGAGGAGGGCGGTGCTGACCTGACGCAATCGGGCGGTGTCCGCAGCCACGGAGTCGCGGCGCAGAGTTCTCGATTCCGGAGCTGCAGCCAGATCGGCACCCACACTGAAATCGGTGCCCTGTCCCGTCACGATCACCGCCTGCACTTCCGGCGAGTGCGAAACCTCGGTGATCACGGAGTGAAGATCTTGGAAGAGCGCGAAGGAAACCGCGTTGCGCCGACCGGGATTGTCGAGCGTCACCGTTGCCGTAGTTCCCTCGAACGCCACATGAACTTGGCCGGGCATGAGTCCTCCTTCAATGACTGGCAGTACGCCTGTGAGCTGGTGCACAGTCATTGAAGAGGGCGACGACTGACTACGTCAAAGACACGTTTTCACCCAGATTGACTGCAATTAGCTGTCAGTTGCGGGCCGCACTTCGGAGTCTCGGTAGTTCCGATCGCGGACCCGGTGATCCGCCGCCAGTGCCGTCAAGGACGCCGCCTCGACCAACGAGTGGCCCCGGCTGGTATTTCGTTCGATGCCGCGGAGCCATGACTGCAGCGATCGTGTGGAGAACTCGACGAACTCGGTGGTTATCGCGGTCAATCGGCTGGCTCGGTGCACCATTCCCAGCGGGCGGGACAATGCCGGCGAGAGTTCTCGCACTACGCCGCCGCGGTGACGCGCATCGAGTGCGATCCGGAGGGGGATGATGGCCGCGCCTCCACCGGACAGCACCATCGGCAGTACCGCACCACGCTGGGGTACCTCCACCACGATCCGTGGTTCGATCCCGTGTCGGCGCAACGTATTCTCGATGTAATCTCTTGTCGCTGTTCCGCGTTCGCCCATGACGAAGGGAACCCCTGCCAAGGCCTCGACGGGGGTGGGATCCGGCCAGGAGGCATCGGTGCCGGGCGGGCAGACCAGGACAAAGTTCTGGTCGCTCATCTCCTCGCTGGCCAACTCGCCCGCGGCGACCGGCATGGCCAGGAACCCGATCTCGCACGCGCCGGATCTGACGAGGTCGACAACGTCTGCCGCTTCGTCTCGCTCCTCGATACGGAATCGTGCGTCGGGAACCTCCGACCGAAATCGCGCCACCCAGGATGACAACGGGTCGGTAGACATGTCCGACAATGTTGCTATATCGATCCGGCCCCCGAGGCCCTGCCCGACGCTGCGTA
Organism: Rhodococcus jostii NBRC 16295; assembly: GCF_001894825.1. Classification (GTDB taxonomy): domain Bacteria; phylum Actinomycetota; class Actinomycetes; order Mycobacteriales; family Mycobacteriaceae; genus Rhodococcus_F; species Rhodococcus_F jostii. The sequence continues at coordinate 24,527 of NZ_BCWY01000059.1, read as the reverse complement.
CTGCGTTCTCGGCGGCTTCTGTCTCGCGCAAGATCATGCGTGCGGGACCGACCAGAGCCTGTCCGGCGGGTGCGACGACCAGGCCTCTGCCCACACGGTGGAACAGTTCGGTTCCTAAGTCTTTCTCCAGCTTTCGGACCGCCTGAGACAGCGACGGTTGCGCCACCCGCAACGCCGCAGCTGCCCGGTTGACCCCTCCGTGATCGACAACCGCAAGGAAATACTCCATCTGACGCAGATCCATGTAGAAAACCTAGTCGGCGCCGCGCCCGATTCGGCGGATCGGCCTCCGGTTACGTACGCGGCGCCGTGTGTGATGGCGTGGGTCGGCGTCGTCGTCCGTGGTCCTGGGTGTTGATGATTGCTGCCGCGGTGGACGCGATCGTCCGGTCGCGGTCGTGGGTCAGCCGGGACAGAGCCCGCCGTGCCGCGGTGCCGGGAATCTCGGCGAGGGCTTGGGTGATTCGCAGTCGGGTGGGCGTGTCATCGGCGTGGTCGAGCGTGGTGTGCATGGCCTCGACGATGTCGTCGGCCGAGGGGGAGATGGTCGTCAGTAGGCCCAACGCTTCGGCTGCCTCGACATCGCGCGGCCCCTCCGCGACCATCTCGAGGAGGGCGGGTATCGAGTCGATGTTTCCGCGTGAGCCGAGCGCGAGGGCCGCGTATGCGCGGACCGTGGCGTCCGGATCATCGAGAGCCCGTCTCAGATGTACCGTTGCCTCCGTAGTGTGGATTGCCGCTATGGCGGCAGCGGCGCGACGCCGGATCGCGACCTCGCCCGCGTCGAGTCCGTGGGCGAGATCCTCGAGTCCGTGGCCGGCGACCCTGGCCAACGACCAGTGCAGCGCTCCGGCCACATTGAGGTCGTCTTCCGACAGGATGGCCTCGACCAGCGCTTCGACGGGCAGCGACGCAATCCCGTTGTGGGACAAGATCACTTGTTGACGATGGGCCGCGGATTCCGATTCGAGCCCGCGCAGCAGAGTGACGATGTGTAGAACGTCCTCCCACTGCGCGGGGGACGCGGCGTCGACACGTTCGAGGTTCGCGAGTAGTTCCTCCTCGGCGGCGATCCGCTGGCGTGTGTGTCGGATGAGGTCTCCCACCAGATCGGCCGGTGCGAAGTCGGGCTCGTCCAGTGCGCGCTTGGCCTCGTTCAACGACAGCCCCAGGGTCCTCAGGCTCTCGACGTGGAAGAGCCGTCGGATGTCGTCGGCGGAGTACTCGCGGTAGCCGCCGGAGGTGCGGCCCCTGGGCTTGACGAGTCCCAATGTGTCGTAGTGGCGCAGCATCCGGGTGCTGACACCACAACGCTGGGAGACCTCACCGATCAACATCGCATCTCCTCCTGCTACGCGTCCGGGCCGGCGACCGCAACGCGCTTGGCCACCTCGAGTGAGAGGGTGAACCCGCTGTCGGGATCGTGACAGAGCCGTTGTGTCGCGTCCGCGTGCGCACGGACGCGCGGATCGGGATGCGTTGCGGCTGTGTCGAGAACCGGCAGGACAGCCTCCCCGAGTCCCACCAATGCACGGCTCAGACTGAGATGCATGTGCTGATCACCCCGTCCGAGTTCGGTCGCCAGATCGGCGGCGAGGGCAGCCTCGTCGCCGGGCGGCACGAGTGCCACGGCCGTTCGCCACGCGCTGCGCGCGACCTCGTCGTGCTCGTCGTGCAGCAACGCCGACACCGCGGGCCAGGCCTGCCGATGCCCGATCTTGGACAGGGTGTGCAGCGACTGACTGCGGGCCTGCGCGGTGTCGGACCCGAGCTCGTGGATCAGTCTCGGCACGGTGATCTCGGTCGGCAGGCGGCACAATGCCCAGGTCAGCATGTCGCGGACGAAGAAGTCCGGTTCGATGGCACACCGGTCGACGAGGATCTCCGTGAGCTGGGGGTCGGGGCGTGTGCCCGCCGTGAGCGCCGCCCGCAGCCGACTCGACGGGTGGGCTGCGGCCAGGGCGTCGACGAGGTGAGCGTTCGGCCCACCGTAGTTGATTGTGTTCATGGACAACCACCTCCTTCGTCGACCATTCGAGTCCTTGTCACTGTGTCAGGGTCAAGCATGACGCGGGCAGGGGCCGACCCCAACCACATTGTGTGTTCGTTTTTTTCGTTTTATGGTGGGGTATGGCCGCCCTGATGAACCGCACGGTGTTGCCGCCGGCCGCCGACGATCGGGATCTTCTCGCCGCATTGAAGGCTGTCCTCGCTGGTGACGAGGATATGTGGATCTCGACCCAGGAGGGGTCGGTGCCGCTGCCGGACAGTGTTCGGGGGTTGCTCGTCGACGCGGTCACTGCTCTGGATCGGGGGCAGGCGGTGACGGTGGAGCCGCGTCGCACGGTGCTGACGACGCAGGAGGCCGCGGAACTGTTGGGCATCACCCGACCGACGTTCGTGCGGTTGCTGGAGGCGGGGAAGATCCCGTACACGTCGCCGGGCCGGCATCGGCGGGTGGAATTGGCTGACGTGCTCGAATTCCAGCAGCGTGAGCGCGAGCGCCGCGGCCAGGTGTTCGAGGAGATGGCGCACGACGAAACCCCGGACCCCGGCGACGCCGCTGACGGCTTCGTGACGACCCGCTGATCCGAGGTGGGGGCAACCTATGGCTACCTTTCGGGTGGTTCTCGACGCGAACGTCATGCTGCCCCAGGCCCTGAACGATCTGCTGCTCACCCTCGCCGACGCCGAGTTGTTCCGGCCGGTGTGGACGCCGGATCTACTCGACGAGGTGGAGCGCAACCTGTCCGGAGAGAGGTTCGGTAAGTCGCCTGACGAGGCGGCACGCCGAGTGCAGCAGATGCGCAGGGCATTTCCCTTCGCGGAGGAGGAATCATGCGGATACCGGGCGCTGATCCCCGCGATGACCAACGATCCGAAGGACCGGCACGTCCTGGCTGCGGCTGTACGGTCCGGTGCAGCCTTGATCGTGACCGCCAATCCGACGGACTTCCCGCCGTCGACCCTCGACCCGTTCGACGTCGAGGCGATTCACCCCGACGAATTCCTCTGCGATCAAATCGATCTGGACCCGGAAGCGGTGTTCGAGTGCATGCACGTGCTGGTCGCCCGGAATGCGCTCCCGCCGCGCACGGTGGGGGAACTGCTCGAGTCCCTCGAGCGGCTGACCCCACGGTTCGTCGACGCCGTCCGGGCATTGCTTGGTCGCCAGGACGACGCAGGCGATGGTGCGGCCCCGGCGGCGTCCCCACTTCCGGAGCTGACCGACGAGCAGATCGACTCCTTGCCGCCCGAGGTACGGCAGACGTACCGGCAGCTTCGTGCAATGGATCCGGCCGAACGGGTGCGGTTCCTCGGGCATGCAGAGCTGGTGAGTGCGGCGAGGGCGTTCCTGACGCCGGTGGCCGTGGACGGGGATCTGCTGTCGGCGTGGTCGAATGTGGATCCCGAATTCCGGGCGGTGCTCGCACAGAAATGGGTGCAGGACAACCACTATCAGATGACTGTCGACGGTTGGGATGCTGAGGCGGTCGCGTCGGCCCTGGCGGGGCCGACGCCGGATCATCCGTTGTGGGTGCATTTCGAGCGCGTGTACGTGCGGTCGTTCCGGGCGATGCTGCCGGATCCGGCGACGTGGGGAATCGGTGCAGCCACACGGACGATCGCCCCGGGCATCGAGGCGCTCTACGTGCTCGACACCTCGACGCTGGAGGGCGGCCAATGGCAGCCGAACGACCCCCGGTATGTGTGCCCGGTCGTCATGCATCGCGTCGACGGGCGATGGCTCGTGCGAAACCTGGGATCGGAGAACCCTGCCACGAACTGACTCGGCCATGGGGCGCGGTCTACGGCTCGGGTCCTGCAAGGTCATGGGTCAGGTCCTGTAAGCCGACCACGCGTAGCAGCGCTCGCGAGGGCTCTTCACCGGCCAGATGGAACAGGTGGTCGCGTTCGTCGCTGGTCAGCCTCAGTGCACGGGCGACGAGGCGCAGTGGGTCGCCGAGCGACAGCCGCCCTACTCGTTGCTCAACCGCGCAATCGAACGCGAGGTACTGTCCGTCGCGCAACGCTACGGGATGGGCACGCTGGTCCGGGGTCCCTTCGCGCAGGGGCTGCTCACCGGTCGCGTCCGCAAGGGGCAGCACAACGACCTGCGCCGTGCGGCCTTCTTCGCGCACCTCACGGATGCCCGTCGCCTCGACGTCGTCGAGCAACTCGTCCCGCTCGCGCACGAGGCGGGAATGCCGATGACCCACCTCGCGATGGCGTTCACGATCGCTCACCCAGGCGTCACCAGCGCGATCGTCGGGCCGCGCACGATGGGCCACCTCGACGACCTTCTCGCCGGCATCGACGTCGCACTCACCGACGACATCCTCGACCGGATCGACGAGATCGTCCCGCCCGGTACCGATGTCGGCACGCTCGACCAGGCGTACGTGCCTCCTGCCATCGAGAGCCCGAGCCTGCGTCGCCGACCCTTCTCCGAACGGAGCTCCGCCTGACCGCGCCGACCTCCACCCGTTACTCGACGCCGAGCATCACCTCGGTGGACTTGACCAGCACGGTGGCGGGCTTACCGGTCTCGAGGCCGAGTTCTTCGACGGCTTCCTTGGTGATGGAGGCGGTGACGATCTGTTCGCCGCCGTCGAGGCGCACCTTCACCGTGGCCATCACCGCACCGACGGTGACTTCGGTGATCGTGCCGGCGAGCTGATTGCGGGTGGACAAACGCATGATCATGTCCCTTTCCGGGTCGGGTGGTATTCGACACGACGGTACACCCCCGCGGAGCGGATGAAAGACGTTGCACAAAAGTCGTATTCGCATATTCGGCCACCTGTGCGGCGCTGGTGAGTATCTGCGGCCCGGCAGGGTGAATGCCGCCGCAACACAGGGCTGATCCCATTCTTCGTCGCCTGGTGACGACCCGTCCCGCAGTCTTCAGGGCCTGTTCGGATCGGCGAGAATCAGGTCGAGCCTGCTGATGTAGTGCGCCCCGTCGTCGATCGGGTTGTCGGGCGGGAGGAAGCCCTCGCCGACGCGTCGGAAGCCGGCCTTCTCGAGCGCGCGCCACGACGCCCGGTTGGGGACGACGACGGGGACGACGATCGCGGTGGCGTCGGGTAGGTCCGTGCGGCACCGGTCGACGAAGGCGTGGATCATCGCGGTGCCCAGCCCCTGACCGGTGTGCTGCGGGTCGCCGACGAAGTAGTCGATGGAGATGCTTCCCGGCGGGATCTCGACGAGGGCGGTGAGGAGCGCGAGGTCCTCGGGGTAGTCGGCGATCCGGTAGCGCTGGATGAATCCGAAGGGCAGGCCGTGGCGGCGGACGAGAAAGTCTTCGCAGGGTTCGGTGCCGTCGATGCTGCCGCCGAAGTCGCGTTCGATGTCCGCGTCGGCGGTGTCGTGGTTCCAGAACCGCGCGACGTGTGGTTGGCGAAGCCATCGTTGCAGTTGGGGGAAGTGCTCGCGGGTGGTGCGGACGAACTCGAAGGTGTCTGCGGCGGCGCTCACGGTAGGAAACTAGCAGGAACGCGGTCGATGCCGTTTCAGCATCGATGACGCGAAACTTTGACTTGGACATGTATCGAACGCCGCCCTAGCGTGACTCCTATGACTCAGGTCACGCTTCCGCATCGGGGCGTGATCGGGGTCCCCCAACGTTTCCAGCCATCCGAACTTAGAGAGAGGAGTCACCGATGACCCTCCCCCTCGCCGTGTCCCCGGCAGTCGACAGCGCGGTCGCCAAGATCTTCCGCCGTGTCGTGCCGCTGTTCATCGTGATGTTGATCTGCAACCAGCTGAACCGATCGAACATCGGGTATGCCCAGACTCACCTCGAGGCGGATGTGGGCATCGGCGCCGCGGCGTACGGCTTCGGTGCGGGTGTCTTCTTCATCGCCTATGCGATCTTCGAACTGCCGTCGAACGTGCTCATGGAGAAGTTCGGCGCCAAGGTGTGGCTGACGCGCATCATGATCTCGTGGGGCCTCGTGTCGGCGGCGATGGTGTTCGTCAACGGCCCGGAGATGTTCTACGTCCTGCGGTTCCTTCTCGGTGTCGCCGAGGCCGGCTTCTTCCCGGCCATCATCTTCTACTTCACACGCTGGCTGCCGAACAACCACCGCAGCCGTGCGACCGCACTGTTCATCGCCGGGTCCTCGATCGCCGCCGCGATCTCCGGGCCGATGTCCGGACCGCTGCTGTCCCTCGACGGCCTCGGTGGGCATCACGGCTGGCAGTGGATGTTCGGGCTGGAAGGCCTGCTGTCCGTCGTCGTCGGGTGCATCGCCTACCGCCTGCTCGACTCGAAGATCGACGACGCGAAGTGGCTCACCGGCGCGGAGAAGCACGACCTGCAGGCCGTCATCGCCGAGGAGGACGTGCTCCGCAGTGAGGCGTCCGCGAAGCGTGGCGAGTCCGGCTCGCGCTGGAAGCTGCTCCTGCAGCCGCGGATCCTGGTGTGCTGCGGCATCTTCTTCGCGATCACCATGGCGATCTACGCCAACACGTTCTGGTTGCCGTCGATCATCCGCCGCATCCCGGGCACCACCGACGTCACCGTCGGGCTGCTCTCCTCGCTGCCGTGGATCTGCGCGATCTTCGCGATGTACTTCTCCAACCGCTCCGCCGACCGCACCGGACGGCACAAGCCCTACCTCGTCGCCGCGCTGCTCATCGGCGGAATCGGCACGATGGCCGCCGCGTTCGTCACGCCCTGGCTGGCGCTTCCGCTGCTGTGCATCGCGACGATGGGCTTCAAGAGCGCGAGCCCGCTCTTCTGGTCGATTCCGCAGCGCACACTGCACCCGATGGTGCTGGCGCCGGCGATCGCGATCATCAACTCGCTGGGCAACCTGGGCGGCTTCGTGGCCCCGTTCGGCTTCGGAGTGATCAAGGAGCAGACCGGCACGGTGACGATGGGCCTGGTCGTGCTGTCGCTCTTCGCCCTGGCCGCGGCCGCGGCGGTGACGTACTTCCGGCGGGACAAGGAAGACATCGACGAAGTCGCGGACCGGGCCGAGGTGGCCTCCGACGAGACCACCGTGGCCGCCACATGACCCCGCACCGGCCCATACGAAACGCAGACGAGAATTCGAGGATCGCATCATGACAGCAACGGTGAACCGGACCGACGTGACCGGACAGATGATCATCGCAGGCAAGCCCGTCCAGGGTTCCGGCGCGACGATCCACGGCATCGACCCCACCACCGGCGCCCGGCTGGAACCCGGATTCGCGCACGGTGACGACCGGGACGTCGACGCCGCGTGCGCCGCCGCCGCCGAGGCGTTCGCGCCGTTCCGCGCCACGACGTCCGAGGAGCGCGCCCGGTTCCTCGAGGCGATCGCCGACAACATCGAGGCTCTCGGCGAGACACTCGTCGCCCGGGTGTGTGCCGAGTCCGGTCTTCCGCAGGGCCGCGTCACCGGTGAGGTGGGCCGCACGTCCGGACAGCTGCGGCTGTTCGCCGGCGTCCTGCGCGACGGCGGCTGGAACGGCGCCCGCATCGATCCCGCGCTGCCCGACCGGGCTCCGTTGCCGCGTGCGGACATCCGCCAGCGGAAGGTGCCGCTCGGCCCGGTCGCGGTGTTCGGTGCGAGCAACTTCCCGCTCGCGTTCTCGGTCGCCGGCGGCGACACCGCGTCCGCGCTGGCGGCGGGGTGCCCGGTCGTCGTGAAGGCCCACGACGCGCACCCCGGCACGTCCGAACTCGGCGGCCGCGCCATCGCCGCCGCCGTCGCGAGCACCGGCATGCCGGCGGGAACGTTCTCCCTGCTGTTCGGCTCGGGCCGCGGACTCGGCACCGCCCTGGTCACCGATCCTCGCATCAAGGCCGTCGGCTTCACCGGATCGCGTTCCGGTGGAACCGCTCTGGTCGCTGCGGCCGCGGGACGTCCGGAACCGATCCCGGTGTACGCGGAGATGAGTTCGATCAACCCGGTGTTCGTTCTCGAGAACGCGCTCACCACACGGGGCGCCGAACTCGGTCGGGCCTTCGTCGGGTCCCTGACCCTCGGATCCGGACAGTTCTGCACCAACCCCGGTCTCGTCATCGCGGTCGACGGTCCCGGACTCGCCTCGTTCGTCGAGTCCGCGAGCGCCGCCGTCGCCGAGAGCACGCCCACGCCGATGCTCACCCCGAACATCGCCGGCTGCTACGCGGACGGCGTCACCGCGCTCACCGGAGCCGCGACCGTGGAGGCGCGCGGCACCGAATCCGACGCGCCGAACACCGGCCGGGCCGCGCTGTTCAGCACCGACGCCGACACGTTCCTGGGTTCGGAGGTGTTGCAGCAGGAGGTGTTCGGTTCGTCGAGCCTGATCGTCCGCTGCCGCGACGCCGAGCAGGTGCGGGCCGTCGCAGCCAAGCTCGAAGGTCAGCTGACCGCGACCGTCCACGTCGACGACGCCGATCTCGACGAGGCCGGACGACTGCTGCCCGTCCTCGAACTCAAGGCCGGACGAATCCTGTTCAACGGCTGGCCCACCGGGGTCGAGGTCGGTCACGCGATGGTGCACGGTGGTCCGCACCCGGCGACGTCCGACTCCCGCACCACATCCGTGGGCTCGCTCGCGATCGAGCGTTTCCTGCGACCCGTTGCGTACCAGGATGTTCCGAGTTCGCTACTCCCCGCCGCCATCGCCGACGGCAACCCCGAACAGTTGTGGCGTCGCGTCGACGGCCGACTCACCCAAGCCTGATTTCCCCCTCGTGAAGGAGTTTCCCATGCTCGACGGCGTCCTGTTCTTCCCCGTCACCCCGTTCACCGCATCCGGCGACGTCGACTACGACCGGCTCGCCGAGCACGTCGCCAAGGGCATCGACGCCGGACCCGGCGGTGTCTTCATCGCCTGCGGCACCGGCGAATTCCACGCCCTCGGACTCGAGGAGTTCGGCAGGATCGTCGCCACGGCCGTCGAGGTCGTCGCCGGACGTGTCCCCGTCTTCGCCGGGGCGGGTGGTTCGGTGCAGCAGGCCAAGGAGTTCGCCACCAGCGCGAAGACCAACGGCGCCAACGGTATCCTGCTGCTCCCGCCGTACCTGGTGACGATGCCGCAGGCCGGCCTGGTCGACTACACCCGCGCTGTCGCCGAGACCACGGACCTTCCGCTCATCGTCTACAACCGCGGCAACGCCCGATTCGACGAGGCGTCCGCCGTGGAGGTGGCGCAGTTCCCGACCGTCATCGGTTTCAAGGACGGTACCGGCGACCTCGACAAGGTCGGGCGCATCGTCCGCGCCGTGAAGGACGCGCTGGCGCCGTCCGGCAAGCCGTTCCTGTTCTTCAACGGCATGCCCACCGCCGAGGTCACCCAGCAGGCGTACCGCGCGATCGGTGTGACGCTGTACTCGTCCGCCACGTTCGCGTTCGCGCCCGAGCTCGCTCTCGGGTTCTACGACGCCCTCGAGTCCGGTAACCAGGAGCTCACCGACGCGCTGCTCCGCGACTTCTTCCACCCGCTCGTCCGGCTGCGTGACCAGGTGCCCGGATACGCGGTGTCGCTGATCAAGTCGGGTGTCGCGATGGAAGGCATCGACGCCGGGTCGGTGCGTCCGCCGCTCGTCCCGACGAGCGAGGTCCACCGGCAGGAGCTGGCCCGGATCACGGCCGCGGGTCGTGCCGTGCTCGCCGACGCCCTCGCCGTGCAGGCGGCGGTCTGATGTCGGGCGCGCCCATCCGGATCACCGGCGCGCGGATCACGCCCGTCGCGTTCGTCGATCCGCCGCTGCTCAACACCGTCGGTGTGCACCAGCCGTACGCGCTGCGTGCCATCATCCAGCTCGACACCGACGGCGGTCTCGTCGGACTGGGAGAGACCTACGCCGACACCGCCCACCTCGCCCGGCTCGAAGCGGCCGCCGAGGCGATCGTCGGGCTGGACGTGTTCGCGCTCAACGCGATCCGCGCCGCGATCGACGCGAAGGTCGCCACCCTGTCCGTCACGGGCGGCGACGGCGTCGCCGGCATGATCACCACGGCCAGCACCACCGACCGCGTGTTCTCCCCGTTCGAGGTGGCGTGCCTCGACGTGCAGGGCAAGGCCCTCGGCCGGCCGGTGTCCGATCTGCTCGGCGGCAAGGTGCGTGACGCCGTCCCGTTCAGCGCCTACCTGTTCTACAAGTGGGCAGGGCATCCCGGCGCCGAGCCCGACGAATGGGGCGAGGCCATCGACCCCGACGGTCTGGTCCGTCAGGCACAGAAGATGATCGGCGAGTTCGGCTTCGAGGCCATCAAGGTCAAGGGTGGCGTGTTCTCGCCCGACGAGGAGATCGCCGGAATCAAGGCGCTGCGCGCCGCGTTCCCCGACCTGCCGTTGCGCCTCGACCCCAACGCCGCGTGGACCGTCGACACCTCGATCCGGGTCGCGTCGGAACTCGACGGCATCGTCGAATACCTCGAAGACCCGACACCCGGCCTCGACGGCATGGCCGAGGTGGCCCGGGAGGCGAAGATGCCGCTCGCCACGAACATGTGCGTTGTCGCGTTCGATCAGCTCAAGCCCGCGGTGCTGAAGGATTCCGTGCAGGTCGTGTTGTCGGATCACCACTACTGGGGTGGCCTGCAGCGGTCGCGGCTGCTCGCCGGCATCTGCGACAACTTCGGTCTGGGCCTGTCGATGCACTCCAACTCGCACCTCGGCATCAGCCTGGCCGCGATGGTGCATCTCGCCGGCGCCACTCCGAACCTCACGTACGCGTGTGACACGCACTGGCCGTGGAAGACCGAGGACGTCGTGAAGCCCGGCGTGCTGAAGATCGTCGACGGCGCGGTCGCGGTGCCGACCACGCCGGGGCTCGGCGTGGAGATCGACGAGGACGCCCTCGCCGCCCTGCACCAGCAGTACCTCGACTGCGGGGTGCGCGACCGGGACGACACCGGGTACATGAAGTCGGTGGACCCGACGTTCGAGAACACCTGCCCGCGCTGGTAGCGGTCTCACCGGAAGGCGCCGGCCGAGTCTCGGTCGGCGCCTTCCGGGTGGGCTACATTGGGTCCACCTCGAGGCAAAGGAGTGGATCGAATGTTCTCCCTCGCACGGCTGTCGTGCTTCATCGCCGTCGCGGAGGAATTGCATTTCGGTCGCGCCGCGGAGCGGCTGCACATGACGCAGCCGCCGCTGAGCCGTCAGATCCAGCAGCTCGAAAGCGAACTCGGTGTGCAGTTGATCGACCGCACGAGCCGCTCCGTCACGCTCACCGCTGCCGGTGCGGCGTTCCTGCCCGACGCCCGGCGGATCCTGAGTCTGTCCGAGAGCGCGGCCCTCACCGTTCGGCGGGTGCCTGCCGGCGACCTCGGCACCGTCGTCGTCGGATTCACCGGCGCCTCGGCGCACGCGGTGCTGCCGAGATTGCTCGGCGCCGCCCGCGAGCGGCTTCCCGACGTGAAGATCGTTCTGCGAGAGATGGTCACGTCCGTGCAGATCGAATCACTGATCAGCGGTGAACTGGACCTCGGGCTGATCCGGCCCATCCTCACCCGGCCCGGCATCGACACCCGGCCGATCCATCACGAGCGTCTCGTCGCGGCGCTGCCTGCCGGCCACCCGCTGGCCGACGCGGAGGAACTGGCAGTCGAGGATTTCGACGACCAACCCGTCGTCATGTATTCACCCGTCGACGCGCGCTATTTCCACGAATTGCTCATCAGCACGTTCACGATCGTCGGTGCGTCCCCGCGGTACGTCCAGTACGTCACCCAGGTGCACACCATGCTGGTGCTCGTCCGCTCCGGCCTCGGCATGGCTCTGGTCCCCGAATCCGCGCAGACGATGCACCCCGAGGGGGTCGTGTTCCGGCCCGTCTCCGCCGTCCGCGACCGGCCGGTGCAGATGAACGCCGCCTGGCGCTCGGACAATCGCAACCCCGCACTGCGCAGGGTGATGGAGGACGTCCTCCCGCAGCGTGAATGGGAGTGAGCACTCGGCTTTTCCCTTAAGGTGACGGCGACTGAATCGAGCCGAATCGGGTACTCGCCCCGTATGAAGAGCGGGGGATCGACGTGTCGCCACGTTGCGCTGTCCCTGTTGGCCGCCGGCGTTGTCGCGACCGCGTCCGGATGGACGGCCCACGCCGCCCCGACGCCCGACCGGGTCGACGACGTGCCGGGACGGACGGCGCTGTCGTTCGCGCACACGCCGAGCGGAACCCGCGTCGGGACGGCGAATCAGGGAGAATCCCGGCCGGGATTGTCCATCGTGAAACTGTATGTGGCCGACTACATGCTCCGGCACGGCGACGGCTCGCCGGAGGACCGCGCACTCGGGCAACGGATGATCCGCGACAGCGACGACGGCGCCGCCGCGGAGGCGTATGCCAAATACCCGCAGGCCATCGACGCGATCGCCGCCGAGTATCGGCTCACCAGTACTCACGGTGCCGGATTCTGGGGCAACGCCGTCACCAGCACAGCGGACACCGTGACTTTCCTGGAGGCGAAGAAGGCCACCGATCCGGACAGCGAGATCCTGGGATGGATGGCGACTGCCGCCCCTGTCGCCGCCGATGGAACCCATCAGAACTGGGGTACCGGGCTGTTGCCGTCGGTCACCGGAACCAAGTGGGGGTGGTCCGACACCGGGCCCAGTGTGGTCGCCTCTGCGTCCTTCGGGTCCGATTTCTCGGTAGCGGCCAGCACCTACGGCACCGTCGACGAGCACACCGGTGACGTTCTCGGTGCCTTCGCGCAGGACCCGGCATCACCGTCACCGCAGCCGGCGCAGGTTCCGATACGGGAACTGATCGACCGCTACAACACCATGAACGACCCCCGCATCGACCAACTCGCCGGAGTGATCCCGTCCGACTGGTCCCTGCCGGCTGTTGTCGTGCCGCGGCCCTGACAGCGGAACTGATTCCTGTCAGGAACTGGTGAGGGCGGCGATCTTCCGCTTCGCGGACCGTTCGACGAGCAGTGGTACGAAATCGCGCACCGTTCCCGCGGTGAATTCCGTGTGTGCCTCGTGGACGATCTGCTCGACCATCTGGTGTGGCAGGTCTGCGTGGTCCGCGGCGAGTCTGTCGACGACCTGCTCGACCTGACGCGTCTCCTCGTCGCTGGACATGGCTGACCCCTTCCTCGGTATTCCGGAGACCCGAAACAGTCTCTGAACCAACAATTCCCAGCGAACGCTGACGTGGAAATATTCACATAATTAAAGTTGAATATTCAACTCACTCGGGTGTGAGCTGCGTGACTGTCTCACTACTCAGAGTGTGAGCTTGCACGTCTGACCGATGTCGAGCACCCGCAGCACGCGACCCGTTCCCAGCCACAACGCGCACGACAACGCCAGGTCCGTCAGGATCTCGTCGGAGAACTGCTCGTGACACCGCGCCCAGAAATCCTCGTCGTCGCGGAGTGCCGTGTGATCGGTGGCGAACCGGTGGGCGAACTCCGCCGCCGTCCGCTCCTCGGCGCTGTACCCGGGCCACGACTCCCACTCGAGGACGTGGTCGTAGAAATGCTCGTCGATGCCGGCGTCGGCGGCATTCCTGTCGCGGGTTCCGAGGCACACGGCGCACTCATTGGCCTCCGCGACCGCCATCCGCGCGATCTCCCGGACCCGTAACGGTAACCGGTTCCGGTTGTACACGGCATCCGTGAATCCGCCGAGCGCACCACCCAGCTCGGGCGAGATCGACAGCCAACCTGCCACGTCATCGTCACTGTAGCTACCTACTCGACTCATTCCCGAATGCTACAGCGGGAGGCGCCGCGGGCGATAGATCTGACACATGTTCTATCGATGGCGCCGCTGTTCGGGATGGGGGCGAGGCCGCGTCCGACGGCGACCCATCCGCCCGCTCCCGGCGGTGACCCAACCCCGTGGGTCGACCGCTGATCGTCCGGTCGACGGGAAGTCGGGAATCCCTGCGGAACGTGTCTGCGCCGATCTCGCCTCGGGAACCCGTTTCCGCTACCGACCACCCTTGGGCGTGGTTTCGGTCGGCGGTGACTGCTTACGCATCGGCGAGCGAGTGGGCGTGATCCGCCGCAAACGGGCCCGCACCCTGGACGGCTGTGGTTGGTTTTCGTCCTCGCCCTTAGTCGCGTTGTGCGGTTTCTCCTCGTCTCGTACGTCCGTCGGAGGCTTGTGCGCCTTGACCGTTTTCTTCCTGCGTACGGGTGTGTCGGGTCGTGATTCCGGTGCGGAATCGTCGCGGGACTCGTCGTCGACGGTGGAGTCCTCGGCGTCCCGTGGGTGGGCGTGCCCGCGACGGCCGATGCTCTTCACTCCGGCGACCAGGTGCCCGCCGCCGGCCACGACGTTCGCGCCGCGCGACCGGAGGCGGTCGCGGAACGAATCGACGTGCTCGCTGGTGGCCTCGGCCGTGGCGGCCGCAGTGTCGAGTAGCTCGACCCGAACCGAGTCGCCGAGTTCCGCGATATCCGGCGTTGAGGCGAGGAACTCGGACCCCTGTGCGAGCAGATCCTCAGGCCCCGTGGGGGACCGCCCGCCCGCTCCAGCGATCTTCACGGCCATCTTCAACTGGTGTGTGCGCCCCAGCAGGTATCCGGCGCCGACCGCTGTGGCAATCTCAACTTTGGTTTTGGTTTTCGTAATTTTCATGATCGAACCCACTTGCTGTGTGTCGTCGCCACGCACTGCGTCGGGCGTCGGGAGCATGTGGAAACTTTGGCGGCTCGGTGCGCGCGAGGCGTATGCGGCGATTACCCCGCGTCCCCGGTCCCCAATCGGAAACTGTTATTGCGGTCGCTCCGTGTCGACGACGAGCTAGACGTCACCCCGCCGATGTCCACCCGCGACGGGTGAGGCGCTGCCGCTGGTGCACAGGTTGAGTGAACAGCGAAAGGCGTCAGTCATACGCAGCGGAAGAGCCGAACACCCGAACATGGTGCTCGGCTCGGAGAGGGCGTCCGATGGGCGACGAAGCCAGGTACTCGACGGATATTCCGGTTGAGATCATCTCTCCCGACGTGGTGGAAACCCGTCTGGGAACGATGCGATTCACCGATGGTTTCCCCGACGATGCGACGGTGGACAAGGTTTTCGACAACCTCGACTTTCTCCGCGGAGTCCAGGCGTTCCTGACCGCGATGCCCGCCGCATTGCAGGCCGCGCAGCGCCGAGGAATCAGGAAGTACGGCCCGGACAACCAGACCGTGCTGATCTTCGAGCAGCTGATGGACTCCCGTTCGCTGTTCTTGACCGCGAACACCGAGAACGTCTACGCGATCGCCTGGCTGAATCTGAGCAGTGGGCCGATCGTGGTCGACAGCCCGCCGGGCATGCTCGGCCTCGTCGACGACTTCTGGTTCCACTACGTCACCGATATCGGACTCGCCGGCCCCGACCAGGGACGCGGCGGCAGGTACCTGTTCCTGCCACCCGACTACCAGGGTGACGTCCCGGCCGACGGTTACTTCGTGTGCAGGTCGAACACGTACGGCAACATCCTCGGGCTCCGCGGCTTCCTGCACGACGGTGATCCCGCTCCCGCGGCGCGGGCCATCACCGAGGGACTACGCATCTACCCGCTCGCCGTCGCCGCCGACCCACCCGAGATGAACTTCGTCAACGCCTCCGGGCAGTCGATGAACACCATCCACGCCACGGATTTCACCTTCTTCGAGGAAGTCGACGAGGTCGTCCAGGAGGAGCCGAACTCGGCCATCGACCCCGAAACCCTCGGCCTGCTCGCCTCCGTCGGCATCGTGAAAGGTACCCAATTCGCGCCCGACTCGCGGATGAAGGCCGTCCTGGTCGAGGCCGCCGCGGTCGGTAACGCCACCGCCCGCGCGAACGCCTACCGATCACGGCTCGACGGCGCCTATTTCTATCCCGACAGTGCCTGGTGCACACCGTTTGTCGGCGGCAGTTACCTGTTCGAACACGACGGCGTCCGACTCCTCGACGCCCGCTCGTTCATGTTCTTCGCCGCGACCGGCATCACCCCGGCGATGGCCATTCAACGGGTCGGCGCCGGATCGGCGTACGCCGCGGCCTTCGTCGATGCCCACAGTCAACCCTTCGACGGAGCCACGACGTATCGGCTGCATCTGCCGTCCGGGATCCCGGCGCGGACATTCTGGTCACTGGTCCTCTACGACACCCAGACCCGGTCGATGCTGCAGACCGACCAACAGTTCCCCAGCCTCGGCAGCCAGAAGCCGGGTGTCGCTGCCAACCCTGACGGTTCCTTCGACATCTATTTCGCACCCGACCCGCCGGACGGTCACGAGAACAACTGGATGCAAACCCGACCAGGCAAGGGCTGGTTCGTCATTCTCCGCCTCTACGGACCGGAACAATCGTGGTTCGACAAGACCTGGCGGCCAGGCGAAATCGAGGCGATCACCTGATTGCCGTGTCGAGCGAACACTCCTGCGGGATCGGGAAAGCCGGGGTGGAGGCCGGGAGCCGGACCATCGTCGTAGGCTGATTCGCATCTGCGACGAACAGGAGATAGCGGTGGCCCAGACGACGGTGGACCCGCCAACGGTGGCCGAGGTGATGGCCGAGCTGGCAGAACTCGAGGAACCGAGGGCCCGGGAGGTGAACGCCAAGCACGGTGACGACCACGGCGTGAACCTCAGTAGGCTGCGTGCGATCGCCAAGCGGCTGAAGACCCAGCAGGAACTCGCGCGCGAGCTCTGGGAGACCGATGACAGCGCGGCGAGACTGCTGGCGCTCCTGATCTGCCGCCCCAAGGCGTTCGAGCGTGACGAGTTGGACGCCATGTTGCGCCAGGCGCGCACCCCGAAGGTGCACGACTGGCTCGTCAACTACGTAGTGAAGAAGAACCCGCACGCCGAAGAGCTACGCCTGGCCTGGTTCGCCGATCCGGATCCGGTGGTGGCGAGTGCCGGCTGGGCGCTGACCACCGAACGCGTGGCGAAGAAACCCGACGGTCTCGACCTCGCCGGACTTCTCGACACCATCGAGGCAGAGATGAAGGACGCCCCGGATCGCCTGCAGTGGGCGATGAACCACTGCCTGGCCCAGATCGGGATCGAGCACGCCGAGTACCGCGCCCGTGCCATCGACATCGGCGAGCGGCTAAAGGTGCTCGAGGACTACCCGACGCCCCCGAACTGCACGTCACCGTTCGCGCCCGTCTGGATCACCGAGATGGTGAAGCGACAGCAGAACCAGTAAGCGTCAGCCCTCGGTGACGCCGAGGTCGTCGGAGCGACCGGCGGCCAGGCGCGACCACTGCGCGGTGGGCCGTCCGCCGGTGCGCATGATGTCCCTCGTGCGGCGCTCCCAACGCTGCGGCCAGCCGCTGGGCGAATCCTCCCACGACTCCTGACGGCCGTACACGGTCATGTCGAGTAGCCCGTACGTGGGAGCCATCGGTTCCAGGCCGCGGCCGCTCGTCCAGAACGTCTCGAACACCCTGTCCTCGTGTCGCAGATAGCAGACCAGAGGCGCCGGGGATCGATCACGATCGCCGAGCAGGGCATCCGCGACATCCTGCGCGGAGTACCAGGGCACGTCCCAACCCATGAAGTCGCGGTAGCGGACGCTCACGTCGTACGGGCCTTGGCACAGCGTGGCGTACGTGACGTCGCGGGAGTGCAGGTACGACAGCTCGCGCACCTGGCCGTTGAAGAACGTGCAGCCCTCACATTGATCGGCCGTGGGGTGGTCGGCGTGCCACATGTGGAAATACGCGATCAGCTGGCTTCGGCCCTCGAACACGTCCAGCAGCGGGACCGGCCCGTGCGGGCCGACGAGGGTGATGGTGGGGTCGACCTCGACGATCGGTAGTCGCCGGCGGGCCGCAGCGATCGCGTCGCCTTCGTGGGTGTGTGCCTTCTCCCGGACCCGCAGCGCGTCCAGTTCGCCCTGGTAGGCAGCGCGGTCGACGATGGCGGGTGCCGGTGGGGTCGTTTCGGTGTTCACAAGACTTTCCTTTCATCCAGGTGGACCTTCACCCCACCGACGAAGGACTCCGTCCGGGATCGACAACGGCCGCGAAAACTTCGAGATTTCCTCAGAGCTCGCCCAGGCGGCTGCTCAGGTAACGACGCTCGGCCTCGGTCGGCGCCAGTTTCAGGGCTTCCTCGTACGCTGTCTTGGCCTCGGCCGCACGGCCGTCGCGGCGGAGCAGATCGGCCCGGGTCGCGGACAGCAGGTGGTACCGGTCGAGTCGGCCGGACGCGGTGATCTCGTCGACGAGGGCCAGGCCGGCCGGGATGCCGTCGGCCATCGCGACCGCCACGGCGTGGTTGAGATCCACGACCGGGGAGGGTGCCAGCCGCGCCAGCTCGGTGTACAGGGCCGCGATCTGTGGCCAGTCGGTGCTCGCCGCGTCGGGCGCGGTGGCGTGGCAGGCGGCGATCGCAGCCTGCACCTGGTAGCCGCCGGTGCGTCCCATGGCCAGCGCCTGATCGAGCGTCGCCGCTCCTTCGGCGATCAGCGCCCGGTCCCACCGAGACCGGTCCTGGTTCTCGAGGGTGATCAGCACACCGTCGTCGGTGCGCGTCGCGCGCCGGGACTCGTGCAGCAGCATCAGCGCGAGCAGGCCACGCGGCTCGGGTTCCTGGGGCATCAGCCGCACCAGGAGCCGGGCCAGACTGATGGCCTCGGCCGTGAGTGCCCGGTGTCCGTCGTCCTCGTCGTAGCCCTGGTTGAAGATCAGGTAGAGCACCGCCAGGACGGCCGCCAGTCGCTGGGAGAGCAGCTCGACGGGCGGGACCCGGTAGGGGATTCCGGCCTCGTGGATCTTGCGCTTGGCGCGGACCAGGCGCTGCGCCATCGTGGTTTCGGCGGTCAGGAAGGCCCGGGCGATCTCGGCAGTGGTCAGACCGGCCAACGTGCGCAGGGTCAGCGCAACCCGGGCCGGGAACGGCAGCGCCGGATGGCAGCAGGTGAAGATCAGCCGCAGCCGTTCGTCCGGGATCTCTTCCGGGGGCTCGCCCGGGTCACGGGCCAGCACGGCGAGCTGACGCACTTTGCCCGCACCCGCAGCGGCGCGGCGCAGCCGATCGATCGCGCGGTTGCGAGCTGTCGTGGTGAGCCAGGCACCGGGACGGCGCGGGACGCCGTCGCGCGTCCAGCTCGTCAACGCGAAGGCGAACGCGTCCTGCGCGCAGTCCTCGGCCAGATCCCAATCCCCGGTCAATCCGATCAGGGTCGCGACCACCTGGCCCCACTCGTCCCGGAACGCCGCATCGACCGCCGCACGGACTCGGTCATCGGGCGCCGTCATTCCCAGACAGGGCGGATCTCGACGCCGCCCCAACGCGCGTAGGGATGGCCGGACGCGATCTCGATCGCCTCGTCGAGGTTCTCGCACTCGACCATCACGAAGCCGCCGACGAAGTCCTTGGTCTCGGCGAACGGCCCATCCGAGACGAGGGTTTCACCGTCGCGCACCCGGACCGTCGTGGCATCGACCACCGGCCGCAGCCGCTGGCCGACGAGCAGACCGCCACGCCGTTGCAGATCCGCCCACCACGCCTGATGCACCGGATCGGCCGCGAGTTCCTCGTTCGACGGCGACACCGACTCGTCGTCGCAGATCAGCAGTACGTACTTCACACATTCGATTTTGCGCGCCCTAGCGTCACCTGCGCCAGAACAGGTGGTGGGTCACTACTCCGCTCGGGCTGGGCACCACGTCGAGGTGGAACCGGTCGAGCAGCTCATCGGGTGATCCCCAGAGTCGCGACCCCGAGCCGAGCTGCACCGGTGAGACCGCCACATGCATGGTGTCGACGAGGTCGGCGTCGAGGAACTGCCGGATCGTGGTGGCCCCGCCACCGAGCCGGACGTCCTTGCCGTCCGCGGCCTCGCGTGCCCGATCGAGGACAGACACAGGGTCGGCGTCGACAAAGTGGAACGTGGTGTCGCCGAGGGTGAACGACGGTCGAGTGTGGTGGGTCAGCACGAATACCGGGGTGTGGAACGGAGGTTCTTCGCCCCACCAGCCGCGCCAGTCATGATCCTGCCAGGGACCGCGCTGCGGGCCGAATTTGTTGCGGCCCATGATCTCGGCGCCGATGTTGCGGGCGTAGTCCCGCGTCAAGTAGTCGTCGAGGCCGCGGCTTCCGCCGGGGTCGGTGCGCATCGGCCAGCTCGCCGTGGCGCCTGCCCAGGCGAACATCTCGCCAGGATCGGCATCGCCGAACGGCCTCTCGAGGCTCTGGTGTTCACCGGCACCGAATCCGTCACTGGACACGTTGAAATTCTGAACTCTCAGAAGCTGGCTCACGAGGCTCCTCCTGCGCTCTTGACGAGAATGACAGTGCGATGATCTGTAGACCACGCCGGCCGGCCAGACTCATCGGCGAGGCTGGTCGATCGCTGGACGCTGATCGTAGCGAGATGCCGGGTGGCACACCCATGACGCGGTCGACGGGACGTACTGCCCTTTCCTCGTACACCCGGCAGGAAATTAGATGCCCGGTGTGCCCGGCCAACGCCGAACCGGATTGCGGATCTCCCCGGCCAACCCCCTCAATGACATCGTGGAGGCCCCTCAATGACATCGTGGAGGACGGGTTCCGCGACACCTACCGGGCCTTTCGCCGACGCGATCGAGCCGCTCGGCCTGGCCTATCTGCATGTCATGGAGATGGGGGACACGGCGGATCGGGAGCTCACCCTGGACCTGCGCAAGCGATTCAGTGGAACGTTCATCCTCAACCCGTCGACCCCGGATGCCATGACGCACGTCGATGAGTTGGCCCTCGTCGAGGACGGAACCGCCGACATGATCTCCTTCGGCGCGCTTTTCCTCGCCAACCCCGATCTGCCCGCCCGCCTCGCCGCCGGCGGCCCCTTCAACAGTCCAGACCGCGCCACCTTCTACGGCGGCGGCGAGCAGGGCTACATCGACTACCCCACCCTCAACGGGTAGCGCGAACACCCGAAGGAGTGCCGGTCCTCGGCAATCACCCGGGGACCGGCAGTGCCGTGATGGTCCGGCGACTGATCCCGAGTGTCTGCACCGCCATATGCGGTGTTCCTCGGCTGCGGTCTCGATATCGGCCGTTCCCCGGGTGCTATCGGCGGGATCTCTTATTCCGCAACCAGCACTTCGCCTTCCAGTCCATCAGGGTCGCGAAAGAAGACGCTGCGCACGGCGCCGAAGTCGTTGACGTTGCCGTCGCTGGCACCGTGGTCCACAAGCCGTTGCCGGATGGTTTCGAAGCTCTCGGCGGATGCCGCCTGCAGTCCGAAGTGATCGAGCCGTCCGCGTCCCCACATGGGTGTCTGACGGTCCGGCTCGGGGTTCCCCTCGATCGTCACCACGTTGAGCTCGGTGTGCGGTCCGATACGGATCATCGTCATGGTTTCGCCACCCTTGTCACCGTGCGGCCTGGTGGGTCCGACCTCTGCGTCGAAGACCTCGGTGTAGAAGGCGCGGAGTCGGTCGATGTCGTTGGATATCAGCGCGATGTGGTTGATCCCGTTCAGTAACACTGCTGTGCTCCTTTACTCGTTCGCCAAACAGAACGCCGCACGGCGCCCGCGTATCACCCATCGTCGTTACTTCCCTTGTGTTGCCATTCACGTGGCCCATCTGCCGGCGGCGTCGGCTGGGTTGTGTCGTGACGCCCAGGGCAGGGCACTCTCCAGTATGGGATCGAACGCAGACCACCCCGCCAGCCCGGCGGCCGCAGCTCTCGGGGGTCGGCTAGTGCACTTGGTCGGTGACCATGACGCCGCCCGGTTCTCGCGTGAGGTCTCCCGAGTGTGCGCCGAACCGCATCTCACCGAAGGTCGGCCGGGATACGGCGATGTGCTCGCGTGGGTTGTCGACGCGATCGTCGATGTGCTCACTGCGCGCCTGGGCGCCGCGGGTCCGGGGGAGAGATTCATCCTCGATCTCCGGTTCACGGACGGGGCGCCCGTCGTCGTCGACGACTTGCCGGAATCGGAGCGTTGGGTGCTGCGGACGGTGGCAGCCTTTCTCGCCGAGGAGGGCGCGGAGGGAGAGCGGTTGCTCGCATCCGCTGAGCATCGATTCGACCTCACGATGCGGGCGGAAACGCTGACTGCCGCACTGATCTGGCTCGACTTCATTCTCGATGTCGACCTGCCCGATCCGCCCGACGTCATCACCGCGTAGAGTGGTACTCGCTGGAAATCGTCTTGGGCGAAGGGCTTTCGACAGCTTCTTCATCCGGCATCCAAGGGGCCAGTCCCACGTCGATCCTGCAGTTCGCGCCGCCGGGCGCGAAAGTTCGCCACGTTGACGCGGTTCCCGCACACCTGGGGCATGCAGAACCGACGTCGGCCCGCCCGGCTGGTGTCGACGAAAATACCGTTGCACGAGGGTGATTCGCACGAGCGGAATCGTGCCGGTCCCAGTGCTGCCACGGTTCCGAGCAAGCCTGTTCCGATGACGACGGCGAGGTCGTCGGCGAGCGTCGACTCCGGCGCGGTCTCGAGGTGCCACGTCCAGGTGCCGTCGTGGCGCCCGAGGAAGGGGACGGTGCGCGCCGCGCGCAGGAGTTGATTGGCTCCGTCGACGATCGCCTCCTCGTCCGGCGCCACCACGACGTCGCGCACACGTGTGCGCAACGCGCGGACCTCGTCCACGTCGGTGCCGGTCACCGGACGGTCACCGGGGACGAGGGCGTGCTCGGTGAGGAAGGTGTGCAGCGACTCGCCGTCGGTGAGCGCGTCGCCGGTCGCGACGAGCACCTCCGGGGCGGTGAGGACGAGTGCCGTCGCCACCGATGCCCCGAGGGTGTAATCGGTGAAAGTCAGTTGCATCACTTACATCCTCCGTCTAGCGTAATGGTTACGAAACCAGTTTAGCCATTACAACTCGGGAGGATGATCATGACTCGACAGCAGACCGCCAGCACGGCCGACACCGACCGGTGGTCCCTGCCCGACCGGCTGACCATCGGCGGCGCCACCATCGCGGCCGGAGTCTTCGGCGATGGCCCACCCGTCGTGCTCGTGCACGGCACGCCCTCGTCGTCGTATCTGTGGCGCGCGGTGATTCCCCACCTCGCCGAGCAGAACACGGTGTACGTCTGGGATCTTCCGGGCTACGGCGACTCGACATCGGTTCCCGGCGAGCCGGTCGCGATCCACACCCACGCTCGGGTGCTCGCCCGACTGGTCGAGCACTGGGGACTCGAACAGCCTGCGCTGGTCGGCCACGACATCGGTGCCGCGACGGTGCTTCGGGCACACCTCGTCGAGGGAGTCCCGGTCCGGCGCATCGCCCTCCTCGACGCGGCGGTGCTGTCGCCGTGGGTGACGCCGGTAGCGCAGCACATGCAACGTCACCTCGACGTGTACCGCACGATGCCGACGCACATCTTCCAGCGGATCATCGAAGCGCACCTCGACACCGCGACGCATCGCTCTCTGCCGTCGTCCACCGCGGAGACCTACCTCCGCCCCTTCACGGGCCCCAGCGGACAGCAGCGTTACCTCGACCAGGTCCAATATTTCGACGAACGCGACACCGACGACGTCGTCGAGAAGCTCGGCACCGTGGACGTCCCGGTGCAGATCCTGTGGGGTGCGGACGACGAATGGCTGGACCGTTCGTTCGCCGACGATCTCGCCAGCCGCATCCCCGGGGCGCGAGCGGCGTTCGTTCCCGGCGCCGGCCACTTCCTCACCGAGGACGCGCCAGACCGGGTGGCGCAGGTTCTCGCCGACTTCCTCGCGGAGAGTCGGCCAGCCGTCTGACCGGACACCGAGGGCCACTCCGCAGCGCGCCGTGGGTCCTCGGTCAGTCCCGTGCCCCCGGTGTGTCGGTGTGCTCGTGTGCGGTGAGGAGGAGGTGGTCGAATCGGGCGCGGAACGACTCGGGCAGGGTCGCCTCGGCGGTGAGGGTGTCGACGAAGCGTTCGGCGAGGGTGCGGAGTTTGGTGTTCGTCTGCTGTGAGCGCCAGGTGAGGATGCCGAAGGCGCGCTCGGAGGAGATGCCGTAGACGAGCATGAGTGCACCCTTGGCCTGCTCGATCACCGCCCGCGATTGTTCGAGTTCGGTGACGGCCTCGGTGAGTGCCGCGTTGAATTCGCGGAGGTCGGTCTCCAACGTTTCGGTGACGTCGATGTAGTACCCGGAGGTGCCGATGACCTGGTCGTCCTCGTCGAGCATTCGGTCGCCGACCACGATCACGTGGTGGATGCGGCGTTCGGTGTCGATGATCCGGTGTTTGCTGCTGAACGGCTCGCCGGCGTGGATCATCTTGTCGAAGAGGGCAGCGACCTGCGGTTGGTCGTCCGGGTGCTTGTGGGAGAGCAGAAGTTCGGTGGTGGGGGTGATTTCACCCGGTTGGTAGCCGTGCATCCGGGCGACGGGGTCGGACCATTCCCAGCGCTGACCGGCGAGGTAGAACCGGAAACTTCCGCCCTGTGGAGGTGCATTCGAGCCGCGAAGTTCATCACTGTCCACAGCTACACCCACTCCCGCTGTGCTCGGCGGCGAACCTCGCCGCGGATGCCATTGCCACAGTATGCCGAGCACGCACATCGGCGTGACACAAATAGGCCACACGCACTGGTCCGGAAACGCTGACGCCGTCGACCACCTTGATTACGGTGCTCGACGGCGCGACTGCGGGGTCTAGATGTTGTTCGCCGTCCGCGGGGTGGCGTTG
>NZ_BCWY01000058.1 GCF_001894825.1 Rhodococcus jostii NBRC 16295 | reverse complement strand
CGGTGGGACCTACTTGCGGAGATATAATTCTCTGAGCTGGTATTCACACTCAGTGACGCGGTTCCGCCGTACTCGGGGAGACGGATTGGCGCGCCCCGAAAGGAATTCCGATGTCTACTCGAAAAATGGTGGGTCGGCTGGGAGCAGTGATCGCCGTGGCCGGCGCGCTGTCGTTCGCCGTGCCCGGTGCCGCGTCCGCCGCGCCCTTCATCCCCGGCTCGATGTCGACGTGCGCCCCCGGCGCGTGGCTGACGTTCAACGCGGAACGGGTCGCGCCCGACCGGATCCGGTACACCACCGCCGCGCCTCTCGCGCAGTGGAACGGCGCCGTCGTGCAGTTCACGAACCTCACCACCGGGTTCCGGGGGGTCGCGTTCGTCAACGACCCGGTACCGGCCGCCGTCGGGTTCGGACCGGTGCTGAGTGAGATCGCCGGGCTGCTCCCGTGCTTCGTCAGCGCGGGTGTCACGATGTCCTGAGAGTCAGCTGGGGTCGGATCCCCGGACGGCCGCGAACCACACCGCGACGACCGCCGCCACGCACGTCGCGCCGACGAATGCGGGAAGCCCGCCGCCCGCGACGTACACCCACAGCGCCCCGGCGAACGGCGCGGCCACCGCGAACTGAGCGTCGAGGACGATCCGACGCATCGGCCGAGCGGCGATCCGGGCGCGCACCGGACCGTCCGGGTCCGGCCGCGACGGGTTGTCGATCAACCGGCCGACCGGCTCCGAACGACGCGTTCGCCCGGCAGGAAGTAGTCGCCGCCCGTCCCACACCACCACGCTGCGCGCGCCCGCCTCGTGCACCGTCGCCGTCGTCGGGGTCGGCATCGTGATCAGGGCCGGATCGAAGAACACGGGAATCCACAGCGGATCCGGTTCCTCGTGTATCTCGATCCAGGACCTGCTGGTGAGCCGGTGCTGCTGGCGGACCCGGTGCACCGTGGCGCGGCGACCCGGCTGCGAACCGTTCCGGGTGGCAGCGAACCAGGTGTAGCCGGTGACTCCGAGCACCGTCGCCGCCACGACGACCAGCGCGCTGAGCTGATCGGCGTCGGCGAACGGGATGAATGCGCCACACACCACGAGGGCGCACATGCCGACGACGACGGGATAGCGCACGGCCACGGAACTACTGATTCAGGAATCCGATCTTGGTGTAGTCGTACGACGCGAGGCCCGGGGCGCCGAAGTTCGCGAGATCGTCGCGGACCGCGACGTTGCCCGGCGCCTGCACGAGCGGCAGCGAGAAGCCCTCCTCGAACACCGTCGTGTCCACCTCGTTCGCGAGTTCGATCGCCTTCTCCGGGTCGAGTTCCGAGATGGTCCGCTCGATCAGCGCGTTCAACTCGGGCGAGCCGATCCGGCCGTAGTTGCCCTGCAGATCGTCCGGGTTGTACGCGTAGATCTGCGGTAGCCCGCTGAGAGGGAACGGATCACCCACCCAGGAGAACTGGGCGATGTCGAAGTCGCCGGGCTGGATCACGTCGGTGAAGAATCCGGTGCCGCTGCGGGTGTCGATGTTCAGCTTCGCGCCGATCTGCGCGAGGTTCTGCTGAACAATCTGCGCGATCTGGACCCAGGTGGTCGACTGGTACATCACGTCGCGGATCTCGAGCCTGCGCCCGTCCTTCTCGCGGAACTCGCCGTTGAGTTTCCACCCGAGTTCGTCGAGCCGCCGCGCCGCCTCCTCGGGGTCGTAGGCGACCGCTGCGCTGTTGTCCTGATAGCCCTGCTGACCGTTGAGATACACGTGATTGTTCAGCGGTTGGGGGTCGTCGACCAGACCGTTCTGAATCGCGGTCGCGATGCCCTGCCGGTCGATTCCCTTCGACAGTGCCACCCGCAGTTCCGGATCGGCGAGGATAGACCCCTCCGCGCCGTTGAACGTGATGTGCGAGAACTGGGTTCCCGGTGCGCGGCGGATCGCGATGCCGGCCGAGCCCTGCGCGGTCTTCACCTCGTCGATCGTGGCCAGTCCCGACGCGTCGATCTCGTTGTTCTGCAACGCCGGAATGCGGGCGGAGTCGTCGAGCACGCTGTAGGTGATGGTGTCGAGTTTCGGTGTGTCACCCCACCACGCGGGATTGCGGCCCAGCGTGATCCGGTTCTGCGCCTTGTCG
Organism: Rhodococcus jostii NBRC 16295; assembly: GCF_001894825.1. GTDB lineage: Bacteria > Actinomycetota > Actinomycetes > Mycobacteriales > Mycobacteriaceae > Rhodococcus_F > Rhodococcus_F jostii. Next base: position 61,287 of record NZ_BCWY01000058.1, on the reverse strand, counting down.
ATCGACTCGATGCGGAACGGACCCGACGTCAGCGTGATTCCGTCGCGCAGACTCGCGTTGAACGCCTCGGGGGTCGCGGTCGCCGACTTCGGGAAGAGCATCGAGTTGCCCGCGAACTGGCCCCTCCACTCGGCGTACGGCTCGGCGAAGGTGATCACCGCCTGCCGGTCGTCGACACCGCGCTCGACCCGGTCGACCCGCTCGAACCCGGACGTGTTCGCGATCAGGAATTCCTTGTTCGTCCCGTTCAGCGCCGCGGCCTGAGACTGGATGTCTGCCCACGTGATCGGGGTGCCGTCGGACCACACCGCCTTCGGGTCGATCGTGTACGTGACCTGCTGGGGGTCGGTGCCGGTCAGTGCCACGTCGGTGAAGTAGTCGTGATTCACCGACAGAGCTCCGGACGCGTCGGTGCCGAACGCCCGCGGCATTATCGGTTTCAGGATGCCGGCGATCTCGGAGTCGTTGCCGTCGTTGGACAGGGTGTTGAAGTTCGCGGGAAAGCCCGACAACGCCAACCGCAGATTTCCGCCGTCGCGTAGCTCGCTCGGATCGTGCGGATTGATGTCGTTGGTGGTGCCGATCGACCCGGACCCGGCGTCGACACCACCGGTGTCCGAACCCCCGCAGCCGGCGACAATCAGCCCGAAGGCCAGGAACGATACTGCGAGGCGGGCACGCACCGAACGAATCCTCATGGCAATGGCCCTCCTCGACGTTCGCTGAACCTAGTGTGCCAAATACGTCGGATCCGGAACGGGAATTGCCGCGAGCAGTGCCCGCGTGTATTCGTGCTGCGGATCCTCGAAGATCGTCTGCGGCGGCCCCGACTCGACGATCCTGCCCTGGAACATCACCGCGACGTCGTGAGCGATGTTGCGGACCACCGACAGGTCGTGGGAGACGAACAGGTACGACATGCCCCGCTGCTCCTGAAGGTCACGCAGGAGGTTGAGCACACCGGCCTGGATCGAGACGTCGAGAGACGACACCGGCTCGTCGAGGATCAGCAGTTCCGGATCGAGGGCGAGCGCCCGCGCGATGCTGATCCGCTGCTTCTGACCGCCCGAGAAATCGGCCGGATACCGGTCGGCGTGCTCGCGTCGCAACCCGACCAGGTCGAGCAACTCCGGCACCCGGCGGCCGATCTCCTCGCGTCCGCGGCCGTCCAGTCGCAGCGGCTCGGCGAGCACGTCGAACACCGGCAGCCGGGGGTCCAGCGACGCCGTCGGATCCTGGAAGACGATGGCCATCTTGCGGCGGATCTCGCGTTTCCGGTGCTTGCTCAGTGCCGCGACGTCGGAGCCCAGTACCTCGATCGCACCGGATTCCGGTGCGGCCAGTTCGAGGATCTGCGTCAACGTGGTCGATTTGCCGGAGCCGGATTCGCCCACCAACGCCAGCGTGCGGCCTCCGCGGATGTCGAAGCTGATACCGTCGACCGCCCGGATCTCGCCCCGGGTGCGGCGGAACACCAGACCGCTGGTGATCGGATACGTCTTGACGAGGTCCGTCACCCGCAACACCACCCGGTGCTCGGGTTCCGGGGGCGCGGCGCCGGGCGGTGCCGGCTGGCTCCGGCGGTAGGCGGTGAACAGGTCGCGGGTGCCCACCTCGTCGACGCGGATGCAGGCCGCCCGATGGCCCGGACCGGTCAGGACGAGATCCGGCTCGGCCGGCAGGCAGGCGTCCACGGCCAGCGGGCAGCGCGGCGCGAACGTGCAGCCGGCCGGCAACGAATGCAGCGCGGGCGGTGCACCGGCGATCGGGATCAGGCGGCTGCGGATCGGGGCGTCCATCCGGGGCACGGACACGAGCAGCCCCGCGGTGTACGGCATCCGGGGCTCGGCGAACAGTTCGCGCACCGGCGCGGACTCCACCACCCGGCCCGCGTACATCACCACCACCCGGTCGGCGAGCGTCGCGGCGATGCCCATGTCGTGGGTGATCATCACGACGCCGGCGCCGGTGAGGTCGCGGGCCTTGCGCAGCAGGTTCAGGATCTGCGCCTGCACCGTCACGTCCAGCGCGGTGGTCGGCTCGTCGCAGATGATCAGCGCGGGGTCGTTGGCGATGGCGATGGCGATCACGACGCGCTGACGCATGCCGCCGGAGAACTCGTGCGGAAAGGCCTTGGCGCGCACTGCGGGATCGGGTATGCCGACGAGGTCGAGCAGGTCCACCGCACGCTGCGCCGCCTCCTTCTTGCTGCTCGCCCGGCCGTGCACGAGCAGCGCCTCCGCGATCTGGTCGCCCACCCGGTATACGGGTGTCAGCGCCGACAGCGGGTCCTGGAACACCATGCTCACCGTCTTGCCGCGCAGCGCGGACAGCTCCCGGTCTCCCATGCCCAGCAGTTCGCGGCCCTGCAACCGGATGGATCCGGTGACCCGCGCATGCTCGGGCAGCAGACCCATCACGGCCAGTGACGCCACCGATTTCCCCGAGCCCGATTCGCCGGCGATGGCGAGCACCTCACCGTCGGAGATGGCGTAGCTGACGCCGCGGACCGCCTCGATCCGGCCCTCCTCGCTGGGGAAGCTGACCCGGAGATCCTCGATGTCGAGCAGCCGTTCCCCGGTCACCGCTTCGGCTTCTTCCTGCGGGATCGGGCGCGCTTCGAACTCGGGTCGACGGCGTCGCGCAGACCGTCGCCCACCAGATTCGCCGACAGCACGGTGAGCACCAGCAGTCCGCCCGCGAACAGGAACAGCCACGGGTAGGTGAGGGCCGATTCGGTGCCGTCGGCGATGAGGGACCCGAGGGAGATGTCGGGTTTCTGGACGCCGAACCCGAGGAAGCTGAGGCCCGTCTCGGCGAGGATCGCGGCGCCGACGTTCAGGGTGGCGTCGATGATCAGGATGGACGCGATGTTCGGGACGATGTGGCTGGTGATGATCTTGTGGGTCGGTGCCCCCATGTAGCGGGCGGCCTGGACGAATTCCCGCTCACGCAGGCTCAGCGTCATTCCCCGCACCATCCGGGCGGTGATCATCCAGCCGAACACCGCGAGCAGCAGGATCAGCAGGGCGATCGAACTCGCGGCCTTCAGCCGGGGAGTGAACACGGCGATGATGATGAAACTGGGAACGACGAGCAGCAGATCGACCAGCCACATGATCACCCGATCCGGCCAGCCGCCGACATACCCTGCCAGCGCCCCGACGAGCGCCGCGATCGCCGTGGAGAAGATCGCGACGCAGATCCCGATGATCAGCGACTTCTGGAGGCCCCGCAACGTCTGGGCGAGCACGTCCTGCCCGATCTGGTTGGTGCCGAACGGGTGCTGCGCACTGGGCGGTTGCAGCAGCGCGGTGTAGTCGAGTTGCTGATAGTCGTAGGGCAGCAGGTACGGTCCGACGAAACTGACCACGAACAGCAGCAGCAACACGGACGCCCCGGCGATGGCGGGCCTGTTGCGGAGAAACCGCCGCCACAGCAGTGTCCGGCGACCGACGGCCGACACCGCCGCGTCGGTGGACGCGATCTGGATCTCGGTCATCCGACGCGCACCCGCGGGTCGAGAGCCGCGTACACCACGTCCGACAGCAGTCCCGACAACAGCACGATCAGCCCGGTGAACGACGTGATCGCGACGACGATGTTGGTGTCCTGAGTGTCGATGCCGATCACGATCCACTCGCCGATCCCGTGCCAGCCGAAGATCGTCTCGGTGAACGTGGCACCCACCACCAGGGCCCCGAATCCGTAGGCGAACAGCGTCGCCATCGGGATCAGCGCCGTCCGGAGCCCGTGCTTGAGCAGCGCCGCCCGACGGGTCAATCCCTTCGCCCTGGCGGTCCGGATGAAGTCGCTTCCCAGAACATCGAGCATCGCGTTGCGCTGATACCGGCTGTAGCCGGCGATGCTGCCCAACGCCAGCGCGAACGTCGGCAGCACCAGGTGCTGCACCCGGTCGACCAGCTGCGGCCAGAAACCGGTGATCGTGCTGGCCGAGGATTCGCCGGTGTACAGGAAGATCTGGCTGCCGGTGGCCGAGTTGATCTGGAGAGCACCGTATTTCAGGAGGGTGGCGACGAGGAACACGGGTGCGCTGAGAATCAGCAAAGACACGACGGTGCTGAAATAGTCGCTGAACTTGTACTGCCGGATCGCACCGGCGGCGCCGATCAGCACCCCCAGCACGGCGCCGATGACGGAGCCGAGGATCAGCAACCGCATGCTCACCAGGATCCGGCGGCCCAGCTCGTCCGACACCGGCTGTCCGGTGATGGTGGTGCCGAAGTCGCCGTGGACGACCCCGCGGAGCCAGCTCGCGTACCGCACCGGAATCGGCTCGTCCAGATTCAGTTCGGCGGCTTTCGCGTCGATCACCGACTGCGGTGGCCGGGGGTTGCGCTGTTCCAGGCTGTCGAGCGGACGGAACGTGAGCGAGGCGAGACTGAACGTCAGGAACGAGGCCAGCAGCAACAGCACAAGGTAGTTGAGCGCTCGTCGGAGCAGGAAGCCGGTCATCGGTCCCCCTCGCAGGTAGGGCTCAACCCACGAATTATAGGAGCGCGCCGCCGGGGTTCTGCTCGACTCGGCGAAACCGGTGCCGGGCCCGGTTCGTTGCCACGCGCGTCCCGTCGCCGCTTGTTAGCGTGACGGGGTGACAGTTCGTGACCAGCCGGGCGAACCGCTGACGCGGCACACGGCGCAGCTCACGAGGTACGACGAGTACGCGGTGACGGTCCCTCGCTCGGGTGATCCCGCGCTGGTGGCGGTGCCGCAGGGGGTGACGCCGTCGGCTGTCGTGTACTACCTGCACGGTCGTACGGGCGACCAGCGGTCGATCGACGACCGCGCCGGTCTGCGGGACGGACTGCTCGACGCCGGCTACGTCGTCGCCGCGCCCTACCTGCACGGTGACCTGTGGGGAAACCGGCGCGCGCAGGATGCCGTCGTCGCGCTGGACGAGTGGGTCTCACGCCGGTGGCCGGTGTCAGTTCGGTTCGTGATCGGAGAATCGATGGGCGGCAACGCCGCCGCCAACGCCGTGCGCCTGCGGGAGGCCGCGTGGGACGGGGCGGTGCTGATCGCCCCGTCCCTGTCGCTGCGGGCGGTGTGGGAACGGGGTGAACACGGACGCGACACCGTGCGGGACGCGTTCCGGTTGTCGGCGGACGGTCACGACCTTGAACCGAAGACCGCGGGCTGGGACGCCGTCCGGCACGAGCCGAGAGATTATGCCGGAGTGCCGATTCGGGTGTACGCGTCGAGGGAGGACGAAGTGGCGAACATCGCCGGCGTCACGGGACCGTGGGTCGAGATGCTGCGGCGCGGCGCGGGCGCGGTCGAGTTAGTCGAGGTGAGCGGCGCACACGTCTCCGAAGACCACTTCCGGGCCGCGGAGGTCGTGGAGTTCTTCGGTGCCCTCCGGTGAACCCGGGGGAGACCTTCGCGGAGAAGGCCTCCCCGGCCGTTCAGACCTTGGTCTGGTGCGTGGTGTCGAGGCGGAAGATGTTGGTGAAGAAATCCTTGACGGCCTGGATCTTCTCGTTGGTCAGTTCGATGGCGTGGCGACGCGATTCTTCGAGCGCGGTGGACATGGCGGCTTCCTTTCGTCGAGGGGGCACAGCATGGCGATCGACAGTGTGCCTCAGGATCCTGACGTCCGCATGACGAACAGGTGTCGCGCGTGCAACTCGAACAGCAAGCGGCGGAGTGCGTTCGGTTAACCTGGCACGATGACGACGAGCAGCGCGCACGGCCGGGTCGCGATCACCTACTGCACTCAGTGCCAATGGCTGTTGCGTGCAGCGTGGATGGCGCAAGAACTACTCGGCACCTTCGGGCAGGAACTCGGCGAGGTCGCGCTCGTCCCCGGCACCGGAGGAATCTTCCGGATCACCGTGGACGACGAGCTGATCTGGGACCGCAAGGAGCAGGGCGGCTTCCCCGACATCACCGTGCTCAAGCAACTGGTGCGCGACCGCGTAGCGCCCGAGCGCGATCTCGGGCACAGCGATCGCAAGAGTCCCTGAGGGTCAGATTCCGACCGCGCGCTCGAGGGCGCGCAGTTCGTGTCCCAGCCGGGCGGGGATCGACTTCAGGTCGGGCACCGCGCTCCGGCACCCGGTGACCCCGAACGAGATGATGTCGTCGTTGCTGGTGCAGGTGATGTTCAGGCCCTGACCGTCGACGGGCACCGACAGGGGGTAGATCGCGTCGAGCCGTGCGCCGTTCCAGTACAGCGGGGAACTCGGGCCGGGGACATTGGAGATGATCAGGTTGAACGGCGGACGCACCCGCGAGTTGTGGCCGAAGAGCATGCTCGCGCCGATCGGGGCGGCACCCAGAGCGCTCATGGCGAGGATCTGCGTGGCGCTCATCGAGCCGTACGCCTCCTTGCCTTCGCGCATGGACGTGCGGATGGTGTCGAGTCGATCCGCCGGGTCGGGCAGGTGCGTGCCCAGGTTGCACATGAGCACCCCGATGTTGTTGCCGTTCGACGCGTCGCGCTGAGCCTTCAGCGACACCGGGACCATCGCGATCAGCGGATCCGAAGGCAGGGCCTCCTGATCCTCCAGGTAGCTGCGCAGAGCTCCCGAGGACATCGCGAGGACGACGTCGTTGATGGTGGCGTCGGACAGCTTGGCGACGAGCCGGAGACGTTCGAGCGGCCACGACTGCGCCGCGAACTGGCGGGCGCCGGTGATCGGCACGTTGAACGGGGTCTTCGGCGCGGACAGGGCGAGCGGACCACCCTGGTCGCGGAACGCGCGGGACACGGTTCCGGCGAGCGCGGGCACGAGTCCGGCCACCTCGCCGACGGTGTCGCGGGCGGTGCGGAAAGTGGAACCGGCCAGGCCGGACAGGCTGAAGCCCTTCGACGGCGTCCGCTCCGGGCGCGGGCCCCGCGGCTGCCACGGCGCCGGCATGTCCCGGTCGTCCGAGTTCTCGCTGAGTGCCTGCCGCAGCATCTTCATCGCGGTGACGCCGTCGGCGACCGCGTGGTGGATCTTGGTGTAGACGGCGAACCGGCCGTCGCTCAGTCCCTCGATCAGGTGCATCTCCCACAGCGGGCGGCTGCGGTCGAGAAGCGACCCGTGCAGCCGGGAGCACAGCGCCATCAGCTCGGCCTCGCCACCGGGGGCGGGGAGGGCGTCGTGCCGGATGTGGTGACCGAGGTCGAGATCGTCCACGGTCTCCCAGCTCCACTGACCGAGCGAGGAGAAGGAGCGGTGCGCCCGCTTGGCGAGCCGGGGGGTGACGATGCCGTCGCCGTCGGCCAGCGCGCGGTCGAGCATCGCGCGCATGTCGTAGGTGTCGGCGCCTTCCGGAAGCTGGAAGATCTCCACGCCGCCGACATGCATCGGATGCTCGCGGGACTCACCGAGCAGGAACATCGAGTCGAGGGGTGACATGGGGAGCGGCATCTAAGGCCCTTTCCATCCCGAAGACGTCTTCCCGGATCGCGGGAGGGGTCGTCTGTGGTCTGAGGTAACGGGAGATGGTGACGTTCCGTTTGTCAGGGACCACCACCGGATAACTAATTGATATGGGACGGGTCACGAAAGAGTGACGCTCGTATTTCTACAGGTTTCGGGTGAGCCATGCCACTAGACAAGCGTCCAGTTGAGGGGGTGTCATTCGGGTGACCTACACCGAAAATGAACTCCGTGTGAACATCCCAATTTTGTGCACTCAGTGCGGAATTCGTCGACTGTAAAGGAGGATAGGGCCGAAAGTCCCTTGTTGGTAAGAATTGTCCCATGAACAAGCCATGGGCAGTCGTCAAACACGTGTCGTTCGAAGGGCCGGCGCTCGTCGGTACTCTGCTGGCAGAGCGGGGAATTCGGTACATCGAGTACCCCATGTACCGAGCGTCGGAGCTTCCGGCCGTTCACGACATCGGTGGCCTCGTGGTGATGGGCGGTCCGATGGGCGCACTCGATGACGTTACCCACCCGCAACTTCCGCGAGAGCGAAACTTCATCAAAGAATTTGTGGAAGCCGGACTCCCGATGCTGGGAATCTGCCTCGGCGCGCAACTTCTCGCCGCCTCGTTCGGTAGCGCGATCCGCCGGGGGCCGAGCCCGGAGAACGGTGCCGGGACGGTGACGGTGACCGAGGACGGAACGCGCGACCCCGTCTTCGGTTCGGTCGGAGCCGAGGTGCCCGTCGTCCACTGGCACGGCGACACCTTCGATCTCCCGGACGGCGCCGTCCGGCTCGCGGGCACTCGCCTCTACGAGAATCAGGGCTTCGCCATCGGCCACCGAGCGTACGGCTTGCAGTTCCACGTCGAACTGACCCGCAGGCAACTGTCGGTGATGCAGGACCACATGCCGCCGGGCACCGCGCCGTCGGGGGAGCACATGGACGACGTGGAGGCCGCCGGGCGAATCATGATCGGCTCGTTCCTCGACCTCGCGACGAGCTGAGGAGAATGCGGGAGCGATCGCCGATGAGTTTCGCGCGCCGCCGCGGTCTGTATCGATGACCTTCCGCACCGAGCGGAACCCGAGAAGGAGAATGCACATGTCCCGGATGCTCTTCGTGAACCTGCCGATCAAGAACCTCGACGCGACCAAGACGTTCTTCGGTGGACTTGGCTTCGAATTCGACTCCACCTTCAGTGACGATTCCTGCACCGCGATGGTGATCAACGACTCCACCTCGGTGATGCTCCTCGTCGAGTCCCGGTTCAAGGACTTCATCGAAGGCGGCATCTGCGACACCTCGAAGGCCGTCGAGGCCCTGATGTGTATCTCGGCCGACAGTCGCGAAGAGGTGGACACCCTCGTCGACACGGCGCTCGCGTCCGGCGGGACGTCGTGGGGCAAGCTTCAGGACGAAGGCTTCATGTACGGACGCGCGTTCCGTGACCTGGACGGCCACGTCTGGGAGGTCATGTGGATGGATCCCACCGCCGTCCCAGCGTAGGGGATCAGGCGGGCGGGGTCTCCGGCAGTCCGAACTTCTCGAACAGATCGACGTCGAAGAAGCAGACGACGTGGGAGACCCCGTCGGCCGTCACGTCCAGGACGTGGAGCTGAAACGGCCGGTGGACACCGTCCTCGCCGCGCATGTACAGGCCGAGCGCCGGCTGTCCGTTGGCGGCGGTGGGCACCAGACGCATGTCGCCCGGCCCCTTGGCCGGACAGTTTCCTCTGATCAGGGTGCCGATCGAGGCTCCGCCGCGGTACCAGCCGTCGAACGGGGGCATCTCCCAGACCGCCTCCTTGGTGAAGAGGTCGACGATCGCGTCGATGTCGTAGTCCTCGAACGCGGCGACGTACCGGTCGAGCAGCTCGCGCTCCTCCGGGGACTCCGGTTCGACCAGGGTGTCGGCGGTCGGTGTGGCCAGTTCGAGCTGCGCGCGAGCCCGCTGCAGCAGGCTGTTGACCGCCGTCGTGGTGGTGCCGAGTGCCGTCGCGACCTCCGACGCCTTCCACTGCAGCACGTCGCGCAGGACGAGCACGGCGCGCTGACGTGCGGGAAGATGCTGGAGGGCGGCGATGAACGCCAGCCGCACCGATTCGCGCGACGTCACGACGGTGGCCGGATCGCTCGCGTCGTCGTCGATGAGCCGGTTGGGGAGCGGTCCGAGCCACGGCACCTCGTGCCGCTCGACGAGGTCGGCGGAGGGGTCGGAGTCCGGAGCGCCCAGCCCGCTGGGCAGCGGACGCTTGGACTTGCTCTGCAACGCCGTCAGGCACGTGTTGGTGGCGATCTTGTACAACCACGTCCGCAGTGACGCCTGATGCTGATACCCGTCGTAGCCGCGCCAGGCGCGGATGAACGTCTCCTGCATCTGGTCTTCGGCGTCGTGAAGCGAACCCATCATGCGATAACAGTGGGCAAGCAACTCGCGCCGGTAAGGGTCGGCGAGTGCGAGGAAATCATTGTCGAGCGACTGCGCAGCCGTCATGGTTGGAGCTTACTGCTGCCGTCCGACAGATGTCGGTCCTCGCGCCCCGCCGACCCGGGCGGCTCAGCCCCAGTTCACCATCGGCTGCCCCGTCTCGAGGAGCGACTTCATTCCGCTGAGAACCTCGTTCCAGCCGCCGCCCGCACCCTCGGACTCCCGCCTGCCCGCGACCATTTCGGCCAGGCCCGGTGCGTTGGTGAGGTCGTGGGTGACAGTCAGTTTCGCGACTCCCGGCCGGCTCGACTGCACGATCTCGTAGGTGAGGGTGGTGAAGCCCTCCACGTTGTCGGCGTCCATCAGCATGCGCCACGTCTGGACCAGCTTCTTCGGCGGATCGGATTCGATCACCTCGCCGTCGATGATCACGTCCGGCACCCCCGGGTAGGCCTTCATCGCGTCGTCGGCGCGGGATTGGAACGCACCGCCCGATCGGAGGTCGTAGTCGACCAGGCCGCCGTAACCGTATTGCTGCGACCACTCGGGTTTGGTGATGGCGTCCCAGATCGCCTCCGGCGTCGCCTTGATGTACACCGCGTAGATCTGGATTGTGTCGGCGGTAGTCATTTCTCTTCCTCCAGTTCGGATTTCAGCTGAGCGAGCGCACTGGTGTGACGCTCGGTGTACTTGTCGATCCACCGGTTGTGGATCAGCTGTATCGGCACGGGGTTGAGATAGTGCAGCTTCTCCCGGCCGGAGCGGCGCGTGACGACGAGCCCCGCGTCCTCGAGCACGCGCAGATGTTTCATGACCCCGAATCGCGTCATCTCGACCTGCGACTCGAGCTCGGTGAGCGTCTGACCGTCGTGGGCGAACAATCGGTCGAGAATCAGGCGGCGGGTCGAATCGGCCAGCGCCTTGAAGACGTGATCGTCGTCCATGAATCGAGAATAGGTGACCATTTAGTCACATGTCAACGCCTGTGAGTACTTGTCAACCGCGGGCGGTTATCAAGTACTCACAGGCGGAAGTTCGCACGCGGTTCACGTGCGGGCCACGGTGTGTCCACGATGCAGGGGATTGCGATACCTACCGTCCGGAGGTCCCGGTCAGTCACATGGAGGTTTCAGACAGTGTCCACTGCACCACTCAACCGCCGCGATTCCTCGGTCGCACTGCGCTCACCGGGCTCGGTGTGGCACTCGCGGGCAGCGTCGACGCCCTCGTCCGTCCGGCGTTCGCGTCCGCGGCGCCGGGGCAGGCGATCGGCTACGGACCGCTCGTGCCGGATCCGAACCGCATTCTCTCGCTGCCGGTGGGTTTTTCGTACACCGTCGTGTCCCGTTCGGGTGAGACGCAGTTGGACGGGGGCGTCCCCGTGCCGAGTGATCCCGACGCCATCGGGGTGTTCGCGCGACCCGGCGGTTCCACACTCGTCACCAATCACGAGATCGGCAGTGACGAACCGTTTGGCGTGCCCGCGCTCGACGGATTGACCTACGACTCGGGTGCGCGCGGCGGCACGACCACGACCGCGGTCGGCTCGGACGGGACACGGCAGGGCCAGTACGTCAGCGTCGCGGGCACCGTGAACAACTGCGCGGGTGGCATCACCCCGTGGGGTACGTGGTTGACCTGCGAGGAGACGGAGGCTCGCGCGGGGGAGGACGGGTTCCTGCTCGACCACGGTTACGTCTTCGAGGTGGACCCGGCGAGCCAGGAGGCGAACAAGGGCAAAAGCCCTGTGCCCCTGAAGTTCCTGGGACGGTACGCACACGAGGCCGTGGCGGTGGATCCGTCGTCGAGCACGATCTACCTCACGGAGGACGCGTCGGGGCCGAACGGGCTGTACTACCGGTGGACGCCGCCGCAGGGTTTCCGTGGCGGGCCGAACGCGCTGCGCGAGCTCGCACAGTCGTCGGGCGGCGACACCGCGGGCGCTCTCCAGGCGATGGCATGCTTCCAGGGCGGAACGCACGTGCCCGACCTGTCGCAGGCCACCGAGCCGGGCACCGTGTACTCCGTGCAGTGGGTCGGTGTGCCGGACCGTGACGCGACGAGCACGTCGGTGCGCAAGCAGTTCGGGAACGACGCCGTCACCCGGAGCCGCAAGCTGGAGGGACAGTGGTGGGGCGACGGCGGCGTCTACTTCGTCGCGAGCTACGCACGGACCAGCGACGGCAGCGTCGCCGAGCACGACGGCCAGGTGTGGTTCTTCGACCCGGCGAAGCAGACGGTCACGCTGAAGCTCCTGTTCGGTGTCAATCCCGATCCCGCTGTCGACACCGGACAGTACGACGGACCAGACAACATCACCGTCTCGCCGTACGGCGGCGTGATCCTCGCGGAGGACGGTGAAGGAATCAGCCACCTCGTGGGCGTCACGGCGGAGGGTGAGCCGTTCGCGATGGCTCGGAACGAGTTGAACGACAGCGAGTTCTGCGGTCCGGCATTCAGCGCGGACGGGAAGATCCTGTTCGCGAACATTCAGTTGCCGGGGCTGACCCTGGCGATCAGGGGTCCGTGGCACCGTCCCCTGCCGTGAGTACTTGTTAACCGCGGGCGGTTAACAAGTACTCACGGGCCGGAGGCAAAGACCCAACCGCGGAGCGCGAGGAAGCGCAGGCCCCCGACGAGGGCGCTGACGGCGACGACGAGGGCGACCTGCACCAGTCCGTCGGTGCCGGGGAAGAGTGTGCCCAGGAGGGCGAGTGCGATCGTGCTGACGGCCAGGCCGAGCAGTGCGAGCGTTCCGCCTTCCCACTGGGCGACGAACCAGCGGACGCGGTCAGCCGCCCGGAAGGTGAGCCGACGGTGGAGTTCGTTGGCCAACATCGAACTGGTCACCACGCCGACCAGGTTGGCGACGAACGACCCGTACACGTCGAGGGTGAAGAACGCGAGAGCGTAGAGCACATTGCTCGACGTGCCCACCAGGGTGAACCGGGTCAACTGAGCGAGCACGCCGCCGGCCCGCCCACGTAGAGGGGGATACGTGGACGAGCCGACGGCGTCGTGGAACTGGACGATCATCTCATTCAGCGGATGAGGGCGCCGTTGCCGGTGTCCGTCATCTGCCCGCCGCCGAGGACGCCGGCCACTTGATCTTCGCTCAGTCCCAGCTCGCGCAGGCGATCCCAGACCGCGTCGAATTCGACGAGCTTGGCATTGAGATCGTTGCGCAGGCGATTGACCTCGTCGCGGATCTTCTCGGCCTCGTCGATCGCCTCCAGCGTCTGCTCCGGCTGGGGCAGGAGCATGGAGAGGAGACGGTCGCGGGCGTCGGCGCTCAACCCGGCGAAGGGCTGGTGCTGATCCGCCGGTGCCTCGTGCCTGCCGCCGCGGATGTCGGATGACTGGATCGGCGCCGTGTCGGGTTCGAGTGCGTAGTCCGGGATGGGGGCGTACTCGGGTTCCTGGACGGGCTCCTGCTCGCTCGACAGGTCGATGGTGCGACGCAGGGGGCGGTTGGGCAGCAGGATGACGGCGATCAGGGTGATGACGGCGACGACGGCGGCGATCAGGAAGATCCGGCCGGTCGCGTCTCCGTATGCGGCGCGGATGACGCCCTGGACGGGAGCGGGCATGGACGTCAGGTCCAGGCTTCCGCCACCGCTGCCCGACCCGCTCTTGATGCCGATCTTCGCGAAGCCGTCGGCCGACAGGTCGGCGACACGGGTGGCCAGCACCGAACCGAGAACCGAGACGCCGATCGCGCCACCGAAGGTCCGGAAGAAGGCGACCGAGCTGGAGGCTGCACCGATGTTCTGGACGCTGACGGTGTTCTGCACGGCGAGCACCAGGTTCTGCATCAGCATGCCCATGCCGAGGCCGATGATCGCGATGTAGGTGCCGACCAGGGTCAGGCTGGTTTCGTGATCGATGGTGCCGAGCAGTCCGAAGCCGATGATCATCAGCACGGCGCCGCCGACGACGAACGGCTTCCACTTGCCGAAGCGGGTGATGAGCTGTCCGGATCCGACCGTGCCGACGAGCATGCCGGCAACCATCGGGATGGTGAGCACGCCGGCCATGGTGGGGGTGTAGCCGCGTGAGGTCTGGAAGTACTGACCGAGGAACGTGGTGGAACCGAACATGCCGACACCGACGGCGATGGACGCGATGATGGCGAGGCCGGTGGTCTTCTCGGTGACGATCTTCAGCGGGATGATCGGCGACTTGGCCTTGGCTTCGACGAGGATCGTCGCGGCCAGCAGGAGCACACCGGCTCCGACGTACATGACCGTCTCGCGGGAGAACCACTCGTAGTAGCCAGCCTTGCCGGCGAACGAGACCCAGATGAGCAGGATGGACACACCGGCGGTCAGCAGCAGGGCGCCGAGCCAGTCGATGGAGACGTCGTCCTTCTTCTCGGTGGCGAGGTGCAGCGTGCGCTGCAGCAGGATCAGTGCGATGACGGCGAGCGGCACACACACGAAGAAGCACCAGCGCCAGCCGAGGGGGCTGTCGACGATGACGCCGCCGAGGATCGGGCCGCCCGACATCGACACGGCCATGACGGCACCCATGTAGCCGGAGTAGCGACCGCGCTCACGGGGCGAGACGATGGTGCCGATGATGGCGACGACGAGGGCCGTCAGACCACCCATGCCGATGCCCTGGATGACACGTGCGGTCAGCAGGATCGGGACGTTGTGCGCGAAGCCGGCGATCACCGAACCGATGACGAAGATGACGATCGCACTTTGGACGAGGACCTTCTTGTTGAACAGGTCCGCGAGCTTGCCCCAGATCGGGGTGGAGGCGGCGTTGGCGAGCAACGCGCTGGTGATGACCCAGGCGTACGCGGTCTGCGTGCCCTTCAGGTCACCGATGATCGTCGGAAGAGCGGTGGCGACGATCGTGCTGCTCAGCAGTGCGGTGAACAGCGCCGCGAGCAGGCCCGTGAGGGCTTCGAGGATTTGTCGGTGCGTCATGGCCGTCGTCTCTTCAACCGGCGGCCGAGTCTGTGTTTCGGTCATACGCTGTGTGTTCCAATCGGGTTCGAGCTCGTGACGATCCGGTGTTCTGGATCGAAGAGTGTTTCCTTCAGGTGCCGGATGGACTCGAGGGCAATCGCTGCCTCGGTCTCGTTCCACCCGGTCATCAATTTCTGCATTCGTTCGGCCCGCTGTGTTCTCACGTGCTTCACGTACGCCATTCCCTCCGGCGATACGCGTATTCGAAACGCGCGTCCGTCGGCGGGGTCCGAGTGGCGGGTGACGTAGCCGACGTCCACCAGATCGGTGATCTGGCGACTGAGTGAGGACTGGCTGACACACAGCTCGGTGGCGAGTTCGTTCTGCCGGCATTCCCCCCGAGCCGCGAGGACGAGGAGGACCCCCGTCAATGCGCGCGGGATGTGACCGTCGCCTTCCGACACCAGGGCATCGCGAAGCACGCGGCCGAAGAGGAAGACCTCGTCGATGAGCGCTTCGGTGGTGCCCAGGGATACGGACGACACGGAAGGCACTGACGAGACGGACATGGCAACCCCTGAAGGACGACTTACTTGATGCAAGCAACTATATACATCGTTAGTGCAAGCAAGTAAGTCATTTCGGTGTCTGATGCATCACAAAACGAAGTGACCTATTATCTGCGTATGAATGCAGATAAGCGTGCTTGTCGGCGCCGGCTCGACGAAGACCAAGTAGGGCTGGTGGTCGAAGTGTTCCGCATGCTGGCTGACGCCACCCGGGTGCAGGTGCTCTGGCAACTCGTGGGCGGCGAACTGTCGGTGAACGAGCTCGCCGAACGGGTGGGGAAGCCGGCGCCATCCGTCTCGCAGCACCTCGCGAAGCTTCGGATGGCTCGGTTGGTGCACACGCGCAGGGAGGGCACCTCCATCTATTACAGCGTCGCCAACGAGCACGTGCAGCAGCTGGTCACCGACGCCGTGTTCAACGCCGAGCACGCGGGCCCCGGCATCCCCGGGCACCACCGCGCCACCAGCGACCTGCAGGTCATCCACGAGAGCACGGGCCTCGCCGCGGGAGGAGAAGGCTCGTGAACGGTCACGACCATCCGCATAGCCACGGCCACGGCCATCCCGGCGGGGTGCGCGGGGCGTTCCGTGAGATCTTCGCCCCGCACAGCCACGACTCCGCCGACAGCGTCGACGACGCACTCGAGGCGAGTGAGATCGGTATCCGGGCGGTGAAGATCAGCCTCGTGGCGCTGGGCGTCACGGCCCTCGCCCAGGTGATCGTGGTGGTGCTGTCCGGTTCCGTCGCACTCGCCGCCGACACAGTCCACAACTTCTCGGACGCGCTGACGGCGGTCCCGCTGTGGATCGCGTTCGCCCTCGGCCGGCGGGCGGCCACCCGGCGGTTCACGTACGGGTACGGCCGGTCGGAGGACCTCGCCGGCCTGTTCGTCGTCGCGATGATCGCGTTGTCCGCGGTCGTTGCGGGTGTGGAGGCGACCCGGCGCCTTCTCGACCCCGTGCCCATCCACCATCTCGGCTGGGTGGCTGTCGCCGGTGTCATCGGTTTCGCAGGCAACGAATGGGTGGCGCTGTACCGCATCCGGATCGGACGGCGGATCGGTTCCGCCGCCCTCGTGGCCGACGGACTGCACGCGCGGACCGACGGATTCACCTCTCTCGCCGTGGTATTGGGCGCCGGCGGCGTCGCCGTCGGAATTCCGCTCGCCGATCCCGTGGTGGGCCTGATGATCACGGCCGCGATCCTGCTCGTGCTGAGGACCGCCGCCCGCGACGTGTTCCGGCGGCTGATGGACGGCGTCGACCCCGGACTCGTCGACGCCGCCGAACGGGCACTCGCCGCCGAACCGGGCGTCGTCGGTGTGCGGAGCGTGAAGATGCGCTGGATCGGGCACCGCCTGCACGCCGACGCCGAACTCGACGTCGACCCCTCGACCAGCCTGCGCGACGCGCACCGCGTCGCGCACACCGCGGAACACACCCTCACCCACGCGGTCCCGAAGCTGAGCACCGCCCTCATCCACGCCTACCCGGCGCACGACGTGGAGCCTGTCAGATAGCTTTGCCCGGGTTCAGGATGCCCAATGGGTCGAACACTGTCTTGATGCCGTGGAGCAGCCCGCCGACGTTCTCGTCGATCTCCTGGCCGAGCCACTGCTTCTTGAGCAGTCCGACTCCGTGCTCTCCCGTGAGGGTGCCACCGAGACGCAGCGCCGCCTGGAACACGTCGCCGGCCGCTGCCCAAACGTGCGGCGGGACCACCGATCCGGAGTCGACGACGAAGATCGGGTGCAGGTTGCCGTCTCCGGCATGCGCCATCGTGGCGACGGTCGCGTCGTGGTCGGCGGCGATACGGCCGATCTCGTCGGTCATGGCACTGAGTTGCGAGCGGGGAACGGCCACGTCCTCGATGAGTACCCGGCCGAGCCGTTCGAGGGCGGGGAGCGCGCCCCGGCGCACCCGGACGAGGGCATCGGCTGTCGCCGCGTCCTCGCTGATCTCGACGTCCCCGGACAGCGGACGCAGGATCTTCTCGATCAACCGCGCCTCGCTCGACGATCCGGGACCGTCCGTCTGCACGAGCAGGAACGCTTCGCCACGCGCGGACAGGCGGGTGCCCTCGGCGGCGTCGAGGGCCCGCAGGCACACCCCGTCCAGGAGTTCGCAGACCGCCGGTTGCAGCCCGGCGGCGGTGATGGCGGACGCCGCGGCAGCAGCCGCCGTGATCGAGGGGAAGTACGCGGAGACGGTATCGGTGGACGCCGGCGCGGGGCGAAGCCGGAGAGTGGCCTCGGTGATCACGCCGAGGGTTCCCTCCGACCCGACCAGCAGGGATGTCAGATCGTATCCGGCCACGCCCTTCACGGTGCGTCGCCCGGTGCGGACCACCCGGCCGTCGGCGAGCACCACCTCGAGGCCGAGCACGGAATCCTTCGTGACGCCGTACTTGGCGCAGCGGAGACCGCCCGCATTGGTTGCGATATTGCCGCCGATGGTCGAGATGCCCACGCTGCCCGGGTCGGGGGCGTACCGCAGGCCGACCCGGGCAGCGGCGTCGTCGATCTCGGCGGTGACCACACCGGCCTGCGCCCGGGCCACCTGGTCGAGTTCGGAGATCTCGAGGATCGCGTTCATCCGTTCGAGGCTGAGCACCACCTCGCCGTTGCGGGCAACCGCCCCACCCGACAGGCCGGTGCCCGCACCGCGCGTCACCACCGGAACCCGGTGCCGTGTCGCGAGAGCCAGCAGTTCCGACACCTGCTCGGTGCTTTCGGCGAACACGAGGGCGGTTGGGGCGCCGTCGGGTTCCCAGCCCGAGCGGTCGATGCTGTGTGCTGCCAGTGCTCCGGGATCGAAGACCGCGGACGAGCCGAACAGTGCGTCGAGTTCCTTCTCGAAGACGGTGTCGGTCATCGCGGGTCGGGACCGGTGGAGACCGGACGGCCGGGGTCGGAGGACCACTGCGACCACGAGCCCGGGTAGAGGACGGCGTCGACACCGGCCAAGGCGAGGGCAGCGACCTGGTGGGCGGCCGTCACTCCCGATCCGCAGTACACGCCGACCGTCGTGCCCGGCTCGGCGCCGACCGCGGTGAACCGCGCACGCAGCGCGTCGACACTCGCGAAACGCCCGTCGGGACCGAGGTTCTCCGACGTGGGGGCGCTGCGGGCACCGGGAATGTGTCCGGCCTTCGGGTCGACCGGCTCGGTCTCGCCCGAATACCGTTCGGCGGCGCGGGCATCGAGGAGAACGCCCTCCGTCGCGAGGGCGGCAGCTTCGTCGGCGGTCAGGGTGGGGAGCTGACCCTCGGTCAGGATGATGTCGCCGGGTGCGGCGGGGTGCTCGTCTCCGGACCGCGTCGGGAGTTCGGCTGCGGTCCAGGCGGCGAGCCCGCCGTCGAGAAGCCGCACATCCGCAACGCCGGCCCAGCGGAGCAGCCACCACGCGCGGGCCGCGGCCAGGTTGCCCGTGTTGTCGTAGGCCACGACCGGCGTGCCGGCGGTGAGTCCCCAGCGGCGGGCTGCGGCCTGCAGGTCGGCGACCGCGGGCAACGGGTGACGACCGAGCGCGGGTTCCCCGTGTGCGGCCAGTTCGGTGTCGAGGTCGACGAACACCGCACCCGGGATGTGGGCGGCCAGATAGTGCTGACGACCCTCGGTGTCACCGAGGGCCCACCGCACGTCGAGGACGGCGGGGGGAGTGTCGCCGTGCAGGGCAGCATTCAGTTCCTCGGCGGTCACGACAGTGGTCATCGCACATTTTCCTTCCTGATCAGTTCCGGAAGCTCGGAACCGACCTTGAGTGACTCGAGGAACACTACGACCGACGCCGCGACACTGCGATGGTTCAGCGAGTTCAGTACGTCGTGCCGGCCCTGCGTCACCGACAGCAGCCGGACGGCGGGGGCGTCGGCGTACCGTGCGCGGGCGTCGGCGAGGGGACTCACCGCGTCGTCGGCGCCGTGCAGCGCGAGAACGGGAAGCCCCGTCCGCGGGGTGACGCTGCGCAGTTCCGGGGGAATCCGGTCGGCCGTCAGCAGCCCGGGGGTCAGCAGGTCCGGGTCGGTGAGGCGTGCCTGCTGGGTGGGGCAGCTGGCGCGGGCGTCGATCTCGTCGTCCCAGGTCCGGGACCCGTCGCCGGCGGGCAACCCCACGAGAATCAGTGCGTCGGCTTCGACCGCGGCGTCCTGCACCAGGTGCAGAGCGCGGAGCGCGCCGACGTCGATGCCGACGAGGATCCGCGGTGACACGGCGGCCGGCGAATCGAGCTGCGCCCGCGCGTCGGCGTGCGCGTCCTCTCCGACGATTCGTACTCTGTAGCCGTCGGCGGCGAGGCGCTTCCCGAAACGCTCATACACCATCGGGCTTTCGCCGCGTCCGGGGAGGACGACGAGTGTGCCGCGAGGGCCGATTCCCTCGGGCTCGTCGAATTGTGCGACCGCCTGGTGGTAGCCGAGATCTGTACTCACTGTCACTTCGCTTTCTTCTGCAGGAAAGTCATGGTCGTTCGGTCCGGAAGTCGAGCGCGGCGCGCCCGAGAATGGAGAGTGTCGTATCTTCCTGGGGTGCATGGACACCTGCCGACTGCGCGTTCCGGAAATGGCGTTCGAGCGCATTGTCGCGGCTGAGTCCCGGGTTGCCGAGGGCACGAACGGCGATTCCGACGGCATCGGTGAGGTGACGCACGGCGAGCACGCGGGCGCCGAGGAGTTGCGTGGCGGGGACGTTCTCGCCCGCGTCGACCCGGCGGAGCATGCCGAGCACCAGGTTCTCGGCGCCACTGAGCAACAGGTCGATCTCGCCGGCGAGATCGCGGAATCGGTCTGTGGTCGCGAGGGGCCGTCCGAGGTTGGACGGGACCCGCTCGTGGGCGAATCGGTGAAACTCCTGCTGCGCCGCACGGGCGACGCCCAGATACAGTGCCGCCAGAGTGGTGTTCAGGGTTGCGTGGGCCTGGTTGTCCTGGGCGCCGGCGGACGCGTCGGTCAGCCCGATCACGTTGCCTAGTGGAACCGCGACGTCCCGGAACTCCACATCCACCGACCCACTGGCGCGGAGGCCGAGCATGTTCCAGTTGTCGCCGATCACGATGCCCTCGCTCGACGCGGGCACCACGAACGTGCCCACCCGGGTCTCCGCCTCGTCGGTGCGTGCCCACACCAGGAAGTAGCTCAGGCCGTGGGCGCCGGTCACGAACCGCTTGGTCCCGGAGAGTGCCCACCTGGACGCGGTGCGGCGGGCGGTCGTGGCGGGCAGGCCGCCGCGAGCTGGAGAGCCCAGTTCGGGTTCGACGCGGGCGGCGTTGAGAAGTGTTGCTTTCCCGTGTGATTCGCCCAGCACCTGCGCATAGAGATCCTCGGGCCACACCGGGCGTGCCGCCTGACCTGCGTGGGTGAACAGCGTCATCGCGGAGATCAGCGCGACGGACGGATCGCCTTCCCCGAGCGCCCGGAGGATGCGCGCGGTGTCGGTGGCTCCGATGTTCGCTCCGCCGTAGCGCTCACCGACAGTGGTCGTCAGTAGCCCGGCCCGGTGGACGGCGTCGATACCGTCGGCGGGGAATGCGCCGGCACGATCCGCCTCTGCCGCGAATCCCGCCAGTTCCGCCGCCACCTCGGCGAGGTCGGCGTCGGCGAGCCCGGGGTGGACGCTCTCGGCTGTCGCCATCACGCGTTACTTTCCGGCGGCAGCGGCGGGCTGCCTGTCCAGCGCTGCCGACAACTCCGCGTCGAGACCGTCCGACCACAGTTCGGCAACGTCCACCCTGCCGGGCAGCGCACCGATCTCCTGCAGTGAGTCCGCGACCCGCTGCTGGTTGGCGCGGACCTCCGCGTCCGCGACCCGGATCCCGGTGGGGCGCTGCGCCTCACCGTCGGTGATCTGCTGCAACGCGCTGTCCACGGGTTGCTTGGTGGCCGTGGCCGTGCGCTCGGCGAACTCCTGCTGGTGGCCGTCGCGGATGTACGCATACGCATCGTTCACCCGGCTCATCAGATCGGCGACCGCGGCGCGTTGGCTGGCGTTGTCGAGAAGGGCGTCGCGGACGCTCCACGGGAAGTTCCCGGACAGGATGTCCCGACCCGAGCCGATGGTCTTCGACCCGCCCTGGTGGGCGTTGATGATCGTGTTGCCATAGCTGGCGAACGCGTCGACCGAACCACCGTTGAGCGCCGCGAGGCCATCGTTGGGGAGTAGGGGCTGGGCCTGGATGTCGTTCCAGCTCAACCCGTTCTGCTTCAGCAACTCGTTGAGGAAATAGGCGGCGGTGGTGTTCTTTACATACCCGACCTTCTTGCCCTTCAGGTCGGCGACCGAGCCGAGTGGCGAATCCGGGCCCACCACCACTTCCTGCAGCAGGGTGGTGCCCGTCTGCACCGCGACCTGCTCGAACTTCACGGTGCCGCCCGCTGCGGCGAAGAGCGGCGGAATCTCACTGGACTGGGCCACGTCCAACGCGCCCGACTGCAGGGCCTGCAGTTGCTGGTCGCCGCCGGAGAAGACGGCCCACTCCACCTTGTACGGGGTGTCGGCGAGGCCCGCCACCTCGAGCGCCGACTCGATGGTGTTCCACCCGGTGGCTCCCACCTTGATCGACACGGTGGACAGGTCGACGGTGTCGGCGGATCCGGTGCTTCCGGTGTCGTTTCCGCTGGTGCAGCCGGTGAGGGCCGCCACGGTCACCATGGTGGCGGCGAGCGCAGGCCACACCCGTCCCCTACGTATGGTTCTCATGATGCTGCTCCGTTTCGGTCGGCGATCACGCCGGATACAGGTCGGTGACGGTCGTGGCGGCGACGTCGACGTTGGGATTCAATGCTCCGACGGCGTTCATGGTGTCGGCCACCTGCTGCACCGACGCGATGACGTCGGGGGTGAGCGGGGTCGTGGATCGCACACCCTGGTCGACGAGAATCCGGGCGGTCTCGAGCGGAATATTGTTCGCCTTGGCGATGGCGGCAGCCCAGTCGTCGGGGTTCTCCTGCGCCCATCGGACGGCGGTGCCGAGGCGCCCGATCAGATCGTGCAGGGCTTCCCGCTTCGCCGTGTCGGCGAGGGCTGCGTCCGTAGCACTGAGAATGCCGACGCCCGAGGTTCTTCCGTCGGTGCCGTCCACCAGCAGCTTGCCGCCGCGGGAGAGCCCGACGTTGCCGAAGATGCCGAACGTGGCCCACACGTCGATGTTTCCGCTGACGAAGGCGGCCTGCGCATCGGTGGGCAGCAGGTACTGCACGGTGACGTCGGAGTACTTCAGCCCGGCGTCCTCGAGTGCGCGCACCAACAGGTATTCGGCGATGCTGCCCCGTGCGGACGACACGGTGACGGTCTTGCCCTTCAGGTCCGCGACGGACTTCACGGAAGAATCGCCCTGCGCGATGATCACGGTGCCGGTGCCGTCGCTCTGCAGTCCGGCGACGGACTTGATCGGGACGCCGCCGCTGATCGCCTGCAGGGTGGGTACGTCGGCCGCGTACCCGGTGTCGACCGACCCGCCCTTGACCGCCTCGAACAGCGGTGCAGCGCCCTGGAACTGGGCCCACTCGATGCCGTACGGCGCGCCGTCGAGCGCGCCCGACGCCTCGGCCAGCACCTGCAGGCCCTTCACCTGGTCGCCGAGCTTCAGGGTGACACCGGAACTGTTGCTCGCGGTGTTGCCCTCGGAGCTGCACGCGCCCAGGGCGAAGACCGCCGTAGCCGCGACGAGGGCCGCGGTGATCTTTCGGATGGAGTGTGTCATGTCAGCCTGTCTTTTCGAGAGGAGTGTCGATGTCGGCGGTCACGTCGACGCCGAGCCAGCCCAGTAGACGACGCCGGTTCTGCACGAACTCGGCCGAGCCGATGTCGCGGGGGCGAGGAGTCTCCAGCCGGACTTCGTGCGCGATGTGACCGTTGTCCATCACCAGCACCCGGTCGGCGAGAAGGAGCGCCTCTTCCACGTCGTGGGTGACCATCAGTACCGCGCAGCCGTGCTTGATCCACAGGTCCGCGACCAGCGCCTGAGCCTTCGTCCGGGTCAGGGCGTCCAGTGCCCCGAACGGCTCGTCGAGCAGAAGCAACTGTGGTTCCCGGACCAGCGCACGCGCGAGGGAGACGCGCTGCGCCTCGCCGCCGGACAGCGTCTTGGGCCACTTGCCCGCGCGGTCCTCCAGCCCGACCTCCGCGAGGTAGCGGGTGGCCAGGGCCCGGTCGGGTCGTCCGGGCAGGCCGAGCACCACGTTGCGCCACACCCGTTTCCACGGCATCAGACGCGGGGCCTGGAAGCCGACGGCGCGGCGCTTCGGCACCAGGACTTCGCCCTCGATGTCGACGTCGAGGCCGGCGAGAATGCGGAGAAGGGTGCTCTTGCCGCAACCGCTGTGCCCGAGAAGAACAACGAATTCGCCTGCACTGATGTCGGTATCGAGGTTTTCGAGCACGGTGCGGTCGCCGAAACGCCGGGTGAGGCCGCGGATGCGGACCGCGTGGGTGGTGTCAGTGCTCATGGCCCGTCACTTTCCGTCGAACGAGGCTTGCCAGGACAGGAGGACCTTCGACAGCAGGCGCACCACCTGGTCGGAGATCAGACCGAGCACCGCGTAGACCACGAGGCACACCACGATGACATCGGTCTGGAAGAAGTCGCGTCCCGTGTTCATGAGGTAGCCGATTCCCGCGCTCGCGTTGACCTGTTCGGCGAAGACGAGCGCCAGCCAGGCGGTCCCGAGCGCGTAGCGCAGTCCCACGAGCGCACCCGGCAGTGCGGCGGGAAGGATGACGTGCCGGATCAGCCCCAGACGTCCGAGCCCCAGTGTTTCGCCCGCCTCGATCAGCTGGGAGTCGACGGTGCGGATGGCGCCGTAGATGTTGAAGTACAGCGGGAAGCACACGCCCAGTGCGACGAGGGCGATCTTGGGGGTCTCGTCGATGCCGAACCAGATGATGAACAGCGGGATCAGACCGACCCACGGCACCATCCGGATCATCCCGAGCGTCGAGTCGAGGAGGTCCTCGCCCAGCCGGAACAGTCCGGCGAGCAGGGACAGCACCAGTGCGACGGCGCCGCCGATGACGAACCCGACCACGACCCGCTTCGCCGACGCGAGGATGGCGTCGGGAAGCTGACCGTCCGACCACAGCGACGTTCCCCGGGAGAGCACGTCGAGCGGGGCGGCGAGGACATCGGGATGAAGCAGCCCGGTGACGGAGAAGAGATGCCACGCCACCACCACGAGGACCGGGCCGACGGCCCGCCGCACGGCACGCGGTGGGCTCCAACTGCGGCGCGGCTTGCGCGGGGTGATGGACACGAGATCCGACTCGGTGCTCGCGGTCGGACCCTCGCCCCGAACCCGTTCGGGGACGTCGGCCAGTTGCTGGGTCATGGGACGGATCCTTCGAGTCGGGCAGTTCCCACGACATCGGCGAGACGACGGCTTCCGGGTGCCTCGCGGTCGAGCGAGGCCCGGCCGAGGGCTTCCTGCAGGCGGTCGTTGACGGGGGTGGGCACGCCGTGCAGACGTCCCAGCAGCGAGATCTCACCGTTGAGGTAATCGGTCTCGACGGTGTCGGACCCGCGAGCCAGGCTCTGCCAGGTGGACTTTCGTTCGACACTGTGACCGTCGATCGGGGCGATACTCAGCCCGCTGCGGTCCTGGGTGGCCTCGGTAGCGTGGTCGGCGAGCGTGATCCCGGCGGCGGCGAGGACGGCGAAGGCCTCGGATTCGAGTGCCCCCGTGGTGGCCTCGATCTCGGTGTCGTCGGCTTCGAAGATGTCCACGGCATTCAGGAGGTTGCCGATCAGCTTGGTCGCCTTCCACCTCTGGATGTCGTCGACGACCTGGGTAGTGACGTCGACCCGGCGAAGGTCGGCGGCGATCGACTCGGCGCGGTCGTCGGCGCCGGACGGATAACGTCCGAGCCACACGAGTGCGACGGCGGGGGTGCCCGCCGCGATGACACGACCCGGCTCCACGTGGGTGCCCGGAATCCAGATGGACGCCCCATAGACGTGGTGGAACCTGCGCAGCGCGGTCCGTTCGCTCTCGATGCCGTTCTGCAGCGTGACGACCGGGACCACCCGGGCGGCGGCCTCGTCGGAACCCTCGACCGGGCGCCACGCCCAGTCGTGCAGGGCCTGATCCGCCTGCTGCGCCTTGACGGCCAGCACCAGGACGTCGCCGCGGCGCAGCGTCACTGCCTCGGGCCCGTCCACCACGTCGACGGGCACCCGGATCTCGCCTTCGGGCCGCACGTAGCGCAGACCCTCGGACTTCAGTGCCCGGTAGGTGTCGCCGCGGGCCACCAGAACGTAGTCGATTCCGTTGAGATGAAATTGTGCGGCGAGGGTGGCTCCGACGGCACCGGCGCCGACCACCACGTACCGGGTCATGCTGCACGCTCCCGGGATTCGAGCTCCTGACGCACCAGCGGCAGCACGTAGCGACCGTAGTCGATGGCGTCGTTGATGTTGTCGTAGCCGCGGATCGAGATCAGTTCGGCGCCGAGGTCGACATAGTCGAGGATCGCGGCAGCCACAGTCTCGGGTGTTCCGACCAGTGCCGTCGACGCGCCGCGGGCTCCGGTCGCAGTGGCGGTCGGAGTCCACAGTGCACGATCGTGGAGTTCGCCGCGGGCCGCGATGTCCAGAAGTCGCTGCGAACCGACGTTCTGCACTCCGCCGTCGGCCCGGACCGCGGCCGCAGCGCCGTTTCCTTCGAGCCTCGACAGAACGCGGTGCGCCTTCTCCCAGGCCAGTTCCTCGGTGGGTGCGATGATCGGGCGGAAGGTGACCCAGATGCGGGGGCGGTCGGTGCGTCCGGCCAGCCTGGCCTGCTCGAACACGGCGTCCATCTGCTCCTTCGTCTCGGCTAGAGGCTCGCCCCACAGGCCGAAGATGTCACCGAGCGCACCGCCGACGCGGTAGGCGTCGGGGGACGATCCGCCGACGGAGACGGGGATCGTGCCTGCGAGCGGGCGGATGGCGGACTGGAAGTTCTCGAAGCTGTAGTACTTGCCGCTGTGATCGAAGGGTTCCGCGGACGACCACACCTTCCGGAGGATGTCGACGTATTCCGCCGACCGCTCGTATCGTCCTGCCTTGTCGAGTCGATCGCCTTCGCGGGCCTGTTCAGCGGTGTTGCCGCCGGAGATGATGTGCACGGCGGCGCGTCCGGAGCTGAGCTGGTCGAGCGTGGCGAGGGCCTTCGCCGCGACCGTCGGGTACATGGTGTTGGGGCGCAGCGCGACCAGCGGCCGGACACGTTCGGTGTGCTGGCTGACGGCGGCGGCGACACCGAACGGATCCCAGCCCGAGGAGCCGTAGGGCAGCAGCGTGTAGTCGAAACCCGCCTCGTCGAGGGTGCGGGCGTAGCGGGCCAGGAACTTCGGATCGATGCCGGTGCTGGACGTGGGGTTCAGCTCGGTGGAGTCGTTGACGTAGCTCGCACTGATGAATTCGACAGGCAATGGACTTTCCTCAGCAGTAGTTCGCGGTGAGTGGTTCGGGGACCGCGCAGCGTAGTGCCGCGCGTGACGGGACGCGCGGCGACCAGCGGGCAGGTGTGGAATCGGTGGCCGGAAAGGCCGAGACGGAACGTGTCAGCGACAGCGACAAGCAGCGCCGACGAACGTCATGAAGTCCACGACGCGTCGGCGGGTGAGGGCGGTTCCTGCTGTCTGCACAGCCAGTACCTAACGGGATTCCAGAGTGACCTGTCAAGGGACTCACGCACTTGTGATGTGCTCAACATGATTTTAAGTCGGGCGTCCCTTCCGTTGCGGCGCATAGTTGCTCAGGGGAGTTGACTCGGCCGCAGTGGCCGGACATTGTGGGATTCTCCGAAGACCAGCGAAAGGGGAGGTCCGAGTGTCGAGACCGCCGGTGATGGAAACGAAAGATCAACGAAGACTGGGATTTCCGTTCCGATCGGGAAGCCTGTGTCTCGATTTCGTCGCAACGGTCGCCAAGCGGGACATGAACGACCGCGAGATGCTGGTGGATGCGGAGAGTCTGCAGACGTGGTTCTACGTGGCCGGACTTCCCGCGGCGCAGGAGCCGCTGGACGAGTCGCGGCTCGTCGACGCGCGTGATCTGCGTGAGGCCCTGAACACCCTGACGCGCGCGCGAGTGGACGGATTGCGGCCCGCACCGGCGGCCGTCGACATCCTCAACAGCGCAGCCTCTATCGCCACCCCCGCGCCGGTGCTCGCCTACGACGCCGGCACCGTCCGACCTGTCGATCCGGTTCCGGTGGAGTCGGTGCTGTCGGTCGTGGCGCGGGACGCCATCGACCTCTTCTCGGGCGAGTACAAGAACAGGATCAGGCGCTGCCTGGGCCACGAGTGCTCACTCTATTTCGTGGACCGGTCCAGGCAGGGCGCCCGACGCTGGTGCTCGATGGCGGCGTGCGGAGAGAAAGCGAGTTCGGCCGCCTATCGGAGACGCCACGGCGCCACAAGGTAACCGCACCGGCGCCGGGCCGGGTTCCGCGTGCCGCGGAGGCGAGAGATCGTACTGACGCTCCACTCGTTTCATCGACAGGGCTGTTTCGGCCCTGAGGAGTGGAAGAGTGACGGGTCAGTGCACTCTCAGCCCCCGCGACGCACGGGTGCCCGGCCGTACGGTTGCCGTACGGCCGGGGTGCTCGGCACTTCCGGGATCGGCCGTGTCACCGGGAAAGAGTTGAGTGTGAAGGAGTTCCCGTGGTGGGTGAGCTGAACCGGTTCGCCGGACAGCAGGCGGTAGGTGGCGGTGTTGGCGCGGATGTCCACGTGGATCTGGCTGCCCCGCACTGTTATCCGGAACGAGAGATTGACCAGCTGAGGGGGAATTCTGGGGGCGAAGGAAATCTCGCCGCTGTGGTCGCGCATTCCGCCGAATCCTGCGACACACGCCATCCACGTCCCGGCGAGTGACGCGATGTGCAGCCCGTTCTCGACGTTGGCGTGGAGGTCGTGGAGATCGGTCAGCGCGGCCTCGGCGAGGTAGTCGTAGGCGAGTTGGAGTTGCCCGACCTCGGCGGCCATCACGGACTGCACACACGCGGAGAGGGACGAGTCCCGCACCGTGAGGGCCTCGTAGTAGGCGAAATTCGCGACCTTCTCTTCGTCGGTGAAGGCATCGCCGCGCAGGTACATCGCCAGCACCAGGTCGGCCTGCTTCACCACCTGCTTGCGGTAGAGGTCGAAATACGGGTAGTTGAGCAGCAGCGGATAGTTTTCGGGCGGTGTCCCTTCGAAATCCCATTCGGCGTGGTGGGTGAACGAGTCGGATTGCTGATGCACGCCGAGGGCGAGATCGAAGGGAATTCGCATGTGCTCGGCGGCATCTCGCCAGAGCGCTGCTTCCTCGTCGTCCACATCGAGTTCGCGCGCCAGTCCGGGTCGTCTCTCGCAGGCGGCCGCCGCGTCGCGCAGATTCTTCTGTGCCATCAGATTGGTGAACACGTTGTTGTCGGAGACGGCGGTGTACTCGTCGGGTCCGGTGACACCGTCGATCCGGAACTCGCCCTGCGCATCGTGGTGGCCGAGAGACGTCCACAGCCGGGCGGTCTCCACGAGCAGTTCGACGCCGCACTCGGCTTCGAACTCCTCGTCCCCGGTCGCGGCCAGGTACCGGGACGTGGCGGCGGCGACGTCGGCCCCCACGTGGAACGCCGCGGTTCCCGCAGGCCAATATCCGGAGCACTCTTCGCCGTTGATCGACCGCCATGGGAACACGGCGCCGGCCTGCCCCAACTGGACGGCGCGGTTCTTCGCTTTGTCCAACGTCGAGTGCCGCCACCGCAGTGCGTCGCGCGCCGAATCCGGCACCGTATACGTGAGGAGGGGGAGTACAAACGTCTCGGTGTCCCAGAACGCGTGTCCGTCGTACCCCGGTCCGGTCAGACCTTTCGCGGGGATCGCGCGGGACTCACCGCGAGCACCGGCCTGCAGCACGTGGAACAGCGCGAATCGCACCGCCTGCTGTAGTTCCGCGTCGCCGTCGATCTCGACGTCCGCCGTTTCCCAGAAGGCGTCGAGGTACTCGCGCTGTCTTTTCAGCAGCGTTTCCCAGCCGGTTTCGAGCGCGCCGGCCAGCGCTCCCTCGACCTGGCCGCGCAGGGCCGGCGTCGATCGCCGCGCCGACCACCCGTAGGCCAGGTATTTCGTCACCTTCAGCCGTTCACCTTGCGGAACGTCGACGGCCACGGTGAGCCGGGCCAGGTCCTCCTCGGTCTCGATACTGCACCGCCCGCCGGCGGGGTAGTCGATCTCGTGGTCCATGCCCGCGGCCATCCGAAGTCCCGATGCCCGGGTGTGGTGTGCGAGGACGGCCCGGAAGTCGTGGGCAGCAGCGAAATCGGAGATCAGCGGGCTGTCCAGTGCGGCGGCGACTCGCGGGTCGTCGGTACGCACCGGGATGGCCTCGTTGGCGAGCAGGTCGGACTGCAGGACGAGTTCGATGTCGCCGTCGAGCGGCTCGACCTCGTAGTGGATGGCGGCGACTGCGCGTGACGTGAACGAGACGAGTCGCTCCGAATGGATCCGCACCCGGCGGCCGGTCGGGGACGTCCACTCGGTGGTGCGGCGCAGGGTGCCCGAACGGAAGTCGAGGACGCGCTCGTGGGCGGGTGCGCTCCCGTATCGCATGTCCATGGGCTCGTCCTCCACCAGGAGGCGGATGATGCTGCCGTCGGTCACGTTCACGACCGTCTGGCCGTCCTCCGGGTAGCCGTAGCCCGCCTCGGCGTAGGGGAGGGGGCGTTGCTCGTAGAACCCGTTGAGATAGGTGCCGGGGAGGCCTCGCGGTTCACCCTCTTCGAACGTGCCACGAATCCCGATGTGTCCGTTGGACAGTGCGAAGGTGGACTCGGTGGCGTGCAGTGCCTGCAGATCCAGTCCGCGCCATTTCAGCTGCCACGGTGAGATCTCGTAGCCCTTGTCGTCCATGCTCACCTCTCGAGGAGTTCGGCCAGGTCGTTCACCACCACGTCGGCGCCGTGCTCGCGAAGCGCATCTGCCTGATCGCCCCGATTGACCCCGACGACGTAGCCGAATTCACCGGCCCGTCCCGCTTCCACCCCGGACAGCGCGTCTTCGAACACCGCCGCCTGATCGGGATGGACGTTGAGTGCGCGGGCGGCTGCGAGGAACGAATCGGGTGCGGGCTTTCCGCGCAGGTTCTGCTCTCTGATGACTATCCCGTCGATGCGGACGTGGACGTAGCGACTGAGGTCGGCAGCGTCGAGTACGGACTTTCCGTTCGCCGACGATGTGACCACGGCGATCTTCAGGCCGGCGTCGTATGCGGCGCTGATGTAGCGGACCGAACCGGGGTAAGGGCTGACGCCCTCCTCCTCGATGATTGCGAGTAGCAGCCTGTTCTTGCGGTTTCCGACTCCGTTCACCGTCTCGGCGCTGGGCGGATCGTCGGGCGTTCCCTCCGGCAGTGTGATGCTGCGGGACGTGAGGAAGGTCCGGACGCCGTCGGCGCGCGGGCGTCCGTCGACGTAGTCGTAGTAGTCCTCGTCGGTGAACTCCCGGAAGTTCGGGCCCTCGCGATGCTTCAGGAACTCGTCGAACGTGCGTTTCCACGCCTTCCGGTGAAGCACGGCCGTTCCGGTGAGTACGCCGTCGAGATCGAACAAGCAGGCCGAGATCGCATCAGGCAGTCCCATCACCTCCCCGACGGTACCGACGTTGACCGCGGTTTTGCTGAGGCGCGCGCAAATCCTGTACCCGATCGACATGGGACCGGTCGTTGACTTCGGGCTGGGGGCGGTCGAATACTGAGAGTTCCCACCGACTGTTGCGGGGTGCACCGTGGACATCGAGGAACCGGCTTCGTCGGCGCAGGTGAAGTCTCTTGCCGTTCGCTCGATCGAGATCATGGCGACGGGAAGCCGCGCCGATTTCGACTCCATCGTGCATCCGAGCGCGTTCAATCGGGAGAGCGAATCCGAGCCGCCGTCGACGCGAGGGCGTGGACCCGAAGCCTTCTATGCGTCCGCGCTGTGGCTGCGTTCCGCTTTCGCCGAACTGCGATTCGACGTCGAACACGTCGTCGTCGAGGATGACCTCGCCGTCGTCCACACGATCATGCGGGGCAGGCAGATGGGGCCGTTCGTCGTCTACGACGAGCGGGGAGCGGTCACCCAGGTGTTCGCGCCCACGGGCAGGACGTTCGCCGTCAAGCAGTCGCATTGGTTGCGCGTCGAAGAGGGCCGGGTCATCGAGCACTGGGCCAACCGCGACGATCTCGGTCAGGCGGTCCAGCTGGGCTGGGTGCCGCCGACGCCGCTGTCCCTGGTGCGCAATGCGTGGGCCAAGCGGGCAGCCCGCAGGAACGCGCCGCGCTGATTCGCAGAGCGTGTCGGACGGGAGACGATTCCTCTCGATTACGCAAAAACATACCAAACGGACCGTATGTTTTGTTCGATCGATAGATACTCGAACGAAGGAGACCGTCCTTGAAACGCTCGGTGGTTATCGCCGCAAGTTGTGCACTCCTGACCCTGTCGGCCTGCGGGTCCGACACCGAACCGACGCCCACATCGGACACGTCCAGCTCGACGACCAAGGCGACAACCACCGCCGCCGCGACCACTCCGCCGACGTCGGAGGTCGCACCGCCGGTCGTCGAACCCGAGTCGAACGGTGGTGGCGGTTCGTCGGGAACCGGACAGGGCAGCTCCGGCGGGGGCGGGCAGGCTCCGGTCGCAGGTCAGCAGCAGGCGCCGGTGGTGCAGCCGCCGGCGGTGGTACCTCCGGTGGTCGAGCAGCCCGTGGTGTCGGAGCAGCCCGTCGCGGAGCAGCCTCCCGCAGGTGAGGAGACCGGCGGTGGTGAGGAGACCGGTGGTGGAGATGAAACCGGCGGTGGTGAGGAGACCGGCGGTGGAGATGAAACCGGCGGTGGGACAGGCGACGGAGCCGGCGACGGAACAGGTGACGGCACGGGGTAGGACGGATCGCCGACTGGCGGGGCGCGTCGAGCATTGCGGCGCCCCGCCAGCTGGCGCTGTACCGCCGCTGTTGACGGCCGATAGTTCGACGACAATCGTTGTGGACATGAATGTCGGGTCGCCCGCCCGAACGACACCGACGGGCTCGACCCCAGCCCAGTGGAGGCTCCATGGCACGCATCCTGATCGTCACGTGGGACGGCGGCGGCAACGTGCCACCCGCGCTCGGCATCGCGGCGGAGGCACGCAACCGCGGTCACCAGGTCCGATTTCTCGGACACGCCCAGCAACGCGAGCGGATCGAAAAACACGGTTTCCGGTTCACGCCCTACACCCATGCGCGACCCTGGCAGTCGACGACCAGACATCCCGGTATCGCGGGTGTGTACCAATCGCTCGCTGTCTTCACCGACGCCGGGCCCGGAATCGATCTACTCGAGACCGTCGCGCGCGAGCCGACTGACGTGGTGGTGATCGATTGCTTTCTGTATGGGGCCCTGCAGGCCGCCGCCGACGCGCACCTGACGCGTGTGACGCTGGTGCACACCTACTACGAGTTCATGTATCGAGGCGCGACACGTGGTACGACGCCCGTGATGGCCCGTCTGAAAGGCCAGCGGCCACTGAGGCTGTGGAAAACATCGGACCTTGCGCTGGTGACGACCGACAAGGACCTCGATCCGGCCTCCCGCCGAAGCCTGCCCGCCTGCGTCCACTACACCGGGGTGGTGCGACATCCGATGCCGTCCACGTTGACCCCGCTGTCCGAACGCGATCCGCTGATCCTGGTCAGCCTCAGCAGCCTCAACTTCGACGGACAACAGCGGGCCCTGCAGAACATCCTCGAGGCTGTCGCCGGACTGCCCGCCCATACCGTTGTCACTACCGGACCATCGGTCGACCCGGCATCCTTCACGGCGGGACCGAACACAGAAATACACGGCTACGTTCCGCACGAACAGATCCTGCCGACCGCCACGCTCGTGATCGGGCACGGCGGCCACGACACCACTATGCGCGCCCTTGCGCACGACCTGCCCCTGGTCATCATGCCGATTCACCCGGCGCTCGATCAGAAGATGATCGGCCGCAGTCTGGAGCAGCGCGGCGTCGCCCGGTGCCTCCGCAAGACGGCCGCGCCCGAACGCATCCGATCGGTGGTCGGCGAGCTGCTCGTCGCCGGACCGCACCGGGTGACCGCGGCAACTCTGGGAGCGCGGATCCGGGCTCATGACGGTGCCGTTCATGCCGCGGACCTCATCGATCGCCTGCCGATCCGAGAACGGCGCCGGGGAGTGCGATGACGCAGTAGCGATCACTGTGCCCGGGCATCAGTCCGGCAGGCTGGCGACGCGATCCGCGAGCAGCGCGCAGTACGTCCGGTCGGTGCCCGGCGCGAGCCGCGCCCAGTAGCTCGTGTGGTCGCCCCGGAACAGGTAACCGTCGACGTCGTCGATGGCCTCGGAGTACTGCTGCCAGACCGTCCACGGTCGCCACCAGTTCAGGATTACCGCCTGCCATCGGCGGGTGCGGAGCCGATCGAGGAGGTCCACCACCCACGCTGCCGGGTCGGCGAGTGAGAAGGCGGCCGATTGGTCCGCGAACGTGCGGAGCGGAGAGTTGCCCGGGCAGCAGCAGATGGCGTCCAGCGGGTCGGCGATCTGCCACACGGGCATCCCCGTGATCGGGCGTTCCCCCGCGATGCCCCAACCGGGCAGGCCCGGGGACGCCGGCCGCAGGGGGTCGGCGATCAGTCCGGCCCCGCGCACGTCCAGGGTGGGGTGCTGCCCCCGTCCCACCTCCGCCGCGACATTGCCGGCGAGTGCGGCTCCACCCGAGTAGCCGAGCAGAACAACGGGATTCGGATCCTCGTCGATCATCCGTAACAGGAGCGCGCGTCCTTCGGACAGTGCCTTGTCGAACGCCGATCCACCCGGATCGGGCACCGGGCCGTAGCTCGCCTCCCACGGCACCTGCTTGACGACGAACCGGGCGGGGTCGAGGAGTTGCGTCGTGTTGGTGAGCATGGTGACGTCGAGATCCTCGCCGATACCTCGGCAGCACAGAACGGTGATCATCCAACCTCCCACGTGAGTGGCGATGCGTGCCCGAGCACACTTTCCCACTCACCTGCGGGGGTGTCCCCTGATCGGGGGAGACGAGATTCATCCGATGCACTGCCTGATCAGGGGACAGACGTGGTCGCCTGCTCACGACAGAGTTGTCCTGTACCGGGACCAGCCGTTCACATGGACAGGAATATTCGTGATGTCACCCATCTCCAGCATCGAGGTCGCCCGAGCCCGCCGGTCTCGTCGCGTGTTGTTCGTCGGCAATCCGATTCGCTACAACGACGTGTCGCAGTGGGCGATGGTCAGGCAATGGGTGGCGCTCCACGGGCTGGAGCCGATCCGCGAACTCGACGGAGACGTGCTCTGCGTGATCGTCACGGAGGACATTCTGGACGGACGGTGTTCCGCGAAGGAAACGGACGCCGTCGAGCACGCCCGCGCGCTGGGCGTGCCATGCATCAGCGTCCACGACACCACGCTGATCTGGCAGGCCACCGCCCGAGTGCGGGCGAAGATCGGACGGTCGCCGGTAGGTGCGTCGGCGAAGCCACATCGCGACGGGGCGTGAGCTGCGCGATCTACGCCGGACCGCTCGAATTCTCGAGGTGCTCACGGAATTTCGGTGCTCGCTCCCGTTAACCGTCTCCGATTCGGTGCCGGGATCGAATACGTCGCGTAATCACGAACTTCAGGTATGAATTTCGACTGCTGGCAAGTCCCCGAGTGTGCCCAGGCGTCTTGATGCGGACTTGATCGGGTGAAAATCGTTCTGTCCGAACACCTGTGGTCAGTTTGCCGAAAATGATTGCCTCAGAACCAATTGCAGGAGGGGATAACCGCTGCTCAGTGCACCTTTAGTGCATACCGCACGGTCTCATGTCACCGGTGATGATGAGACAGGACGGAATCGCGCTGATAGCGTCCTCACTCGTTGTGAATGTTCGATGTCGCTAGTACATGGCGGTGTTCGGGGCACTTCTGGTTTTGCTCGTTGGTGACGACGGCACTGTCCGCGTCCCGAAATCCGCTGTCGTGAAACGACCGACTCGACCGTCACACTCTGCCGGCGAACGGTTCGACAGTGGAGGGGATGCATGGCGACGTTCAACTCGACTGTGGACAGGACTTCCGCTACTCATCGCGTTGCGGCAGTTCCGACGCAACGGGGGGTCGCACGCCGAGACTGGTTGGCCGTGTACATCAGGCACATTCTGCTCACCGACACACTCGTCGTGGTGGTCGCCGTGGCACTCGCGCAGTGGGTGCGCTTCGGAGGCTCCGGCACCCTCGTCGATTCGCGCACTCTGAGCAACGTGAGCTACGGCCTCATCTCGGTCGCTCTGGTGAGTTCCTGGCTCGGAATACTTGCCGTCTTCCACGTGCGTTCCCCGCGAGTGGTGGGAAGTGGCCCCGAGGAGTATCGACGCATCGCGACTGCGACGTTGCGGCTGTTCGGGCTCATCGCGATCGCAGCGTTGCTGTTGCAGTTGGAATTGGCGCGGTTGTACCTGGCCATCGCATTCCCCACCGGCTTGCTCGGTCTCCTGCTCACCCGGTGGATGTGGCGTCGCGTCCTCGCCCGCAAGCGCATCCGCGGACTGTGCCAGACATCCGTCCTCGTCGTCGGAGCCGAACACTCGGTGCGGAGTCTCGCGATGACGTTCGACCGTGGAACAGCAGACGGGTACAACGTGGTCGGGGTGTGCATCCCAGCGCACTTCCGGTCGTCCGACGACACGATCACCGTCGACGGGCGGTCGATTCCCGTACTCGGCGACGAACACGACGTCGTCGATGCCGTCGAGCGATCCGGAGCCGACACCGTCGCGGTCACGGCGACCGAGCACCTCGGCCATCGCGGGCTTCGTGAAATGGTCTGGGACCTCGAGCAGTTGGACGTCGACATGGTGGTGGCTCCCGGAATGATGGACATCTCGGGGCCTCGCCTCGAGATGCGTCCTGTCGCGGGTCTGCCCCTGATCCACGTGGAGAAGCCGCGCTATCACGGAGCCAAGCGATTCGGGAAGACCTCGTTCGATCTCATCTTTGCGATTCTCGCGTTGATCCTGGTCAGTCCGGTGATGGTGGTCGCCGCCGTGGCGGTCAAGCTGACGAGTCGAGGGCCCGTGTTCTACAAATCGGAACGAATGGGCATGGATGGCACACCGTTCCCGATGCTGAAGTTCCGGTCGATGGTCGACGAGGCCGACAAGCACAGTTCCACGCTGAGTGGGTGCAACGACGGCGCCGGAGTGCTGTTCAAACTGCGCGAGGATCCGCGTGTCACCCGTGTCGGCCGCTTCATGCGCAAGTTCAGCATCGACGAGTTGCCGCAGTTCATCAACGTGTTACGACGCGAAATGAGTGTGGTGGGGCCGCGACCTCCCCTGCGCGTCGAGGTCGAGTCCTACGAGAGCGAGGTGCATCGCCGGCTTCTGGTGAAGCCCGGCGTCACCGGCCTGTGGCAGGTGAGCGGCCGCTCGGACCTGTCGTGGGAGGACTCGGTGCGTCTCGACCTGTCCTACGTCGAGAACTGGTCGATGGTCGGCGACATGCTCATCATCGCCAAGACCCTGAAGGCTGTGGTGGCGGGTGAAGGTGCGTACTGATGGTGTGTGGTCGGGCGGCAGCGGGAAACGTCCGAAGAAGCTCATCGCCGTGCATCCCTCCGACGAGATGTACGGCGCCGACCGAGTCTTTCTCGAGGCCCTGACCGACATTCCGAGTGACTGGGACGTGGAGGTGTGGCTACCGACCGACGTCGAGTATCCCGGTAGTGAGTTGTCGACCGCCCTGGCCGAGCTGGGCCATACGGTGCGCAGGGTCCCCCTTCCGGTGATCCGGCGTTCGTACCTTCGTCTCGGAGCGTTGCCCGGCCTGCTCGGCCGCTTCCTCCGGACGGCAGGCGCGGTTGTGCGTGCTCGGCCGTCGAAGATGTACGTCAACACATCGGCGTTGGTTCTCCTGCTGCCGCTGGCGCGACTCAGCGGTGCAGCGACCATCCTGCATCTCCACGAGTTCTTGGATCGCAAGACGGCGCCCTTCGTGACTCCGTTCATGTCGTTTGCGCAACGGATCGTGTGCGTGAGCAACGCCGTCCGTCGTCCGCTTCCCGCGAAGTTCGACGAACGATCGGTCGTGGTCTACAACGGCTTCGAGTTGCCCGTGCCGACGCCCTTCGCAGGCGACGAGCGGCTCGTGTGCGTGGTGGCGAGCAGGTGGAACACGTGGAAGGGCCACGACGTTCTCCTCGATGCGTGGGACGGCCTCGAGCGGTCGGACATCGAGCTGATCGTCCTGGGCGCGCCACCACTGAACGGCGCGTCTGTGGACGTGGTCGATCGCGTGGAGAAGCTCAAACGCCCCCACAGTGTGTCGATCGTCGGTCAGACCGACGACGTCCGTTCGTATCTCGATGCGGCACACCTGGTGTTGGTGCCGAGCATCAAACCTGATCCGTTGCCGACCATCGCCATCGAGGCGATGGCGGCCGGACGTGCTGTCATGGCCAGCGACAGTGGCGGTCTGCCCGAGATCATCGGTGACGACGTGGGATGTCTGGTGCGCACGGGTGACGTGGCGGCGTGGACGCAGGCGCTCGAGGAGTTTTCGCTCGAGGACGCAACGGAACGCGCTGACCAGGCACGCCGGAGATTCGAGGCGCAGTTCGGTGTACATCGATTCCGAGACGAGATCGGTAAGGAGATATGGACATGAGCGCACCTGATGAGGCGCGCGGTGACAAGTGCACGATCTCGGTCGTGATCGTGACGTACAACAGCGCTGCCGTCATCGAACACTGCCTGGCGGCGCTCGGATCGGACCCCGCGTTGGACATCATTGTCGTCGACAACGATTCGATCGACGACACGATCGTCAGGGTATCCGACGTGTGTCCGCATGCGAGGGTGATTCGCAGTGAAGCGAACGTCGGATTCGCCGGCGGTGTCAACCGAGGCGTGTCGGAGGCGCGTGGCGATCACGTGCTCTTGTTGAACCCCGACGCGGTTGTGGACGCGGAGAGCGTCTTTGCGCTGAGTCGGGTTCTCGATTCGGATGACAGCATCGGTGTCGTCGCCCCGTTGCTCGACAAACCGGGGGAACGACTCGCGATCAGAGAATGCGGTCGGCAGCCGGACCTCTGGCGGGTGCTCTGCCACTATTCAGGCCTTTCACGATTCGCCGGGTACTCGCCGTCGGTCGAGGGTTTGTACCTTCTCAAACGGCACTCGTCCGCGGATTCGAGGGACGTCGACTGGGTATCGGGTGCGTGCATGCTGGTGCGGCGTGACACCTGGATGCGATTGGACGGGCTGAGCCGTCGGTGGTTCATGTACGCGGAAGATATCGAGTTCTGTCTGCGCGTCAAGGAATCAGGTGAACGGGTCGTCACCGTGCCCGCGGTGACCGGAGTTCATCTGATCGGCGAGAGTTCGACGACGCCCACGGTGTCGCAGGCACCCAACTCCACGGTGTCGCGGGCACCCAACTCCACGGTGTCGCGGGCACCCAACTCCACGGTGTCGCAGGCACCCAACTCCACGGTGTCGCAGGCACCCAACTCCGCCTGGGTGGTCAACATGTACGACCTGTACAAGTGGCGCATCTCCCGTACGCGATTGCAGAACATCGGCTGGAAATGGGCGGTTGCGGGTGGGTTGTTCGCGCGTTCCGCCGCCTACAGGCTACGAGCGACCCAGAGTACCGACCAGGAGAACGACTGGGGTGCAGAGTCAGTGAAGTTTCGCGTCTTCGCCAGGGATCTGCTGGCCGTCTCTTCCGCTCGGGTGACATCCGCCGGTGAGAGCAGAGGGTCACGGTGACGAGCGAGCTGGATCGGAAAGTGGTGCCCCCGGACGTATCCGCGGCACCTCGCAGCCGCAACGACCGCGTCACATTTCTGCTGGTAGCCGCGGTCGTCGCGGCGTCGTTTCTGGGTCGCTACGCGTTCGATGTGGCCGGGTTCACCGTGCGATGGGAACAAGTTGCGCCCGTTGCCTTCGTGGGGTGGTTGATCGTTCAGCCACGTTCTCGACTCGACCTTCTTCGCACACTTCGGCACCCTGTGGTACTGACCTTCTTCGCGTTCATCGTGTGGAATGCGGCGTCGAGTGTTCTGTTCTCGCCCAGTCTCGGTAAGAGTGTGGCGATCCTGGGTTGGCTCACGATCGATCTGCTGTTGCTGGCCGGTCTGATGTCGCTCGGCGCCCGCGCGGTGTGGGCGGAGAACGTCGGCATCCGGTTCGTGGTTCCCTGGGCTCTCGCCGGTTTCGCGATGTATCTCGTCGCCAACCGAACCGCGGGCGACGTGTCGTGGGGAACCAATCTCGATTCGCTCTACCACGTCTACGTCACCCGGCTGTCCGCCACGGAAGCGAACATCTATGCGGCGATACTCGTGTTCTGGACCCTGATGCTGGTTGCCAGGAAGGGGACCGATCAACGGTGGATGATCGCGGCAGCGGTGACCGTGCCGTTGGGGCTCATCGCATCCCAGACCCGCACAGCCGTGTTCTGCATGGTCATGGGACTGGCCGTCTACGTTGCCTACGAACTTGTCCGGCGCCGCCGGAACCCGACTCCGCTGAGGGGTTTCGCCTTCGGTCCTGCCGCCGTCGTCGTGGGCGTTCTCCTCGCATACGGAGCCACGACCGTACTTCCGGACATCGAGCGGCACCAGCCGGCATCGCCGAGCAGTCAAGACAGCAGGACTGACGGCTCCGACGACTCCTCCCGTCCGGCCCCGGACAAGCTGGGGGACATCGACTTCACGGGAGGCACCGTCGGATTTCGCATGGCGGTCGCGAGAGAAGCAGCCGAGGAAATACAGGGAGTCAACCTCTGGTTGGGCAACGGCACCAATACGTTCGGTCTTCGCCATGAACAGCCCGGGTCTCCGGGCGTGTCCGGGCACATCATCATGCTGCCCGTCCAGATCTTGTACGACGCCGGAATTGTCGGCCTCGGGATCCTGTGCGCATTCGGGGTGGTGGTGTGGCGTCACGTGCCGGGGCGGCGACGCCCGATCGCCGCTGCCATCGCTGCGACGTTCGTCGCGGCGGCGACTCTCACGAGCATGTTCTGGTTCAGCGTCGTCTGGATCATTGTCGCGTCACTGCTTCGTCCGTTGTCTCGGGGCGAGGACGCGGGAGAAGGGGGAGCACGGCAGAACGAGGCCGCCGAACATCAGTCCGAACTCGAGACGACAGAAATCGAGGAAAGAACATGACCAACTCAGTCGCGATCATCGGAACCCGTGGCTATCCCAGCTATTACGGAGGATTCGAAACCCTGGTACGGAGGTTGGCCCCGTACTTGGCCGACGAAGGTTGGAACGTCACCGTGTACGGGCGAGCGGGGAGCACCGAACCGGATGATCCGTTCAGGGACTTCCGAGTCGAACGTGTGACGACGCGGGGTGTCGAGTCCAAGTCGCTGAGCACACTGTCCTACGGTCTGACGTCGTGTTTGGATGCATCCAGACGCCGTCCCGACGTCGCTTTGGTGATGAATGTGGCGAACGGATACTGGCTGCCACTT
Source organism: Rhodococcus jostii NBRC 16295 (assembly GCF_001894825.1). Lineage (GTDB taxonomy): Bacteria > Actinomycetota > Actinomycetes > Mycobacteriales > Mycobacteriaceae > Rhodococcus_F > Rhodococcus_F jostii. The sequence continues at coordinate 20,491 of NZ_BCWY01000058.1, read as the reverse complement.
CTGAAAGCGCGGGGAATTCCGACGGTGGTGAACGTGGACGGGATCGAGTGGGAGCGCGAGAAGTGGGGGCGAGCAGCGAAGTCCGCCTTCAGGACCGGTGCCCGACTCACCGCCAAGTTCGGCGACCACCTCGTGTGCGACTCCCACGAAATCGCGAGGCGGTGGCGTGACGGGTTCGGCCGCACCGGAGAATTCATTCCGTACGGCGGCACATTGCCCGACGACCTGGATCCCGTCGAGGGGTTTCCGCACCGTTCCTACGCATTGATGGTGGCGCGCTTCGTGCCCGAGAACACCGTGGGCGAGTTCTTCGATGCGGCACGGGAGTTGAGTGAACGCTGGGACGTCGTGATCGTCGGATCCTCCGGTTATGGCGGCGACTTCGACCTCAGGGCCGAAAGTCTGGCCGCGACCAACGAGCGAATCCATTGGTTGGGCCACGTCAGTGACGACGACAAGCTGTTCGCGCTGTGGCAACACGCCGGCGCCTACTTTCACGGGCACAGCGTCGGGGGCACCAACCCGGCCCTGGTTCAGGCGATGGCGTGCGGTTCACCGATCGTTGCGCGGGACACCGTGTACAACCGTGAAGTGCTTCAGGATTCTGCGACCTTCGTCGAGCCGGATTCCCGTGAGATAGCGTACGAGCTGGACCGAGTACTCTCGGACAATGCCTTGATGGATGAACTGAGTGTCGCCGCCGAACGTCGGCAGCGATCCCACTACACGTGGGATCAGGTATGCCAGAGCTATTCCAAGGTGTTGTACGGTGCCATGTGATGTGAAAGCTCGTGTGCACGAGTGACGCAGAATCAGCCCCCGCTGCGGGTCCAGGAAGCTGTGGGGAGAACAGTGACATCACCGAACGTGATCAGTGTCGGCGCATTCGACCGATTCAATTATGGTGACCTGCTGTTCCCGTTGGTGTTGGAGAGCCGTTGGCCGGCTCGGAGCAACAGCACATTGTCGCACTACGCGCTGTGGGGCGCACGGGGAAACGACTGGGGTACAGCCCGCTCCGGAAGTGCGAGGGATCTGCGGCGGTGCCTGACCGAACAGCCCCCGGCAGGGTGCATCGTCGCCGGGGGAGAGGTACTGAGCGCCACCTGGTACGACCTGACCCGGCACTCGATCCCCAGCGGATTCGACCTCGCAGTCGCCGCGCTCCATCGGACTGTCCCACGACGGCATCTCTCGGCCGCCTGTCGCGCGCTGGCGGGTGGAATGTGGCCCCTGCCGTTGGTCCCGGACGCATCGACGAGCAACCAGATGCCCGTGGTGTACAACGCCGTCGGGGCAACGAGTGTCGATACCTTGTCCGGCGGTGATCGGGCACGGGTTCTCGGCTCACTCAGGGCCGGCAAGTACCTCAGTGTGCGGGACAACTCCAGCGTCGACATCCTGCGGTCTCACGGGATCGACGCCGATCTGGCGCCCGATTCGGCGGCCATCATCGACCAGCTGTTCCCTGCACCGCCGAAACGTCCGGGAACACTGGTCTTCCAGTGCTCACGACATTGGTTGCGCGGTCACGAGGACGAGGTCGTGTCGCAACTCCGCGCCCTGTCGGAGCGGTACGAGATCAGCCTGCTGGCGATCGGTCTGGCAGGGGGCCATTCGGATCTCACCGCTCTGCGGCGCCTGTTCCGGAGGCTGTCGAAGACGACGAAGCGGGTGCGACTCGTCGAACCGGTGAACGTTCGGGACGTGGCCGCGGAGATCGCCTCCGCGGACGGCTATGTGGGCACCAGCCTGCATGGAAGTATCACCGCGATCGCCTACGGAACGCCGGTGGTGGGTCTGGATCGTATTCCCAAACTCACCGAGTACTTGGCCACCTGGGCTCCCGATTCGGCACTGCGCGACGTGGCCGCGTCGACGATCGTAGAGAGCGTGGACAAGACCCGACTCTTCGATCGCCACGAGTTGGCCGAGGTGGGACGACGTCTCAGTCGAGCCAGCGCGGCGTCGACCGACAGCATGCTCCGCACGTTGCTCGAGGCCGGCTGAGGTGAAGGTGTTCGCCGACAGGCGGCTTGCCGTTCTCGTGGCCGGCCAGTATTCGCCGCTGCTCGTTCAGTTGGTGACCGGGCCCATCCTGGCGCGCGCGCTCGGACCCGCCGACCGCGGATACCTGGGGGTGGCACTGATCCTGGTCTCGGTCATCCCGGTGTTCGCGTCGGTAGGGACACCGGCCGCCGCGAGAAGACTGATCGCGGAGGGATCCGACGTGGCGACGGCGAGGTACGCGGCGGCGCGGTCCAACCCGGTGATCTTCGTGGTGACGGTCGTCATGAGTGTTGTCGCCGTATACGTGTGGTTCAGTGGGCTCGACTCCGTCGAGAAGCTTGCGATCTTCGTCCTGCTCGGACTGTCATATTTCGGCGCAGTACGAATGACGATCCTCTCCCTCGCGGTGAGCGAAGGCAGTACGAATATCATCGCCAGATATCAGATCGTCGGCGCGTGCCTGTCGGGAATCGGGATCTGCGGTCTGGCGGTGGCCGGGCGGATCGACATCGTCAGTGTGTGCATCGTCTACGCGGTGAGTCAGCTCGGTCAGTTCGCGGCGATCTGTCGCTTTGGGCGAGGGGGTCATCGCGACCGGAAGATCGATCGGAAGTATGCGCTGAAATCCCTTCCGGGACAGATTTCGGATGTGTTGCTCATCCGGGTGGACCAACTACTGTGCTCACTTTTCCTCGGGGCGCATGCCACCGGAATCTACGTCGTTGCGTTCAGCTATGCGTTTGTGGCCTTTCCCCTGGTCCACTCTGTCGGTCTGCGGATCAGCGGGGGAAAGGGCCGCGAGGAACTGGTGAAGAACTCGGTTCGCATTCCGCTCACGGTCCTGTTCGGCGCACTGTGCTTCGGCGTCGTGTGGAGCGCTGCCGCCGTCTGGGTCGTGCCCCTGCTGTTCGGGAGTGACTATTCCGAATCAGTTCACGTGGCGGCAATACTCACGTTCGGGGTTGTTCTCTTCTCCTCGGCCACGGTGAATGTTCAGGCTGCCCTGTCGCTCGGGCGTGCACATCTGATCAGTGTGATCGGGCTTGCCGCAGTGTGCCTGGAGGTCGTGGCCGTCGTCGTCCTGGGGGACGCCAGGACGGTCACGACGATCGCCGTCGTGGGTGTCCTGGCGTCCGGTGTCTACTACGTGCTCTCGCTCCTGGTTCGGCAGCGCACCGTTCTCGGTGCACGGAACGAGGATTCGATCGAGCGGGATGGGTCCGTCGTCCCCGCCTCGGGCGGCGCCGAGCGGGGATGAGGCCCCACTTCACCCCCCGCAGTTCGGCACGTGCGTGGTCACTTTCGGATCATCGACGAGCGGCTGGACCGGCACTCGGGCTTCGCCCGGTGCGGTCGGCTCGTTCAGTTCGTATCGCAGTTCGACCGTCGCGCCCTTGGGGACGGTGACGGGAACGGTGAAGACGGGGTGTCCCAGTTCATTTCCGTGAATGGCGAACGACTGCTTGCCGTCGATGCTTGCCTTCGTCAGGGTCGCGCCGTTGGTCGAAAGCAGCGACACCATGGCGAGGTTGGTTCCGTACGGCAGGGGCTTCTCCTTGAACGTGCCTGCGACGATGCGCGGAAAGTCGGTGTCCGGTGTGTTGTTCGTGAGGCGCACGGTCACCGTCGATGTCCGTGTGTCATCTGTGCAGTCACCGGCGGTGTAGTCGATTTCGCGGTCGAGGTAGTAGTCCAGTTTGTTGCCGCCGTTGTTGTTGATCACCACGCCGGCGTACGGTGCGGGATCCTGGGGCACTGTGTATCCCAGCGTGGTGTCGGCGAGTATTGCCTGCTCTTCGGGATGTGCACTCCATACTGCGATGCGTCGCTCCCCGGCGGCCCGCCCGACGGCGTCGAGCAGGCGCTGGGGTGACTCGATCTTCCCGGTCATCTTCTCGACGACCTTGCCGGCGATGGTCTGCAGGTATTCCTTGCGGTCGGCGTTGTCGGCGGTGTAGTTGGCCTCGTCGGTGATGAATCGGGTGTAGGCGGTGGATTCGGTGAGTTCCACGACGTTGTCGGCGTCGACGACCTCCCCGTCGGGCAAGGTGACCGGGCCGACGGCCGCGAGCACGTAGCTGAGTGCCACCGGGTCGGTCGCGATCGCCCCGTCCACCCGCTGGCCCGACTCCTGCGCCCACATCGACTGCCAGATCTGGCCCGCGTACGGGAAGTGGGAGCTCAGGTTACTGTTTCGGATGTCGACGGAAGGGTTGTAGTTGCCGTACATGCTCTTGTAGTCGGCACCGAGGTCGAGAGGTCGTTTGTCGTAGGACACCTCGGTGTTCTTTCCGAGCTTCTCGATGCCCAGTTTTCCGTTGCTGGCATGGATGACGCTGTAGCCGCCGACGAGTCCGCCGGTGGCGCGGGCCTCCGCGTTGGTCTGAAAGGCCAGGAAGTAGCTGCGGGGACCGTCGAGACCGAGCATCGCCGGAAGGACGTCGGCGCCGATCGACGTGTTCTCCAGCAGTTTTGCCACGTCGTCGGTCTGATTCTGAAGTTCGGTTCGTGCGTCGTCCACGAGCCCGAGGTATCGGGCACCCCGAATGCCCTGGGCCTGAGTTGCCAGGTTTCGCGCGGCGATCGACGTCTCGTGCAGCGCGGGGGCCGCATCGCGTAGCGGCTGGAGTTGCACGCTGCCGCCCTCTCCGATCAGATCTTTCGGCGACAACGCGACGCCGGCGTCGACCGCGGGTGTGAGTACGTCACGTGTGAGCCCGACCACAACGTCGGACATCTGTTGCGCCGACTCGAACGGTGCGCCGAGCCCGGGAACGGCGGCAAGGGCACTCCACGGGGCCGAATGCAGGTTGTCCTGTGCGCCTGCGGCTCGTTCTCGAGCCTCGGACGCGGCGCGCTGAGCGCCCTCGGTGTCGCCGCCCAGCAGTGAGTCCTTGGCGAGCTGAGCATTGTCGCGCGCACCGGTGAGGTTGTGCTGGACTTGCCATGCCGAGTACCCGAACCAGGCGACGACAGCGACGGCCGCAACGCCCACACCGGTGAGTATCCGCCGTCGTCCGCTCCAGCGGCGCGGATCTTTCGGTGCCTCAGCGGGTGTCGAATCTTCGCTGTGGGAGTTGTTGGGCGACTTCGCGTCCATTCGGGTCTGCTCCTAGCTATCGCGGATGAGGTTTTTGGTCGCGTAGTTGAACTGGCGGTAGCGGTACGACGACGAGGGACGACTGCGCGACGTGTCACAGCGGCAGTTACCGCTGGCGCATTCCCGTTTCGCGCGTAGTTCGTAGACCTGCGGCACTGTCGTATTCACCTCTGTCCGTGTCTGTTCCGGTCGTCGAATCCTAAGCGTAAGTGCCGTCACGTTCCTGTTCTGCAGGTGGCAGGGGTATCCGCCTCCCGCGCGCTGCGAACGGCCTGGGACTGCGAGTAGGGTCACGGTAACGATTTGCTCTGCAACACTTATACGTAAACGACCCGTGTCGGGTTGTTCGTCACGTTGTAGATCGGGGGCAGGTAGTGGGCTCGGGGTTCCCGCGCAAGACCGCAGGTGACGTGGATTCACGTGCTTTCCCGCTCTCGCACGCCCAAAAGGGGCTGTGGTTCGCGCAGCAGTTGGACCCGAACGTCCCCATCCTCGTCGCACAATACGTCGAGCTGCGGGGACCGGTGGACGTCGGCGCGTTGAAGTGGGCGTCCGAGCAGGGGTCGTTCGACATCGAGTCACCCGGGGTCCGTCTCGTCGACTATGCGGGTGAGCCGTACCAGCTGGCGGACGAGACGATCGAGGACGAGCTCGCCTACGTCGATCTGCGGTCCCGCGAAAATCCTGTGGCCGAGGCACACCGGTGGATGGACGAGCGCCGCCGCCGGCCCATGTCGGTGTATCGGGATCGCCTGATCTCGGCGACATTGCTGCATCTCGGTCGCGACCACTACTTCCTCACCACATTCGCGCACCATCTGATCCTCGACGGCTACGGCGCCATGGTGCTGATGAACCGGGTGGCCGAGCTCTACACGCACGCCGTCGAGCGCACGGAAGCACCCCCGTCGAAGGCGTTGCCGCTGCGCGAACTGTACGAGGCCGAGGATGCGTACCCGAAGTCCCGCCGATTCGAGATCGACCGCACGTACTGGGCCGAACGGACGCAGAATCTGCCGGAACCCTCCCGGTTGACCGACCGGCAGAGCACCCCGTCGGCCGTATCGTTGCTCGCCAGCCGGGTGATGGATCCCGTCGTCGTCGACGAGATGGGTGCGCTCGCCCGAGAATGGAATTCGTTCGAGGTTCCGATAGTGGTCGCGGCCTTTGCCGGTTATCTCTCGCGAATGACGGGCAATGCGGAGGTGGTGTTGAGTCTTCCGGTATCCGCTCGGACCACCGCGGGGGCGCGTCGTTCGGGTGGCAGTGTTGCCAATGTGGTTCCGCTCCGGATTGCGGTGGATCCCCATGGACGTACCCAGGACCTGGTGCGGCGGGTGCAACTGGAATTGACGGGTGCACTTCGGCACCAGCGGTACCGGTACGAGGACATCCTTCACGACATGCGGTCGACGTCGCAGGTCAGCCGCGGCTTCGGGCCGATGGTCAACATCATGATGTTCCACACCGAGACGTGGTGGGGCGAAGTGCTCGGCGAATTGAACGTTCTCACCGCCGGTCCGGTCGACGACCTCGCGGTGGCGATCTACCCGGGAGCGGCTGGTCAGAACGTCCGCGTGGACTTCGAGGGCAACCCGGCGGTGTACGAACGCGACGAACTTGCCGGCCACCACGCCAGATTTCTGGATTACCTGGGCGGATTCGTGGGCGCGGACGCCCAGATGACGGTCGGCAGCCTGCCGTTGCTCACCCACGACGAACTCGACGCGCTCGCCCCTCTCACCGGCCCGCCTGCGGTGGCACCGCTGACGCTTCCGGACCTGTTAGACCTGACCGTGGACTCCGATTCGGTGGCGCTGCGCTGTGGCGACGCGGAGATGACGTACCGCGCTCTGCACGAGCGATCGAACCGGCTCGCACGCAGACTGCTCGCCCACGGTGTGGGTGTCGGCAACCGGGTGGCATTGATGCTGCCGCGTTCGATCGAGCAGGTGGTGGCGGTATGGGCGGTCGCGCGTTGCGGTGCGGCATTCGTTCCCGTGGACCCGGGCTACCCGGCCGAACGCGTCGCGCACATGATCGACGAATCCGACGTCACCCTCGCGGTCGCCGCAGAACCCGACGTGGTGCCTCCGGGCGTCGCATGGGTGGATGTGGCCGATGCGCCGGGAGATGGCACACCCATCGCCGATGCAGAACTGGCACACCCGATCCGGCTGGACAACGCCGCGTACGTCATCTACACCTCCGGTTCGGTGGGGCCGCCCCGCGGTATCACCATGCCCCATCGGGGGCTCGCCAATCACGCCGCCGCCTTGCGTCGTCTCTACGCAGCGAATTCGCGATCGCGGGTGCTGATGGGCGCGTCGCCTTCCTACGACGCCTCGATTCACGAACTGTTGGTCGCCGTCACCGCCGGGGCGACGTTGGTGATCGCGTCGCCGACGGTGCGCGGCGGGAAGGCGCTGGTCGAACTGCTGCGGCGGGAGCGAATCACTCACTGGACCACGACGCCGGCGGTCCCGGCGCAGATGGATCCGACCGGATTGACCGACCTCGAGATGCTCGCGGTCGCGGGCGAGGTCTGCCCGCCGGAACTGGTGGCACGGTGGGGCGCCGGCCGCACCGTTCTGAACTTGTACGGTCCGACGGAGGTCACCATCTGGGCCACCGCAACCGAACCCCTCGATCCTGGTTCCCGCCCCACGATCGGACGACCGATCGAGGGTGTCTCGGCAGTGGTGTTGGATCGCTTCCTGCAGCCGGTTCCGGCGGGGGTGGTGGGTGAGCTGTACCTGTCCGGTCCCGGGGTGGGCCGCGGATACCTGGAGCGGCCGGGCGTGAGCGCGACCCGATTCGTGGCCAACCCGTTCGCCACCGACTTGCAACGCATGTATCGGACCGGCGACCTCGTGCGGTGGTCGCAGGACCATGAGCTGGAATTCGTCGACCGTGCCGACGATCAGGTGAAGATTCGTGGATTCCGGGTCGAACTGGGCGAGGTCACCGCGGTCCTCGGTCGGCACCCCGGCGTCGACACCGCGATCGCCGTGGCACACGACCGGAACGGCGAATTGACGGTGGACGGCTACGTCCACGGGGCAGGCCTCGATTCCGAGGAGGTTCTCGCGGGGGTGGCGGAGCGGCTGCCCGGGTACATGGTGCCCTCGACGGTCACAGTTCTCGATGCTGTGCCGCTCACCCCGAGCGGCAAGGTGGATCGCTCCGCGCTGCCGATCCCGGCGCCGTACGAACGCGAGTTGCGTTATTGGGCACGGAAGCTCAGAGGTCTTCCGTCGGCTATTGCATTGCCCGCGGATCGCGACGTGTCGGTGACCGCGGGGACACCCACCGGTGCGGTTCCGTTCGCAGTGGAGCCCGGCCTGTGCCGAGTTCTGCGCAACTTGGCGGCCGAGCGCGAGGTTCCGCTCTTCACGGCCGTCCACGCGGCCATCGCGGTGATGTTGTCCGTCGTGAGCGGTGAGGACGATCTCGCCATCGGCGCGGTCCTGTCCGGCGGACCCGACGCAGTGGTCGGCCCGGAATCGGAGCCGCTGGTGCTGCGCAGCACACTCGATCCACGTCTCACATTCGAGGAGTTCCTGGCGGTCACCCACCGGACCGAGCAGGCGGCCCGTGTGCACGGCGCCATTCCGTTCGATCAGGTGGTCGACGCTGTGGGGCAAGATCTTTCGTCGTCTCGTCATCCACTCTTCCAGGTCCTGCTCACGATGGACGCCGAGGAAGGCAGGGAGTTCGACGGCCTGGATCTGGCGGTGTCGCTGCGTGGTTGCGTCGGCGGTGACGGTGACGAGCTCGCGGGGGTATTGCGCTATACGGCAGATCGTTTCGATCGATCGACCGTGGAGCGGTGGGGCCAGCGGCTGCACCGACTGCTCGAGGTGGTCGCCGACTACCCGCGCGTGACGCTGGGTTCGATCGACCTGCTGACGACGGAAGAGCGCGCCGCAGCCCTCGCGGGGCCGAGAGGTTCTGCACATCAAGCGAAGTCGTTGCCCGCGGTCTTCCGTCGACGGGTCGCTGACAGCCCCGGCGCCATCGCCGTCGATTGCGGCGAGGAGACGTTCTCCTATGAGGAGATCGACCGTCGCTCCGATCGTCTGGCGCGAGCACTGCGGTCCTCCGGGGTCGGACCGGAAACCATTGTCGCCGTCGGGCTCTCGAAACCGGTCGACAGAGTCGTTGCGCATGTTGCCGTGCTGCGGTCGGGCGCAACCTGCCTGCCGCTGTGCCCCGACCATCCCACCGAACGCATTCGGTACATGTTGGCCGACGTGGTGCCGGCGATTCTGGTCACCAGTCGCCTCGACGCCGCGGCGATTCCGCACGGTGGGCACCCGACCGTCATTCTCGACGACCTCGAACTGCACGACGATCTCGGGCCGGCGGTGTCGGAGTCGATTCACCCGGATCGGATCGCCTACGTGCTGTGCCCCGTGGGCTCCGCGCCCGTGGCGGTGACCCACGCGAATGTGGTGGCCGGTCTGCGATCGGGCGACGACAGCGACCGCGTGGTGGCGGACATCTGGGATCCTCTCGTCGGCGGCGAGGCTGTGGGGTGCGAATCCGCGCAACCCCTCCACTCGGATGCCCGGTCCCGCATCTACGTGTTGGACCGCGCGTTGCGGCCCGTCCCGCCCGGCACGGTGGGGGAACTGTATGTGGGCGGGCAGCAGGTCGCCCGCGGAGTACACCGTCGCCCTATGGCAACGGCCGAACGTTTCGTGGCGGACCCGTTCGTGCGCGATGCGACGGGGAGGGCCGCGGGAGCGCGTATGTGCCGGACCGGGTACCGGGGCCGGTACGTCGACGGGCGACTGGAGCGGCTCACCCGGGCCGGCGGCGACAACAGCCTCGCTCGGTGGCAGCGCGCGTTGCACGGGGTCGGCTCGTCGTCACCGGTGCCGACCGACCGGGCAGTCGGGGCAGGCGTCTCCCCGTCGGTCTGCGTTCACGAGTTCTCGATCGGCTCCGACCACCACGACGCCGCCGTCCGGTTGGCGCGTGGGCAGGGCGCGACGCTGTTCACGGTGTTGCGGGCGACTCTCGCGATCCTGCTCGCCCGTATCGGAGTTCACCGCGACGTCGTCGTCGGCGGCGAGGCGGGGTTGGCGGGAGATCGGGCGAACACGGTGGCGTTACGTGCCCGGATCACGCCCACGATGTCGTTTCTCGAGGTTCTCGAGCAGGTGCGTCGTTTCGATGTTGCCGCGTTCCAGCATGCGGACGTGCCGTTCGAGGCCCTCGCAGACCTCCTCGGCGGAGAACGTCCGCAGGTGTCGCTCGCTCTCGCGCCGACGTCGGATAAGGACACGACCCGGGCGCCGTTCGATCTGGCATTCACCTACGCGGAGCGCTGGTCCGATCACGCACCGGCGGGAGTGGACGGTGTCGTCACCTACACGCCGTCACTGTTCGACGCCGCGACCGTTCGTTCGCTTGCCGCGTTGTTCGTGGATGTGCTGGCCGTCGTCACCGACCGCCCCGAGATCGACGTCGGCAGTATCGGCCTCGCCGCCGCTGCGGTCCTGGACGGTGGCGAGCCCTGCGTACCGAGAACACTTGCGGAGATACTGACCGGCACTGCCCGCGACTTCCCGGAGGCGCCGGCGCTCACCGACGGCGGCGTGACCCTCACCTACCGTGACCTCGACGGGCGGTCCGACTCGCTGGCGCACGTCCTGATCGACGCGGGGGCGCGACCGGGAGCTGTGATCGCGCTCGCCCTGCCGAGGTCCGTCGATTTCATGATCGCGCTGTGGGCCATCACCAAGACCGGCGCGGCGTTCGTGCCGGTCGATCCGACGCATCCGGCGGAGCGCCTGGAGAGGGTGCTGACCGAGGCCGATGTGCGCGTCGGAGTCGGGGCGATGTCGGTGGGTGGCTCCCGGATCGAGTGGTTGCCGGTGACCGCCGGTGGACATCTGAAAGACGATGGCCCGGTGCGTGTTCCGGTGCGCCCGGACGAGGTGGCGTACATCATCTACACGTCCGGTTCCACCGGCACACCCAAGGGTGTGATGGTGCCGCACCGGGGTTTGTCTTCGCTGACCGAGGAGGCGGTGCGTCGCTACCGGGTCACGTCGCGGTCGCGGGTGCTCCACGCGTACAACCCCACGTTCGACGCCGCGCTTCTCGAGGCGCTTCTCGCGTTCGGCTCGGGTGCGTGCCTGGTGGTCGCTCCCGCGGAAGTGTACGCAGGACCGGATCTGCACCGGGTGCTGGTGGAACACCAGGTGAGTCACTATCTTTCGACGCCCGCCGTTCTGACGTCGCTGAGTACCGACGGCCTCGAGCACGTGGAGGTCGTGGCGGTGGGCGGCGAGGCTCTGCACCCGGATCTCGCCGCGGCGTGGAGCGACGGCCGCAGGATGCTCAACGCCTACGGGCCGACGGAGTCGACCGTCGTCGCGACCCTTGCCGCCGTCGACGGCCACGTGACCATCGGAGGTCCGATTGCCGGCACCACAGGCTTGGTGCTCGACGACCGGTTGCGCCGGGTCCCCGTCGGTGCGATCGGCGAGCTGTATCTGTCCGGGGCCGGTCTCGCCCGCGGGTATGTCGGTGATCCGGGACGGACCGCGGTGCGATTCGTCGCGGGCTTCGGTGGTGCCCGGCTGTACCGGACCGGTGACCTGGTGCATCGACGCGCCGACGGCAACCTGCAGTTCATCGCCCGCGTGGATCGGCAGGTGAAGATTCGTGGCGTCCGCATCGAACCAGGGGAGGTCGACGCGGTGATCACCCGGGTCGCCGACGTCGACGGCGCGATCACGGTGGCCCGCCGCAACGCGGCCGGTGCCGATGCGTTGGTCTCGTACGTGGTGCCCCGCGGTTCCCTCGATGTGGAGTTGCTACGCAAGAGACTCGAAGACGTCCTGCCGTCGTACCTGGTGCCGTCCGCGATCGTGGTGCTCGAGGCGTTTCCCCTCAACCCGTCGGGCAAGATCGACGTGAAGGCGTTGCCGGCGCCGGCACTCGAGTCGCACGTCTTTCGGGCACCCGTTTCGGCGGTGCAGGAGGCCGTCGTCGCCGTCTTCGCCGAGGTGCTCGCGGTGGAGCAGGTGGGGCTCGACGACGAGTTCTTCGCGCTGGGCGGAAATTCCCTGATCGCGACGCAGGCGGCCGCCCGGTTGGGCGAGGCGTTGGATGCACACGTCCCCGTCCGGATGCTGTTCGAGGCGTCGACGGTGGAAGCGCTGGCCGAGCAGGTGTCGTCGCTGCTGGGGACGGGCAACCGTCCCGTCCTGTCACCACGCCCGCGACCGGAGCGAGTTCCCCTGTCGCCGGCACAGCGGCGCATGTGGTTCCTGAGTCGTTTCGATCCGGCATCGCCTGCGTACAACATGCCGCTCGCCGTTCGATTGACCGGCGAACTGAACGTGCCCGCATTGCAGCAAGCGGTGCGCGACGTGCTGGAACGGCACGAGTCGCTCCGGACGGTGTTCCCGGAACACGACGGCGAACCGGTGCAGACGGTGCTGCCCGCCGAACGAGTGGAATTGGATCTGTCCCCGGCAACCGTGCCGGCGGACGCCGTGGACGCCCACGTCCTCGCCGTCGTCGCAGCCGGTTTCGACGTCTCGGCGTCGGTCCCGATCCGTGGACGACTCCTGCGCGTGAACGAGAACGAACTGGTCCTGGTCGTGGTGGTTCACCACATCAGTGCCGACGGCTTCTCCATGGCGCCGCTCGCCCGGGACGTGGCGACCGCGTACCTGGCGCGGGCGAGAGGTGACAGTCCGGTGTGGGCGGCGCCGCTGTCGGTTCAGTATGCCGATTTCACGCTGTGGCAGCGCGAGGTGCTCGGCGACGAAGACGACCCGGAGTCGCTGGCGGCGAAGCAGTTCGAGTACTGGACGCGCACACTCGCGGGTATTCCCGAGTTCCTCGAGCTACCGACGGATCGCCCCCGACCTGCGGTGCGCACCCACCGGGGTGCCGTGGTGCCCGTGACCATCGGTGCCGCAACCCATGGCCGTCTCGGCGCGGTCGCGCACCAGCACAACGCGACGCTGTTCATGGCGGTGCACGCCGCGTTGGCCGTGCTGCTGGCGCGGGTGACGGCGACCTCGGACATCGTGATCGGCACGCCGGTGGCGGGGCGCGGCGAGCGGGCGCTCGACGACGTGGTCGGTATGTTCGTCAATACCCTGGTGCTGCGGACCGAGGTCGATACCGACGCGTCGCTCCTCGACGTGCTGGACCGGGCGCGGCAGACGGATCTCGGAGCGATGGCCCACGCGGAGGCCCCGTTCGAGCGGCTGGTCGAGATTCTGAATCCGGTTCGTTCACAATCGCATTCGTCCTTGTTTCAGGTCATGCTGGCGTTTCAGAACCAGGCGCCGGCCTCGCTGGAGCTGCCGGGCCTGACCATCGCGCCGCTCGCGATCGACGCGCGGGTCACCAAGTTCGACCTCGATTTCTCGCTGTCGGACAGCTATGACGAGGACGGCGACCCTGCCGGCATCTCCGGAACTCTCACGTACTCCACCGAACTGTTCGACTCCGAGACGGCGCACCGGTTCGTGCGGGGTCTGGTGCGCGTCGTCGAAGCGTTCGCGTCGCAACCGGACGGCCGGGTCGGCGAGGTGTCGCTGCTGACCGCCGACGAGACGGTCCAGATGCTGGACACCTGGAACTCGACGGACGTCGAACTGGGCGGCGAGACGCTGGTCGATCTCCTCGATGCTCAGGTGGCCCGTACCCCCGGCGAGGTCGCGGTCGTCTTCGGCGGCGGTTCGTGGACGTACGGAGAACTCGACGCACGGGTCAACCGCCTGGCGAGGCTGCTCGTCGACCGGGGAATCGGCCCGGACTGCCTCGTCGCGCTGGCCCTCGAGCGGTCGCCCGACATGATCGCCGGAATGTGCGCGGTCCTTCGCGCCGGCGGCGGCTACGTGCCGCTCGACCCCGAACACCCGGCAGAGCGTATCGAAGACGTGCTGACCTCCGCGGCAGCGAATCTCGTGCTCACCACATCGCGGACCCGTACGCCTCTGCCCGCCGGCATCGCGCACATCGACATCGACACCGTCGACCTGTCCGGGTTCGATCCCGGCCCGGTTCGCGACGCCGACCGGGTGCGTCCGCTGCGGCCGCAGAACACGGCCTACGTCCTGTTCACTTCGGGATCTACGGGTCGGCCCAAGGGTGTCGTCGTCAGCCACGCCGCGATCGTGAATCAGCTGCGCTGGCTTGCCGACGAATACGAGGTCACCGCCGACGACCGCGGAATGCTGAAGGCGCCGTACACCTTCGACGTGTCGGTGTGGGAAGTGTTCCTGCCCCTGACCGTGGGCGCGCGGCTCGTGGTGACCCGGCCCGGCGGGCATCGCGAACTCGATTATCTGGCGGCCGTGATCCGGGAGCACCGGATCACGATGATGCATCTCGTGCCGTCGGTGTTGTCCGCGTTCCTCGCGGCGGGCGAAGGCGAGGCGCTGACGTCGCTGCGGCATCTGTATGTGGGCGGCGAGGAGGTGTCGCCGGAGTTGGCGGAGGACGCGATGGCGCTCCGGCCGGAAGCATTCCACAATACGTATGGTCCGACCGAGGCGGCGATCACCACCGCCGCGTTCACGCTGGGTGCGTCGGCCGATGCGCGGGTGCCGATCGGTGCGCCGGTGTGGAACACCCGGGCGTACGTGCTGGACGCGCGGCTTCGCCCGGTCCCCGTGGGTGTTGCCGGTGAGCTCTATCTCGGCGGCGACCAATTGGCCCGTGGGTATGTGGGGCGGAGCGAGCTCACCGCGGAACGATTCGTGGCCGACCCCTTCGCGGCGCGCGGTGAGCGCCTGTACCGCACGGGTGACCTCGTGAAGTGGACCCCTGCCGGTCAGCTGGTGTATCTGGGGCGGACCGACCTCCAAGTGAAGATGCGCGGACTGCGAATCGAACTGCGGGAGGTCGAGTCGGTGCTGGAGGCGGCTGCCGGGGTGTCGCAGGCCGCCGCCGCGCTGGTCTCGGACGACCGCGGAGGTGACCGTCTCGTCGGTTACGTCGTGGCCGAACCGGGACGGCAGATCGACAGTCACGCCCTGACCGTGTCGGCGCGGGAACGGCTTCCGTCGTACATGGTGCCGTCCCAGATCATGCTCCTGGACCAGCTGCCCCTGGCGTCGGCCGGCAAGCTCGACAGGCGTGCCCTCCCGCAGCCGCGGTTCGAACCACGGGCATTCCGCGCCCCCGTGACGGACACCGAGATCGCGGTGGCCACCGTCTTCGGTCAGCTGCTGGGGATCGACGAGGTGGGTGCGGACGACAACTTCTTCGAACTGGGCGGCAATTCCCTGATGGCTGTGCGCGTGGTGAGCGCCGTCCAGGCGTCCACGGGCGTCGCGGTTCCGCTGCACACGGTGATGACGGATCCGACGCCGAGTTCGATAGCGGCCCGGATGAATTCGGCCGGTCGGGAACGGGACGCGGCCCTCGACGTGGTCTTCCCCATCAGAACGGCAGGGGAGGGACGCCCACTGTTCTGCATCCACCCTGTCGTGGGTCTGGCGTGGTGCTATGCCGGTCTGGCCTCCCGGATCGATCCCGATCGGCCGGTCTACGGGCTCCAGTCCCCGGCGATCACCGGCGTCGATTCGCTGCCCGCGTCGATCGACGCACTGGCGGCGAGGTACGTGACGGAGATCCGCCGCATCCAGGCAGAGGGCCCGTACGACCTTCTGGGCTGGTCGCTCGGCGGTGTCCTCGCGCATGCGGTCGCGGTGCAACTCCAAGACGCGGGCGACGAGGTGACGACTCTCGTGATGCTCGACAGCTACGCGCATCAACCGCACTCGACCGAGACCGATGTTCCGGTGAGCGTAGGTGATCTGCTCGCGGGAATTGGTGTCGAGGGCGATGTGCCGGCGGCCGTCGTGGACATGACACCGGAATCGGCACTGGACCTGCTGACGGCCACAGGCGGACCCATGACCGTTCTCACCCGGGAACAATTCCGGGCACTGATCGCGAGCGCCGCACACAACTGCGCGTTGCTCGATGACCACCGCCCGGGTGTCTTTCGCGGTGACATCGCCTTCTTCACCGCGGGCCGGGACGATCCCACGGGATCGACGGCGGCAGCGACGTGGCAGCCGTACGTGGCAGGCGCTGTCCGGAACCGCACCGTCGACAGTGCGCACTGGCACATGACGTCGCCGAAGGTGTCGAGGGTGGTCGGGTCGGCCCTGCGGGTCGAATAGGGCGCTCAGTACCGGGTACGAAGCAGCTTTCTGCGGCGCCGCGACGGTCGTCGCCCCCACGGGCGGTCACCGGTGGTCGCGAACGTCCACACGGCGATCGTGAGCGCGGCGACGGACAGGAGATCGGACACCGTGAGGCCGTGCGTGGCGTCGAACTCCCAGAGGACCTGGCCCTCGAGCGGACCGTTGCCGACGATCCAGAGGACGGCGGCAACGACCGTGGCGGCCGCGGACACGCGGGAGGGTCGGGCCAGGCACAGTGTGGTCGCCGCGAACAACAGGTTCATGAACACGAGTGGATAGAAGGGCAGCGCCATCCGGCCATTCTTCCAAGCTGACGCGCGAACACGCCCGGTGGGGCGGTCAGGCCACCGTCCGGTCGGGAGGGTCGTTCTCGCGTGTCGCGTTCTGCTGGGCGGGCCGCTCGTGCAGGTCTTTCTGCCGCATCGCCCTCCCGATGAGGATCGCGAGCGGCACCGACAGCGCTATCCACGCGAGCACGACCCAGGCAATCCACCACACACTTCGAGTATGCCTGCTCCTGGACGCTCGCCCAAGGACGGCTGGTCGAGGTCGGGTGCATTATGGTCCGTGGGTACCGGTCGGTAGTGGAAAATCGGAAAATTTACCTGGTCAACGTTGGTTTGCCGTCCTCAGTTTCGGGCACCCCCACCGTAGGGAATGGTTCTCTTTTCAAGGAGGTGGGTGATGACGACACCGGGTATGTCGATCGACAGACACCCTGATATCGCCGAGTTGCGGGCTCGCTACGACCGAGTCTCGGAACAGCCGATGACGCAGGTCACCGAGGGCCTGATGTTTATGGCGGGCCTCTACATGGCGGCGTCGCCGTGGGTGGTCGGATTCGCCAGCCAGACGGGCCTGGCGATGTGCAATCTGTTGTCGGGTATTGCGGTCGCACTGCTTGCGGTCGGTTTCACGTCGGCCTACTCCCGCACGCACGGCATGGCGTTCGTGGCGCCGCTGCTGGGTCTGTGGATGATCGTCAGCCCGTGGCTGGTCGTCGGAGTGACCACCACGGCGGGAATGATCTGGTCGAACGTGATCTGCGGCATCGTCGTATGCCTGTTGGGTCTCGGTATCACCGCCATGGGAATGGCGGACGGCGGGATGAGGATGCGGATGAGGAGAAGGTAATGACGGCGCGTGCCCGCATGGGGATGGGGCACGCGGTGAGAAGCGCCCGCCGATCAGGTGGGCGCTTCTTTGTGTGTAGCTAACTTTGTTTGAGGAACGCGTCGTGTTCCCCGTGCGCACGTTTGATGAGGTCCATGAGTGCGGTTTCCTCGCGGACCATCTTCTTGAACTTCGGGTCGAGTTTCTTGAGTTGCTGCTCCTCGTTGATCAGCTTGTCGTACATGCGTTCGCGCTCCGCCTTGTCGGCGGTGTAGTCGAGGTCCAGGTAGTTGATCGCGTGCCGGCGGGCACCGGCGATCGCGGACTGCGCCCTGCCCTTCTTGCTGGTGAGCGACGCGATGACGGTGATCACGAGAATGCCGATGATGACTCCGAGCGACACGAAGGTACTGATTTCGATGACGTTCACGGGTTCGCCGTCGTTCACGAACGGCAGGTTGTTCTCGTGCAGCGCGTGCAGGATCAGCTTGACCCCGATGAACGCAAGGATCGCGGCCAGTCCGAACGACAGGTAGATGAGGCGGTCGAGGAGTCCGTCGAGCAGGAAGTACAGCTGCCGAAGACCCATCAGCGAGAACACGGTGGCCGTGAAGACGACGAAGACGTTCTGGGTGAGGCCGAAGATCGCGGGAATGGAATCGAGCGCGAACAGGATGTCGGTGCCACCGATCGCGACCATCACCAGCAGCATCGGCGTCATCGCCCGCTTGCCGTTCTCGATGGTGAAGAGTTTGTCACCGTCGTAGTGCTCGGTGGTGTGCATGAACTTCTTCGCGATCCGGATGATGAAGTTGTCGGCCGAGTGCGAATCCTCGGTCTCGGGTCGCAGCAGGTTGCCCGCGGTGATCAGCAGGATGAGGCCGAAGAAATAGAAGATCCACGCGAACGAGTTGATGAGAGCGGCGCCGAGGAAGATGAACGCCGTCCGGGCGAATATCGAGAACACGATGCCGAACAACAGGACCTTCTGCTGATCTTCGCGTGGCACCCGGAAGCTGGACATGATGATGAGGAAGACGAAGAGGTTGTCTACGGACAGCGCCTTCTCCGTGACGTAGCCGGCGAAGTACTCCGTGCCCATGTCGACGCCGCCGAAGATCAGGACCGCGACCCCGAACAGCAGCGCGAGCCCGACGTAGATCGACGACCAGATCGCCGCTTCCTTCAGCGTCGGGATGTGCGCGTGGCGCACGTGGAAGAAGTAGTCGAACGCGAGCAGGGCGACGATCACCACGATCGTCACCACCCACGCGAGCGGGGTTACGTGCATCGTCTCTGCCTTTCAGCTGAAGCGAACGCGCTTGTTCGTCAGCGTAGTCCCGCGCAGGGCGGGACTTGGCAGAACTGCCGCGGTCGCCGGGACGGCAGCAACGTCTGCCGTCCCGGCGACCCCGACTATCGCCGGTCTCCGAACACCGTCCGGTGCCAGTCCTTGCGCGCGATACCGGTGATGTCGGACATGACGTGCTTGACGTTGGTGTACTCGTCGAGCGAATACGACGACATGTCCTTGCCGTACCCGGACGCCTTGTACCCGCCGTGCGGCATCTCGCTGATGATCGGGATGTGATCGTTGATCCAGACGCAGCCCGCGGCGATCTCTCGGGACGCGGTTTGTGCCCGGTACAGGTCCCGGGTCCACGCCGACGCTGCCAGCCCGAAGTCGGTGTCGTTGGCGAGTGCGATTCCGTCGTTCTCGTCGTCGAACGGCAGGACGACGAGAACCGGGCCGAAGATCTCCCGCTGCACGATCTCACTGGACTGGTCGGCACCCACGACGAGCGTCGGCTCGTAGTAGAAGCCGGAGGCCAGGTCGCCGCCGGGGATCGAACCGCCGCGGACGATCTTGGCTCCGGTGTCGCGGGCCCGGTCGACGAACCCCGCGACGTGCTGCTGCTGTCGCCGCGACACCAGCGGTCCCATGTCGGTACCGGGATCGGACGGATGGCCGAGGCGGACGGTGTCCATCAACGCCGCCACCCCGGCGACGAAGTCGTCGTACAGCGGACGCTGGACGTATGCGCGGGTGGCTGCGGTGCAGTCCTGACCCGAGTTGATGAGGGCACCGGCGACGGCTCCGTTGATCGCCGCCTCGAGGTCGGCGTCGTCGAACACCACGAAGGGTGCCTTGCCACCCAGTTCCAGATGGAGTCGCTTACCCGCCGCCGCTGCGGCGATCTGTTGTCCGACGGGTGTCGATCCGGTGAAACTCACCATGCTGACGTCCCGGTGCGACACGAGCGCCGAACCGGTGGTCGCCCCGTGGCCGGTGATCACGTTGACGACACCGTCCGGCATTCCGGCGCGGGTCGCGGCCTCGGCGAACAGCAGCGAGGTGAGGGGAGTGATCTCCGCGGGTTTGAGCACGATCGTGTTGCCGGCGGCAACAGCGGGAAGGATCTTCCACGCCGCCATCTGCAGTGGGTAATTCCACGGCGCGATCGACCCGATCACCCCGACCGGTTCACGGCGGATGCTGGACGTGTGGTCGGGCGAGTACTCACCCGACGCCTTGCCCTCCAGATTGCGGGCCGCACCGGCGAAGAACGACACGTTGTCGATCGATCCGGGAACGTCGAACTCGGTCGACAGCTTGATCGGCTTGCCCGCCTGCCGGGTCTCGGTCGACGCGAGATCGTCCGACATCGCCGTCAACTCCCCGGCCCACTGCGTCAGGACGGCGGAGCGCTCGCCCGGGCTCGTCGTCGACCACTCCGCGTACGCGGCCTTCGCTGTGGCGACCGCGTCGTCGACGTCCTCGACGGACGCGTCGGGGCGGGACGACATCACCTCGCCCGTGGCGGGATCGAGCACCTCGTACCGCTCCGCCGAGCGGCCGTCCCGGTAGCGGCCGCCGACATACGAACCGGGCAGATCCTGGTGGTTCACAGCAGGGTCCACGCTTCGGTGAGGACGCTGCGCAGGATGCGTTCCATTTCGTCGAATTCGGCCTGCCCGCAGATCAGTGGGGGTGCGAGTTGGATGACGGGGTCGCCGCGGTCGTCGGCGCGGCAGTACAGGCCCGCGTCGAACAGGGCGGTGG
>NZ_BCWY01000057.1 GCF_001894825.1 Rhodococcus jostii NBRC 16295 | reverse complement strand
CATGGCGCCGCGGTAGGCGGCTCCGCCGCCCGTGCGTGGTTGACGAGTCTCTGGACTCGTCAACCACGCACGAGGCGCGAAGCGCCCAAAGGAGGGCTGGCATGGGTTTCTACACCGACCAGATCGTTCCGCGACTCGTCAACGTCAGTTGCGGGGCCAAGTTCACGCATCCGTCGCGTCGACGTGTCTGCGCCGGCCTCCACGGCCGCGTGATCGAAATCGGCTTCGGGTCGGGACTCAACGTCCCGTTCTACCCGGCCGCCGTCGATTCGGTGAGCGCCGTCGAACCCGCCGACCTCGGCTGGAAACTCGCGGGCAAGAGGATGGCGGCGTCGACCACCCCGATCGAGCGGGCCGGCCTCGACGGCCAGTCACTCCCCTTCCCGGACAACAGCTTCGACACCGCGCTGTCCACGTGGACGATGTGCACCATCCCCGACGCCGAAGCCGCACTCCGGGAAATCCGGCGCGTCCTGAAACCCGGCGGCACACTGCATTTCGTCGAGCACGGCCTCGCTCCCGACCCGAACGTCCAGCGGTGGCAGCACCGACTCGAGCCGATCCAGAAAACCGTCGCCGGTGGGTGCCACCTCACCCGCGACATCCCCGCCCTGGTGACGAGAGCCGGATTCGACATCCGGGACCTCGACCGGTTCTACCAAAAATCTGAGCCCAAAATCGTCGGCGCCTTCTCCCTGGGGGTTGCGGCTTCGCCGCCCGTGCGCGGGTAGGGAGTCCAGGGACTCGTCGGGCACGCACGGGACGCTAGGCTGCTCTCGATTCGTGAACAGACGAGGGGGGCTTCGTGGGAACGTTGAAAGCTGATCTGGACGAGCTCGAAAAGGTGGGGGGAACCTTGCACGGGCTTGCCGACGAGGCGAGCGGTTTGAGAACCGGCCCGGCGGCGGGACCGTTCATGTCGACCGTGGGGGGCATGATGTCCTCGGTCATCGAGGCGGCCGGGATCTCGGCGGATCTTGTTGATGGAGCGCTTGTCCCAGCGATCAAAGAAAGACTCGGCGAGACCGGGGACGTGATGATCCACGTTGCGCAGGAGTACCGCAGCCAGGACGAATCGTCGGCCGACCGATTCGTTGCTGCCTACACGAACGCAACGGGCGACTGGAGCGGTGACGCATGAGCATCACCCGCACCCAGATCGAATCCTGGAATCCCTCGACGCTGACCGAGATCGGTGACGCCTGGATCGCCCTCGGCACCAAGGTCGAAGATCTCTTCACTCGATACGTCGACGGCGTGACCAAGGTCAACGACGCCTACTGGGAGGGTAAGACCGCCGAGGCCGCCCAGAACAGAGCGAACGCCGACAGGAAGACAGCCCTTGCGGTGGTGGACCAACTCGAAGCTCTCGCCAACCGCGCGAAGCAGGGTTTCCACGATGTGGACGCGCCCCTGCAGCGCGCACGGATGGCGATCACGGCCGCGGAGTCCGCGGGTTTCCGGGTAGCCGACGACTTGACCGTCACCGATCCCGCGAACCCCGATCCCGACAAACGATCGTGTGAGCGAGATGACCGGGTGGCAGCGCGAGATCGCCGACGCGGCGTCGGCGACGGAGACCGCCGATGCGACCGTCAAGGCTGCGCTCAGCGCGGCTCGCGACGGATTGCGGGCCACATTCACGTCGGCCGCAGCACTGGGCTCCGATCAAGGTGCGTCCGACGGGACGCAACTGGTGTCCGATCCCGCCGGAATGAATCCCGAGCAGGTCAGGCGGCTGGTTGAAGCCGGGGAGCTGACACCCGAACAACTCGACGCCGTGAACTCCGGCAACACCGCGACAATCCCTGCGTCTCAGATGGAGTACCTGAACCAGATCAGCCGGTCGCTGGACGGAAAGAGCCCGCAGGAGATCCAGCAGATCATCGACACACTGCCTCCGGACTCCGGGCGCGCTCTGGCGAACTCACTCCAGATCGTGTCGAACGACAAGGTCACCGCAACCGTCAAAGGCGACTCGCAGGTGCCGACCAACGGCGGCCTGAATCTTCTACCCGACAAGATGCGCGAATCGCTGACCCGCGACGACCTCGTGAACCGCGATTTCACGATGGTCGGGTCCACCGGCGCAGCCGGCGTCGAACTGAACGGTGTCGCCGACAACCAGGCCATCGCGCACATCGTCCAGACCGGCGATGCGCAATACAAGAACGGCAGCAGCCTCGATCAGCACCTGCTGGAGGTCGGTCGCCAGTACCTCGACGCCCAGGTTGCCCACGAGCAGAACCCCAACCACACGTTCGAGTACTTCACAGTCGACGGTCGGGGTACCGAGAACACGGCGATCACCGAAAGCATCTTCACCGCTGTCGGCGACGACAAGATCGCCGTCGAGAACGCCGTCACCCATCCCGACACCGGCCAGAACCTGGTTCGCGACGTCCTCACGCACGACTGGTCCGACAACGGGCAAGCGGCAGCCTCTATGTTCCAGTTCGGCGACGCCGAGGCCACAGTCGATGACCCCGACAATCGGGCCGACGTCGAATCCGCCACACGCAGCGGGCAGATCATGTCGGCCGTCGCCGAGAACATGAGTACCGACTGGGACACGCTGAGGGGAATACCCGGAACCAACGGGCAATCCGTCGGGGAGATCAACCCGGACCTCCTTCGGACCGTGTCTCACAGCATGAGTCCGTACATCAGCGACCTCGCGGGCGCCGGGAGACCGGAGAACCCCGGGTTCGACATCGGCACTTGGGCAGACCCCGCCGACAACAACCACTTCGGCGGCTCGTCGAATGTCTTCGCCGTCATGAACACCGACCCGGAGGCGGGAACACATTTCACCCAGTCCTCGATGCAGGAAATCCTCGCCGCCGAGGGCCGGTACGCACACGACCCGTCGGCACCACTGGCCGGTGGCGACCTCTCCACCGCCGGCCGAATCCACGGCCTCATGGACAGGGGGCTACTCCTCTCGACCGAGGACAGCTACAGCGACAAGGCCGAGCAGGCGCAGGCCATCTACGACCGTAAGGCCGCGGCCTACGGTGCGCTCACCAGCGTCGGCTCCGTAGGCCTGGACCGGCTGCCCGGCGGGGAGTTCATCAACACCATGATCGACGCCGGCGGCGACCCGTTGAAGGACGCCATCATCGGCAAGGCCCCGGGGTCGGCACCATCGGTCGCCCTGGAGGCTCCGGACTTCTACCGCGACTACTACAACATTCTGCGAGCGACACCGGAGCTTCCGACGAGCTTTCGAGAGGACTATCCCTGGGCATTCGACGAATCCGGGAATCTCCTGCCCTGGGATGACGTGCGGTCGAATCCCAACTTGGACCTGCGTTCGAAAGATGGTTACCAAGACATGTTCAACCATCTCGGAGACCCGGCTGACGGCAACGGCGAGCGCATACGCAACGGCTATGACGATGTGGTCCGCAATGACGGGTAACAGCGGATGGCGGATCATGTGCGCTGCAGCTGCGACACTGATCCTCGCATCTGGTTGTGGGACGAGCTCGCGCATCGAACCGTCACCCGCACCGACACCACAAGACCGAGAAGTGCTGTATTCCAACGTCTGGTCAGCCGATCAGGGCATCGATCTGTTCGGCCGGGGTGCCGAATTGGTTCGAGCTAGCTACGAGGCCGGCGACTACACGGCATTCGTGGGTCTGGAGAACTCGTATCCGGGTTTCGGCAGAGCGGTGGGCGGCGAGGCCAATCACGGCGATCCCGCCATCGAGTACTTCATGACCTCACTCGAAGCCGAGCAAAGTGCGCAGGCTCCGGGAACAAGCTTCGCGCACATCACGGCCTATGAGTCCACTGAGACTTCAGTGTCGGCAACGGTCTGCAACTACCAGCTTTTCCCGCAGAACGGTACGAATATCTCGCTCAATCCGCTCAACATGGCATTCCGGGTCGAACTCGAGCGCACTGACGATGACCCGGGCCGGCCGGGTGTTCCCGACGCCGACGCGGCTGAGCAGGACCCCCGCGCCCATCGAGTACCGACGTGGAATGTGTTCGAGGGCTGGAAGGTCACCAAGCTTCATTACCTGCGTCGGCTGAATGGTGATGTCATTCCGCAGGGCTGCACGGACTGGTGGCAGCAGCAGTTCCCGGCGTTCGCCCCGAATGCGTCCGGCAATCTCGTGCCGCCTGCCGGGTTCGAACCGCCGACCATGCCTGTTGCCGTGCAGTATCCGGAGTGGATCGGGCCTGCGATTTCCGGGTAGCCGGCTCCGCCGCTTGTGCGTGCGCGAGGAGTGCAGGGACTCGTCAACCACTCACAGGCGGCGGCGCCGCCGGTCGTCGACGTAGAACAGCACGAGTGCTACGCACAGGAGGGCGGCAGGGATCCAGGCGGCGGCGCCGCCGAAGTAGCGGGTGGCGAATGCGCCGAGGACGGCGCCGCCGGCGAAGCTGCTGACGATGGCGGCGTAGACGCGGGTGTGCTGACGTGATTCGGGGACTTTCTCGATGTATGCGGCGTACGCCGACTCGGTGAAGCGCATGAGGTTGCCGGTGGTGGCGACGGCGATGTACGACAGTGAGCCGATGGTGCGGAACAGGCCGAACTGCATGGCCGCGACGAACGCGATGGGAACGGTGACCAGGGCGTTGGGGACGTCCGGGGGAACGAACGCGACCGCGACGAGGACGACGATCTGCGCGGCCATGGCGATCCGGATGGGGTGGTCGAAGACGCTGTGGGCGAGTTCGCCCTTGAGCAGGTGCGCGAACGCGACGCCGACGATGAACGCGAGGATCGGCCACAGGTGTGCCCGTGCCGCGTGGAAGTGCCGCTCGGACAGGTCGATGGCCATGAGGATGACGTTGCCGGTCTGGGCGTTCGCGAAGACGCCGCCGCGGCTGATGTAGGTGTAGGCGTCGAGGAAGCCGCCGGCCGCGGTGAGGAGCAGCGCGAACCGCAGCGTCGTGGATGTCTTCGGCACCTCCACCTGACCACCCCTACCGAATCGGGCCCTGCATTGCAGCCTAGAGGTCGGAGGCGAGCGGGATCTCGTTCTCGGCCCGATCCGACATCCATTCGCGCAGCACTTTCGTGGCGATGACGTCGTCCTCGTTGTACTGCAGCAGTCGCTCGCGCTGGGTGAGGTCGGGTTCGCCGTCGTAGCCGACGGCTTCGCGGTACCAGCTCATGGAGGCTTCGCCGCCGGCGTCGGCGTCGCGCCACCGGAATCCGGCGACGGGGGCGATCTTCTTGAGGCCTTTCCCGCCCGGGCAGATGAACTGGTCGCTGACGGCCTGGTAGATGTCGACCCATTGTGGGCTGTCGATGAATTCGCGGATCTCGGCTTCGGTGGGGATGCCGGGTGCGCCGGCGAACCGCCGGGCGGAGTCCAGCAACCACTTGTCTTCCGCGGACCGCGAATAGCAGTACGCGGCGAACGTTCTGCCGCTCAGCGCGGCCGCTTCCCGTTCGGCCATCAGCCACGTCCAGAATTCGGCGAACGACCGCGCCTCGTCCTGTGTGGGCACCGGGTCCCAGCTGACGAACGGCCGGTACGCCGACACCCCGTCGACGTTGAGCAGCGTCCCCCACAGGTAGGCGCCGTGCTCCTGGTAGCTCTCCATGTCGACGTCCACCTCGACGTCGGCGCGCGTCACCCGGATCTCCGGGAACCGCCGCACCAGTGGCGCCCCCGCGAGCCAGGCCTTGGCGGTGACGACGGCGTCCTCGAACGCGCCGTGCGGCCAGTCCTCGAGCGGTTCGCCGTCCCACGCCGCGAGGTCGTCGATGGTGTGGCACCCGGCGTCGCGCAGCATGTCGGCGCGCGAACCGGTGGCCACGAGGCTCACGTCGTGGGTCTGCGTCAGCTGTTCCTCGCACCCGGGCCACCACGGGCACGAACGGCATTCGCCGATCCGCGACGGCACCGTCGCCGATTGTCCGCGGGCGACGGCGAGGCGGTCGGCGAAGCGCTCGTCGTACTCGTCGAGGATGGTGGTGAGGTCGTGCACGAAGATGACGTCGGAGCCGTAGCCGATGGCGCCGGCCACCAGCGCCGGGCTCGCGAACCCGTGCCGCTCGAGCATCCGATGCACCTGCGCGACGCGCATCTGGTCCCGCACCTGACTGCGCGGCTTCCGCGTCGTGTCCTCCCGCGGTTCCCACTCGAACATCCCCGACGTCACCGCGCCGCGGCCGGGATCGGTGACCTTGTGGTTGACGACGATCACGGGGATGTACCCGCCGTGGTCCTCGTCACGGATGAGGATCTCGCAGCGCGCCTTCCGGCCCGTCTCCCGGTCGAGCGGGAACACGGCACCCCAGATCCGGTCGGCGCCCGCCTCGCACGCGGCCAGGGTGTCCTCGGCGCGCCGGCGCAGGCTCTGCTCGGTGTCGATCTGCACCCACCGTTCCGGTGCGTGCTCGGTGACGGTCCGGCGAATGTCTTCACGCTTGGCGGCGGCCGCATCCTGACGCTGGCGCACGCCCGGGTCCTCGGGCGCGGCCGCGAGTTGTTCGGGGAACGCCGCGTCGAGGTGCACCCGGTGGCGGCACCGCGTCAGTGCGCTGGCATCGATCACCGTCCCCGCCACCTTTCCGGGAGAGGTGGCGGGTTCTGATTGCTGACCGATATGGGAACACACGATGACGAAGATTATGGGCTCCCCTAGGCTGATCCCGAAGCACCGGATGCAGTTGGTAGCGTGGGCTGCGCTGAAACACCAGGAAAAGGGGTCTTTTCGATGGGGTTGTTCAAGAAACGTAAGTCCCGAGCCACCCGCAAGGCGGAAGCCAAGGCACTCAAGCACAAGGCTGGAGTGGAGGCGAAGCTGAGCGCGAAGAACGAACGGAAGCGCGACAAGCAAGCCGCCACGGCCGGCCGCAAGCTCGAGGCTGCCGAGCTGAAGTCGCTGAAGAAGGTCGAGAAGGCTCAGGTCGCTGCGTTGAAGGCCCAGGAGAAGGCGGCCGCCCAGAAGGGTTTCACCGTCGCCGCCGTCCGCAAGTACCTCGGTGTCGCACGACTGCTGACGCCGGTCCTGCTGCCGATCGCCTACCGCGCCGCCACCGTCGTGCGCGGCCAGATCGATGCCCGTCGCGCCGACCGGATGGGCGTCGACGTCGATCAGCTCGCCAACTTCACCGGGCACGGCGCCAAGCTCAGCGCCCGCATCGCCGGCGCCGAAAGCTCCACCACGGAGATCCTCGCGCAGAAGCCGGACGACGCGGAGACGCAGCAGTTCGCCGCCGCCATCCGCGACCGCCTCGGCGACCTCAACACCGCCGTCCGCGCGGCCGAGCAGATGCCGCAGGCCCGCCGCAAGGCCGCCCATCACGCCATCTCGTCCGAACTCGACGGAGTCGAAGCCGATCTCCTCGCACGCCTCGGCGTGCGCTGAACTACCCCACGCCGATGTCCCCCGCCCGCCCCGCCACCACCGCGACCCTTCGGGGCTCGGCGGTCGGTGCGCTCGTGGCGGGGCTCGCGGTCGCGGCGCACGGCATCGGCGGGGGCGGCCTTCCTGAATCCGCCGCCCTGACCCTGCTGCTCGTCACGTGCGGCGGCGTCGGAGCGATCACCGCGCAGACCCCGGCCCGCTTCCACGGACGGCTCGCGCTCGTGGGTGCGCTCGGTGCCGGACAGGTCGCCGCGCACTTCGCGCTCACGCTCACCTCGCACGTGCACTCCGCGGTGCCCGCCGCGCCGATGCTGGCCGCGCACGCGGTCGCCACCGTCGTCTGCGCGCTGCTGATCGCAAACGCGGAACGTCTGTACGGACCCCTCGTCCACGTGTGGCGGGTGGTTCTCCGCGGCGCACTGCTGCCCGTCTCGGCGGTGACGTCGCCGCACCTCCCGACGCGTCCGGCGAATCCCGTGGACGCCCTGCTGCGGGCCAGCATTTCGCGTCGCGGGCCCCCGGTCCCGGTCTGATTCCCGCCTCATCTCCCTTCAGACCCTTCAAAGGACCTTCGATGAATTCCCTCGTTTCCCGTGCCCTTTTCACGGCCGGTGCCGCCGGTGGCGCCGTGCTCCTCGCGGCCGGTGTGGCCGCTGCCCACGTGACGGTCGTCGCCCCCGGCGCCGAGCAGGGCGGCTACTCCGTCCTGACGTTCCGCGTGCCCACCGAATCCGAGACGGCGTCCACCACCAAGCTGACCGTCACACTCCCCGACCTGAAGTCGGCTCGCACCACACCGCTGCCCGGGTGGACGTCCGTCGTCGAGAAGGACCAGGCGTCCCAGCTCGCGAAGTCCGTGACGTGGACCGCCGACCCCGGAGTCGGTGTGGCGCCGGGACAGTTCCAGCAGTTCGAGCTGTCCGCCGGACCGCTGCCGGAGAACGAAGAGGTGCCGTTCCCGGCCGTCCAGACGTACAGCGACGGCGAGGTCGTCAACTGGGATCAGGCAGCGGGCCCCGACGGCGCGGAGCCCGACAAGCCGGCACCCACCCTCACCCTCGCCGCGGCGAGCGGTGAAGACCACAGCCACGACGCAGGCGGCGCCACGACGTCCGAGGAGACCGAGACGACGGCGTCCGGCACCGACGACACCGCCCGCTGGCTCGGCGGCATCGGTCTGATCCTGGGCGCGCTCGGTGCGGCCCTCGGTCTCGGCGCGATGGTGCGGAGCCGGCGCTCA
The DNA here is from genome assembly GCF_001894825.1 of Rhodococcus jostii NBRC 16295. GTDB lineage: Bacteria > Actinomycetota > Actinomycetes > Mycobacteriales > Mycobacteriaceae > Rhodococcus_F > Rhodococcus_F jostii. Next base: position 55,629 of record NZ_BCWY01000057.1, on the reverse strand, counting down.
TGAGAAGATGCGCCACCCTCACGTCGGTGAAGGTGATCGCGGTCGGACTGCTGACGATGCTCGGCAGCATGCTCGGCGTCGGCACCGCGTTCGCCCACTCCGTCGTGATCAGCTCCACCCCCGAGAACGGCGCGGAGATCGCGTCCGGCCCGGAACGGGTGAGCGTCACATTCAACGAGGCGCTGCAGGAATCGTTCGCGTCACTCACCGTGGTGGGCCCCGACGGCAACCTGTGGTCCAAGGGCGACCCGGTCGTCGAGGGACCCACGGTCAGTGCCGAACTCGGCGACCTGGGGCCGGCCGGGGTGTACACCATCGCGTTTCGGGTCACCTCCGCCGACGGGCATCCGGTGAGCGGCACCCGCACGTTCACCCTCACCCAGGACGGATCGGGCACGCCCGGCGCCGCAGCCGACAGCTCGGGCGAATCGGGCGGCGGCGGAGTTCCGCTGTGGCCGTTCATCGTTGCCGGTGTGGTCGTGTTCGGCGGCGGGCTGTGGTTCGCGCTCCGCAAGCCTCGCGGCGAGAACTGAGCAGGGTGGGTACGGCGCGGCAGTCGTGGCTGCTGTTCGCCGTACCCACGGCACTCGTCGGGGTCGCGTGCGGTTGGGCGTTGGCGCAACCGGAAGACCCCACGCCGTCGAGCGCCGTCCGCGCGCTGTGCCTGATACTCGGTTCGGCGGTCTTCGGGCTCGCCGCGCTGGGCTGGTGGAGTCGCACGGACAACCGGCCGCTCGTGCGGAACGAACGGCTGTGGCGGTTGTCGACCGCGATCGCCGGTGCCTGGATGCTCGCCGAGGCCGTGCTGCTCTCGATGACGGCGGCGGAGGCCGACGCCCTGGCCCTGTCGGAACTGTCGGTCGGGCGGTTCGGCGCGTACGTGACCGAGATCAGCGCGGGACGCGTCGACCTCGCCGTTCTCGCGTGCACGGTCGCGGCCACCGTGTGGTCGGCGGTCGCGTTCCGCCGCAGCGCGGCCCGCATCCCCGTCCCGGTGCTGGTGCTCGCGGCGCTCGCCCTGGTGGCCCGGCCGATCACCGGACACATGTCGCAGCAGGTTCTCGGCTCGGTCCTCGACGTCGTCCACGCGCTGGCCGCCGCGGTGTGGTTCGGACTGCTTGCCGCGCTCGGCCTGATGCTCCGTTCGCGTGGTGACTGGTCGTCGTGGCTGCCGCGGTATTCGGTCGTCGCGTGGCGGTGCGTGTGGCTGCTGACCGCGACCGGGATCGTCGACGCCGCGGTCCGACTCGGTGGGGTGACGCCGCTGTTCGACACCGGCTACGGCCGCATCGTGCTCGCCAAGGCGGTGGCGTTGGCGGCGCTCCTCGGGCTCGGCTGGTGGTGGCGGCGAACGTGGGTCGGGCAGGCCGCCGCGCACCGGATCACTGCCGAAGGGTCACTTCGGCGTGCGGTCTTCGAGGTGGTGGTGATGGCCGTGCCGTTCGGTCTCGCCGCCGCGCTGGCCACCACCGCCTGACCCGTGAGTACTTGTTAACCGCCCGTGGTTAATAAGTACTCACGGGCGCGTCAGCGCAGCAGGATCTTCCCGCGGCTGCCGCCCTTCTCCCCGGCCCGCTGGGCGTCGGCCGCGTCGGTGAGCGCGAACGTGCGCGCCGGTGGGAGGGACAGCTTCCCGGCCGCGGCGAGATCGCCCAGGCGGCGCAGAGTCTCGGCGTTCCAGTCGCCGGCGTTGCCCGACGAGAACGTGATTCCCAGCCCGAACGCGGCCCCGTCCGACAGCGTCACGATCCGGTCGGTGCCCCCGCGCAATTCCATCGCGGCCTCGAGCCCGCCGAAGCCGAGGTCGAGGACGGCGTCGACCCCGTTCGGGGCGAGCTCGTGCACCCGATCTGCGAGGCCGTCACCGTAGGTCGTCGGGGTCACGCCCAGCTCGCGCAGCGCGTCGTGATGCTTCTCGCTCGCCGTGCCGATCACGGTGACACCCGATTCCAGCGCCAACTGCGCCGCCAGGGTTCCCACCGCCCCCGACGCCCCGTTCACCAGCAACGTCTCACCGGCCTTCAGCTTCAGAATCCGTAGTCCACGAGTGGCGGCCTCGCCGGCGACGGGAATGGTGGCGGCGTCCGTCCAGCTCAACCCCCTCGGCTTCGGCACGACAATCGAGGCGAGCGCGTATTCGGCGTAGCCGCCGGTGTCGGACCAGCCGAACACCTCGTCGCCCGCCACCACACCGGTCGTGTCCGGTCCGACGGCGTCGACGACACCGGCCACCTCGCTGCCAGGGATCTTCGGGAACTGCACCGACATCACCTCGGCCATCGACCCTGACCGCAGCTTCCAGTCGATCGGGTTCACCCCGGCGGCCCGGATGACGAGACGCACCTGGTTTCCGGTGGGTTCGGGTACCGGCACCTCGTGGGTCTCGAGCACCTCGGGACCGCCGTAGGACGAGTAGGACACTGCCTTCATGGTCTGGTTCGCGTTCGAATTCGTCATGCCCTCAATCTCGTCCTCGACGGTCCGACGCGCCATACGTTCGGCCGGATGATCCTCACAGCGCGGCGGCGGCCTTCTTCAGATCGGTGACGAGGCCGTCGAACGCGTAGTCCCGGTCGTCCGACGGCCCGCGCAGCACGGCGGACGGGTGGATCGTCGCGAAGACGTCCGGGTCCACCTCGACTTCCACCTCGCCGTCGAGGTGCAGCAGCTCGCCACGATGCTCGGTGAGGCGGAACGACGGGCCGAGCAACGCCTGCGCGGCGGTCGCTCCGAGGCACACGAGGACGTCGGGCTGCACCGCCGCGAGTTCGGCGATCAGCCACGGCCGGCATGCGACGATCTCGGTGCGGTTCGGCTTCTTGTGGATTCGACGTGTGCCGCGTTCGGCGGGGACGAATTTGAAGTGCTTGACCGCGTTGGTGACGTAGGTGAGGTTCCGGTCGATACCCGCCGCGTCGAGCGCCTTGTTCAGGAGCTTTCCCGCCGGACCGACGAACGGCTCGCCGGCGCGGTCTTCCTGATCGCCGGGTTGCTCGCCGACGAGCATCATCCGTGCGGATCGCGTGCCCGCGCCGAAGACGGTCTGCTCGGCGTCGCGGTACAGATCGCAGCCGTGGCAGCCGTCCGCCGCGTCGGACAGCGCGTCGAGGTCGGCGGTGTCCGGCACGAACGGTGCGGCCGAGGGTTTCGTGGCTCGTGACATGTGGGCCGGGTACCCGTCGGGCGGGGCTTCATTCCCACGACCCTGTCAATTAGTTTAGCGCTAAGATATAGTTCTTCGGAGAAGCCCACCGAGAAAGCGAGCCTCCATGTCCCTCACCGAAGTGTCCGCCCACCACCCCTACAGCCCGGCCGTGGTCGCGGGCGGACTCGCGTTCGTCTCCGGCGCCCTGTCCGTCGACGCCGAGGGCACTGCCGTCCCGGGCCGCACCGAGGCCCTCGACGCCGCCGTGGACCGCATGGTTGATCGCCTCGCCACCGTCGGCGGACAACTCAAGGACGTCGTCAAGCTCACCTACTACGTCACCGACCTGTCGCTGCGCGAGGAGGCGAACCGCCAGTTCGAGCGCATCTTCGACGAGCCGCGCCCCGCCCGCACCTTCCTGGAGGTCAGCAGCCTCCCCTACGGCGCCATCGCCGAGATCGACGCCGTCGCGGCAGTCGAGGGTCGCTGACGACGCACCCACCCGGCCGCGCCGCGGGTCCCCGTTCCGAGCAATCGACGGGGACCCGCGGCGCGTCGCCGTACCCTATGCTTCGTTCGATATCTTGGTACTAAACAGATGAGACCCTCGAGGATCCAGGAGGTGCGCCCAGTGACGCAACGCCCCGTTCCAGATCGCGATGCCGTCGACGACATCGTCGACCAGTGGGCACATCAGTGGCCCACCCTCGACGTGAGTCCGCTGAAAGTGCTGGGCCGCCTGCATCGTTCGTATCTGCGCTACCAGGCATCACTGGCCGCGGTGTTCGAGGAGCACGGCATCAACATGGCGTCGTTCGACGTTCTCGCCGCCCTGCGACGTTCGGGTCCGCCGTACCGGATGACGTCCGGACAGCTGGCGGAGTCCGCCCTCGTCACCACCGGCGGAGTCACGCTGCGCGTCGACCGGCTCGAGAAGGCGGGACTTGTGCAGCGGGAGCGCGACGCCGAGGACCGTCGCATCGTGCACGCACAACTCACCGACGAGGGGCTGCGGGTGATCGAGAAGGTCGCGGAGGCGCACTTCGCCAACGAGTCCCAGATACTCAGCGGGATGTCGAAGGACGATCAGGCGGCGCTGGCGGAACTGCTCCGCAAACTCGAGCACTCGATCGTCGAGAACCAGGCGCCCCACGCCTGACGGACGGTCTCAGCTGGCGGCGCGGGCGGTCAGATCGGCGACCTCGCAGAATCCGATGAACCGTTCGGACGCCGCCGTCATCTCCACGATGAACCGTCTCTGCTCGTCCGGTGACGCACCGATCAGGCGGGCCGCACCCGTCCACTGGGCCTCGGACAGTTTGCGGGCGAGCTGGGCGGGTTCGGCACACGGTGTCGCGATACCCGCCTGGTTGAGTCCTTCGATGAACCGGATGTACCGGCCGAGGATCCGGTTGTGCGCGGCCTCGAGTTGCTCCCCGATCATCGGGTCCACGGCGGCGCGGTCCTCGATCATCGTGAACAGGCGACCGCTGCTGTAGACGGTCTCGATGAACGCCGCCGTGGCCGCGCGCAGGATGCTGCGCGGGTCGGCGTCCGGAGGGACGGGGATGCGCTGCGCCTCGACGAACGTGTCGAACACGGAGGCGGCGACGGCGCGGAAGGCGTCGTCGCGGGACGCGAACCGGGCGGAGAACTCGTCCTGCGACACTCCGGCGGCAGCGGCGATGACCGCCTCGGTGGTGCGTTCGTATCCCAGCTCGGCGAAGCACCTCCCCGCCGCCTCGACCAACGCAAGCCGACCTCGATCGTCACCGTTCGTAAGCACCGCTCACGCCTCCTCGCACCCGGCCGGCGCCCGACGTGTCGGCCGTCACACATTCTTAGTTGACATTTCATTCAAGTCAACCCGGGCGACGCTACGCCTCCTGCAGGGCCTTCGCCTGGGCCTCGGCCTGCGCCCGGTAGAGCCTGCGGAGCCGGATGACGCCGAGGTCGTGCTGGTACAGGTTTTCTGCCTGGTCGGCGTCGAACGCCATCGCCTCGAGCATGGTGCGGTCCTGTTCGAGAACGACCCAGTGCCGCTCCTCGAGCTTGGCCCGGTAGAGGAAACGCCAGACGTCGCGCTCCCAGCCCTCGACGCGCCGGTACCGCCAGAAGAACACGGCGGTGGTCTCGGCGTCGATCGGCGTTCCCATGCCGACGATGCCGAACGACCCACCGGGGCCCGCGGTCGGCGGGTACGGGATCTCGAGGTCCACCCAGTCGATGCCGGTCCGGCAGAATTCGACCCAGTCGAAGTTCACGCCCCGCTGGTCGGTCTTCTCGAAGAAGAATCCACGGTCGGTTTCGCGGATCCGGAACTTCGCCGACGTCTCGCCGCCGAACATCGAATGCGATTCCCGGTGCAGGAACGCGCCGTGCATCGGGTCGAGCAGGTTCTCCAGCGTGAACCGCCACGGCGCCTTCCACTCCGCGTAGCAGAGGAAGTGCGAGATGCCGTCGTCGGTGAGGCGCTCCGGCAGTTCGAGTGGTGCGGGTTCGGCGTCGGGGTCGGTGCCGAACCAGGCGAGGACGGCGCCGGCGACCTCCCGCACCGGGAGGCTGGTGACGAGCCGCTTGCCCTCGAGGTTGCAGCCGGGCATTCCGGGAACCGAGACGACGGTGCCGCCGCCGTCCACCTGCACGCCGTGGTACTGGCAGGCGACGCGGTCGCCGAGGTGCTGCCCCTGCGACAGCGGGGCGCCGCGGTGCGGGCAGCGGTCGGCGAGCATGCGGAGGGTGCCGTCGGACTGACGGAACAGCAGCCAGTCCTCGCCGAGGCGGCGGACCTTCTTCATGTCGCCGCGCGCCACGAAGTCGGACGGGCACACCGCGTGCCACTGGTCGCGCATCCCGGTCGCGAAGATCTCGTCGCCGGTCGGTGCCGTCTTGCGCAGTCGGTTCACCATGGTCAGGCCCCCATCCGTCGGATCTCGTCCGTGAAAGTGTCGGTGGTCCAGGCGTCGCCGCCCGGGCTGTGGATGCCGAGGGCGTTCAGACCCTTCACCAGCCCTTCGAGGTGGTGCACACCGGTGCCGAAGACCTCTTCGATCGCACCGGCCAGCTTCCGCTCGTACGGTGTGGGCGCCGTGCCGGACTGGCGTGGTTGCAGATACAGGCTCATGGTTCTTCCCTTCTAGAGGTCCAGCACGAGCTCGTCGGAGCGGGCGCGGGAAACGCAGATCATGATGGTGGTGCCGGACTCCTGCTCGGAGCTGGAGAGCAGTGAGTCGCGGTGGTCGGGGGTGCCGGCGAGGACACGGGTTTCGCAGGTCCCGCAGATGCCTTCACGGCACGAGTTGGGGACGTCGACGCCGGATTCCTCGAGGGTGTCGAGGATGGTCCGGTCGGGGGCGACGGTGGCCGAGATGCCGGATCGTTCGCAGACGACGCGAACGGGACGGTCGCCGGCGAGCGTGTCGGCGGGAATCTCCTTCGCCTTGAACCGCTCGAGTCGGAGGGCGCCGTCCGGCCAGGAACCGGCGAACCCCTCGACCGCGCCGAGCAGACCCTCGGGGCCGCACGCGTAGACCAGGGTCCCCTCGCGGGCGGTGCCGAGGACGGCGGGAAGGTCGAGGATCCCGTCGGACTCCTCGGTGACGACGTGGACGCGGTCGCCGTACACGGACAGTTCGTCGAGGAAGGCCATCGACGCGCGGGCGCGTCCGCCGTAGTGCAGTTCCCAGTCCGCGCCCATGCGCTCGGCCTCACCGATCATCGCGAGGATCGGCGTGATGCCGATGCCGCCGGCGATGAAGACGTACCGCGGCGACGGCAGCAGTTCGAAGTTGTTGCGGGGCGTGCTCACCGACAGGCTGTCGCCGGGCCGCAACGTCTCGTGGACGTGGCGGGATCCGCCGCGCCCGGTCACCTCGTGGAGGATCGCGACGCGGTACCCGGTCTTGTCGTCGGGATCTCCGCAGAGGGAGTACTGGCGGACGGTCCCTCGGTTCAGGTGCAGGTCCAGATGGGCCCCGGGCGTCCACCGGTCGACGGCGCCGCCGTCCTCTCGTTCGAGGCGGAGCGAGACGACGCCCGAGGACTCGACCCGCATTTGACGCACCATCATGGGGACGGTGTCTGCGTCTGTTGTCATCGCTCACTCCCAGGCTCGACCGAAGGCATAGTTCCTTAGTGCTCAATAATTTAGCACTAAGATGTATCGTGCGCCACAGTCGAGGCGAGAAATCTCGGAACCGGTGTGGGTGGCCCGGCCGAAGCAGTCGGGCCACCCACGGGTCACGTCACACCTGGCGTTCCCACACCCGGTGAGACTTCATCAGCGCAGTGACGCCGTCGAACAGCGCCGACGCATCGTCGGCGATTACGATGCCCGGGGCCTCGGCCGGGATCCCGACCGCTTCGAGAAGGACGCGACCGGCGGCCCACCCCCCGATCACCTTGCAGTGCCGGAACGCCTCCGACAGCAACACGTGCACCCGCGGGTCCGACGCCGGCGCCGCGACGAGAATGGCGTCGAACTCCACCGACCGCATCGTGAGAAACGTCCGGGACACCGGCACGGCACCCTTGCCCGACCCCAGTTCGCCACCGTGCGGTCCGATGACGAGCGGCACCATGCCGTCCTTGCCGATCTTCCCGACAGCGTCGGCCACCTCGGACAGATCCGACTCGTCGTCGGCGACGATGCCGATGATCCGACCGTCCAGCGGCCACTCGGCGCCGACCTGCGACAGCGCCGGGCTGGGCGTCGGCGCCACGTCGTACGCGACGGTCGGCTCTGGCGCCGGAAGGCCCAGACCCTCGGCGACCGTCGCGCACAGGCCGGGGTCGATGTTCGCCACGACCCCGAGGGCCCGCTCCTTGATCGCCTGCTCGTAGCACTTGCCCAGCTCGAACGTGTACGCCTCCGCGACGTGCGCCTGCTCGACGGCGCTGAGGCTGGCGTAGAACAGCCGGGCCTGGGAGAAGTGGTCGTCGTAACTGGCGGGTGCCCCCCGGAACTTCGTCGACTCCGGCATCGGCACCGGGACCTCGACGAACGCCGCATCGGCACCGGCGAGAAACGGGCAACCGCCGTCGAGGGAGTTCGGCCGGTACGGTGCGACCCCCGGATGGACTCCCGTCTGGTGCATGCCGTCGCGCAGCATGTCGTTGACCTCGGCGTGGGGTCGGTTGATCGGGATCTGCCCGAAGTTAGGTCCGCCCAGCCTGCTGATCTGGGTGTCGAGGTATGAGAACAGCCGCGCCTGCAACAGCGGGTCGTCGGTGACGTCGATCCCCGGAACGAGGTGCCCGGGGTGGAACGCCACCTGCTCGGTCTCGGCGAAGAAGTTCGTCGGATTCGCGTCGAGTGTCATCAGCCCGATCGGCTGCACGGGCGCCAGTTCCTCGGGCACGATCTTCGTCGGGTCGAGCAGGTCGATGCCCTCGAACATCTGATCCGGGGTATCCGGGAACGCCTGGATACCCAGTTCCCACTGCGGGTAGGCGCCCGACTCGATCGCGTCGGCGAGGTCGCGGCGGTGGTAGTCGGGGTCCATGCCGTTCACGATCTGCGCTTCCTCCCACACCAGGGAGTGCACACCCAGGTTCGGCTTCCAGTGGAACTTCACGAGGGAACTCTCGCCCGCCGCATTCACCATCCGGAAGGTGTTGACGCCGAAGCCTTCCATCATCCGGTACGACCTCGGGATGCCGCGGTCGGACATGTTCCACAACGTGTGCGCGGTGGCTTCGGTGTGCAGGGACACGAAGTCCCAGAAGGTGTCGTGCGCGCTCTGCGCCTGCGGAATCTCGCGATCCGGGTGCGGCTTGGCGGCGTGAATGACGTCGGGGAACTTGATGCCGTCCTGGATGAAGAACACCGGAATGTTGTTTCCCACCAAGTCGAAAGTGCCTTCGCCGGTGTAGAACTTGGTCGCGAACCCTCGGGTGTCGCGGACGGCGTCGGCCGATCCACGGGACCCGAGCACGGTGGAGAACCGGACGAAGACCGGTGTTTCGACGCCCTTGCCGAGGAACGCCGCCTTGCTGATCGGTTCGGCGGAACCGTATCCGCGAAAGACACCGTGAGCAGCCGCACCGCGTGCGTGCACCACCCGCTCCGGGATCCGCTCGTGATCGAAGTGCGTGATCTTTTCACGGAGATGGTGGTCCTGGAGCAGGGTCGGTCCCCGGGTTCCTGCCTTCAGCGAGTGATCGGTGTCGTACAGCCGCGCGCCCTGCGCGGTGGTGAGGTGCTCACCCTGCTGGCCGCGGGCCGTGTCCGGGCCTTCGACGGGTTGCCCGGTCGCGGTGCGCAGTTCGGGGGCCCGCTGATCGGGCTTGGGGGGCAGTGGCTCGGTGGGCTTCGTCGGCTCCTCGACCGTCGGAGTGCCCGAACCGGGCGTCCCGGGAATGACAGGGTTCTTCTTCGACACGGCGTAGCTCCTCGCTGGACTTCAGTGGGATCGGCGCCGCATCGCTGCTGTACGGTCCGCTGCCCGCAGGGTGCCCAGGGACGGGTGTCCGCTAATCAGACCGGTGGTCGGTTAGTTCCGAACCCGCCGGGTAACCCAACGAACGTAAGGAGGTGGCGGCTGTGGATGAACCAGGCGCACCGGAGGATCTCACACGCAGGATTGCCCACCTCGCTCGCGAGTTCTTCCTGCCGCACGACGTCGACCGCACACTCCGGCGCGTGACCGCCACCGCCGTCGCGACGGTGTCCGGTGCCGACAGCGCCGGCATCCTCGTCGTCGAAGGGAAGAAGACCTTCGCGTCGCAGGCGGGGACGTCGGACCTACCCGAACAGCTCGACGGCATCCAGGAGAAGCTCGGCGAGGGCCCCTCGGTCAGGCCAAGGGCATGATCATGGAACGCTTCGACGTGGACGCGGTTCGGGCGTTCGAGATGCTCGCGAAGATCTCCCAGGACAGCAACACCCCGGTCGCGACGGTCGCGACGAGAGTGGTGGAGCGCGGCCCCGACCGACGCCCTTAGCTTGATTTTTAACCTGGGCAGGCGGCCCCGACGGGTTTTCTAGCTTTGGTTTCGGCGCGTTTGCCCACGTGGTGATGCGGTGCGCGGTGGGTGTTTTTCGATCCGGGTGGGCGTCCGGGTCCGGGTCGACTGGGTTTCGGTGCACTGGCCGGAACAGGCATCGTCGCACGGGTGCGCGAAAACCCTCGACGAACCCGTGCCGGCGTCAATCGTGTTGGTGGGACAGGCCGTTCCCACGGGCGGCGTAGGTCCTCGGCCAGGGGACGGGCGAGCCGGAGTTGGGCGTAGGCCACCAGCACGATCCAGGTCCAGCGGTCGGCCGCCTCGGGACTGCGGAGCCGAGGCGCGGTCCACCCCAACGTCTGCTTGAAGAAGCGGAAGGTGTGCTCGAGATCGAAGCGCCGCAGAAACAGCTGCCACAACCGGTCGAGATCGTCGGCACTGACGCCCGGGTCCGAGCACCACAGCCACACCGGGGTGGGATGCCGGTCCCCAGGAAGGTGGTCGACGGTCAACCGGATCACCGTGCCTTCCACGATCGGTGGCGGCCCCGGGTGCTGAGCCCACGAGCCACGATGAACGAGTCGCGGGTGCAACCGATTCCACGCCGAAGCGGAGGCTGTGCCGTATCGGTCCGTCTCGGTGCTCGAGGTGGTCTCGGGTGCAGGCCACGTAATCGGGTCGGCGAATCGAAACTCGGGGCCGTGCCGGGGTGGGCGCCCAGTACGGCCCGGTGGCGGCGCCGGGAAGCACAGCACCCGGTCCGAACGCATCCGGCCCAACACCTGCACCGGGAGATCGGCGAGCACGAACGCCAACCGCGCCAACTCGTACCCGGCGTCGAACACCAGCAGAATGTCCGGGTCGCCGTCGCGGTGGTGCCCGGCCTCGCGCAACCGCGTGATCACTTCACGCACCTGGGTCGCCGTCACAGCGGTTTCGTCATCGTCGGGGCGCAAGCGGACCGCGTCGAGCACCGACGTCCACGAGGTACGCCCGGTCTCGAGTGCGGCGACGAACGAATACGGCCACCCCGGGATCAGCTGCGCCTGATTCTTCCCGCGGCCGTAGACGTGGCAGAACCCGCGCTGCGGACTCGTCGGTGCATCCGGGCGCAACCAGGCACTGACATCGACGGCCAGAACGATCCGGCCGCCACGATCACACGGGATCGTCAGCCCGCCGAGGGCGCGGCGCAGCCGAGTGAAATCTACTCTGCCGCAGTTGATTGCGTCGTACAGGGCGCCGTGACCGCGCCGATGCTCGGCGGCCAGTGACAACTCGACCAGGGTGCGAACCGCGGTGCCCGCACACAGCAGCGCATCGGTCAACTCGAACAATGCATCACCTCGGGTCGGAAGACACCGGTAGTACTCTTCGCGGAACGACACCAGGTCGACACGCGGATCGGGGACCGATTCTTCCCCGACCGCCCACCGATCGGGCACACTGATACTCACGGTCACCGCCTGTTTTCGTCTCGAAAGTTCTGTGGAAGGAACCTCAAGATGATCAGGCGGTGGTCGCCTCATGCCGCGGCGACACGCCGAACAACACCAGCACCAACTGCCCCACGCGATGGCCGAGGTTAAACGACAAGCTTAGTGCAGGAGATGCGCGTCAGGCCTCGGCGCGAAACCTCTCCTGTGCGGCGGTGAAGAGCCCCTCGTACGCAGTCGCGAGGTCGTGGAGACTCTGCACGCAGTCACCGGCGAACACCGGCGCGTGCATCGGCGCCAGCACGAGGGGTTCCAGATCGGCGAGGTCCCGGATCGTGGGCCCGAGCGCCGGCGTCAGGCACGTCGCGCTCCCCATGTCCTCCGCAGCGATCGCCGGCCCGACCATCTCCTCCTCCGTGCTCGGCGGGTGATGACCGAACGCGGTGAACAGGTCGCCGGTGAACAGTGTCTGCGTCGTCTCCTCGAACATCAGTCCGGCGTCCCACCCGTGGGGAACATGTGGGGTGTCGAGGTGACGGACCCGCCGGGTGCCCGTCTCCATCACGTCGCCGTGCTGCAACGGGCGCGGCGCGCGATCAGCCAGGTCGTTGACCTGCACGAAGCACCCCATCGCCCCGTGCGCGACCTCGGCGTTCGGCGCCGCCGCCAGCCACGAGTTCATCGCCCCGCACTCATCGGCCTCGACGTGCCCGAACGTGATCCACCGCAGCCGGTCGAGGGGAATCAGCCGGCCGACCGCCTCGGACACCGATGGGAACAGCGCACGCTGACCGGTGTGGAACAGCAGCGCTTCCTCACCGTCGACGAGGAACTGATTCATGATCAGGTTGGGCTCGTCCAGATACGTGGACAGCCGGTAGATGTCGGGTGCGATCTCGGTAATCGTCGTGTCCATCCCTGGCTCCGATCACGTCACGGTGTCGTGATCACAAGCCTTCCCGGGACAGCGGCCGAGCGCAAGGTTCCTGCTGGAGTCAGCGGCGTTGCCCGACGCCGAGCTGGACGAGGTCGTGGCCGACCGTGACAGCGCCGGAGAAGGTGGACGTCACGCCGCGTTCCCACTGGTCGTCGGTGACCTGTCTGGGGTCGCCCGGTCCGATGTGGGAGAGAACCACCTGGCGGACACCCGCGTCCGTGGCGACCCGTCCGACGTCCTGGGCGGTGGTGTGCGCGTGAATCATGTGCTCGACCAACGCGGGACCTGAAGTCTCGGCGTAGAAGTCGACGTCGATCACCTCGTGGACGAGGATGTCGGATCCTCGCGCGAGCCGGACGACATTCGGCGATTTCGCGGTGTCTCCGGAGAACGTGACGGCACCGTCCTCCGTGTCGAAACGGTACGCCAGCGACGGATAGACCGGACCGTGCGGAACCAGCGTTGCGGTGACACGGACCCGGTCGTCTTCGAACACCGGGAAGGGCTCCATATCCGGTGCCGTGTTGTCGGGGGACGCTCCCGCCGACTCCGGCGGCAGTACGTCGTGCAGCGACAACCGCTGCCCGTAGTCGGACTGGGCGCCCTTTTCCGCGTTGCGAATGTTGATGTCGTAGGCGAATGCGTCGAGCACACCCGTGAACAGGTCGGTGAGGCCTGGAGTCGGCGAGGCCGGACTCTGGATCGGAATGCTCTTGCCACCGCGGGGCGTCGCCAATCTGCCCGCCGAGCCGGGGCCGTATACCGGCACCACGTTGCGGAACGTGTAGGACGGTGTCCCGCCCGGCAGCCAGAAGACGTTGAACAAGTCGGCGATGTGATCGCTGTGCATGTGCGTGACGAAGACACCCCCGAGCGAGTCCGCATCGATGCCCGCCTGGATCAGCTTTCGGCTCGACCACGGTCCCGCGTCGATCAGATACGGTCGGTCGCCGACGACGAGCACACTGGCCGTGCCGCTCCGCCCCGGCACGGCGATGGGTCCGGCTGCCGTTCCGAGCAGAATCAGTGTGGTTGCGTATCCGTCGACGTCACCGGTCAACTCGTACGCATCCGGTGGCGTCGCGCCGCTCGGTTGCGAATCCGAGGGATGGTGCGCGCAGCTCGTCGCAGCGACGGCAGTGGCAGCGGAGCCCAGCAGGGCGAGCGCGCGGCGCCTCGACAGCGCAGGCTGGCGAAGGGGTTCCATCTATGCGTCCGTTCGAACCGTGGCCAATTCCAACGCCACGTGCCAGGCGTCGTATTCGTAGACCCAGTCGCCGTTGCCGGCGACTTTGAGCCATTCGTTGGATCGCGATCCGCGCTGGATGCGTGAGGTGCGCTGCAGGCGGGTGTGCTGATACGTCTGCAGCGCGACTGCGGGTTCGTCGAACAGGCTCAGGCAGCGAGCCAGGACGACGGCGTCTTCGATGGCCATGCCGGCCCCCTGGGCCATGAACGGCATCATCGGGTGCGCGGCGTCGCCGAGGAGTACGGACCGGCCGTCGGTCCACGAGTCGAGTGGGTCGCGCACGTAGAGAGCGGACTTCAGGACGTCGTCGCAGGCGTCGAGGAGGGCGCGGGCGTCGGGGTGGAAGTCGCGGTACAGCTCGCGGAGTTCGGTGACGGAACCGGGTGTGGTCCACGACTCCTCGGTCCACTCGTCCTGCGCGCAGGTCGCGAAGACGAAGATGTCCTTGCCCTGGTTGAGCGGGAACGTGACGATCTGGGTCGACGGGTCCGGCCCCCACCATTTGGTGAAGCAGTCGAGGTTCGGCAGTTCGCCGATGCGTTCGGTGGGGACGACGGCACGGAACGCGACGACGCCGGTGAACGTCGGCTGGTCCCGTCCGAGCAGCGCGGTTCGGACCGCGGAGTGGATGCCGTCGGCACCGACGATCACATCTGCGGACGCCGCACTGCCGTCGGTGAATTCGATGCGGCCGTCGACGATGCCGCTCACCCGGCGGCCCATCTCGACGATCCCCGCGGGCAGCCGGTTTTCGAGGGCGGTCATGAGGTCGCCGCGGTGCATCGTCAACTGCGGTGCGCCGTACTGCTGTTCCGCGGTGTCACCCATCGGAAGTCGCGACGTCTCGACGCCGGTGTCCCACGTGCGGCTGATCCGGAACTGAGGCCGGGCTGCGGATTCGCGGATGGCCGGCCCGACACCGAGGCCGTCGAGGGCCCGGACGGCGTTCGGGGTGAGATTGATGTCGGCGCCGACGCGCGCGAACTGCTTCGTCTGCTCGTAGACGCGGACGTCGAGGCCGAATTTCTGCAGCGCGAGAGCGGTGGCGAGTCCGCCGATTCCGCCTCCGCAGACGGCAATGGTGGTCATCGGGGATCCTTTCCGGGAACGGTCACGGGCGGCGTGAACGGCGCCGGCATCTCGCCGTAGGCGGCGAGGTCGACCTCGACGATCACCGGGGCCTGGCGGGACACGGCGTCGGCGAGCACGTCGTGCGCCTCGGTGGCGCCACCGATCCGCAGGTACGGAATTCCGATCGACTGGGCGAGCAACGGGAAATCGGGGGTGACGAGGTCGACGGCGTAGGTGTCTTCGCCGCCGCCCTTCTGCATGTTCCGCAGCACGCCGTAGCCGCCGTCGTTGAAGACGAGCAGTACCAGCCACGGCTTCTCCTGCGCCATGGTGAGGACTTCGCCGAAGTGCACGGCCAGACCGCCGTCGCCGACGAGCGCCAGCGTGGGGCGGGTTTCGTCGGCCAGCGCGGAACCGATCGCCATGCCGAGGCCCTGCCCGATGCCGCCGCCGCGGGGGAAGACGTTCGACTTGGGGTCGAACATCGGCAGCAGCCGGTTGCCCCAGGAACTCGACGCGATGGTGACGTCGCGGGCGACCACGGAATGGTTCGGGAACGCGGCGCGGACGGCATCGCACAGCACGGCGTGGTCGCCGAGTCCGGCGCGCTGCTTGCTACGCACCAGTTCCCTGGTGGCGCGGGCCCGTTCGGTCCACGACGCGTCGACCGGCGCCAGTTCGGACAGTTGCCGGAGGAACGACGCGACGTCGGCGGTCACGCCGGCCTGCGCCGGGTAGACCCGGCCGAGGGCGGCGGTGTCGAGGTCGACCTGCACGTGCACGTCCGGGACAGGCATCGAGTAGTCGCCGGTCTCGTTGGACCGGAAGTGCGTTCCCAGCGACAGCAGCAGATCGGCGTCCTGGAGGAGTGCCCGGCCGGCGGGGGTGTTGCCGTAGTTGCCGATGCACAGTTCGTGGTCCTCGGGCACGGCGCCGCGACCGGAGTTGCTGGTGAGCAACGGGACTCCCCACCGCTCCACCAGCGCGGTCAGCTCCGTGCCGGCGCGGGCGACGCCGCCGCCCGCCCAGATCACGGGGCGTTCCGCCGACCGCAGCAGGGCGAAGGCGACCGCGAGTTCGTCGGAGTCCGTCGTCCGCGACGGTTCGACGACCGGCTCGACCACGTCGATGACGTGTTCCGCGTACTGCAGGTCGATCGGCCATTCGATGCTTGCCGGCCCACCGGGCGCGGCGAGGGCGGCGGCGACGCCTTCCCGCAACACCTTTCCGGCGCTGTCGGTGTCGAGGATGGTGGCGGCCTGCTTCGACGTCGCCGTCAGCATGCCCAGCTGATCCTTGGTCTCGTGGATGAACCCGCGACCCGAACCGAGGTAGCGGCTCTCGACGTTGCCGGTCACGTGCAGCACCGACGTTCCGGCACTGAGGGATTCGATCAGCGAACCCGCCGCGTTGCCGGCGCCGGTGCCGGTGCTCGTGAGCGCGCAGCCGAGTCCGCCGGTGGCCCGGGCGTAGCCGTCCGCCGCACTGACCGCGGTGGCCTCGTGCCGGACCGGCACGAACCGCAGGTGCTTGCTGACCGCCTGCACCAGGGGCTGGTTGTGGACGCTCACGATGCCGAACACAGTGTCGACACCGGCCTCGCGCAGCACCTGGACGAGCAGGTCGCCGCCATTACCCACCCGCTTGTCATTTCCTACGGACATGGTGTTCCTCTCAGACATAGCGCGCGACGCCTCCGCAGACGTCGAGGCTGGTGCCCGTCACATACGACGAGCGGGGAGACAGCAGGGTCACGATCATGGCGGCCACTTCGTCGGCGCGGCCGAACCGGCCGAGGCCGATGCCGCGGTCCTGGGCGATTTCCGCTTCCCATTCGGCGAAGGTGGCGTCGGTGCCGGATTCCTCGAACCGGCGCCGCCACTGGCCGGTGTCGACCAGTCCGAGCGACACCGAGTTGACGCGGATGCCGTCGGCGGCGAGTTCGAGCGACAGCGACTTGCTGAGGTTCAGCAGCCCGGCCCGCGCGGCGCTGGTGGTGACCAGCCGAGGCTCGGGCTGACGTGCGAGCACCGCCGAGATGTTGACGATGGCCGCGGCGTCGGACTTGCGCAGCAGCGGCAGGGCGGCCTCGACGGTGTTGAGGACGCTGGAGAACTTGAGGTCGAGTTCGTCGCGCCAGTCGTCGAGGGTCGCCTCGCCGCGCGGAACCATGCGGGACTTGCCTGCGTTGTTGACCAGACCGTCGAGGCCGCCGAACCGCTCGACACCCGCCTCGACGAGTGCGGCGACCGCCGCCGGGTCCCGCACGTCGCAGGACGCGGTCAGGACACGCTCGCTGCCGGGCAGCGGCGCGATGACGGAGTCGAGCCGGTCGCGGTCGCGCGCACAGGTGACGACGTTGGCACCTTCCTCGAGCAGCATCGCGACGGTGGCGAGCCCGACTCCCGAGCTGCCGCCGGTCACCAGGTGGGTGCGGTCTTTCAGTTGCAGGTCCACGACGTGGTCCCCTTCTCTAGTGCAGGACGAATCCGCCGTTGACGACGAGTTGCTGACCGGTGATGTACGACGCCTCGGGTCCCATCAGGAACGCGACGGCGCCGACGAGATCCGACGGTTGCTGCGGGCGATCCAGCGCACGGTTGAGGCGGTACAGCTCGTGCCGGTGTTCCGGAACCTTCTGTGCCGATTCGCTTTCGGTCAGTCCGGGCGAGACGGTGTTGACGGTGATGCCGTGCGGGCCGAGGTCGCGGGACATGGCGCGGGTCAGCGCGGCCACCCCGCCCTTGGAGGCGATGTAGTGCGCGAGGCGGGGCGAACCGTACAGGGCGGCGTCGGAGCCGATGGTGACGATTCGTCCGCCTCCGTTCCCGATGATGGAGGGAACGATCGCCCTGCTCACGAGGAACGTGCCGCGCAGGTTGACGCCCAGCACCCGGTCCCACTCGTCTATGTCGAGTTCGTGAATCGGTTTGCCGCCCACACCGTCCGCGAGGGCCGCGTTGTTGACGAGCCCGTACAGCGGGCCACCGGAGGTGACGGTGGCCGCCATCGCGTCGACCGACTCCGCGTCGCGGAGATCGACCCGGACGAACTGCGCCTTGACGCCGTCGGCGCGCAGGCTTTCCGCGGCGTCCTCACCCCAGTCCTCGCGGATGTCGGCGAGCCACAGGGTGGCGCCGTCCTCCCCGAGCCGGCGGGCCAGGGCGAGGCCGAGACCCCGCCCTGCCCCGGTGACGAGGATGCTGCGGCCTTCGAGACTCACGGTCAGTCCCGGGTAACGCCGTGCATGGCCGACGTCTCGGGGTACGTCGGGATCTGCGGCTTCTGGGCGCCGATGATGACGCAGAACAGCGCGTCGGTGGTGCCGTTGTTCTTCAGGCTGCGCGGCACTCCGGCGGGGACGACGATCATGTCGCGGTAGCCGAGGGTGCGCTTCTCCACCTTGCCGTCGCGGTGGACGCCGACCTCCACCTCACCTTCGAGCACGAAGAACGCTTCTTCGGCGTCGTGGTGGGTGTGCTCGGGGCCCTCGGCGCCGGGGGGAAGCAGCATGTTGGAGAACGTGAATCCGCGCGAGACGATGGTGCGGTTGTCGCTCTCGTGGTTACCCGTCGCGCCGGAGCCGACGTAGCGGATCTGTGCGCGCTTGAACTGGTCGCCGGCCTTCGCCTGGAAGCCCAGGGTGTCCCAGTCCTCGTGGCGGGTGCCGCGGGTGAGGATCAGCGAGTCGGTGAATTCCTTCAGGTCGGCGGTGCCGTATTCGAGTGTCATTGGTGTACTCCTTCTCTAGACGTGGTTGCGCAGGCGTTCGGTGATGTGGATGAAGGATTCGACCCAGGCGTTGAAGGCGTCCGGCCGCTCCTGGTTCGCGAGGTGTCCGGCGCCTCGGATGGTGACGAACACGGCGCCCGGGATGCCCCCGGCGAGAACCTGACTCGCCGGAACCCCGGTCACTCTGTCCTCGTCTCCGCCGAGGACGAGTGTGGGGATGTCGATCTTCGGCAGATCGGCCGTGTGATCGGTGGCCGCCATCGACTCGGCGGCGTACCCGTAGCCGGGCAGCCGGATCGACGACGCCATGATCGCCGTGGCCTTCGCGGTCACTTGGTCGTCGGCGGTCCCGGACAGCAGCCGCGGGGCCCGTTCGGCGGCAAAGGCTTCCGCGCCTTCCTGCTCGAGCGTCGCGGCCCGGGCGCGCATCCGGCCGGCGGCGTCGTCGTCCGCTCCGGAGCCGACGGTGGAACTGCCCAGCAGCAGGCTCCGCACCAGTCCGGGATGGCGCATCGCGAGCCGGGTGGCGATCACCCCGCCCCACGACATCCCCAGCACGTGGGCACCGGCGTCACCGCAGCGGTCGCGGATCACGTCGGCCGCGGCGTCGGCGTAGTCGTCGAGGTCGAACGGACGTCCGGGGTTTTTGCTGCGACCGTACCCGGGGGCGTCCCAGGCGATCAGCCGCAACGACCCGGCGAGTGTATCGAACTGCGGAGCGAAACTGTCTGCACTGCCGCCGATTCCGTGCAGCATGAGCAGCGCGGGGCCGGAACCGGATTCGACGACGTGCGTCACGACGCCCGCCCGAGGTCGAACCGCTCGAACGCACCGGGGTCGGGGATGCCGGCCATGTGGTCGCGGACCTGCTTGGACGGCGGGCCCGCGGTGCCCCACAGGTCGGAGAGTTCGGGAACCCGGCGCCAGACCTTGCACAGCCACCGGTCCTCGTCGACCTGCGCGATGCCGGACGTGTACTCGCACACCAGCCCTGCCGGGTCGGCGAAGTAGGAGAACGTGTTGTCGCCGGGGCCGTGCTTGCCCGGACCCCACAGCGGCACGGTGCCGTGGTGACGCAACCGGCCGATGCCGCGCATGAAGTGGTCGACGGTGGGCATCTCGTAGGCGACGTGGTTCACCGACGTCCACTCGGCCTGGTTGAACGCGATGCTGTGATGGTCGGTGTTGCAGCGCAGGAACGCCATCTGGTGTTCGGACCAGTCGGAGACCCGCATGCCCAGGACGTCGCAGTAGAACTTCACCGCGGCGTCGATGTCGACAGTGTTGAGGACGACGTGCGTGACGCCCACCGGGACGGCGTCCTCGCGGCCGAGCTTCGGGACCGCCAGAGCGTCGGCGAGCAGTTCGACGACGCGCCCCTCGGGGTCGACGAGGCTGACGCCGTAGCCGCCGCCGAGATCGTCGACCGGCCCCGGGCCGCTGACGATCGGGACGCCGCGGAGTTCGAGCCGGCGGGCGGCCTCGTCGACCTCGGCCGGCGTGGCGACGGCGAACGTGATGCGGCCGAGTCCGTTCCGCTCCGCCTGGGTGAGCTGCAGCGCGTGGTGGTGGTCACCGGTTCCCCGCAGCCAGGCGCCGTCCGTGCCCTGCTCGACGACGCGCAGTCCCCACACGTCCGAGTAGAACTCGGTGGATTCGATGCTGGCCCGCGTGCGCAGTTCGACGGAGCGCAGGCACCGCAGCCGGGCTATGGGTTGGTTCATCGCATGCCTCCAGTTGCTTAGGTCTCAATATCTTAGCGCTAAAGTAATAGGGCGTACAGAGCTGACGGAAATTTCTTTCGGCACGCCCTACGACTTCAGCTTTCTCGTGGGCCGATGCGACATCGGTTCAGTCAGACGGAACCGGTGTGACATTGGGCGACGCTACGAGCGGCGCAGATCAATTTGCCCAGGGGTTGGGTTCCTCGTCGAGGCCCCAGTAGATGCTCTTCTGCCGCGAGTAGGCGGCGATGCCGCTGCGGCCCTTCTCCACACCGAGTCCGCTCTCCTTGACGCCGCCGAACGGCGTGGAGATGCTGAACTGCTTGTAGGTGTTGATCCACACGGTGCCGGCCTGGAGTCGACGGGCGAGTTTCCAGGCGCGACGGTAGTGGCCGGTCCAGATTCCCGACGCCAGCCCGAAAACCGAATCATTGGCCTGTGCAATGAGATCCGCTTCGCCGTCGAACGGCAGGGCGACCAGGACGGGTCCGAAGATTTCCTCCTGGCAGGTGCGTGAGCTGTTGGGAAGTCCGTCGATGACGGTGGGCAGGTAGTACGCGCCGTCACGAAGCCGATCGTCGTCGGGGATGGCCCCGCCGCACAGGACGCGTCCACCCTCTTCGCGGGCGAGGTCGACGTAGGCGGCGACGCTGTCGCGGTGCCTGCGGTGGACCATCGGCCCGATCTGGGTGTCGGGGTCGCGGCCGGGTCCGAGCCGCAGTCGCTGCGTCTTGGCCACCAGCTTGTCGAGGAACTCGTCGTAGATGCGGCGGTCGACGAACAGCCGGGATCCGGCGATGCAGCTCTGCCCGGTGGACGAGAAGATCCCGTACATCACGCCGTTCACGGCGGCGTCGAGGTCGGCGTCGTCGAGGACGATGGTCGGCGACTTGCCGCCGAGTTCCAGCGACACCGGCATCAGCTTCTCGGCCGCCGCATGGGCGATGGACCGTCCGGTGTTGGTGCCGCCGGTGAACGTCACCTTCCCGACGTCGGGGTGGGTGACGATGGCGTCGCCGACCACGGAGCCCTTGCCCGGCAGCACCGACAGCAGACCCTTCGGCAATCCGGCCTGGTCGATGAGTCGTGCCAGTTCGAGCGACACCAGCGGCGTCCACTCGGCGGGTTTGAGGACGACGGCGTTGCCTGCCGCGAGGGCGGGGGCGATCTTCTGTGCGTCGCTGGCCACGGGCGAGTTCCACGGTGCGATGGCGCCGATCACGCCGATGGGTTCGAGAACGCTCATCGTGAGGAAGTTGCCGCGCGGGGTGGTGAGGTCGTCGTCCGCGGTTTCGAGGACGGCGGCGAAGTAGCGGAACGTGCCCGCCGCACTGCCGACGAGGCCGGTGGTCTCGGTGACCGTCTTGCCGGTGTTGTAGCTCTGCAGCAGCGCCAGCCGGGACGTGTTCGCCTCGATGGCGTCGGCAATACGGTGCAGGTACTTCGCCCGCTGATGCGGGAGCAGCGCGCGCCACGCCGGATCGTCGGCGGCGGCGCGGCCCTTCCGGACAGCCTCGTCGGCGTCGTCGGCGGTGGCCTGGTGGATCACCTGCAGGGTCTCGCCGTTCGACGGGTCCGTGACGGCGAAGGCGGGGCCCCTCGCCTGCCGCCACTCGCCGGCGACGAAGATCCGGTCGGCGACCGGGAGGAACGGCAGGGTCTGTGGTGCGGTGTCGAGAATGGTCACTGGGAGATCTCCTCGAGGGTCTTCTCGCGGGTTTCGACTGCGAAGAAGCCGACCACGAGGGCGCCGATCAGGGCGACGGCGGAGAACATTCCGAAGACGACGGTGAGCGTGCCGCCCCCGTCGAGGATGGCTCCGACGGCGAGGGGACCGACGATGATGCCGAGGCGTCCGCTCGCTCCGCCGATCGCGCAGCCGATGGCCCTCATCCGGGTGGGGTACAGCTCCGCGGTGTAGACGTAGAGCGCCATGTTGACGGCGAAGACGAACAGGGCGGATCCGGCGGACCAGAACAGGACCTTCGTCGCGGTGTCGGCGCCGGAGGCGGCGAGCAGGAAGAGCAGCGACGAGCACAGGACCATCGACGCGGTGATGCAGATGCGGCGACCGAGGTTGTCGATGAGGAACGCGACGAGGATGCAGCCGAGCAGGCCGGCCACGCTGGTGACGATGCTGTAGTGCAGGGCGGTGTCGACGCTGACGTCGAATGCGGATCGGTACAGCGTCGGCAGCCAGGACGCGATGCCGTAGTTGACGAAGTAGGCGCTGCCCCAGATGGCCGCGAGCATCAGGGTGCGGCGCAGGTAGATACCCCGGAAGGCCTCCGCGAACGTCCCGCGGCGGACGTCGACGGCGACGGCCGGCAGCGGCTGCGGAGCAGGCAGTGTCTTGCCGTACTTCTCGGTGATCTCGTTCTCGATGCGGGTCATGGCATTGTGCGCGTCTTCGTGGCGGCCCCGGGACGCGAGCCAGCGCGGCGACTCGGGAAGCTTCCACAGCATCGGCAGCAGCAGGACGGGCAGCGCACCGAGCGCGAACAGGATCTTGTAGCCGTAGTTGGGGACCACCCACGCCGACACGATCGCCGACATCACGAGCCCGATCGGGAAGATCACCTCGTAGAGCAGCACGAATCGTCCGCGCTTGTGGGCTTTGGTGATCTCGCCGATGTAGCTCGCCGCGACCGGGACCTCGGCGCCGAGGCCGATGCCCTGCACGAATCGGAAGACGAGGAAGAGCATCAGGCTGTCGGTGAACGCCATGCCGAGGCTCATGACGGCGTAGAGCGCGAGCGAGAAAATGATGACGTTGAGCCGGCCGACGCGGTCGGCGAACCAGCCGCCGGCGAGGGCGCCGACGAGCATGCCGATGCCGCCGATGGCGATCACCCAGGCGATATCGCCGGGGGTCAGACCCCACTTGGGGATGAGGACGGGGAGGGAGTACGCGATCATCAATTGGTCGAAGCCGTCGAAGAACGTGACGGCGCCGACGATGACGCGGGCCTTGATATGCCACCTGCTCATCGGCAGGCGTTCGAGTCGGGCGCTGATCATCTCAGCTGTGGCAGCCATGGCGGGCGATACCGTCGTCATGAGCATCCTCAGGGTCGGGTCGAGGCATTTACTTAAGCCCTCAAAGGCTTACCACTAAGATGTAATCTCACGCACATGAGAAACGTCAACCCTTGACTTTGGAAGAAACATGTTATTCACACCTGTGCGTACTTATTAACCTTCCGCGGTTAACAAGTGCTCACGGGTGAGAGAGCCGTCGACTACGCGGTGGACTGCATCCATTCTGCACAGATGCGTGCGGTCGTGTGTCACGAGCAGCGTCGCGACCTCGCGTTCTCGCACGACACGGAGGAGCAGATCCATGATCGCGGCGCCCCGTTCCTGGTCGAGCGCGCTGGTCGGCTCGTCGACGACCAGCAGCGACGGGTCGTTCATCAGCGCCCGGGCGAGGTTGACCCGCTGCCGCTGCCCACCCGACAACTGCGCGGGCATCTTCCCGACGTGGTCTGCAAGCCCGACGGCGTCGAGCAGGTCGCGAGCCTTCGCACGCCCGGCCCGCCGCGGCACGAACAACCGCTGCCCGAGGTGCGCCATCACCTCGAGTTGCTCGAGCGCCGTCAGCGACGACACCAGGTTGGACTGCTGGAACACGATGCCGATCCGGTCGCGGCGCAGTGTGGACGCGTCGCGTCGGCTCAGGGTCGTGAGTTCGGTCGTGCCCAGCCGGACGGAGCCCGAGTCGGGCCGGATCAAAGTCGACGCCACCGCGAGGAGCGTCGACTTCCCGGAACCGGACGGACCGGTGATCGCGGCGATCTCACCCCGGCCGAGGGTCAGCGACACCGAATCGAGGGCGGTGACGCGTCCCGCGCCGTCCGGGTAGGTGAGGGTGACGTCGTCGAGGGTGAGGGCGGAGGTGGTCATCGTGTGCTCCCGAGGGCAGTGAGGGGGTCAGTGGTGAAGAGGAAGCGGAGCGCGAAGGCCGCGCCGAGGAGGCCGAGCCCGACGAGAGACGTGGCGGGCAGGAGAGTGGTGGAGATGCCGAGCACGAACGGCACCGCGTCGCCGATCAACGACCCGGCCACCGCCGCCATCGCGACACCGGCACCCACACCGGCGAGCAGGACGACCAGCGCCTGCCCGACCGCGTCCCGCACGAGCGACCCGGTGGACGCGCCGAGCGCCTTCAACGTCGCGACATCGGTGGTGCGCTGGAGCGTCCAGACTGTGAAGAACGCGCCGATCACCAGCGCGGAGATCGCGAACAGCATCACCGTCATCAACGTCAGTGACCCGTTCTCGGAGGTATAGGAGCCGATGGCGGAGAAGGAGTCGGCGACACTTCGGGAGGTCGTCCCCGCGACGGCGTGCGTCGCGTCGTCGCCGCCTGACACCGCGAGCACCGTCGCCGTGCCCCCGCGCGGGTTCGCGTGCTGCCAGTCGCCGAGGGTCATCCACACGGCCGGACTGTGGCCGTACCAGTCGTCGCCGCGGACCGCAGTCACGGCGAACGTGGAATCGCCGACGGTGACACTGTCGCCGGCGACGACGCCGAGGGATCGCGCCGCGCCGTCCCCGAGGATCACGGTCCCCGGCGCGGACGGTGCGCGGTCGCCCACGCCGCCGTCCGCGCCGACCAGCGCCACCGTCTTCGCCGCACCTCCCGCTGCGGACGCCGAGCCTCGGCCGACGCCGATCGGGTGCACCGAGTCGGCGCTCCGCCGCCACACGTCAACCTGCTCGGCCGACAGCGCGGAGTCGTCGAACGACGGACCGTCGCCGGAGGCGGCGAAGACCACCGACTCGGCGTCGATACGCTCCACGACGGACACGTTCTGGTGGCGCAATCCCGCGGTGAGGCCGCTGAGGAAGGTGACGAGCAGCGCAATCAGCACCACGACGACGGATATCAGCGCGAAGCGACCACGCGCGGCACGCAGGTCTCTCGATGCGACGAACACAGGGTGGTCCTCTCCAGATACGACCGGCCCCGCAGTCGATGCGGGCCGGGGCGGCACTACGGCCCCCGAATTCACCGTGCCCCGGGCACGACACGGTTCCATCGCACGTGGGATGGAATTCCCGGTGGTCGAAGGTCGGGTGCGCGTTCCGACTTTCGATGGATGCCGGGTGCGCTCGCGTCGATAAGCTGGGCGGGGTGCACCGCTCCCCTCTCACGCCCGTGTTCGCGGGACTCCAACTGGGACTGCATGCGCTGATCGCGGCGCTCACTGCAGTCGTGATCATGCGCGCCGTCCTTCTGGACGCGCCGCAGGCACCGGCGATCGTGGTGCTGTCGGTGGCGTTTCTCGCCGTGTACGCGGCGGGCGCGACGCGACGTCTGCGCGGGGCGTGGTGGCTAGCAGCGCTGACGGCACTGTGGGTGGCGCTGATGGTCCTCGCCCCGGACGCCGCGTATCTCGCGTTCGGACTGTTCTTCCTGTACCTGCATCTGCTGCCGCGTCGCTGGGCAGTCCCTGCCGTCGCAGCCGCAACGGTCGTGGCGGTGGTGGGTACCGGAATGCATCGCGGCTGGAGCGTCGCGGGTGTTGTCGGTCCGGTGATCGGTGCGTGCGTCGCGGTGGCGATCGGCCTCGGCTACCGCGCGTTGTACCGGGAGGCCGTCGAACGCGATCGCCTCATCGACGAATTGACCCGAACCCGAGCCGAACTCGCCGAGCAGGAACGTGCCGCCGGCTCCCTCGCCGAACGCGAGCGGCTCGCACGCGAGATCCACGACACCGTCGCGCAGGATCTGTCGAGCATTCAGATGCTGCTCCACGCCGTCGAACGCGCGGCCCCCGACCACCCGGCTCGGGAGAGGATCCGGTTGGCGCGGGAGACGGCCGCCGACAGCCTCGCCGAAACCCGCCAGCTCATCGGAGATCTCACACCCGCCGTCCTCGACGGGAAGTCACTCGTGGACGCGCTCGCGCGGATCTGCACGCAGGCGAGGAGCGACACCGTCGACACCATTGCCGTCGTGGAAGGGGAGCCCGTGCGATTGCCGATGCCCGTCGAGGCGGCGTTGGTGCGGATTGCGCAGGGCGCGGTGTCCAACGTGGTTCGCCATGCCCACGCGTCCCGGATGGCGATCACGCTCACCTACTACGAGGACGCGGTCCGGTTGGACGTCGTCGACGACGGCGTCGGCTTCGATGTCGAGCTTCTCGACCGTGAACCGTCGAAAGCGTTCGGGCTGACCTCGATTCGCCGTCGCGTCGAGCTGCTCGACGGGTCGATGTCGGTGGAGTCGGAACCGGGGCTGACCGCCGTCGCGGTGTCGTTCCCGCTGGAGGTCGAGGCGTGATCCGACTGCTGCTCGCCGACGACCACGCCATCGTTCGCGCGGGCCTGCGCGCCCTGCTCGAACACGAGGACGACATCGAGGTGATCGGTGAGGCCGCCACCGCAGAGACCGCCGTGGCGTTGTGCGCGACGACCCCGGTCGACCTCGTGCTCATGGACCTCCGGTTCGGCGCCGGCACCTCCGGAGTGGATGCCACCCGGAGCCTGCGGTCCCTGCCGAACCCACCGCACGTGCTGGTCGTCACCAACTATGACACCGACGCCGACATCCTCGACGCGATCGCGGCCGGTGCCGCCGGGTATCTCCTGAAGGACACTCCCCCGCCCGAACTCCTCGCCGCCGTCCGCGCCGCGTCGGCAGGCGACAGCGTTCTCTCCCCAGCCGTGGCGTCGAGACTGATGACGCGCGTACGCCGACCCGCCACCAGTCTCACCCCGCGGGAGATCCAGGTGCTGACGCTGGTGGCTGCCGGGCGGTCCAATCGGGAGATCGGCAAGGAACTTCTTCTTTCCGAGACCACGGTCAAATCCCATCTCGTCCACATCTTCGGCAAACTCGGCGTCAAGTCCCGGACCTCCGCAATCGCGCGGGCCCGCGAGCTGGGCACCCTCCCCAGGTGAGTGGCAATGTGTGTGGACGCACACTTTGCCACTCACATGCGTTTACGCTGGGGAAATGGACCCACCTGCCGTCCGTTACGTGCAGCGGGACGGGCATGCGCTGGCCTACCAGGTGGTGGGCGCGGGTGAACGCGACGTGGTGTGGCTGTTCGAGATCAACATGCACCTCGACCTCATGTGGACCGACCCGCAGATCCACTACCTGATGGAACGGGGCAGCACGTTCGCCCGCACGGTGTACTTCCAGCAACGAGGGCTGGGACTGTCCGACCCGGTCGAGCACCTGCCCACACTCGAGGATCAGGCCGACGACATCGTCGCGGTGATGGATGAGATCGGGATGCGGGAAGCGCTGCTGGTGGGCGTGGCCAGCGCGAGCGGTCCCGTCGCACTCGTCGCCGCCCGCTCGCCGGAGCGGGTCACCGGGGTGGTGCTGATCCAGCCGTTCGCCGAGCGGCTGGTCGGCGGCGACCACGATCCGGTGGGATGGAGCGCCGCCGAACGCGACACCTTCGTCGACGGGTGGCGAGCGGCCACCCGGAACTGGGGGTCGGGCAGCACCGTACCCCTGTGGGATCCCCAGGAGGACTCGGCGTTCAACCGTCGGCTGAT
This sequence comes from Rhodococcus jostii NBRC 16295, assembly GCF_001894825.1. GTDB lineage: Bacteria > Actinomycetota > Actinomycetes > Mycobacteriales > Mycobacteriaceae > Rhodococcus_F > Rhodococcus_F jostii. The sequence continues at coordinate 27,863 of NZ_BCWY01000057.1, read as the reverse complement.
GGCCATGCTGGAGCGCAACTCCGCGACACCCGCGGTCGCACAGGCCCACCTCGAGTGGATCTTCCGGCTCGACTACTCGGACATGCTGCCGTCCATCCAGTGCCCGGCGCGCGCGCTGCTGGTCGCGGGCAGTCCGGTGCCGGTGGCCGCCTCGCAGTACGTCGCCGACCGCATCCCCCGCGGCAGCTTCCACCTGTTGCCGCAGTCGCCGCCCGGCGCGTCGCTCGGGGAGGCGTGGAAACCGATCATCGACCACGTCGAGCAGTTGGCCACCGGTGGGCACCCGGCAACCGACGCGGGCCGGTACCTGGCCTCCGTTTTGTTCACGGACGTCGTCGGCTCCACCGAGGTACTCGCACGGATCGGCGACGGCGCCTACCGCGACCTCCGGGCCGCGCACGAGTGGCAGGTCCGCGACGAGGTCGAGAAGGCCGGCGGCCGGCTCCTCAACGTGGCCGGCGACGGCACCTTCAGCATCTTCGACGGTCCGGCGTCCGCGGTCCGGTGCGCGCGGGCGGTCGTCGATGGCGCCGGCGAACTCGGCCTCGAGGTGCGGGCCGGCGTCCACACGGGGCAGGTGGAGCGCAACGGTCCCGACGTCAGCGGGATGACCGTCCACATCGGCGCGCGCATCGGTGCGACGGCCCGCGCCCGGGAAGTGCTGGTGTCGAAAACCGTGCGGGATCTGGTGGTCGGTTCGGGACTGCGGTTCGCCGACGCCGGGGAACACGACCTCAAGGGTGTGCCCGATCGCTGGCCCCTCTACTCCCTCACCGACGCGGACCACGCGCCCCGGACCGTTCCGCGACTCGCACCGAAGCTGGGCATGATCGACCAGGCCATTCTGCGCACCGCGAAGCGGGCACCGCAGGCGCTGCGGGCACTCGTCGGCGCCGCCAACGCGAGGCAGCGCCGACTGTCCCGCTGATCCCCAGGTGAGTGGCAAAGCGTGCGCGAGCACACTTTGCCACTCACGTGACCTCAGACCGCGACGGTGGATTGGCGATGAGACCGAATCTGTCTCGCAGAACGCGTTTGAGGATCTTCCCGCTGGGGTTCTTCGGTAGGGAGTCGGCGACGATGACGTACTTGGGGACCTTGTAGCCGGCGAGCCGTTCGCGGCAGTGCGACACGACGTCCTGCTCGTCGAGTTCGACACCGGTGGACGGGACCACGACGGCGGCGACCGCCTCGATCCACCGGGGGTGCGGCACCGCGAACACCGCGGCCTCGCTGACACCGTCGAGTTGGTACAGCGTCTCCTCGACCTCGCGGGTGGCGACGTTCTCCCCGCCGGACTTGATCATGTCCTTCTTGCGGTCGACCACCCAGAGGTAGCCGTCCGCGTCGAGGTAGCCGAGGTCGCCGGAGTGGAACCAGCCACCGGAGAACGCTTCCGCGGTCTTCTCGGGTTGCCCGAGGTAGCCGACCGTGGCGTGCGGGCTGCGGTGCACGATCTCGCCGATCTCGCAGGCGGGCAGCGGACGGTCGAACTCGTCGACGATCCGCGTCTCGACGTTCAGCGCCGGCTTCCCGGCCGAACCACCCCGGGTTTCCTGGTCTTCCGGCCCGAGTGCCGTTGCGAGCGACGCCATCTCGGTCTGCCCGTAGAAGTTCCACAGCCGGATGCCCGGCAACCGCCTGTTCATCTCGCGCAGGATCTCCACCGGCAGCGGGGACGCCCCGTAGTAGCCCTTCCGCAGCGTGCGCAGGTCGGCGCCGTCGAAGTCTTGTGACTGCAGCAGCGAGATCCACACCGTGGGAGGGCAGAACAGGTTGGTCACCTTCTCGGCTTCGATGGTGCGGAGCAGCACCCGGGCGTCGGGGCCGTCGACGATGATGCTCGTCGCCCCGAGATAGATGTCGGTGCTGAGGAAGTTGTCGAGCTGCGCACAGTGGTACAGCGGCAGCGCGTGCACCTCCACGTCGTCGCTGCTCATGCCGCCGGTGACGATGCAGCTGATGTATTGCCACATCAGCGACCGGCTGGTGAGCATCGCACCCTTGGGCCGTGATTCGGTCCCCGACGTGTACATGATGCGGACGACGTCGTCGTCGGCCACGAACACCTCGGGCGGCGAGCCGAATTCGCCGCCCGTCCAGTCGGCCACCGAGCGCCAGCCGTCCGGAACGGCGTCCCCGCTCAGCGGGATCGCCGCCCGCAACCGGACACTCCCGCTCGACTCCGCCAGCGCCGTCTCCGCGACGGAAACCAGGGCGTCCTCGACGACGAACACGTCGGCTGCGCAGTCGTCGAGGATGTACGCGATCTCCCCGCCGGTCAGCATGAAGTTGATCGGCACGAGAACCACACCGAGGCGGGCGGTCGCGAAGTTCAGCACCGGGTACTGCCAGCAGTTGTGCGAGAGCAGTGCGAGCCGGTCGCCCTGCTTCGCCCCCTCGGAGTGCAGGGCAGCCGCGACTTCGTCTATCAGCGCGTCGAATTCGGCGAACGTGAGCCGGACGTCGCGGTGCACGACGGCCAGCTTGTCCGGCAAACGCGCCGCCGACCGTCGCGGGATGTCGCCGATGCACTGCTGCCGGGCGCGCGTCAGGTCATCGTTCACCCGCAGACTTCTTTCAGTACCGGGGCGGCGGCGAACTCGGCGCGGGCGAGGGAGCGGCGGTGCACCTGGTCGGGGCCGTCGGCGATCTGCAGGAACCGGGCCTGCGCGTACAGAACCGGAAGGATCGTGTCCTGCGACAGCCCGGCACCGCCGAAGATCTGCATCGCGTCGTCGACGATCTGCTTGACCGTGAGCGGCACCATCACCTTGGCGGCGGCGATGTCGTGGCGGGCCGCCTTGGTGCCCTCGACGTCCATCCGCCAGGCGGCCTTCAGCACCAGTAGCCGGGCGGCGTCGAGGTGAATGCGCGCGTCCGCGACGGTGGCCTGCACGACGCCCTCGTCGGCGAGGGGCTTGCCGAACGCGACCCGGGTGCGGGCGCGTTCGGTCATGAGCGCGATGGCACGCTCGGCCATGCCGATCAGCCGCATGCAGTGGTGGATGCGGCCCGGACCGAGGCGGGCCTGCGCGACCGCGAAGCCCTTGCCCCGCGGTCCGAGCAGATTCGCCTTGGGCACGCGGACCCGGTCGAAGACGATTTCCCCGTGACCGCCCTCGTGCCGGTCGGTGAAGCCGAGCACCCGGGTGGATCGGACGATGTTCAGGCCCGGTGTGTCCATGGGCACGAGGACGATGCTGTGCCGGCTGCCGACCGGGGCGTCGGGATCGGTGACGCCCATGACCATGGCCACCCTGCAGTCGTCGCGCAGCGCCGCGGTGGACCACCACTTGCGGCCGGTCAGCACCCAGTCGTCGCCGTCCTCGGCGATCTCGAGCCGGACGTTGTTGGCGTCCGAACTCGCGACGTCCGGTTCGGTCATCGAGAAGCACGACCGGAATTCGCCCGCGAGAAGGGGCTCGAGCCATTCGGACTTCTGCTCGTCGGTGCCGTAGAGGTGCAGCAGTTCCATGTTGCCGGTGTCCGGCGGGTTGCAGTTGAACGCCTCGGGTGCGATCAGGGGGCTCCAGCCGGTGAGCTCCGCGAGCGGCGCGTACTCGAGGTTGGTCAGCCCCGCCCCTTCTCGGGCGGGCAGGAAGAGGTTCCACAGGCCCTCGCGCTTGGCGGCGGCCTTGAGGTCGGCGACGATCGGCGGCGCACCCCAGTGATCCGGTTTGGAGGCCAGCTGCTCCTCGGCGATCTGCTCGGCGGGCAGCACCCGCTCCTGCATGAACGCGGTCAGCTTCGCCTGCAGTTCACGAACTTTCGGGCTGTAGTCGAAATCCACTTCCGTGGCTCCAATCTGTTCGGTGGTGCCGCGGTCAGCGGCGGAGTTCGGACACGGCCGACGCGGCGGCGAGGTCGAGTGCCCGCTGCAACAGCGGACCGACCATGTCGCCGACGTCGTCGAAACCGCCGCCGACGGTGTTGCCCTGCGCGTGCCGGGCGTTGATGCCCTCGAGGATCACGGCGATCTTGACGTCGGCGAACACGGTGTACCAGTCGATGTCGGGGATTTCGATGCGGCGCTGCGTGGCGTAACGGTCGAGAAGTTCAGCGCGGGTGGGGAATCCGTCGAGCCGTGCGAGCCCCTTGGTGACCGGATTGTCGACGGCGCCGGGCTGGTCCCAGAAGCTCAGCATGATCCCGACGTCCGCGAGGGTGTCGCCGAGCGTGGCCATTTCCCAGTCCAGCACCGCGACGATCTTCCCGGCGTCGTCGCGGGACGCGAGCACGTTGTCGAGTTTGACGTCGCCGTGGACGATGCCCGGGAAGTGCGAGGTGGGCAGCGCCCGGCGCAGCTTGTCGAGCAGTACGGACACCTCGGGGCGATCGGTGGTCCGCGAGGCCTCCCACTGCCGGGACCAGCGGTCGAGTTGACGTTCGAGGTAGCCGTCGGGGCGGCCGAAGGAGCCGAGCCCGACCGCGTCCGGGTTTACGCCGTGCAGCGCGGCCAGGGTGTCGGCGAGGTCCAGTCCGAGCCGGCGGCGGTCGTCGGGGGTCAGCGCCGACGCCTGCTCGACCGTCCCGACGGGCATCCCGTCCACCAACTCCATGAGGTAGAACGGCGCGCCGAGAACGGCCTTGTCCTCGCACAGCAGTACCGCTTCGGGCACGGGGACGGCGGTGCCCGCCAGGCCCCGGATCACGGTGAACTCGCGCTTCATGTCGTGGGCGCTCGGCAGGACGTGCCCGTACGGGGGGCGTCGCAGCACCCACGTCCGGTCGGCGTCGGCGACCCGGTACGTGGGGTTCGAGCGGCCACCGCTGATGAGCGAGACGGTGAGTTCGCCGCTCGTGCCGAGTGCGCTGTCGAGGTAGGGCGCGAGGGCGGTGAGATCGACGCCTGCCGAGTCCTCCCGGTCCGCGTGGGTGTCTGCTTCGGCGTGGGACGTCGTCATCCGCTGCGTCCTTTCGAGACTGAATGCAGCCAAACGCTCGTTCGGCTGCTGCACATCATCTGCCGAGAGAGCTCCGGAAGTCAATATCCCGTTATTCAGCAGTTAAAGCCACGACGGCACACCATGAAGGCGCAGATCGAACGTCTTGCCAATCGATCGTTCGCTTGACATGATGCATCGGAAGTGATGCACGTCTCATCCACTCCGGAAGGTCAGGACACCTATGACGGACCAGTTGACCGGGTCTGCAGCCACCACCGAATGGCGGACCGAAGATCGCGTCCGAGCGCGCCGCGCCGCGATCGCGGGCGGGGTGGGCACCCTGATCGAGTACTACGACTTCAGCCTGTACGGCTACCTCGCGATCGTGATGGCCCCGCTGTTCTTCCCCGGCACCGACCCCGCCACGGCACTGCTGTCCGCACTCGCCGTGTTCGGCACCGCCTATCTCATGCGGCCGCTCGGTGGCATCGTATTCGGGCACATCGGTGACCGATTCGGCCGCAAGAAGGCCCTCCTCGCGACGCTCGTCTGCATGGGCCTCGGCAGCATGGCGATGGGATTCCTGCCCACCCACGCGCAGGCGGGGATCTGGGCCACCGTGCTGCTCGTCGTCGTCCGGATGGTCCAGGGATTCTCGGCGGGCGGCGAGGTCGGCGGCTCGGCCACGTTCATCTCCGAATCCGCGCCGCGCCACCTCAAGGCCACCTACGGCGCGTTCACCCCGCTCGGATCCACGATGGGGTTCGCGATGGCCGCCGCGGTCGCGGGCACCGTGTCCGCGCTCACCACCGATGCCCAGTTGGAGAGCTGGGGATGGCGGGTCCCGTTCCTGCTCGCGCTGCCGCTGACGCTGCTCTGCCTGTGGGCCCGCACCCGGGTCGAGGAAACCCACGGCGAGGACGCCGATTCAGGGCCGGCCCAGGCGCCCGTCGTGGCCCTCTTCCGGCGCCAGCCGCTCGCGCTTCTGCAGTCGGTCGGAATCAGTCTGGCGTGCAACGGAACCGCGTACATCGGCCTCACCTACATGAGCATCCATCTCATCAAGAGTCTCGGTTACGAACGCACCCCGGTCTATTGGATCGCGACGGGCGTCATCGGTGTCGTCGCGCTCGCGATGCCACTCGGCGGGGTGATCGCCGACCGGATCGGACGGTTGCGGTTCACGATCATCGGTCTGGCCGGTTTCGCGATCGTCACCTACCCCGCCATGGCCGTCATGCACCACAGTGTGTGGATCGCGGCGATCGCCTACCTGCTGATCATGGTCAACACGATCGGCACCCAGGTCGGTTCCTACACCCTGCTGCCGTTGCTGTTCGACAAGGACGTCCGCTTCACCGGGGTCGCGATGGGCTGGAATCTCGGCGTCGTCATCGCAGGCGGCACCGCTCCCTTCGTCGCCGTCTGGCTCGTCGAGAAGACCGGAAACATTCTGTCGCCGGCCCTCTTCGTCACCGTCGCGGCCGTGATCGGACTGATCGCCGTCGCCGGCGTCGCACGCGGCTCCGCCGCCCGTGAGTACTTGTCAACCGCCCGCGGTTAACAAGTACTCACGGGTCGCGGCTCATCACTCGCGATCCATCACGAATTGGAGTAACCATGTATCCCGGCGCGCATGCTGCCACCACACCCGACAAGCCCGCCGTGATCATGGCCGGCACCGGGCAGACGGTCACCTTCGCCGAACTGGAGTCCCGCTCGGTCCGGATCGCCCGCCACCTGAACGCGCTCGGCCTGCGCCGCGGCGATCACATCGCGGTGCTGGCCGCGAACACTCCCGCGATCTTCGACGTCTACTGGGCGGCCATGCGTTCCGGGCTCTACCTCACGATGGTGAACTGGCACCTCACACCACCCGAGATCGCCTACATCGTCGAGGATTGCGCCGCCCGGGCCGTGATCGTCGACGCCGCCCTCGACGCGGTGGCCCGGGAACTCCCCGCCCTCACCCCCGACACCGAGCACCGGCTCGCGTTCGGGGGAACCATTCCCGGCTACACCTCACTCGACGACGCCGCGGCCGCGGAGTCCGAATTCCCGCTCCCCGACCAGCCGCGCGGGGCCGACATGCTGTATTCCTCCGGCACCACCGGCCGGCCGAAGGGCATCAAACCCGAACTGCCCAGGCGGCAGATCCACGAGCCCGGCGACACCATGACGGGCATGAACGCGACGGTGTGGGGAGTCACGTCGGACACCGTCTACCTGTCGCCGGCGCCGCTGTATCACGCGGCGCCGCTCCGCACCTGCGCCTCGGTGCAGGCACTGGGCGGCACCGTCGTCGTGATGGACCGCTTCGACGCCGAGAAGGCACTCGCGCACATCGAGACGTATCGCGTCACCTACAGCCAGTGGGTGCCCACCATGTTCGTCCGCATGCTGAAGCTCCCCCAGGACGTTCGGGAGAAGTACGACGTCTCCAGTCTGCGTGTCGCGGTACACGCCGCCGCCCCGTGCCCGGTGTCGGTGAAACGGCAGATGATCGACTGGTGGGGTCCGATCCTGTCGGAGTACTACTCCTCCACCGAACTCAACGGCATGACCCTGGTGAACTCGGACGAATGGCTCCGCAAGCCCGGAACGGTCGGCCGCGCCGCGCTCGGCGTCGCACACATTTGCGGCGACGACGGCGCCGACCTCGCACCCGGCGAGATCGGCACCCTGTACTTCGAGCGGGACACCCTGCCGTTCGAATACCACAACGCGCCGGCGAAGACCCGGGACGCGCAGCACCCGCAGCACCCGACCTGGACCACGACCGGTGACGTCGGATACCTCGACGAGGACGGGTACCTGTTCCTCACCGACCGGAAGTCGTTCATGATCATTTCCGGCGGCGTCAACATCTACCCGCAGGAAATCGAGAACACCCTCACCGAGCACCCGGCGGTCCTCGACGTCGCGGTGATCGGGATCCCGGACGAGGAGATGGGCGAAACTGTTCTCGCCGTCGTCCAGACGGTTCCCAGTGTGACCGGCGACGACGCACTGGCCGCCGAACTCCTCGGCCACGTCCGGGGCCGGCTCGCCCGATTCAAGGTGCCGCGGAATCTCGTGTTCAGCAACGACCTGCCCCGCACCCCCACCGGGAAACTCGTCAAGGGCACGCTCCGGGACCGCTACGCAACCCAGGTTCCCGCCCGAGCCCTTCCTGCCTGATCCCTCAGTCGCCGGCGACCGGTTCGTCCCGGCGCCGGCGGTCGAGGACGATCGCGATCGTGAGGACGACGAGTCCGGCGACGCCGAGGAGGGCACCGACCGCGGCCGGGGCGGTGTAGCCGTACCCGGCCGCGATCACGACGCCACCGATCCATGCGCCACCGGCGTTGGCGAGGTTGAACGCTCCGTGGATCAGCGTCGACGCGAGGGTCTTCGCGTCGCCCGCCGAATCCATCAGCCGCGCCTGCACGGCCGGGAAGATCGCGGTCACCGCCATTCCGATGAAGAACAGCACGATCAGCGCCGTCACCGGGTTGCGGGCGGCGAAGACGAACAGCGCGAGGACCGCGATGAGGGCGATCATGCATCCGAACAGCCCGGGGACCACCGCGTTGTCGGCGATCCGGCCGCCCACGACGTTGCCGAGGATCATTCCCGAACCGAACAGCATCAGCGCCACCGGAACCATCGCGTGCGGCAACCCGGACACCTCGGTGAGCGTCGAGCTGATGTAGGTGTACACGGCGAACGAACCGCCGAACCCGACCGTCGCGAAGATCAGCGTCATCCACACCTGCACCCGGCGCAGCGCCCCCAGTTCGGCCACCGGGTTGCTCACGTGCACCCCGCCCAGCGGCGGGACGAGCCGGATCAGCGCCACCAACGTCACGATTCCGATGAGCACCACGAGCACGAACGCGGACCGCCAGCCGAGGATCTGCCCGAAGAACGCCGTCGACGGCACCCCGATCACGTTCGCGACCGACAGGCCCATCATCACCGTCGCGACCGCCTTGGCCCGCTTGCCCGGCTCGGCGAGATGCGCGGCGACCAACGCCGCGACGCCGAAGTACGCGCCGTGGGGCAGCCCGGCGAGGAACCGGGCGGCCAGCAGCGACTCGTATCCCGGTGCGAGGGCGGTCGCGAGATTGCCGACGACGAACGTGGCCATCAACGCGATGAGCAGCGTACGCCGCTCGACGCGGGCCGCCAGCGCCGCGATCGTGGGTGCGCCGACGACGACGCCGAGCGCGTACGCGGACACGAAGTGCCCGGCCACCGGCTCCGACACCCCGGTGCCCGCGGCCATTGCGGGCAGCAGGCCCATGGAAGCGAATTCCGTTGTGCCGATGCCGAACCCGCCGAGTGCAAGCGCGAGCATCGCCCCCCGCCGGGACGGTGACGGAATCCGCGGCCGCCGAGACGTCGTAGGAGCGGCGACCGCGGGTTCGGTGAGCTGAACGGAGGGCGGCGTCATGGCAGCAGGACTCCCATCGGGGCTGATCGTAGGATCGGCGAACACATGCTGTGGGCTCGCCTGAGGAAAGCGCCGGGCCGAGATCGTGGCAAACCGGCTCGTCCCAGTATGGGTGAGGCCGCAAGCGAATTAACAATCCTCGCGGGCGTGATTCCACTCACCGCCCCCCGCGCATGGGCGCATCGCCGTGACGTGGGGCGATGCGCCCGAGCGGAGCGATCTACGTCACGTGATGTTCTGAAGGATCACCGTGTGGACGTGATGGGCCTTGTCCATGCCGCGGAAGTCGGCCTCGTACGTGGTCTGGGCGACGTCGACGGCGATGCTGCTGGAGGAGAAGAACTGGCCGGCCCACGACTTGTTGCTGAGAAACGAGACCGACCGGATGTTCTTGTACGGGATGGACGTGATCGCGGTGCGCTTCCCGACGAAACTCTTGTCCTGGATCACGACGCGAAGGTTCGTGATCCCGAGGAAGCCGGTGCCCGCGCCGATGCAGTCGTACACGGCGATGATCGTCTCTCCGGGAAGAATCCCCTGCTGGACCTGCTTCAGCTGTTCCGACTTGTCGAAGATCGGATCGGTCACGGCTCCTCCTTCGACGTCGGTGCTGACTCGTCCATCGTCCCAGAAAGTTCGTCGAACGTGACGTGGATTCCCTCGTGCGGTACGGCGCGTTGCGCCTTCGCCTGGTCCGTAAACGTCCGTCTGTCCCCCTCCACGAGGTCGGCCTTGTCCGTGAACGGCCCGAGCAACGCCCGCGGGTGCAGCCTGTCGACGCGGACGACGTTGATCTCCACACACACCACGATCGCCGCGGCGGCGAGGAAGAGGAACGCCAGCAACCCCAGCACGACGGCGAACACCCCGTTCGTCACCGACGCCGTGCTCACCACCTTGCTCACGTAATACGCACCGAACGACTGGAGCACCTGCCACACCACGGCTGCTGCGACTGCGCCGGGCGCGACGTCGGCGACGGACAGCGGCCGGGCAGTGGCGAGCCGGAACGCGAGGATGAAGATCGCCGAGTTGATCGTGATCGCGGCGAGCATGAGAAGCACGGTGAACGATCCGGACAGGTGCGTCGCGGCGCCGACCGCCGCCACCGCGGCCGTGCCCAGGACGGCGAGACCGATCGTGCCGAGCAACAGCAGACCCCGCAACCGGCCTCGGATCGGGTCGGGCCGCATGTTCCGGGGTACCGACCATGCCGTGTTCATCGCGTTCTGGCTGGCCAGCGCGACCCCGAGTCCGCCGTAGATGGCGCCGACGAGTCCGATCACCAGGCCCGTCACCCCGCCGCCGATCCGGTGCGGGTCGGCCAGGTCGGCGCCGATCACCGGGAATTGGCTCAGCGCCGAGTCGATGATGTCCTGCTGCAGTTCGGAATGTCCGGACAGCACGAACCCGAGCACCGTGGACAGCAGAAGCAGCAGGGGAAACAGCGAGATGAACCCGTAGTACGCGATCAGCGCCGCGAGGTACACGCCCTGATCGTCGAGGAACTTGTACGTGACGGCGATCGGGAATCCCATCGCCGGGTATTTCTGCTGGAGTGCGTCGAGCCGTCGGGCGAACTTCATGGCGATCAGACGACCGGTTTCACCATCGCGAGGGCCAGGTCGGCGTAGCGTTCGGCGAGCTCTTCGGGTTTCATCGGGCCGTCGGCGTGCCACCACGTGCAGACCGACTGGCCCATGTTGATGATGCCGCGGACGGCGTCCCTCGGGTATTCCGTCGCGAAGTCGCCCTCCTCGACGCCGCGCTCGATGACGTCGCGGAAGAGGTGTTCCTGTTCGTCACGAAGAGCGACGACGAGGCGACGGCCGGCGTCGTCGAGGCTGCGGATCTCGGTGGCGCCGACCATCGCGTCCAGCTGGCGGGTGGTGTGGAACATGACCCAGGCCCGCACCAGCGACTGCAGCTGGTCTGCGGGTGCACCCCCCGAGCGCAGCAGCGCACCGCGGGTCATTGCGATGGCGTCGTGGAGCGCGCGCACCATGATGTCCTGCAGAATTTCCTGCTTCGACGCGAAGTGGTGGTAGATCGAGGCGACGGTGATGTCGGCGCCGCGGGCGATGTCGCGCATGGAGGTGCCGTGGTAGCCGCGTTCGTTCATGTTCGTGACGGCGGAATCGAGGATCACCTGCCGCCCGGTTCCCGTGCTCACGGCGGCCACCTTTGCAGCGCACATCCCTCGGTCTCCGTCCCCGCTCCACCCATCACACGACCACTCCCAGCGTAGTGGGTCCCGTCACAAAACCCGCTCTAGCGATCGTTCGGTAACAATGTCATGCTGGGGCGGTGGAGCACATCGAACTCGACGTCGCCGACGGCATCGCGACGATCACCCTCAACCGTCCCGACCAGCTCAACGCCTTCACCACCACCATGGAGAACGAGCTGATCGCCGCCTACGACCGGTGCGACGCCGACGACTCCGTGCGGGCTATCGTCGTCACTGGAGCCGGACGAGCGTTCTGTGCGGGCGCAGACCTGTCCTCGGGCGCCGACACGTTCGGCCAATGGCAGGGCGAGGACGAGGCCGGCGACACCCGCCGCGACGGAGGCGGCCGGGTGGTGCTCCGCATGTTCGAATCCCGCAAACCGATCATCGCCGCCATCAACGGGCCTGCCGTGGGCGTGGGCATCACGATGACCCTCGCCGCCGACTTCCGGCTCGCCGCCGACGACGCCCGCATCGGATTCGTGTTCAACCGCCGCGGCATCGTCCCCGAATCCTGTTCCACCTGGTTCCTGCCGCGCCTCGTCTCCCTTCAGACCGCCCTCGACTGGGTGTACTCGGGCCGGGTGTTCCCCGCCACCGAAGCTCTCGACGCCGGCCTCGTCTACAAGCTGTACCCGCGTGAATCCCTGCTCGACGAGGCCTACGCCCTGGCCCGCAGCCTGACCGAGCACTCCGCCCCCGTGTCGGTGGCGCTGTCCCGGCAGATGATGTGGCGAGCGCTCGGCGCCGAACACCCGATGATCGCGCACCGCGTCGAAACCCGGGGGATCAACATCCGCGGGATCGGACCGGACGCGAAGGAAGGCATCTCCGCATTCCTGGAGAAGCGGCCCGCCGTCTTCCCCGACAGCGTGCGCGACGACCTGCCGGACGTGTTCGGCGGCGACCTCCCGATCCCGGCGTTCCGCGGATGACCGCGACGCCGGCGCGCCCCGACGTCGTCGAACGCTGGCACCGCGTCGTCGACAACCGCGATCTCGACGCCCTCGACGCCCTCGTCGCGGACGCCGCCGTGTTCTCCTCACCCGCGGTATTCACTCCGCAGGAAGGGAAACCGAAGGTCCTGGCCTACCTCGGCGCCGCCCTGACCGTCTTCGACGGCACCGGCTTCCGGTACGTCGAGGAGTGGTACGGCGACCGTTCGGCGGTCCTGGAATTCGCCACCGAACTCGACGGCATCCACGTCAACGGCATCGATCTGATCCACTGGAACGACCGCGACCAGATCACGTCGTTCAAGGTGATGGTTCGTCCCGTGAAAGGCCTGCAGGCGCTCATCCCCCTGATGGCCGCCCAGCTCTCCCAGTCGTAAACCACCGCATCGTCTTACACCACTGCATCGAGGAGAAATTCATGAGCCTGCCCCCCATCCTGCAAGACCGGCTCCGCCTGCCCGTGGTGGCGTCGCCGATGTTCATCGTGTCCGGTCCCGACCTGGTGATCGCGCAGTCGACGTCCGGCATCGTCGGGTCCTTCCCCTCCCTCAACGCCCGGCCGCAGCCGGTGCTGCGCGAATGGCTCACCCGCATCACCGAAGAACTCGCGAAGCACGACGCCAACAACCCCGAGACGCCGTCCGCCCCGTACGCGGTCAACCTGATCGTGCACAAGAGCAACGACCGTCTCGACGACGACCTGGCCACCATCGTCGAATTCCAGGTCCCGATCGTCATCACGTCCCTCGGCGCCCGTGCCGACGTCAACGACGCCGTCCACAGCTACGGCGGCATCGTCCTCCACGACGTCATCAACAACAAGTTCGCGAAGAAGGCAGTGGAGAAGGGCGCCGACGGCCTCATCGCCGTCGCAGCCGGTGCGGGCGGACACGCAGGCACCCTGTCACCGTTCGCGTTGATCCAGGAGATCCGCGAGTGGTTCGACGGACCGGTCCTGCTGTCCGGCTCCATCGCGCACGGCCGCTCCGTCCTCGCCGCGCAGGCCGCCGGCGCCGACCTCGCCTACATCGGCTCCGCGTTCATCGCCACCGAAGAGGCCACCGCGGACCAGCGCTACAAGCAGATGATCGTCGACTCCACCGCGTCCGACATCGTCTACTCCAACCTGTTCACCGGGGTGCACGGCAACTACCTCCGCGGCAGCATCGAGGCCGCCGGACTCGACCCGCACAACCTCGCCGTGTCGGACCCGACCGCCATGGACTTCGGTGTCGGTGAGGACGCCGACACCGCCGCGAAGTCGGAAGCCAAGCCCTGGCGCGACATCTGGGGCGCCGGGCAGGGCATCGGCGCCGTCGACGCGGTGGTCCCGGTGACGGACATCGTCGACCGTCTCACCCGCGAGTACGCCGACGCGAAGGCGCGGCTGCTCTAGGCGCTTCGCGCCCGTGCGTGGTTGAGGAGTCCAGAGACTCGTCAACCACGCACGAGCGGCGGAGCCGCCTACTGTGACGCGATGTCGCGTCCGATGATTTCCTTCATGATCTCGGTGGTTCCGCCGTAGATCGTCTGAATGCGGCTGTCGACGTAGGCGCGGCCGATGGGGTACTCCATCATGTAGCCGTAGCCGCCGTGCAACTGGACGCAGCGGTCGACGACACGCTTCTGCAGTTCACTGGCCCACCACTTGCCCTTCGACGCGTCGACGGCGGTGAGTTCGTCTGCGTTCAAGGCGAGTACGCACCGGTCGATGTGCGATTCGGTCACCTCGATCTCGGTGAGCATCTCCGCCAGCGCGAACCGGGTGTTCTGCAGGTCACCGATCGGCTTCCCGAACGCCTTCCGCTCGAACACGTAGTCCCGGGTCCACCGATAGGCGGCCTTCGCCACGGCGATAGCATTGACCGCGATCGAAATACGCTCGAGGGGCAGGTTTTCCATGAGATGGACGAACCCGCGCCCCTCGGTGCCGAGCAGGTTGGTCGCGGGCACCCGCACGTCCTCGAACACCAACTCCGCGGTGTCCTGACCGGCGAGACCGACCTTGTGCAGCTTGCGACCACGACTGAAGCCGGGCATGCCCCGCTCCACGACGAGGAGCGAGAAGCCCTTGGACCCTGCGTTCGGGTCGGTGCGGGCCACGACGATGACGATGTCGGAGTGAATACCGTTGGTGATGAACGTCTTCTGACCGTTGATCACCCACTCGTCGCCGTCCCGCACCGCCGTCGTCTTGATGCCTTGCAGGTCGCTTCCGGTGCCGGGTTCGGTCATCGCGATCGCACCGATGAGTTCGCCCACGGCCATGCCGGGCAGCCACCGCTGCTTCTGCTCGTCCGTGCCGAGGTTCACGATGTACGGGATCGCGATGTCGTCCTGGAGCGACAGTCCCGAACCGAACGACGTCGTCGCGGTGCGGGCGATCTCCTCGGCCACGACGTACCGGAAGCGGTAGTCGGCGACGCCCGAGCCGCCGAACTCCTCCGGCACGCTGAGCCCGACGATCCCGGACTTGCCGGCGGCCAGCCACGCCGACCGGTCGATCAGCCGGTCGGATTCCCACTGCTCGTAATTCGGCTCGATTTCACGGGCGAGGAACTCGCGCACGGTCTCCCGGTACGCCTCGTGATCCTGTTCGAAGATGTTGCGCTGCATGATTTCTCTCCTACCGTTCCGTCACGCGCTGACCGCCGCGAGGAGACCGGCGAGGCGTTCCGCGATCAGCGCCTCCGCGTCGGCGACGATGCGTTCGACGAGTTCACCGGCGGTCGGGATGTCGTGGATGATGCCCTGGACGGTGCCGACGGTCCAGATGCCGGCCTCGGCGTCGCCGTTCTCGAACACCGTGCGCCCGCGGGCGCCGGCGACGAGCTCACGGACATCCTCGAACTTGCCGCCCCGGTCCAGGATCTCCACGACCTCGCGGCTCACGGTGTTGCTCGCGACGCGTGCCGTATTGCGCAGCGGCCGGAAGATCAACTCGGTGTCCGTCTCCTTGCCGGCGACGATCGCCTCCTTGATGTTCTGATGAATCGGCGATTCGGCGGTGCACATGAAGCGGGTACCCATGTTGATCCCGTCGGCGCCGAGGGCGAGCGCCGCGACCAGCCCGCGCCCGTCCCCGAACCCGCCCGACGCGACCATCGGGATGGTGATCTGTTCGGCGGCGGCCGCGATGAGCACCAGCCCGGGGATGTCGTCCTCGCCGGGGTGGCCTGCGCATTCGAAGCCGTCGATGCTGATGCCGTCGACACCCGCATCCTGCGCCTTGATCGCGTGCCGCACACTGGTGCACTTGTGCAGCACCTTCACGCCGGCGGCGTGGAAGTCGGGCAGGTGCGGGGCGGGGTTCGAGCCGGCCGTCTCGACGATCTTGACGCCGGATTCGATGATGACCTGCCGGTACTCCTCATACGGCGGCGGCGTGATCGCCGGCAGGATCGTCAGGTTCACGCCGAAGGGCTGGTCGGTGAGCTCGCGGGTGCGGGCGATCTCCTTGGCGAGGTCCTCCGGGGTGGGCTGGGTCAGTGCGGTGAGCAGACCGAGCGCACCGGCGTTGGCGACGGCAGCGACGAGTTCGGCGCGGCCGACCCACTGCATGCCGCCTTGAACGATCGGGTGGCGGACGCCGAAGGTCTGGGTAAATGCTGTGGAGAGCATGGGACGGCTCCTCTTGGGGCAACGGTCAGTGAGCGGGTAGGTACCCGACGGTGTGGAGGGCGATGTCGACGTAGCGGCCGGCGACCTGCTCGGGAGTCAGTGCTCCGCCGAGCTGAAACCACCGCGGAATCGACTGGAACATTCCGAGGAGAGCGCGCACGGTCTCGGGGACGTCATCGCTGCGGAACACGTCGCGGGCGACGCCGTCGGCGACGAGGTCGTTCATCATCAGTTCGAGCCGCTTACGGGTCGCGGCGTAGCGACTGCGGCTGTCGGCCGAGACGTGCCGCAATTCGGTGTCGAGGGAGACGTGCCGCACCCGGTTCGTCATGTACAGGACGATCGCCTCGACGACGTTGACGAATTGCGCCACCACGTCGTCGCCGGCATCACGGGCGGCGGCCTCGGCGCGGTCGTTCAGCTCGCGCATCTGCATTTCGAACAGAGCCACGAGAACGGCTTCCTTGCTCTCGTGGTGGTAGTACAGGGCGGGGACGGTCACCCCGACACGACGGGCGATCTGCCGCACCGTCGTGCCGTGGTAACCGTTCTCGTTGAACAGGTCCAGCGCCTGCTCGAGGATGGGCGTCAGCGGCAGGGCCTCGAAGGTCCGCCAGTCGGTGTACGCCGACCCCGGGGCGGTCGGCCCGTCCTCGCGCAGAGTCACAGGTCGCCGATCAGCGCGGTGCCATGCGGATGGCGCCGTCGAGACGGATGGTCTCGCCGTTGAGCATCGGGTTGCTGACGATGTGCGCGGCGAGCGCACCGTACTCGGACGGGTCGCCGAGACGCGAGGGGTGCGGCACCTGACCGCCGAGCGACTGCTGCGCCGCCTCCGGGAG
This sequence comes from Rhodococcus jostii NBRC 16295, assembly GCF_001894825.1. Lineage (GTDB taxonomy): Bacteria > Actinomycetota > Actinomycetes > Mycobacteriales > Mycobacteriaceae > Rhodococcus_F > Rhodococcus_F jostii. Next base: position 10,887 of record NZ_BCWY01000057.1, on the reverse strand, counting down.
GGAGCCGAGCAGCGGCGTCTTGAACAGGCCGGGAGCGATGGTGTTGACGCGGATCAGCAGCGAGGCGAGGTCGCGGGCGATCGGGAGGGTCATGCCGACGACGCCGCCCTTGGACGCGGAGTACGCGGCCTGACCGATCTGGCCCTCGTACGCGGCGACGGACGCCGTGTTGATGATGACGCCGCGCTCACCCTCGATCGGCTCGTTCTTCGAGATGCGCTCGGCAGCAAGGCGGATCACGTTGAACGTGCCGATCAGGTTGACGGTGACGATCTTGGTGAAGTCGGCCAGCGGGAACGCGCCGTTCTTGCTCACGGTCTTGATGGCGTTGCCGATGCCGGCGCAGTTCACGGCCACACGCAGCGGTCCGAGGGACTCCGCGACATCGAGGGCGGCGGACACGTCGGCCTCGCTGGTGACGTCGCCGGCGGCGAAGCGCACACGGTCGCCGAGTTCCTTGGCGACGGTCTCACCGTTGGACGAGGGCAGGTCGATGATGACGACGCTGGCGCCGTCGGCGAGCAGGGCCTTGGTGGTGGCCAGGCCGAGGCCCGACGCTCCGCCGGTGACGAGAGCGACGCTGTCGTTGACGATCATTTCTATACCTTTCGAAGACAGGACTTTTCGGGGAGGGTGTGTCAGATACGTTCGATGATGGTGGCGTTGGCCATGCCGGCGCCCTCGCACATGGTCTGCAGGCCATAGCGTCCGCCGGTGGCCTCGAGGTTGTTGACCAGGGTGCTCAGCAGGCGGGTGCCCGAAGAACCGAGCGCGTGGCCGAGCGCGATGGCGCCGCCCCACGGGTTGAGCTTGGCCGGGTCGGCCCCGAACTCGTGGGCCCACGCCAGCGGCACCGGCGCGAATGCCTCGTTGACCTCGTACGCGTCGATGTCGTCGATGCTCAGCCCCGACTTCGCGAGGATCTTCTTCGTTGCCGGGATCGGCGCGGTGAGCATGAAGACCGGGTCGTCACCGGCGACGGCGAACGAGTGGAACCGCGCCCGCGGGGTCAGACCCAGCTTCGACGCCATCTCCTCGCTCATGATCAGCGACGCGGAAGCGCCGTCCGTCAGCGGCGAGGAGTTGCCGGGGGTGATGTGCCACTGCGCCTCCGGGAACCGGGCCGCATACTTCTCGGAGTAGAACGACGACTTCAGACCGGACAGCCCCTCGGCGGTGGTCGAGGCGCGTACGGTCTCGTCGACGAGGTGCGTCACCGTCTCCCCGGCCTTGTTCGTGACGGTGATCGGGACGATCTCCTTGTCGAACAGCCCCTTCGCGGCGGCGTCGGCGGCCCGCTGGTGCGACTGCGCGGAGAACGCGTCGAGGGTGTCGCGGTCGAACTTCCACTTCGCTGCAATCAGTTCCGCGGAGATGCCCTGGTTGACAAGCCCTTCGGGGTAGCGGGCGGCGATACCCGGGCCGGAGGCGTCCTGCCCGAGGGTCGTCGTACCCATCGGGACGCGGGACATCGACTCCACACCGCAGGCGATCACCATGTCGTAGGCACCGGCGATGACACCCTGGGCTGCGAAGTGCGCGGCCTGCTGGCTCGACCCGCACTGGCGGTCGATCGTGGTGGCCGGGACCGAATCCGGGAAGCCGGCCGACAGCAGCGCGGTGCGGGAGATGTTGAGGGCCTGCTCGCCGGCCTGACCGACACACCCGCCGATGACGTCGTCGACCTGCGCGGGGTCGATGCCGTTGCGTTCGACGATGCTGCGCAGCACCTGAGCGAGCAGTTCGACGGGATGGGTGCCGGACAGCGCGCCGCCCGGCTTGCCCTTACCGGAAGCGAGGCGGACGACGTCGACGATGACAGCGTTGGTCATGATGTTCCCTTTCGAGGAGGTGAAAGTGTGCGGCTGCGCCGCCTGTGAGTACTTGTTAACCGCCCGCGGTTAACAAGTACTCACAGGCTCAGCGGCCCTGCCAGACCGGCTGGCGTTTCTCGGCGAAGGCCGTGGGCCCTTCCTTGGCGTCGGCGCTGGAGAAGACGGTCTTGAATGCGGCGGTGTTCGCCTCCCACGCCCGGTCGCCCCAGTCGGGTTCGGTTGCGGTGCGGTGGATCATCGCCTTCGATTCGCGCACGGACAGCGGAGCGTTCGCCGCGATCTGCTCCGCGAGTTCCAGCGCGAGCTTGAGCGCGGTGCCGGCCGGGGCGACGCGGTTGACGAGCCCCAGTTCCTTGCCCTGCGCCGCGGTGATCGGTTCGCCGGTCAGCGCGATCTCCAACGCGACCTTCTTCGGGATCTGCTGCTGCAGGCGGATCACACCGCCCGCGGCGGCGAACAGACCGCGCTTGACCTCGGGAAGCCCGAGCTTCGCCTCCTCGTCCACGACCGCGAGGTCACTGGCGAGCACCAGTTCGGTGCCGCCGCCCAGGGCGAATCCGTTGACCGCGGCGATGGTCGGCTTGCTGATCCAGTGCTGTGCGTATCCGGCGAATCCCCACTCGGGATGCCCTTTCGCGGCGGTGTTCTCGCCCGCCGCCAGGGCCTTGAGGTCGGCGCCCGCGCAGAACGCGCGGCCCGATCCGGTCACGACGATTACCCGCACCTCGGGATCGTTCTCGGCCTGCTCCAGCAGAGTGCCGACTGCGGTCGACAACGCGCCGTTCACCGCATTGAGCGCCTTGGGGCGGTTCAGCGTGATGATGCCGATGCCTCCGCGCCGCTCCCACAGTGCGGCAGCCTCCGTCGTCTCGGTCTGTTCTGGCACGTCTCACCCTCCGCCTCGGCATGATTACTGATCGCTCGTTAAAGTTAGTACCACGGCGTCGCGGGCACGGTCAATGGCTGAGATTATCTAGCGCACGCTCAGTTGCGTCTGGTAAGGATGTTCAGGGACCGACGGAGGAGATCATCACGTGTATGCCCAGCAATTGACCACGGCTTCCGGCCCCGCCGGAGTGCAGCTCGCCGAGATCGACGAACCCGACGGCACCGGCCTCGTCGTCGTCGACCTGCATGCCGCCGGAGTGTCGTTCCCCGACCTTCTGCAGACCACCGGCAGCTACCAGATCGTCCGCGAACTGCCGTTCGTGCTCGGCGTCGAGGGCGCCGGAGTGGTGCGCAGCGCACCCGCCGGCAGTGGCATCCGGCCCGGGCAGCGTGTCGCCGTCCTCGCCTCCGGGGGCGCATGGCAGCAGACCGTTGCGGTGGACGCCGACTCCGTATTCCCGCTCCCCGACTCCGTGTCGCTCGAGGCCGGCGCCGGTTTCCTCATGAACTACCTCACCGTGCACTTCGCCCTCGACGAACGCGCCCGGTACCGCGCCGGCGAGACCGTGCTGGTGCACGGCGCCGCCGGCGGTGTCGGGGTCGCCGCGCTGCAGGTGGCGGCCGCGCTGGGACTGGAGACGATCGCCGTCGTCAGCACCGAGGACAAGGCCGAGATCGCGAAGGCGCACCGCGCCGATCACGTCGTCCTCCTGGACGGGTGGAAGGAGCGAGTCAGCGACCTCACCGGTGGCCGCGGAGTCGACATCATCCTCGACCCGGTGGGCGGCGATCGCTTCACCGACAGCCTGCGTAGCCTCACCCCCAACGGCCGGCTCGTGGTTCTCGGCTTCACCGGCGGCGAGATCCCCACCGTCAAGGTCAATCGCCTTCTCCTGCGTAACATCTCGGTTCTCGGTGCCGGCTGGGGCGAGTACGTGCGCACCAACCCCGGCTACACGGCCCGGCAATGGGCAACCCTGCGACCACTCCTCGAATCCGGCGCACTCCGCATCGCCGAGCCCACCACCTACTCGTTCGAACACGCCGGCGACGCGCTGCGGACACTCGAAACCCGTTCCGCCACTGGCAAGATCGCTCTCTCCGTCCGCCCTTCCTGACAAGGATCATCATGACTTCCGACATTCCCGGCGTGGACACGACCGTCGACGACGGTGTCCTGCGCGTCACGCTCAACCGTCCCACGCGCATGAACGCGGTCACCACCGAAACCCTCGACGCCGTCGCCGACAGTTTCGACAAGTACGCGGGCGACGCCGCGGTCCGGGTCGCCGTCCTCACCGGCACGGGTCGCGCCTTCTGCACGGGTGCGGACCTGGGTGGCAAGAAGACGTCCGGGCCGCCGTCCTCCGCGACGATAGACGCCGCGAACCGCACCGCCGCCGCGATCCGTGCGTTCCCGCGGCCCGTGATCGGCGCGGTCAACGGTCCCGCTGCCGGTGTCGGGGTTTCCCTGGCCCTGGCCTGCGACCTCACGATCGCCACCGAGTCGAGCTACTTCCTGCTCGCGTTCACGAAGGTCGGTTTGATGCCGGACGGCGGCGCCACCGCGCTCGTCGCCGCGTCGATCGGTCGCGCCCGCGCGCTGAAGCTGGCGCTCCTGGCCGAACGACTGCCCGCACGTGAGGCTCTCGCCGCCGGGTTGATCGCCGACGTGTTCCCCGACAACGAGTTCGCCGCATCCGTGGACGCCCTGACCCGACGTCTCGCCGACGGACCGTCGGAGGCGTTCCACCTCACCAAGGACGCCGTGAACGACGCCACTCTCACCGAACTCGACAACGCGTTCGACCGCGAACGCACGGGTCAGCTCGAACTCCTCACCGCCGACGACTACAAGGAGGGCGTCGCGGCATTCCTGGAGAAGCGTCCCGCAGTGTTCGGCCGGGGATGAGGACGCCACGATGACCGCGGCGTCGTCTGCCCAGCCCTTCGCGTCCCGGCGCACCCACTGGGCCAATCATGTTGCCCGGCATGCCTTCGCCAAACCCGATGCCGTGGCGCTGCGTTTCCGCGGCGCCTCCACCACCTGGCGTGAACTCGAGGACCGCAGCGCTCGGACCGCCGCGGTCCTCGCCGCCCGCGGTGTCGGCGCCGGCGACCGGGTCGTGCTGCTGCTGACCAACCGCCCCGAGTTCCTCGAGGTGATGGTGGCCGCCACTCGCCTCGGCGCGATCGCCGTTCCGGTCAACTTCCGGCTCAGCCCCGGCGAAGTGCGGTTCATCGTCGCCGACAGCGACGCCACCGTCGTGGTCGTCGAGGATTCGCTCGTCGACCTCACCGCCGAGGTCGACGGCGCGGTCCCGGTACTGGTGGTCGGCGATGCCGGAGACGAAGTCTCGCTCGAAACGCTGTTGCGGGCCGCCGATCCCGACCTTCCGATTGCGGACGTGCCGGAAGACTCCCCCGCCGCCATCATGTACACGTCCGGCACCACCGGACGCCCCAAGGGCGCGGTGCTGTCGCACCTCAACCTGCAGGCGCAGGCGCTGACCCTCATTCGCGGATGGCGACTGTTCGACACCGAGTCCGAGGTCAACCTCGTCTCGTCGCCGCTGTTCCACATCGCCGCCCTCGGCAGTGTCGGGCCGTTCCTGCTGATCGGCGCCACCGTCGTCATCCACCCGACGGGAGCGTTCGACGCGACTGACGTGCTCGACACACTCGAGCGGGAGCGGGTGACCAGTGTGTTCATGGTGCCCACGCAGTGGCAGGCCATCCTCGACGGCATCGGCGGGGGCGGCCGGGACCTCGCGCTGCGGGTACTGGGCTGGGGAGCCGCACCGGCCACCCCGACCCTGCTCGACCGCCTGTACGCCGCCTTCCCCGACGCCGCGATCGTCGCGTTCTTCGGCCAGACCGAGATGTCGCCCGTGACGTGCGTCCTCGACGGCAAGGACGCCGTCCGCAAGATCGGCTCGGTCGGAAAGCCCATCGACACCGTCGCGATGCGCGTGGTCGACGAGGTGATGAACGACGTGGCGCAGGGCGAGATCGGTGAGATCGTCTACCGCGGTCCCGGACTCATGGAGGGGTACTGGCGGAACCCGGATGCGACCGCGGACGCGTTCGAGGGCGGCTGGTTCCACTCCGGCGATCTCGTGCGGGTCGACCCCGAAGGATTCGTGTACGTGGTGGATCGCAAGAAGGACATGATCATCTCCGGCGGGGAGAACATCTACTGCGCCGAGGTCGAGAATGCCCTTGCGGCCCATCCGGACATCCTCGACGTCGCCGTGATCGGACGGCCCGACGAACGCTGGGGCGAGGTTCCCGTCGCGATCGTCGTCCCGCGGGCCGGCACCGCGCTCGAGGTGGAGGCGCTCGCGGAGTGGCTCGACGGCCGGGTCGCCCGCTACAAGCGGCCCAAGTTCGTCGAGATTCTGCCGCAGCTGCCCCGCAACGCCAGCGGCAAGGTGGTCAAAGGCGTTCTGCGCGAACAGTTCGGCACGGTGAGCGGTTAACGCACCGGTGGACCGAGGTGGCGGACGAGGAAGTCGGTCTCGTCCGCGACCACCCGCTCGAAGAGCGCATCGAAGTAGGGGTCGAAGTGGCCGCCCGGATACAGGCGCACCTCGGCGTCGGGGGTCTTCGCCGCGGCCTTCTGCGCACTGCGGGTGAAGGTGACCACGTCGTGGTCGGCGATGGCGTAGAACACCGGGCACGCGATCTTCGCGACCTCCCTCGTCGGCCGGTACAGCGCCGCCTGCAACGCCACCCGTCCGGGGGTTTCGTTCCGCCACGTCGATCCGGGCGGATCCATCGCGTGATATCCGGTCTCCGCGTCGGGCGTGGTCATAGCCGCGAACGATCCGGGCGGCCCGACGACGGGGAACATGTACGGCGGACGGTGGCGCAATTGGGCGTAACGGTCCCGCAGGTACGCGACCGCCATGCGGCCGAGGCCCGCCGTTCCGAGCCGCGGAAGGTTCGTCAGACCGTCGACGTACGGAACCTGCGACACGACCGCCGCCACCCGCCGATCCCGCGCGGCCGCCGTCAGGACGAGCCCGCCGGACAGCGACGTTCCCCAGAGCGCGACCCGGCTGGGGTCGAGATCCGGGCGGCTCCGGATGTACGCGATCGCGCTCTGCCAGTCGTCGAGCTGACGGTCGATGTCGAGCAGCTGCCGGGGCTCTCCCTCACTGGCACCGAAGTGGCGGTAGTCGAACACCAGCGCCGCGATTCCCGCGGCGGCGAACCGTTCCGCGAACGCGTCGAGCCTCTGTTCGCGCACCCCGCTCCAGCCGTGGGCGAGCACCACACACGCTGTCGGCGTGGGAGTGTCGGAACGGCGCCGGTACAACCAGGCCGCGCAGCGCTGTCCCCGCGAGGAGAACCACACGTCCTCGCGGCGGACGTCAGGGCACGACCGATCAGCTTCGACGGGTGTCGGCCGAGGATTCATGGGGGGCGCCTCCGAGAGGTGTGGGCACGTCCAGTCTGGTGCCCACTGCGCAGCGGTGCCAGCCACCCTAGGGTGACGAATCAGCACCCTAGGGGTGAAAGTCAGCCCTCGAGGGCCACTTTCATGCGTTCGAGGGTGTGCCGCATCCCATTCTGCATGAGCTCGTCCCGGTTGCTGCCCAGCACCTTCGACTTCTGCACGAGCCGCACCCACCAGACGGGTATCGCGTAGATCTCCCGGGTCTCGGTGACGAGGGTGCCGGAGCCGGAGGACTCGAGATGATACGTCCAGCGCGCCTTCGGCTCGTCCGCCTCGAACGAGAACTTCCGGCCCGGAATCACGTCGACGACGGTGCAGTGGGTCTTCCAGCGCACCGGCCCGTGCCGGTTGGCGCCGATGAACCGCGCGCCCACCGTCGCCGGGGTTCCGGACTTCCACCGGGCCCCGGTGTTCTCGGGGCTGAACCGGCCCATGCCCTCCACGTCGGTGACCACGTCCCACACCGTCGCGGGCGGGACGTCGATCAGGATGCTCGCACTGTCCACGGCTACCGGCCCGGGATCCACTGCAGCGCCTTCACGAAAGGCGGCATGATCTTGGCCCACACCTTCGGCGACAGTCCGCGCGGACCGCCGAGGTTGAGGATGCGGGTGGTGGCGATGGTCTGCGGTTCTGTGTACTTGAGGAGTCCGTCGTCGCCGTGGCGGCGCCCGACGCCGGACACTCCCATGCCGCCCATCGGAGCCCCGGTGCTGCCCCATGCCGGGGCGTACCCCTCGTCGACGTTGACGGTGCCGGCATGGATCCGCGCGGCGATGGCCTCGCCCTCCGCCTTGGTTCCGGCCCACACGCTGGCGTTGAGGCCGTACTCGGTGTCGTTGGCGCGGTCGATCGCCTCGTCCACGTCGGCGACGGGGTAGATCGAGACCAGCGGTCCGAACGTCTCGTCGCGGTAGCACTCGGCGTCCTCGGGAACACCGGTCAGGACGGTCGGCTCGAAGAACAGGGGGCCGAGGTCGGGGCGAGCCTTGCCGCCGGCGACCACGGTGGCGCCCTTGACGACGGCGTCGTCGACGTGGCTGGACACGGCCTTCACCTGCGCCTCGGAGACGAGGCTGCCCATTTCGATGCCGAAGTCGTAACCGGCGCCGAGCTTCATGTTGCGGACGCGGTCCCCGAACATCCGGGTGAACTCGGGGGCGATGGATTCCTCGACGTAGATCCGCTCGATCGAGATGCACAGCTGCCCGGAGTTGGAGTAGCAGGCGCGGACGGCGGCGTCGGTGACCTCACGCAGGTTGGCGCCGGCGGTGACGATCATCGGGTTCTTGCCGCCGAGTTCCGCGGAGAAGCCGATGAGGCGGCGGCCTGCCTGCTCCGCGAGGAGCTGACCGGTGGCGGACGACCCGGTGAACATCAGGTACTCGGTGTTCTCGACGAGAGCGGTGCCGACCACCGACCCCGGTCCGGGGACGACGGCGAACAGGTCGCGCGGCAGCCCCGCCTGGTACAGCAGGTCGACGCAGGCCAGGGCGCAGTACGGCGTCTGGCTGTCAGGCTTGAGGACGACGGCGTTGCCGGCGAGGAGCGCGGCGACGGCGTCCGACACCGCGAGGGTCATGGGGTAGTTCCACGGCGAGATGACGCCGACGACGCCCTTCGGCTGGTACCGCACCACCGTCTTGGTGAGGCCGGGGAGCATGCCGGAGATGCGGCGCGGACGCAGCAGTTTGGGGGCGACGCGCGCGTAGTGGCGGGCGGTCATCGAGATGTCGAGGACCTCCTCCTGCGCGGCGGCGCGGGACTTGCCCGTCTCGGCCTGGGCCATGTCCATCAGGGCGTCCCGGTTCTCGAGCACCAGGTCGCGGTAGCGGTGGAAGATCGCGGCGCGTTCGGCGACGGGACGCGTGGCCCATTCCTTCTGCGCCACCCGGGCACGCGCGATCGCGTCCTTGGCGTCCTGAGCCGTGCCGACCGGGACGGTGGCCAGTTCCTTGCCCGTGAACGCCTCGACGACGGAGCGCGTCGGGCGATCCGCCGCATCCGGGATGGCGATGAGATCGGCGAGCCGCGCGAACGTGGCGGCGGTCGGAACAGGCATGTCGTACCCCTACTGGTTAGTAGTTTTTGCGGTTACACATAACTTACCTGTTCGGTGGGCTGTGTCACAGGGGCCGGTGTCAGTGCCGTTCCTCGAGACCCACCGCCTCACGCAGCTTCTTCTCCGCCTCACGCAGGTCGGGGTCCTCGCGGGCGGAGGATTCGAGCAGGGCAGCGAGCGCCTCGGCGATCACGTTCAGCTTCTCCTGCAGCGCCTCGGTGGCACGACGGTTGGCGTTCTCGAGCAACACGACGAGGAGCAGGGTGAACACCGCGCCCGCGGTGTGGATGGCGATCTGCCATTCGTGGAGGTCCTTCCACAGGGGAATGCTGACCACCCACAAGACGACGACGCCGGCGCACACACCGAAGAACGGCGCCTGGCTTACCTTCACCTCGATCTGCGCAACGAACCGGTCGAACCCCGAACGCTGATCCGTGCGCTGCTCGCGGGCAGCTTTCGCGCTGCGCTCCATGTACGGAGTCTAGGCGCAGGTCCTGCCTCCGAGGCGGGGGTTTCAGCAGATCACGACGTTGAGGGCGAGACCTCCGGTCGACGTCTCCTTGTACTTGTCGGACATGTCGAGGCCCGTCTGCCGCATCGTCTCGATGACGGTGTCGAGGGAGACGACATGGGTGCCGTCGCCGCCCAGCGCCATCCGGGCCGCGCTCAGCGCCGTCACCGCCGCGATCCCGTTGCGCTCGATGCAGGGAATCTGTACGAGCCCGCCGACCGGGTCGCAGGTCAGCCCGAGGTGGTGTTCCATCGCGATCTCGGCGGCGTACTCCACCTGGGCCGGCCGTCCGCCGAGCACCGCGCACAGGGCCCCGGCCGCCATGGCGCACGCCGATCCGACCTCGCCCTGACAGCCCGCCTCCGCACCCGAGATGGAGGCGTTCGCCTTGACCAGCGATCCGATCGCGGTGGCGGTGAGCAGGAACGCGCGCATGTCCGCCCTGCCGTCGGCGAGGAACTGCTCGTAGTACCTTCCGATCGCCGGGACGATCCCGGCTGCCCCGTTGGTCGGTGCCGTGACGACGCGTCCACCTGCGGCGTTCTCCTCGTTGACGGCCATCGCGTACGTCTGCAGCCGGTCGATCGCGTCGTGGCCTGCAGACCCGAGTCGCCGGAACAGACCGGGGGCCCGCCGTGCGACGTCCAGCCCGCCCGGCAGCCGGCCCTCGGTGGAGACGCCGGCCTCGATGCACGACACCATGGCCGACCAGATGCGGTCCACCGACTCCGTGATCCGGTCGGCGCCGATCAGCGCGGCCTCGTTCGCTTCCGCGACGTCGGCGATGCTCATCCCGGTGGTGTCGCAGATCTTCAGCAACTCACCCGCGGTCGTGAACGGGAACGGCACGGCCGGCCGGTTGTCGACGACGGGCGGCTCGGCGTCCTCCGGGACGACGAACCCGCCGCCGACCGAGTAGAACACCCGGTCGGCGACGGCGGAGCGGGCACCGTCGAAGGCTCGTAGGCGCAGTGCGTTGGTGTGCAACGGCATCCGGGTGAGTGGTGCGAACACCACGTCCCGTTCTCGTACGACCACCGGGCGCTTCCCGCCGAGGACGACGGTGGCGCCGTCGCCGAGCCCGCGCCACGCGCCGCGGACGCCGTCGGGGTCGCACGTCTCC
>NZ_BCWY01000056.1 GCF_001894825.1 Rhodococcus jostii NBRC 16295 | reverse complement strand
GTCAGCCCGGTGCCAGCGGCATCGCGGCCGGCGCAGGATCGGCCTCGGGCACCCCGGCCGCGCAGTCCCAGGACACGGTCAACGTCCGGGGGTCCGGAGCGATGCCGAAGCTGCCCGTGCGGCGGCCGCAGGCGGCGACCCCGGACAGCGCACCGGCGCAATCGCAGCCGCAGCACGCACCGCAGGCACCGCGCAGCGAGAACCGCGCCGAGGCACGGACCGCGGAGCAGCCGGCGCCCCCGTCGTCGAACGGCGACGACCAGGCACCGGTGCGGCACCGCTACCGCTCCAACTCGGTGAAGACCGCGTCGTTCTTCCAGTCGCGGATCGATCCGCCACCGGCCGAGGCGGCACCACGCCCCGGCGGCGGCACCCCGATCTTCTCCGACATGGTGTCCGACTGGCTGACCGATCCGACCGGCGCCGAAGGAGCACCCGGCGTGTGGCACTCCGCCGCTGACGCCGGATGGTCCGCCGCCGAACGGATCAGCGAGACGCCCGTCGAGGTCGATCCGGAGATCGGTCTGCCGAAGCGGCGTCCCGGCGATCGACTGGTTCCCGGCACCGTGGAAGGCGCGCACAATACGGGGACACTGCGACGTGTGCGTGACCCTGAGACAATTCGCGCCAACCTCAGTCGTCACCAGCAGGGCGTCCGAAACGGCAGGGCCACGAGGCTCGCGGAACGTAACAGCATTGAAGGAGACCGATGAACACCGCTCATGGATCCGACGTCACGCGCCCTCTCGACTGGTTGGTGTCGAACTTCGCCAGTGACGTACCCGGTGTCTCGCACGCCGTGCTGGTGTCCGCGGACGGACTCCTGATGGCGGCCAGCGCCCACCTGCCGATCGACCGGGCCGAGCAGCTCGCCGCCGTCACCTCCGGGCTCGCCAGCCTCTCGGCCGGCGTGTCCCGGTTGTTCGAAGGCGGCGGAGTTCTGCAGTCGGTGGTCGAGATGCAGCACGGTTACCTGCTGCTCATGAGCGTCGGCGACGGCTCACACCTCGCCACCCTCACGGACGCCGAGTGCGACATCGGGCAGGTCGGCTACGAGATGGCGATCCTGGTCGACCGTGTCGGCGCATCGGTGCAGGCCACGGCCCGCACCCCACAGGGTCTCTGACCGGAACATGCCCATGGACGACCACCACTCGGAGCAGTCGGGCCCGAACATCGTGCGCCCGTACTCGCTCACGTCGGGCCGCACCCGGCCCGCGGTCGAGCTCGCGCTCGAAGCGTTGATTCAGGCACTCCCGCAGTCGGTGGACCGGCAATGGGAACTCGACGACGTCAACGCCGCGATCGTCGCGTTGTGTCAGCAGTCGCCTTCGGTCGCCGAGATCGCCGCCCGTGTGGGTGTGCCTCTCGGAGTGGCACGCGTCCTGGTCGCCGACCTCGTCGAGTCCGGGCATCTCCAGATCCTGGCCACCCTGAAGGAAGACTCGACCGACTCCGAACGTCGTGAACTCATCGAAAGGGTCCTCAGTGGACTTCGCGAAATCTGATCCCCGCAATCGGGTTACCTCGACCAAGATCGTGATCGCCGGCGGGTTCGGCGTCGGCAAGACCACGCTGGTGGGCGCTGTCTCCGAGATCGTCCCGCTCCGCACCGAGGCGCTCGTGACCAACGCCAGCGACGGCGTCGACAACCTGGCTGCCACCCCGCAGAAGGGCACGACCACCGTCGCGATGGACTTCGGGCGCATCAGCCTGGCCGACGACCTGGTGCTGTATCTCTTCGGCACACCCGGTCAGCACCGGTTCTGGTTCATGTGGGACGACCTGATCCGCGGCGCCATCGGGGCGATCGTCCTGATCGACACCCGCCGGCTGGACGAGAGTTTCGCGGCGGTCGACTTCTTCGAGGCTCGGCAGCTGCCGTTCCTCGTCGCGATCAACGAGTTCGACGACGCCCCGCGGTACCCCGTCGAGGACATCCGCGCGGCCCTCGCGATCTCCGAGGACGTGCCGATCATCCCGATCGACGCCCGCGACCGGGAATCGGCGAAACGCGCTCTGGTGGCGATCACCGAATACGCACTGACCAAGCTCCACACGGCCGCGTACTGAGGATTCGAACATGTCGGACGACTTGCAGCACTTCTCCATGGGCACCTGGATCGTCGCCCTCGCCGCGGTCACGGCGTTCATCGGCGTCTTCGTCGGTATCGCCAGCGCCCGCAAGGCGGTGACCGCCCCGAACCCGCGGCAGCGGTATCTCTGGCTGGCATGGGGCGCACTGTCGATCGGCGGTATCGGCGCCTGGCTGCCGCACTACATCGCGATGGTCGGGTTCGAGGTCTACGGCAGCGTGGTGCGCTACGACGTCCTGTGGATCGTGATCTCGTTCGTGGTGCCCGTCGCGGCCGCCGCCGTGGCGTTGCTGATCATCAGCCCGCCGCCGACCAAACACCGGATGCCCAGCTCGACGGTGGAGATGGGCCGCCTCGCCGGCGGCGCGGTGCTCCTCGGCGTCGGTTTCGCCGGCATGCACCTCGCGATCGTCTCCTCCCTCGAGATTCAAGGGTCCGTGGGCTTCGACCCCCTGTTCACCGCCGCTGCGGCAGTGATCGGGCTGCTGGTCGGCGCCGGAATCATGTGGTCGATCTCGGCTCTCGAGTCCCGCACGCTGCGACTGATCGCGTCGGTGGTCGTGGCGGTGGGACTGGTCGCCATGCACTACACCGGGGTGTTCGGGCTGAGCGTCACCGTCGACCCGACCATGGCGCGCCCGGACGGGCTCGAGGTGTTCTCGATCCTGTTCCCCGTCTTCGTGCTGGGCATGCTCGTGGTGACCATCCCGATCACGGCGCTGTTGATGGCGCCCGACCGGGTCGCCGCCGAGCTCGAACTCGAGGCCGACATGCTCGCCGCCGAATCGCTCGCCGCCGAATCACGGGGCAGAGAGCTCGAACTCCAGTAATCGGACAACTCCTGCGGCACCGATTCCCCGGCGCACCCGAGTCCTTCCGCCTCACAGCTGACCTGCACCTATAGACTCGGGTGGTTGCGCGACGTCGTGCAGGACCGCTCGTCCGCGAGGAGACGTCAAGCCGAGTAGAAGAAGGAGCTCATGACTGACACAACGTTGCCGCCGGAGGGACCGGGGCACGACCGCATCGAGCCCGTCGACATTCAGCAGGAGATGCAGAGCAGCTACATCGATTACGCGATGAGCGTGATCGTGGGTCGTGCGCTGCCCGACGTGCGGGACGGCCTGAAGCCGGTGCACCGCCGCGTTCTGTACGCGATGTACGACAACGGGTACCGGCCTGATCGCGGTTATGTGAAGTCTGCGCGACCGGTCGCCGAGACGATGGGTAACTACCACCCCCACGGTGACTCCTCGATCTACGACACCCTCGTCCGCATGGCCCAGCCGTGGTCGCTGCGGTACCCGCTCGTCGACGGCCAGGGCAACTTCGGTTCCCGCGGCAACGACGGCGCCGCCGCCATGCGTTACACCGAGTGCCGGCTCACTCCGCTGGCCATGGAGATGCTGCGGGAGATCGACCACGAGACGGTCGATTTCACCCCGAACTACGACGGTCGTACACAGGAACCGTCAGTTCTCCCCAGCCGTATCCCCAACCTGTTGATCAATGGTTCCGGCGGCATCGCCGTCGGTATGGCCACCAACATCCCGCCGCACAACCTGGGTGAGGTCGCCGAGGCCATCTACTGGGCCCTCGACAACTGGGAGGCCGACGAGGAGTCCACTCTCGCGGCGGTCATGGAACGCGTGAAGGGACCCGACTTCCCGACGCACGGCCTGATCGTCGGCGGCCAGGGCATCCACGACGCCTACACCACCGGTCGCGGTTCGGTCCGCATGCGCGGTGTCGTCGAGATCGAGGAGGACGCCAAGGGGCGCACCACGATCGTCATCACCGAACTGCCGTACCAGGTGAACCCCGACAACCTGATCACGTCGATCGCCGAGCAGGTGCGCGACGCGAAGATCGCCGGCATTTCCGACATCCACGACGAGTCCTCCGACCGTGCGGGTATGCGGATCGTCGTCACCGTCAAGCGTGACGCGGTCGCGAAGGTCGTGCTCAACAACCTGTACAAGCACACGCAGCTGCAGACCAGCTTCGGCTGCAACATGCTGTCCATCGTCGACGGCGTGCCGCGCACCCTGCGTCTCGACCAGATGATCCGGCTGTACGTCGCCCACCAGGTCGAGGTCATCCGCAGGCGCACCGAGTACCTGCTCCGCAAGGCCGAGGAACGCGCTCACATCCTGCGCGGACTGGTCAAGGCCCTCGACGCCCTCGACGAGGTCATCGCCCTGATCCGGGCATCGCAGACCGTCGACATCGCCCGCGCCGGCCTGATCGAACTCCTCACGGTCGACGAGATCCAGGCCGACGCGATCCTGGCGATGCAGCTGCGTCGCCTCGCCGCCCTCGAGCGTCAGAAGATCATCGACGAACTCGCCGAGATCGAGCGCGAGATCGCCGACCTCAAGGACATCCTCGAGAAGCCGGAGCGTCAGCGTCAGATCGTCCGCGACGAGCTGAAGGAGATCGTCGACAAGCACGGCGACGACCGCCGCACCCGCATCATCGCGGCCGACGGCGACGTGGCCGACGAGGATCTGATCGCCCGCGAGGACGTCGTCGTCACGATCACCGAGACGGGCTACGCGAAGCGCACCAAGACCGACCTGTACCGCTCGCAGAAGCGCGGCGGCAAGGGTGTGCAGGGCGCCGGGCTGAAGCAGGACGACATCGTGTCGCACTTCTTCGTCAGCTCCACGCACGACTGGCTGCTGTTCTTCACGACGAAGGGCCGGGTGTACCGGGCCAAGGCGTACGAGCTGCCGGAGGCGAGCCGCACGGCCCGCGGACAGCACGTGGCCAACCTGCTCGCGTTCCAGCCCGACGAGCGCATCCAGGGCGTCATCCAGATCAAGACATACGAGGACGCGCCCTACCTGGTGCTCGCCACCCGCAACGGCCTGGTGAAGAAGTCGAAGCTCACCGACTTCGACTCGAACCGCAGCGGCGGCATCGTCGCGATCAACCTGCGCGGCGAGGACGAACTGGTGGGCGCGGTGCTCTGCTCCTCCGACGACGACCTGCTGCTCGTCTCCGCGCAGGGACAGTCGATCCGCTTCTCCGCCACCGACGAGGCGCTGCGTCCGATGGGCCGCGCCACGTCCGGCGTCCAGGGCATGCGATTCAACGGCGACGACGAACTGCTGTCGCTGAACGTGGTGCGCGAAGGGACCTACCTGCTGGTGGCGACCTCGGGTGGCTACTCGAAGCGCACCGGCATGGAGGACTACCCGGTTCAGGGACGCGGCGGAAAGGGTGTGCTCACGATTCAATACGACAAGAAACGTGGCACCCTGGTCGGAGCGCTCATCGTGAACGACGACGACGAGCTCTACGCGATCACGTCGGGCGGCGGCGTCATCCGCACCGCTGCCAAGCAGGTCCGCAAGGCCGGTCGTCAGACCAAGGGAGTTCGTTTGATGAACCTCGGGGAAGGCGACAACCTGCTCGCGATCGCACGCAACGCCGACGAACCGGACGAGACCGACGACAACGCCGAGAGCAGCGGCAAAGGAGCTAAGGAGTCCTAGTGAGCACTCCCAACCAGCCAGGCAGTGACCGGCCGAATCCGGGTTCCGCCGGTTCGACGCCCGACAAGCAGGCCTCCCGCACCCCCGAGAACGGGTCTGCGCGACCGAACCCGCAGCAGGGTTCCGCGCCGCAGGGGCCTCAGGCGTCCGCCGGTCGTGGTCCCGCTCAGGCAGGGCCGGCTGCCCGGCCGGGCAGTGCTCCCGACGCGAGACCGGATCGGCAGGCGCCGGCCGACCCGGCCCGGTCTCCGTCGACGCCCCAGCATCAGGGTCCGCGCACGCAGACCCCGCAGGGTCGGCCGGTGCCGCCCCCGCAGCAGGCTCCCGGTAACCGGGCTCCCGCGGGTGGCGCTCCCGCCGACGGCGCGCAGTCCGTTCGCGGAAACCAGGCTCCGCCGTGGCAGCGGGGAATGCAGCGTGAGCCGCAGACCAACCTGAAGCGGCCCGTACAGGGCGGGGCCAAGCAGTCCGGGCGACCGGAAGGTCAGAACCCGGTGTCCGGCGCGGGCACAGCCGCTGCGGCGGGTGCCGCCGGTGCTGCCGCAGCGCAGGCTGCCGGCGGTCAGGACGTCCAGAAGCCGCAGACCGCGCCGACGCAGAAGACACCGGCTCAGGGCACCCAGGGTCAGCGGCCGCAGGGCGCGCAGAACCCGGGTGCACCCACCCAGTCGATGCCCACGCAGAAGTCGCCCGCACCGAACCCGCCGGCGAAGGGGCAGCCCGGCCCCAAGCAGGAGTCGCAGGCCCGGACGTCCTCTACGGCCGCCACGGCCGCGGTCGGTGCGGTGTCCGGCGCCGCTGCGGCCGGTGCCGTGTCGCAGCGGGAGGCGGCCAAGGTGAAGGCGTCCGCGATCGACGGGCCCACCCGGCACATCAGCCGGGACGTGCTCCCCAAGGACATGCCGGACCTCTCCGAGGCCAAGCACCCGTTGCCCGGTGCGGCGGCGACCGGTCAGCAGCCGAAGGTCGCCGTGGCCCCACAGAGGGTCGAGGAGGGCGAGGCTCTGCGCGCGACCGTGCAGGTCCGCAAGATCGATCCGTGGTCGACGCTGAAGATCTCGTCCGTCATCTCGGTGTCGCTGTTCTTCGTGTGGATGGTGGCCGTCGGCCTGCTGTACGTCGTCCTGGACGGGATGGGCGTGTGGGACCGGCTGAACAACGCGTTCACCGATATCGTCGCGGAGTCGAGCTCTGACGGCCTCGTGACGGCCGGGCAGGTCTTCGGCTACGCCGCCGTCATCGGTCTCGCGAACATGGTGTTGTTCACCGCGCTCGCGACCATCGGCGCGTTCATCTACAACCTGTGTTCCGACCTCGTCGGCGGCGTCGAAGTGACGCTCGCGGACCGGGACTGAGCGCAGAAAAGCACGACGGCTGAGCTGGGAAAAGAGTGTCTCGCCGGACCGGTTTTGGTACTTGCCGGTCCGGTGGGGTAATCTTCCGACTCGGTTCAGGGAACTGTGTAAGGCGAGTTTCCAGACTTCAGGGGCCTATAGCTCAGGCGGTTAGAGCGCTTCGCTGATAACGAAGAGGTCGGAGGTTCAAGTCCTCCTAGGCCCACTCCTGTGCCGGTGAAAGGTCATTCGCATGAAGGTCCTCCTGTTTGTAGGAGCCGGAGTGCTGGTGGCAGTCGGACTGACCAAGTTGCTGCGTGGCAACGAGGTGTGGCACGAGGTAACGGGGCCTTAGCTCAGTTGGTAGAGCGCTGCCTTTGCAAGGCAGATGTCAGGAGTTCGAATCTCCTAGGCTCCACAAGTACGAATACAAGGCGGTGTGCCCCGGATTCTGATGAATTCGGGGCACACTGCTGTGCGGACCACAATCGAGTGAGGATACCCTCACTTCATGACCGCACTCGATCCCGGAGCCCGTGACCGCGTCGACCCGCGCAGCCGTGTCGCATCCCACCACCGGATGGGGAAGGGACTCGCACGAATCGGCTACCCGATCGGCGTCCGCACGGTAACGGTCCGTGCACGCGAGTACGTCACACCCCGCATGCTGCGTCTGACGATCGGCGGCGCGGGCCTCGACGGCTTCCACACCTATCAGGCCGACGATCACGTCAAGATCGTGTTCCCCGACCCGGACGGCACCCGGCGCGTCCCGGTGGTGAACGACGAGATGATGCTCGACTGGCCGCGACCGCTCCCGACCACGCGGAAGTACACCATCCGGCGCTACGACGCGGACGCCCGTGAACTCGACCTGGACTTCGTGCTGCACGAAGGCGGGCTCGCGTCGTCCTGGGCGACGACGGTCGCGATCGGCGAAGACGTGACCATCGCCGGACCGCCCGGCGCGAAGGCGTTCGCGCACAACTTCGACCACTACGTCTTCGCGGTCGATTCCACCGCGCTGCCGGCGGTCGCACGCTGGCTCGACGAATCCCCGGCCGACGTCTCGGCGCACGTCGTGGTCGAGACCGACGACGCCGTCGAACACGGCTACCCGCTGGCCGAACGCGACAATGTGAAGGTGACGTGGCTCGTTCGCGACGGCAGCGAGTCCTCCCTGGCGTCGACGGTGCAATCGCTCGCACTGCGCGAGGGCCGCACGTTCCTGTTCGCGGCCGGTGAGGCGAGTGACATCAAGCCGCTGCGCGCGTGGAGCCGCGACCGGATGGATTCGCTGTTCACCGGATACTGGAAACGCGGAGTCGCCGGGCTGGACGACTGACCGGCCCTACACTCGCACCATGACCACGGTCCGGCCCGCACCCGTCCGCCGAGCGGCCGTCGTCGCGGTGATGCTGGGAATGGTGACGGTAGGTGTGGCCGCGCCCGTGAGCGCGCAGACCCGCCCGCTGCAACCGATAGTCGAGGCGGTCTCTCTGCGCCTCGCCACGGCCGACGCGGTCGCGTCGGCAAAATGGGGCACACTGTCGCCGATCGACGATCCGGCACGTGAGGCGCAGGTGCTGGGCGCGGTGTCGGCGCAGGCGGCCGAGGAGGGGCTGAGCACCGCGCGGGTGCAGCAGATCTTCCGCGACCAGATCGAGGCCAACAAGGACGTGCAGCGCGCGCTCTTCGCCTGGTGGACGGTCGCGCCCGGGTCGGCGCCGACGGTCCGGCCCGACCTGACGCAGATCCGCCCGGTGATCGACCGGCAGAACACGGACATTCTGGTGCAGCTGCGTGAGCAGGAAGCGGTGCTCGCCGGTCCGGAGTGCGTGCCCGCGCTCGTCGACGCCGCGGTGGCGGTGGCGGCCGAGCAGCGCCTCGACCCGTTGCATCAGGCCACGCTGGCGCATGCGCTCGTGTCGATCTGCGGCGAGGTCGGGGCATGACTGGCCGTTTCGACATGGTCCGACAAGATATCGCCACCTAGACTGGGGGCATGATCTCCAAGGTCGCGACCCTCGTCCTCGACCGCGTCTCGATGTTCGAGTTCGGCGTGGTCTGCGAGGTGTTCGGCATCGACCGCACCGAACACGGCGTTCCACCGTTCGACTTCCGGATCTGCGGGATCCGCCCCGGCGAACCGCTCGCGTCGATCACCCCGGGGCTGACCCTGTCCGCCGACCACGGGCTGGACGCCCTGCGCGACGCCGATCTCGTCGTGGTCCCGCCGCCGGGCGCGACGTCCGGCTTCCCGCCGGAGGCACTCGACGCCGTGCGCGGTGCCGCGAAGGCAGGCGCCATCGTCCTCAGTCTGTGCTCAGGGGTGTTCCTGCTCGGCGAGGCGGGACTGCTCGACGGCCGCAAGTGCACCACGCACTGGGAGTACGTCGAGGAACTGGCCGCGCGGTACCCGACGGCGACGGTCGATCCCGACGTCCTGTTCGTCGACGAGGGCACCCTGGTGACCAGTGCGGGTACCGCCGCCGGCATCGACGCCTGCCTGCACGTGGTGCGCCGCGAACTCGGGTCCACGGTGGCCAACACGATCGCCCGCAGGATGGTCGTTCCGCCGCAGCGTGACGGGGGACAGCGGCAGTTCATCGAGCAGCCGGTGGTCGCGTGCACGTCGGACAGCCTGAGCGTGACGATGGCGTGGATGAGCGACAACCTCGAGCTGCCGCACACGGTGGACGAACTCGCGGCCCGCGCATCGATGTCGACGCGCACGTTCGCGCGCAAGTTCGCGGCCGAGACGGGAACCACCCCGGTGAAATGGTTGACCACGCAGCGGGTGCTCTACGCGCAGCAGTTACTCGAGGGCACCGACCTCGGTCTCGAGGCGATCTCGAGACGAAGCGGATTCGGGTCCGGTGCCCTTCTGCGGCACCACTTCAACCGGGTGGTCGGGGTCGCGCCCGCCGACTATCGGCGCAGGTTCGGCTGCAACGCGGCGGAACTCACGCGATGAACGTTCCGATCGCCGGGTTCGCCTGGCAGATCGGGCTGCTGCCGAAATTGATCGAACCGAACGCCGTCGCCACCACGTTCCCGACGCCGGTGTTCACGGTCGCGGACAGGTAGGGGTACACACCGCCGAGGTTGACGATGCCGGAACGCCCACTGTCGGTGTTGACCCAGGCCACCGTGACCTGCGCGGCCGCCGGGATCGGTGGCGCGGCGGGGTGCGACTCGAAGCGGATGTCGCCGTCGGCGATCGGCGGTGACGCCTCCGGGCCGGACTGTCCGGTGAGCGCCGTCAACGACATCAGGCTGCCCTGGTTCGGACATCCGATGGTGAGGGCCGGACCGCCGAACGGGTGGGGTGGGTCGGCGCCGGCGGGTGCTGCGGTCAGCACGGCGGCGGTGGCGGTGAGCGGAAGTGCGACGACGGCGATGCGATGGACGATACGTCGGGCGGTCATGTCTGCTCCTCGGAACGGATCCTCGCGCGGGGTGCGCATCTGACTGCGGGATACCCCTGGTACAACCCGTGAAACGAAGACAGGACAGCAGGACGGCGATCCTGCAGCCCCGGCTGGACGCCGCACGATATCGAGCGTGCGCGCGCCGTGCCGGCCGGGGAGTGAGAAGTCAGCTGGACGCGAGGGGCTTCGTCGCCGTGGGTGGCGTGGGCTCCTGCGAGTTGGGGCTCTCGACGTCGCGGAGGGTCGGGGGAGCGGACGCGACGCGCGGCTGCTCACGGCGGCGGCTCTTGAAGAACACCGCACCGCCGGCGACGGCGGCACCGAGGAGGACGACGATCGCGATGCGGCGGCCCTTGCGCGACTTCTTCTCCTCGACCGGTGTGACCGCCGAGGTCAGCGGGCGGACGACATCCTGGGCGACCTTCTTCACGGGGGCGGTGCGTGCGCGCGCGTAACCCTTTTTGGCGAGGGACGCGCCCTGACGGCCGAGGAACAGACTGGCCTTCCCGGTGCCGCGGGCCGCGGCCAGGGCCGCCGCGCGTGCGTAGCGCAGGGCCTGATCGACCGCTTCGGATTCCTTCACCCGCGTGGCGGACTCCTCGACGTGGGCCAGAGCGGTCTCGACGCTTTCGGAGACCTGCTCCTGCAGGGTCTCGGCGCGGTCGATCGGAAGCAGATGCGTGAGGGACTCCGTCGCTCGTGTCATGTCCCCACTTTGTCACAAGAACCGGGAGCACGAACCGATCCGAAGTACTCGAGTCACGGCGGCGGAACCACGCGGAACCGCACAATGGCAACATGGTGGTGTGACTTCACCTCATCAGACCGCAACCGCAACGCTGCACACCAACCGCGGCGACATCAAGATCGCGCTGTTCGGCAACCACGCGCCCAAGACCGTCGAGAACTTCGTCGGCCTGGCCGACGGTTCGAAGGACTACAGCACCGCCAACGCCGGTGGCACCGACTCCGGACCGTTCTACGACGGCGCCGTCTTCCACCGCGTCATCGACGGATTCATGATCCAGGGCGGCGACCCCACGGGCACCGGCGCCGGCGGCCCGGGCTACAAGTTCGGCGACGAATTCCACCCGGAACTGCAGTTCGACCGCTCCTACATCCTGGCCATGGCGAACGCCGGCCCGGGCACCAACGGTTCGCAGTTCTTCATCACCACCGGCCCGACGCCGCACCTCAACCGTCGCCACACCATCTTCGGTGAGGTCGTCGACGAGGAGTCGAAGAAGGTTGTCGACGCCATCTCGACCACCGCCACGGATCGCGCGGACCGTCCGCTCGAGCCGGTCGTGATCAACAGCGTCACCATCGCGTAGGGAACCGCAGCACATGACCAACCCCGGCTGGGGCGGTGCCGCGAACGAGGGCACCCCGCCCCAGCCGCGGTGCGTCCGCCACCCCGATCGTCCGACCGCGCTGTCGTGCAATCGCTGCGGTCGTCCCGCGTGTCCCGAATGCCTGCGCGAAGCGGCCGTCGGCTACCAGTGCGTCGACTGCGTCGCCGCCGGTCGGCGGGACGTCCGTCCCGCGCGGAACGTCGCCGGTGCGGTGACCACGCAACGTGCGGTGCCGCTGGTGACGTACCTGCTGATGGCCGCGAACGTCGGCATCTTCCTGATCACCGCTGCGCAGGCCCGCAGCATCATGCAGAACCAGGCCGGGTCGACGCTGTTCGCGGACTGGGCGCTGTACCCGCCGGCCGTCGTGGGTGGCCAGATCGTCCGCGTGATCGGCAGCGGGTTCCTCCACTTCGGCATCATTCACCTGGCCGTCAACATGTTCGCGCTGTGGATCATCGGGCGCGACACCGAACTGATTCTCGGGCGCGCTCGCTACGCCGGCGTGTATCTCGCGTCGATCCTCGGCGGGTCCGCCGCGGTGATGCTGTTCCAGCTGGGAGCGGTCACCGCCGGTGCATCCGGCGCGGTCTTCGGGCTCATGGGAGCGCAGGCCGTCATCCTCCTGCGGCTGCGGCGCAGTCCGGCCCCGGTCATCTCGGTGATCGCGATCAACGTGATCATCAGCATCACGATCCCCGGCATCTCGCTGTGGGGGCATCTCGGCGGTCTCGTCGCCGGAGCCGCGGCCACCGCGGGCATCCTCTACGGACCGCAGCTACTGGGCGCCGGAAACAACCGGGAGAAGGCCGTCACCATCGGCTGGGTCTGCCTCGGCGTCGTCGTGCTGGTGCCACTGGCCGTCATCGCGGCGCGCATTCTGCAGCTCCGCGCGAGCATCGGCTACTGACCCCGCCCCACCAGACGATGCACCGTGAGGGCATCGAACACGTCCTCCGGATTGGTGCCGAGATCCCAGCGGCCGAAGATCAGGAGACGTTCGGTGCCGTCCGCGGTGTGGACGTCGATCTCGAGCATCGGAACCCGGCGACCCAACCGCGGATACCGCACGAGCCGCGCCCGATCGATCTCCGAGCGGGCATAACTGTGACGACCCGTCAGCCGGTTCACCACGATCCCGCCGGCGTCCCTGTCGACGGCGAGCCGCGGTCGCTGTCGCAGCGCCGACGCAGCGGTCAGCAGCAGCCCCAGCGCGGCGACGCAGACGAGGACGCGTCCTGCCGGCTCGGTCGACACCGCGAATCCCGCAACCCCCAATGCCACGCCGCCCGCGGCCAGAGCGATCACCGCGCCGAGGGGCGTCGCCCACTCCAGCGGTGCCTCGTCAGCAGACACGGCTACTCGACCTGCGGCTATCCACAGGGGTTGTCCACATTGGGGATGAATGACATGGGTGTAATTGTGACGGTCAACGCCAGCGCATCGTCATGACCAGACCGACCACCATGAAGCCGAATCCGATGAGGAAGTTGTAGGCGCCGAGATTGTTCATCCACTCGAGCTGGTCGGCGGCCAGATAGTAGACCAGCAGCCAGACCAGGCCGACCAGCATGAACCCGAGCATCACCGAGACGTACAGGGTGCTCGAGGGCCCGGCCTTCACCTTCACCGGGGTGCGGCTCGCAGGATTGATCGTGTAATCGGTCTTCTTTCGGACCTTCGACTTCGGCATGACGTCCTCGTTCGTGCGGCTCTACGGGAATGTGGGCAGGTAGATTCGGAAACACCTGCGTGTGTACACGCTAACGTAGCCGCGATTCGCGCGGCGAGGACGAGGGGACGGAAACACCGGTGACCAGGTCGATCTTCTGGCGGATCGCGGTGCTGGTGGTGTGCCTGGTGGCCGGTCTGCTGGCGGCCACCACCCGTCAGGTGTCGCATGGCAACGAAATCCGTGCCGGCGATTCCACGCGACTGTCCGACCTCGTGCGCAACGCGCAGTCCGAGACCGATCAGGTGGCCGACACCCGCGACCAGTTGGCGGCGCAGGTCGAATCGCTGCAGCAGGAGGCCGCGGCCTCCGACAGCGGCGTCGCGCAGGCGCTCGCCGACACCAAGGCACTCGCCACCGACGCCGGACTCACCCCGATGACCGGGCCCGGAGTCACCGTCACACTCACCGACGCCCCCCGCGACGCGGACGGCAAGTACCCCGTCGACGCGTCGCCGGACGATCTCGTCGTCCACCAGCAGGACGTCCAGAGCGTGCTGAACGCGCTGTGGGTGGGCGGTGCCGAGGCGATCAGCATGCAGGACCAGCGGATCGTCAACACGTCGGCGCCCCGCTGTATCGGCAACACCCTGCTGCTGCACGGTCGCACCTACAGCCCGCCGTACGTGATGTCGGCGATCGGTGATCCCGCGCGTCTCGAGGCGGCACTCGCCAACGAACCCGGAATCCGGGTGTTCAAGCAGTACGCGACGCGGTTCGGGCTCGGCTACTCGGAGGCCTCGTCCGGCCAGTTGACCGTGCCGGGCTACGCGGGACACTGAGCCTGAACCGTCCCCGGCCGTGGAGGGCGCGAAGCGGGCAGAATACCCTGCTTCCATGAGGATTCTCGTCGTCGACAACTACGACAGCTTCGTGTTCAACCTGGTCCAGTACCTCGGACAGTTGGGAACACGGGCCGTGGTCTGGCGCAACGACGATCCGAACCTCACCGGGCCCGACGCGGTCGCGGCGGCCGCGGCCGACTTCGACGGCATCCTGCTGAGCCCGGGCCCCGGGACACCGCAGCGCGCCGGCGCGACGATGGACCTGGTCACGGCATGCGCCGCCGCGAAGACACCGCTTCTCGGGGTGTGCCTCGGACACCAGGCGATCGGGGCCGCGTTCGGCGCCACCGTCGACCGGGCGCCCGAACTGCTGCACGGCAAGACCAGCGTCGTGCACCACACCGGTGAGGGAGTTCTCGCCGGTCTGCCCGACCCGTTCACGGCCACTCGCTACCACTCGCTGACCGTCCTCGAAGACACCATCCCCGACGAACTCGAGGTCACCGCCCACACCGACAGTGGCATCGTGATGGCGATGCGGCACCGGGAACTCCCCATCCACGGCGTGCAGTTCCACCCGGAGTCCGTGCTCACCGAGGGCGGTCACCGCATGCTCGCCAACTGGCTCACCGTCTGCGGGGACGCCCCGAAGGAATCCCTCGTCGCCACCCTCGAAGCCGAGGTCGCGCAGGCACTGGGCGCGTAGCGCCCGTGAGTGGTTGACGAGTCCTGAGACTCCTCAACCACGCACGGGCGGCGAAGCCGCCTACCGCGGGATGCCGAGCGCGCCGACACCGACCGAGACGACACCGTTCTTGGTGATCTCCGATCCCGCCGGCTGTTCCTGGCTGATGATCTTGCCGACCATCTCCGGGTCCAGCGTCGACGTCTGCGTCTGATTCAGCGACGCCGACGACCCGCTCCAGCCGGCGCTGCGCAGCTCGGCGAGTGCCTGCGACACCGTCTTGCCGGTCAGGTCGGGCATCTCGATGTTGTTGCCGTTGGACACCCGGATCTGGATGGTGTCGCCCTTGACGGCGGTGGAGCCGCCGACGGGATCGGTGGACACGACCTGGCCCTTCGGTACTCCGGAATCGATGTTCTGGATCTGCACCTTGAAACCGGCGCCCTCGATGTTCGCCTGCGCGACCTCGACCTTCTGGCCGGTGACGTCGGGGATGCGGATCTGCTCCGGCCCGGTGCCCAGGGTGATCGCGACCTCCGAATCGAGGGAGATGCTCGCCCCCGAGGACGGGTTCTGCTCGATCACCTTGTCGACGTCGGACGCGTCCGACGGTGCGCGGGCGACACCGGTGTCGAGTCGCAGACCCACCGCGTTCAGCTCCTGCTGCGCCTCCTGCTGGGTCAGGCCGGCGAGCCGCGGGACCTTCACCTGTTCGGGGCCCGAAGACACCTCGAGGGTGATCGTGCTGCCCTCGTCCACCTGCACACCGCCGACGGGGCGGGTGGTGATGACATTGCCGGTGGCCACCACAGCGTCCGGTTTCTGCTGCCGGGCGACGCGGAAGCCGAGGTTCTGCAGCGTCGTCTCGGCGTCGTCCGCGGCCTGGTTCGTGACGTCGGGCATGGTGACCTGATCGGCCTTCGAACCCGGTCCGACGGACCACAGGAACGCGCCGACGATGCCGACGACGATGAGGGCGCCCAACGCGAGCAGCGCCATCCGCATCGGGTTCTTCTTCTTGTCGGGTTCTCCCGCGTCCGTCTTCGCCGCCGCGGTCGCGGACGCTGCGGGCGGGCGCCGGTAGTTGCCCGCGCCGGAGTCGACGGCACCGAGGATCGTGGTGCGGTCCTCGTCGCTCATGACCATCGGCGCGCTGGGGCGTTGCCCACCCAGGACCCGGACCAGGTCGCTGCGCATGTCCGCCGCGGTCTGGTAGCGGTTGGCGGGGTTCTTGCTCATCGCCTTGAGGATCACCGAGTCGAGCTCGCGCGGAATGTCCGGGTTCACCGCGGACGGGGTCTGCGGGTCCTCCCGGACATGTTGATACGCGACCGCGACCGGGGAGTCACCCTTGAACGGGGGTTCCCCGGTGAGGATCTCGAACAGCACGCAACCGAGCGAGTACACGTCGGAGCGGGCGTCGACCTGCTCGCCGCGGGCCTGCTCCGGCGACAGGTACTGGGCGGTGCCGATGACGGCGGCGGTCTGGGTCATCGGGCTGGACGCGTCGGAGATCGCCCGCGCGATGCCGAAGTCCATCACCTTCACCGCACCCGCACGGTTGATCATCACGTTGGCGGGCTTCACGTCGCGGTGCACGATGCCGTTGCGGTGGCTGAAGTCGAGCGCCGCACACACGTCGGAGATGACTTCCATCGCGCGGCGGGGCGCCATCGGGCCCTCGCCGCGCACGATGTCCCGCAACGTGTCGCCGTCGACGTACTCCATGACGATGTACGGCAGCGGTCCCGCGTCGGTCTCTGCCTCGCCGGTGTCGTAGACGGCCACGATCGCGGGATGGTTCAGCGCCGCGGCGTTCTGCGCCTCGCGGCGGAACCGGAGGTAGAACGTGGGGTCGCGGGCGAGGTCGGCGCGCAGGACCTTGATCGCGACGTCACGGCTGAGCCGGACGTCGCGGGCGAGGTGGACCTCGGACATGCCACCGAAGCCGAGAATCTCACCCAGCTCGTAGCGTGAGGAGAGGTTGCGCGGTGTCGTCATGGCAGTCCTTGTGGGGTCGGAGTAGCTGACTCCTCCGACGTGGTCGTCGTGGTCGTCGTCGTGGCTTGGGTGGTGGTCGTCGTGGTGGTCGTCGTCGGCTCTGTCGTCGTCGTGGTCGTCGGCTGGGTGGTGGTCGTCGTGGTCGGCGGCGGGGTCGTCGTCGTCGTGTACGTCGGCTCCGTCGTGTACGTCGGTTCCTCGGTAGTCGTGGTCGTCGTCGGCCGCGGCGTCGTCGTGATCGTCCGCAGCGACGAGGTCACCGCCGGTACTGCCGGATCCTTCGTGTCACCGCCGTCGAACAGGACGAGCGCGAGCGCGATGATCGCCGCCAGCAGAAGCAGACCGCCCGCCCCCCAGGCCACAGCCTTCTGGCCGCTGGTCAGACCCTTCTTCTTGCCGTCACCGTTCGAGTCGTCGGGAGGCACCTGCCCGGTCACCGGCCCCGCGTACGCGGTCTGTGACGGCGGCATCATCTGGGTGGCACCGGTCATCGGCGGTGGCAGTACCCGCGACGTCCCGGTACCCGCGGCGCCGGGCGGCGGGGGACGCCGGCCGGCCCGGACCGCCGCGACCGCGTCGGCGAACTCTCCACCACTGGCGTAGCGGGTGCTCGGATCCTTCGCGATGGTGATGTCGATGAGTTCGCGGATGTTGGGCGGCAGGTCGTTCGGCAACGGCGCCGGCGCCTCCTGCACGTGCTTCATCGCGACGGTGATCGCCCCGTCGCCGATGAACGGGCGACGTCCCGACAGTGCCTCGTAGCCGACGATGCCGAGCGAGTACACGTCGCTGGCCGCGGTGGCGTCCTGTCCGAGGGCCTGTTCGGGTGCGATGTACTGCGCGGTGCCCATCACCATGCCGGTGCGCGTGATCGGCGAGTTCTCGACGGCCTTGGCGATGCCGAAGTCGGTGATCTTCACCTGGCCGGTGGGGGTGATCAGGATGTTGCCCGGCTTCACGTCCCGGTGCACGACACCGGCGTCGTGCGCGACCTGCAGAGCCCGGCCGGTCTGCTCGAGCATGTCCAGTGCGTGCGGCACGGCGAGCCGGCCGACCCGTGCGAGGACGGCGTTGAGCGGCTCCCCGTTGACGAGTTCCATCACCAGGTAGGCGGTGGAATCGCCGGTGGCGTCCCGCACCTCGCCGTAGTCGTAGATGCCCGCGATGCCCGAATGGTTCAGCTGTGCGGTGGTGCGTGCCTCGAAGCGGAAGCGTTCGACGAACTCGGGGTCCGAAGAGAACTCGGACTTCAGTACCTTCACCGCGACACGACGGTTGAGCCTGTTGTCGGTCGCTTCCCAGACCTGACCCATTCCGCCCGTGGCGATGAGCCGGATCAGGCGGTATCGATTGGCGATCAACGCGCCGTTGTTCAGTGCCACAATCAGCCCCCTTGTAGTCCGGCTGCGATGACGGCACGGCCGATAGGTGCAGCCACCGAGCCGCCGGTTGCGGCCAGTGCGCGATCGCCGCCGTCCTCGACGATGACCGCGATGGCGACGGTCGGGTTCTGGGCGGGTGCGAATCCGATGTACCAGGCGTGGGGCGGGGTGTTCCGAGGGTCGGTTCCGTGTTCGGCGGTGCCCGTCTTGGACGCGATCTGGACGCCGGGGATCTTGCCTGTGCCGCTGGTGTTGTTCTCGGAACCGATCATCAGGTCGGTCAGGGTCGCCGCCACCTGCGGCGACATCGCCTGCCCCTCGGACACCGGGTTGGTGGTCGCGAGGTTGGAGAGATCCGGTCCCTGCAGTTCCGACACCAGTTGCGGTTGCATCCGCACCCCACCGTTGGCGACGGTAGCCGCGATCATCGCGTTCTGCAGCGGAGTGAGTGCCACGTCTCGCTGGCCGATGCTGCTCTGACCGAGTGCGGCGTCGTCGGGGATCGACCCGATGGTGCTGTCGGCGACGGGGAACGGGACGCCGGGCATCTGGCCACCGACGCCGAGTGCGGCCGCCTCGTCGCTGACGGCGTCGGATCCGGTCTTGATGCCGAGTTCGACGAACGCGGTGTTGCAGGAACGGGCGAACGCCTCACGCAGTGACGCGGTCGGTGCGCCGCCGCACGTGGAGCCGTTGTAGTTCTCGAGGGTCGTCGACGTGCCGGGCAGGGTGATCTGCGGGGCCGCGGTCAACTGGGTGTCGGGGGTGGTTCCGGCGGCGAGCGCCGCGGCGGTCACCACGACCTTGAACGTGGATCCGGGCGGGTACGTCTGCGACACCGCGCGGTTGATCAGCGGCTTCTCCGGGTCGGCGTTCAGCGCCTCCCATGCCTGGGTGGTCTCGGTGCCGTCGTGGCTGGCGAGCGAGTTGGGGTCGTAACTCGGGGTGCTGACCATCGTCAGGATGCGCCCGGTGCTCGGCTCGATCGCCACGACCGAACCGGTGTAACCCTTCGCCGTCAGCTCGTCGTACGCCACCTGCTGCATGACGGGGTTGATGGTGGTCACCACGTTGCCACCGCGCGGGTCGCGCCCCGACACGAGGTCGAAGAAGCGCCGCCCGAACAGACGGTTGTCGGAACCGTTGAGGACCGGGTCCTCGGATCGCTCGAGGCCGGTGCTGCCGTACTGCATCGAGTAGAAACCGGTGACCGGTGCGTTGGCCAGCGGGCTCGCCGGTGCCGCCGGGTTGGGCGGGTAGGTGCGCAGGTACTTGTAGCGGTCGTCGGTCGGGACGGACGCGGCGAGCACCTGTCCGGCCGCCGAGATCTGGCCGCGCTGACGCGAGTACTCGTCGAGCAGGACACGCGAGTTCCGTGGGTCGGCCCGCAGGTTGTCGGCCTTGATGACCTGGACGTAGGTGGCGTTGGCGAGGAGGGCGACCACCATCACCATGACGGCGATCGCGACGCGACGCAGAGGTGTGTTCATGAGCGCGGCACCATCTCGGTCGGGGCGTCGGCGATGGGTGCGGGGCCCTTCTTCTTCGGGACGGCCGGCTCACGGGCAGCGTCGGAAATCTTGATCAAGATCGCGAGGAGGAGGTAGTTGGCGAGCAGTGACGACCCACCGTACGACATGAACGGCGTGGTCAGCCCGGTGAGGGGAATCAGCTTGGTGACGCCGCCGACCACCACGAACACCTGCACCGCGATCGTGAACGACAGACCGGCCGCGAGGAGCTTGCCGAAGCTGTCCCGGACGGCCAGGGCGGTGCGCAGACCGCGGATGACGAGGATCAGGAACAGCATCAGCACGGCCGCCAGACCGATGAGACCGAGTTCCTCACCGATCGTGGCGACGATGAAGTCGGTCTTCGCGAACGGCACCTGCGCGGGCCGCCCGCTGCCGAGTCCCGTCCCGGCGACGCCACCGGTCGCGAGCCCGAACAGTGACTGCGAGATCTGGTAGCCGGTGTTGTTGTAGTCGGCCAGCGGGTCGAGCCAGGTGCTGACACGGACCCGGACGTGGCCGAACAACTGGTACGCGAAGAAGAAGCCGATGCCGAGCAGTCCGACACCGATCAGCAGCCACCCGACGCGTTCGGTGGCGATGTAGAGCATCACCAGCACGGTGCTGAACAGCAGCAGCGACGTGCCGAGATCCTTCTCCAGCACGAGCACACCCACCGACACCATCCACGCGACGAGGATGGGACCGAGGTCGCGGGCGCGGGGCAGGTCGATGCCGAACACGTGCTTGCCCGCGGTGGTGAACAGGTCGCGCTTCGCGACGAGGACGGAGGCGAAGAAGATGATCAGCAGGATCTTCGCGAACTCACCGGGCTGAATGCTGAAGCCGGGGAGCCGGATCCAGATCTTCGCACCGTTCACCTCGGAGAAACTGGACGGCAGGATCGCCGGGATGGCCAGGAACACCAGTCCGGCGAGGCCCAGCGTGTAGCTGTAGCGGGCCAGGAGCCGGTAGTCCTTGAGCAGCACCAGCACGGCCACGAAACCGGCGATGGCCAGCGTCGTCCACAGCACCTGCTGGTTGGCGTCCGGCGACGGGACGGGCAGCCCGAAGTAGGCGGCGGACTGTGCGTCGGCGAGGTCGAGGCGATGGATCAGCACCAGTCCGAGACCGTTGAGCAGCGCGACGATCGGCAGGATCAGCGGGTCGGCGTACGGCGCGAACCGGCGCACCGCGAGATGCGCGATGAGGAACAGCGCTGAGTAGGCGGCGGCGTACTTGGCGATGTCCCCGGTGATGCTCTGTTCCTGGCTGGCCTCGACCAGCACCAGTGAGATCGTCGTGATCAGGATCGCGAAACCGATCAGGATCAGCTCGGTGCCCCGGCGCGTCGACTGGACGGGGGCTGGCGCGAACCCGCCGGGTGGACTGGGAAACTGCGCCCCCGGTGATGCACTTGCGACGGACATCAGCTAGCCGTCCTGCAGTTCTGACCGGGAACCTGGGTCACGGTCGGCGCCGGGGTGGCGGTCGGGGTCAGGGGTGCAGGCGTCTCCGGTGCCGGCGGCACCGCGGCCGGGGGAGCGGGCGCGGGCGCTGGCGTGGTCTCCGGTGCGGGTGCGGGTGCGGGGGCCGGGCTCGGTGCCGGCGTGGTCGTGGTGGTGGCCGCCTCCGTCTCGCACACCGGAAGCAGGTCGTTCTGGGCGAGCCGCGTCATCTGGTTGCGGACGTCGTCGAGCTTGCCCGAGGGCAGCCCGGCACGGACCTGCTCGCGGGCGGACGGCTGCAGGTCGTCGACCTCGAGGATGGTGCACCCGTTCGGCGACTCGGTGGGCGACATCAGTGTCAATTGGCCGGCGTCGTCGACGCAGCCGACGAGATTCGCTTCCTGCAGCGAGTAACCGAGCACCGAGCCGGGAACGCCACGCAGCACGGTGACACGTTCGCCGTCGGCGCCGACGTAGTAGTTGTTGCGGATCAGAGCCCGCCCCACGAAGGCAGCGACGGCGACCACGACGATCAGACCGAGCGCGAGTGCAGCCCACCACATGCGGTGCCGCTTCTTCTTCGTCGGCGGTTCCTCGACCTGCGGGACGACCCGCTTGGGCGTGGCCCGCGGCGGACGCATCGCGGCGGCCCGACCCGCGGCCGTGTTCGGCGGCGGAGTGTCCTCGTCGTCGTCGGCAGAGGCGGCTCCCGCGACGATGGGGTGGCTCTGCCCGTAGTCGAGGTCGATGACGTCGGCGACGACGACCGTCACGTTGTCCGGGCCGCCGCTGCGCAGGGCGAGTTCGATGAGCCGGTCGGCGCACTCGTCCTGCGTGCCCTCGCGCATGGTGTTCTCGATGGTCTCGTCGCTGACCACGTCCGACAGTCCGTCGGAGCAGAGCAGGTAGCGGTCGCCGGCGCGGGCCTCGCGGACCGTCAGCGTCGGCTCGATCTCGTTGCCGGTGAGCGCACGCATGATGAGTGAGCGCTGCGGGTGGGTGTGAGCCTGCTCGGCGGTGATCCGTCCCTCGTCGACGAGGGACTGCACGAACGTGTCGTCCCGGGTGATCTGGGCGAGGGAGTCGTCGCGGAGCAGGTAGGCGCGGGAGTCACCGATGTGGACCAGCCCGAGCTTGTTGCCGGAGAACAGGATCGCGGTGAGCGTGGTGCCCATGCCGTCGAGTTCGGGGTCTTCCTCGACGTGGTCGGCGATGGAGTCGTTGCCCTCGCGGGTGGCGGCCTCGAGCTTGCCGAGGAGGTCCTCGCCGGGCTCGTCGTCGTCGAGGTGCGCGAGGGCCGCGATCATCAGCTGCGACGCGACCTCACCGGCCGCATGACCGCCCATGCCGTCCGCGAGCGCCAGCAGTCGGGCACCGGCATACACGGAATCTTCGTTGTTGGAACGAACAAGGCCACGATCGCTGCGGGCGGCATAACGCAGTACGAGGGTCACGGGCGCAACTCGATTACCGTTTTGCCGACGCGTACGGGGGTACCGAGCGGCACGCGGACAGATGTGGTGACCTTGGCGCGATCCAGGTACGTGCCGTTGGTCGAGCCGAGGTCTTCGACGTACCAGTCGGCGCCTCGCGGGGAGAGCCGAGCGTGGCGGGTGGAGGCGTAGTCGTCGGTGAGGACGAGGGTGGAGTCGTCGGCGCGGCCGATCAGGACGGGCTGGGTGCCGAGGGTGATGCGGGTGCCGGCGAGGCCGCCCTGCGTCACCACCAGATACTTGGCCGTCTTCGTCTTCCCCAGCGACGGCAGAACGTTGCCGCTGCGCGAATATCGCGGTGGCACACGGACGCCGGACCCGGCGTAGATGTCGCCGCGCAACGCCCGCAGAACGGTCCACACGAACAGCCACAGCAGAAGCAGGAAACCTGCTCGTGTGAGTTGCAGAATCAAACCTTGCACGGCAGTCCACCTCCTTCTGTGGCCGGAACGTTCGAGGCGCCGGCGTCTTTTTCTGGCAGCATCATATGGGCAACCCGCACCCTGCGATCAGGATACGGACAGCCCACAACGATACGGAGTCCACACCGTGTTACGTCCGACACGGGCTCCGACGCGGTGTCGGTCGAGTATCGAAGCCGTCTCGGTTGTGTCTCGGCGGCAGAGGTCGGGGTCGGGTATCGGCGGAACCTGCTCTGGGACCTATCTCGGTGGTGCCTCAGAGGATTCGGACCAGGATCTCCGAATGACCCGCTCGGATGATGTCTCCGTCGGCCAGCTGCCAATCCTGCACGGGAGCACCGTTGACGGTGGTGCCGTTGGTGGAGCCGAGGTCGGACAGCATCGCTACCTGCCCGTCCCAGCGAATGTCGATGTGGCGGCGTGACACACCGGTGTCGGGGAGGCGGAACTGCGCCTCCTGGCCGCGGCCGATGATGTTGTTGCCCTCACGCAGCTGGAAGTGGCGTCCGCTGCCGTCCTCGAGCTGCAACGTGGCCGTGAACGTGTGGCCGTCCGGCGCGTACGCCTGCTGGTAGCCACCCTGGTCGTAGTCGGCGTAGCCCTGGTCGTACGCCTGCTGGTCGTAGCCGCCCTGCTGGTAGCCGCCGCGGTCGTAACCCTGGTCGTAGCCCTGCGGCTGCTGGTATCCGGCCTCCGCGTAGGAACCGTCCGGGTAGCGGGCGGGAGCCGCCTGCTGGTCGTACGCCTGCTGGTCGTAGCCGCCCTGCTGGTAGCCGCCCTGCTGGTAGTCGTAGCCGGCGTCCGCGGGCTGGTCGTAACCGGGAGCCTGCGCGCCCTGGTCGTACGCCTGACCGTAGGCGGCATCCTGCGGGTACCCGCCGCGCTGGTCGTCGGGGTACTGCTGCTGGTCGTAACCGCCCTGCTGGTAGCCGCCACGGTCGTAACCGTTCTGGTAGCCCTGCGGGTACCGCTGGTCCTGACCTGCATGGGCATGACCGTTGCGCGCGTACTGCGGGTCGGGATTGCGGTTGCCCGCTGGTTCGCGGCTGGGGTCGTAGCCTGAGTTCTGCGTCATGGGGCCAGCTCCTGGATTCGACGTGACGGGTACAAACGGTGCCTGTGGTCGCGGTGCGGGACCGCGTGGCGGTTCGGGTCGCCCCGGCGTGGCCGCGCCTGGGCGGCCGGCATCCGGATCCACCGAACCCCGGGTGCGGAACTGCCCGGTGTGCAGTGAAGGCGACGGTTCGAACGCGACATGAATGGGACCATACGTCTGCCAGCCCTGGTCGCGAATGAAGTCTTCGAGGTGTCGGGCGAAGGCCTTGACCGTCAGGTCTCTGTCGGCGGCAAGTTCTTCGTGGTCCGAGTTGTTGATGGCGATGACATAGCTGTTCGGCGCGAGCAGGTGTCCGCCGTCCAACTGCTGGATCCGGTCGGAGGCCTCCTGCTGAAGCGCGGCCTCCACCTCCTGCGGCACCACGCCGCCGCCGAAGACCCGGGCGAACGCGTCGCCGACGGCTCCCTGGAGTTTCCGCTCGAAACGTTGAACTATCCCCATCGGAACCTCCTCACGGTTGCCTGGCTGTCGGGCCTTCTGTCTTCGGTGCGCGGTGGCTGTGACGAGACATGTCCGTGTCGCGGCACTGCCGTACGCGTATCCCACGGTACTGTCATTGCCTCGAGCCACGACACGGGTCTACGCCATTGCATGATATCGGTCTTTGCCTGAACGGGCGTTTTTGTGGCCTTTCTGGGTCCTGACCTGTACGAATCGTGATTTCTGGCGACCTCGTGTTAATGTTTCCGGGTCGCTCGGGCGAGTGGCGGAATGGCAGACGCGCTGGCTTCAGGTGCCAGTGTCCTTCGGGACGTGGGGGTTCAAGTCCCCCTTCGCCCACCACAAGCGGTTCTCCGGAATCGCGACATCGAGGCCACGAACTCCACCGAGTTCGTGGCCTCTTTCGTTGACCGGTGTGAAAACGGCCCTACTGCGGGCGGATCGGGTTGCAGCCGACGCTGACGTACGTGACGATCCCCTCTTGCAGTCCGCAGGTCGTGAAGGCGCCGGTCGAGATGCCGGCCTCCCACCACGGTGCGCCGCTCCCGCCGATGCACGATCCGGTCGACGGTGTCCCGGCCGGAACCCACACGCCGTCGCGGCGATAGCCCTGGATCCACGGAATGTGCGTGACACCGCCGGGTCCGGGAATCGCCCGCGGCGTCAGACCGAAGCATTCGACGGTCCCGATGTGGACCGCGGTCCTGCCTGCGGGCACGTCGTTCGCTGTGCAGTGCGAGGTGCCGGATGTCGGCGTGGTGGCGGTGTGACAGTCGGCCGAGGGTTCGGCCTGGGCGGGTGCGGCGCAGACCGCGACCACCGCGGCGGCGAGGGCGGACGATGCGGCAGCTCCGGCGAGGAACCTGCGGATCCTGTCGGTCATCGAATACTCCTTCGGGTCCGGGTGTTGTGTGTGTCGGTGCGGCACCGGATTCCGTTAGCCGTGCCGCAGCTCGCCCGTGTTTCGAGGGTGGGGTATGCGCACCCCAGGGTGGCTACCGGGCACGTCGCTCCGGCCCGACGATGAAGTAGAAGCCTCGTCGCAGACCCCGAACCCGTCCTCGCGGCGGTCCGTGACGAATGACTCGGGTGTGAACCTGACGTCCGGCTTCCTCTGCCGGGTTTCTGCGAACGTCGAGAGTGGGTTGAATATGAGCGTCAGCCAGGTCCGGGCCACGAGCTCGGCGAACGTCGGTGAATATGTCGGTTCCGTCGCGGCGACGGTGGATGCCCTGTCGGTCGACTGGTGGTGCACTCCCGCCTTCGACGCGGTGGTGACACTGTCCAGCGAGATCCCCTACTACCGCGGTCGGAAAGCCGTTCTGGCCTGGAACCGCACCTTCGGGTGGTCGCTCGGCGTCCACGGTCTCACCCCCGGGAACGTGCTGGTGGTCGAGGGTCTCGGGTTGGGCCCGGCACCGGATCCCGCCCGGTGCTCGGATCGGGTTGCCGAGCTGATCGCCGAACTCGCCGGCTGGGCTCCCCAACGGTCCGGCGACCGGCCGTCCCCGCGCATCGTGCACGGCCCGCACGCACCGACCGGGTAACCATATTCGGGAAGTCGTGCGCCCCCGCCGCCGACGGGCTTGGATATCGAAGTATGGACGGCAGGAAAGCCCCCGATCCGCTGCGACTCGCGGCCGGCGCCGCCGCGACGGCCGGTGGTGCGTTGCAGCGTGCGTTCGGATTCGGCGTCGACGCGGCGCGGCTCCTGCCGGGAGTCGACCCGCTCCTGATCACCCTGGAGGAACGCGGCGC
The DNA here is from genome assembly GCF_001894825.1 of Rhodococcus jostii NBRC 16295. Classification (GTDB taxonomy): domain Bacteria; phylum Actinomycetota; class Actinomycetes; order Mycobacteriales; family Mycobacteriaceae; genus Rhodococcus_F; species Rhodococcus_F jostii. Next base: position 40,552 of record NZ_BCWY01000056.1, on the reverse strand, counting down.
CGAGACGCTGCGCAGTGCCGACGAACTCGCGGATCGGGTGCTGCACGCGGTGCTGCGGAAGGTCGTGCAGGTTGCGCTGCAGGAGGTGGATCTCACCGCGATCGTCCGTGATCACGTAGACCTCGACGTCGTCGCCGAGGGCATCGACATCCAGCGCATCATCGACCGGGTCGACGTGGACGCCATCGCCGCCCGCATCGACATCCCGCAGATTCTCGATCGCGTCGACATCGACGCCGTCGCCGCGCGGGTGGACGTGGGCGCGATCGTCGACCGCGTCGACGTGGATTCCGTCATCGGACGCGTCGACCTGGTGGTTCTGGCGGACACGGTGATCGAGGGCGTCGACCTGCCGCGCATCATCCGCGAGTCGACCGACTCGATGTCCAACGAGGCGGTCCGGGGGGTGCGGACCCAGGGCATGCAGGCCGACGACGCCGTCGCAGGATTCGTGGGCAAGTTGTTCGGGCGCGCGCACGAACCGGGCGATGCATGAGTGCGCCGGCCCATCGCTCCGCCGGAATCGTCACCAGGGGGCTGGCCTGCGGCATCGATCTGGGGGTCGTCCTCGCCGTCATGGGCGGCATCTACGTGGGCGCGCTGTTCCTGCGCTTGTTGTTCTCACCGCAGGAATTCTCGTTTCCCGACGCCAACGCCGTGCTCTCCGTGACGTTGTTCATCACCGTGGCGGTGCTGTACCTGACGGCGTGCTGGGCGGTGAGCGGCCGCACCGTCGGTGCCGTGACGATGGGGCTGCGCGTGGTCAGTCGCAACGGCGAACTGATCGGCTGGCTGCGCGCCTTCGTCCGGGCGGTGCTGTACGTGATGTTCGGCTTCGGATTGTTGTGGGCGGCAGTCGACAGCCGGCGCCGGTCGCTGCAGGACATTCTGCTGCGGACCGCCGTCGTCTACGACTGGGATCCGGACCTGCACGTGATCGAGCCGGAGATCTGACGGCGCGCGGAATGTCCTAGTGGCTGCCTAGCATGGGGTCATGTACACGGAGCGGCGGTCGGTGTTCCCCGGCGCTGTGGTGTGGCAGAAGACCGCCGCAGCGGGCGAGGCTGCCATCCTGCCCGACGGCTGCATGGACCTCATCTGGATGAACGGCGACGTCGTCGTGGCCGGTCCCGACTCCCGCCCGTATCTCACCCGCAACCGGGAGGGTGACCGCTACGTCGGATTGCGTTGTTCGCCAGGAACACTGCCGGATCTGCTGGGAACGCCGGCAGAGGAGCTGGCCAATCTGCGGGTGCCGCTCGACGAGGTACTGAGCGATCGTGCCACCGCAGAATTCCTCGGCCGGATCGTCGACGAGGCCGACCCAGGCCGGGCGCTCGAGGAGTTCGTGCGGTCTCGCGCAGTCCTCGGGCCACCGCCGGACGGCCGGATTTCCGTGATCGTCGGCCTGCTGGAACAGCAGACGTCCATCCGTGAGGTGGCCGACCGGATCGGGGTCGGCGAACGCCACCTGCACCGCCTGTGCCGACGGCAGTTCGGGTACGGGCCGAAGATGCTGGCCCGGATCCTCCGGTTGCAGTCGGCGTTGGGGCTGGCGGGTTCGTCGATTCCCGCAGCGCAGGCGGCCGGCATGGCCGGGTTCGCCGACCAGGCCCACCTGATCCGTGAGGCCCACGACCTGACCGGACGCACCTTCGGTCAACTGGTCACGGCGTGAGCGCGGCGAACAGGTCGACGGGATTGCCGTCGGGATCGTCGACGGTGGCGTAGCGCTGCCCCCACGGTGCATCCCACGGTTTCTTCCGTCCGTCGTAGCCGGCGGCCGTGACCTCGTCGAACAGGCTGTCGACGTCGGCGGCGGTTCCGCAGTCGAAGGCCAGTGAGAGACGATGCCCGCCGGTGGGTTCGGTCCAATCGGGTGTGAACGAGCGGATCGTCTCGATCGTGTCCCACAGCAGGCGGATTCCGCCGGGAAGCTCGAATTCGACGTGGGGCGCCTGATCGGCGTCGGCGGGAATGTCGAGACCGAGTCGCCGGTAGAACGCGAGCGATGCAGGCAGGTCGGCGACGACCAGTTCGATGGCACTGAATGTTGCGGTCATGTCGAGAACGCTAACGACTTCCGGTGGACGTGCATTGAAGGTTTCGGACGTCGAGCACGCGGGCGTCCGATTTCTTCAATCATCCGCCGGCCGCAGCGGGGATGCTGGGAGCCATGACCACCGAATCAACTCATGTCAGCGTGTTCATCGCCCGGTCCGCCGCCGACGTGTACGCCTACGCCGGCGACCCCGCCAACCTCCCCGCCTGGGCGGCAGGCCTCAGCACCACGATCACCCGCGACGGCGACCGCTGGCTCGCCGACTCCCCGATGGGGCAGGTCTCCGTCACCTTCGCGCCCACCAACGACTACGGCGTCCTCGACCACTACGTCACCCTCCCGAGCGGCGACACCGTCTACAACCCCGTGCGCGTCATCCCCGACGGCGACCACAGCGAAGTCGTCTTCACCATCCGGCGACGCGACGACGTCACCGCCGAAGAATTCGCGCAGGACGCCGCAGCGGTCACCGCCGACCTGCAGACATTGAAGGCGTTGCTCGAGGGGTGAGGGGTTGGCGGTGTTGTTGTCGCGGTTGCCCACCGATTGGTCAGACGCCCACGCAATTTTGCGTGGACGGATAGCTAAAATGTCTGCGGATGTGGGTCGAGGTCGCGATGACTCAGACCCGTTCGGGACGACCTTCGACCACTGCCGACGCCGCCGCGGAGACCCGCTCGTACGCCGCCCGGGTCGCCGGTGCCAGTAGGCCGTGATCGATCACGATGCCCATGCCCAGATGTGCGTCGTAGGGAATTGTTTCGATCCCCCACACCTGCCCGCCCAGGTATTCGCGGAGAAGATCGACGTCGACCTGCCAACCGGTGGCGTCCTGGTTCGACACGGTGACGATGGTGCGGGCGAGTCCGGGTTCGCCGAGCGTGTCACCGATCGACTGCAACGCCGCGCGCAGGCGATTGAAGGCATCCGCCCGGCACGGCACGACGAGAACGATCGGTGACGGTGTGGTCAGGAGCGGCGCGAGGTACGCGGCGCGTAGCCGGTGCCCGAGGTCGTGGACAGCGCTGACTCCGCGGGCACGCAGAGCAGCTGTGAGAGTGTGGAATTCGGGTTCCATCGCGGTTTTGTTCCCGATGCGGTTCAGGATGCGGGTGCCGGCGCTCGTGCGGGAGCAGTACCCGTCGAACACGTCGTCCGCGACCGGGCCGGCCGCCGATGCCGCGACCACCTGCTCGAGCCCGCTCACGGAGAGCATCGCATCGGCGCCCCGTTCGGCGACGTCGCCGCCGGCCGGTGTCGCGTCGACGGCGACGACCGCGCCGCCCCGCACCGCGGCGGTGTTGGCGAGCCCGAGTGCCGTCGTGGTGGCCCCCGCACCTCCGCACGCTCCGAGAACGAGGGCCGACACCGGAAGTGGTTGCAGCAGTTCGTCGGTCACTTGGCATCTCCAATGGATGTGATGTAGGTGCGACCGTCGCGATCCGCGGTGGTCACGACCTGTTCGTACTTCTTCGTCGACCCGTCCGGCCGTAGTTCCGACAGCGTCACCGCGTAGCGGCCCGGTGCGGTCTCGGTGACGGCGAGGCAGTGCTCGGTGCCTTGGGGCACCGAATCGATGCCGCCCTGGATGGTCTCGGCCGATCCGACGGGCGCCTCGGGTGTGACCACCGCGCGGGCCTTCGCGCCGCTGCGTTCGACGTAGTAGGCGTGATCGAAGGCCAGGATCGCGGCGACGCCGTCGGCGGTCCCGCCGGGACCGTTCCCGATGACGGTCGAGCCGTCGCGGGATGGGACGCACCAGCCCGAATCGGCCGCGGCGACAGGGGTTCCACCGGCATCACCGGACGTCGAGGCGAAGACGGCGACCACCCCAGAGACGACGGCGATCACCGCTGCGACGGCACCGGCGACCGCGAGTCTCTGCTTGCCGCGACCTGCGCGAGCGGGTGGTGCGGGAGCGGGCTCGTCGCCCGGGGTGAGCCACGTCGGAGCGGGTGGTTGCTCGTGTTCGGCGGCGGGAACCGTCGACCTCGGTGCCGCGGCCGACGCGAAGGGTGGGAACCAGTGCGAGAAGCGGTCGAGGGGTGCCCTGTTCGGCGGTTCTGTCACAGTTGAATCCTCCACACCTCATTCCCTCGCGTGGCGCCGACCCCTGGCGGGCACCACGCGAGGGAATCGGATCACACGTGCAGGGTTGCCTGACTGCGCACGGTGACGCCGCCGATCGTGGTGGAAGCCGGACCGCTGTCGGTCGACTGCAGCTGCGGGAGCTGCGGTGCGGGCAGGGCCGCGATCGTCTCGACGAGCTGCCCGAATGCCGGGTACCGGTCGGCTGCATCCGAGATCGCCGCGGCGATGGGTGTGACGTCGACGGGCGCAGACCAGTTGGTGGGGTGCTCGGCCTCGGAGTCGGCCGAGAACGCGGAGACGGTGGCGGCCGTCGGCGACGACGGGTCGACGGCGATACCCGCGGTGCCGGTGGCGTCACCGATCCGCCAGGCGATGGTGCCGACGTATCCCTCGGGGTTGCCGTACTGGCGACCGTTGACGGCCACCGGAACCGCGCCGACCAGCGTGTCGGCGGCCGCGTTCACCTCGACCACCGGCGTCGGCACGGGCAGGGCGGGGGCGACGGGTGCCTGGTGCGCCCTCGGCATGTCGTCGGGGTCGATCCACACGGTCGCCGGCCGGGCGGCCTGCGCCTCGTTGCCGACTCCCTCGGCTGCAGGCGCTGCCGGGGCGTTGCCGTCCAGCGCCAGGTCGGGAGCAGCGGGCACGGCCGCTTCGCCGCCCGGGACAGCCAGCGGGGCCTGCGGGGGAGCCGGCTTCGCCGGGGCCGGGGCCGAGGGGTCGGTGACCCCCGGCTGGGAAGTGGTGGACGGTTCGGGCGGGGCGGGCTGCGTCGACGGGACCGTCACTCCCGGCTGCGACGTGGTGGGCGCGGCCGCGGGGTCGGTGACACCCGGCTGTGAGGTCGACGGCGGCGTGCTCGGCGCGGCGTGTGCGGTCGCGGCACCGAGCGGTGCGGCGGCGGACACCGAAATCGCGGCTGCCAGAGCGTGCATGCGGATTCTCAAGTCGTGACTCCTGAAGTCGAACGGACTGGTGATCGAACGGACTGGTGCTGACGAAGCAAAACGCAGGAGTGCTGCAGATCAGAGGCACCGAAAGAGGGAAGCGCGCACAGCAGAATTCCCCCACCGACACGGTGGGTGTGTTGTTTCCCCGATGAGATACGTCCGTGCTGCCGGCGCACTGCCGCAGCCGTCGTCCACCGCCCCCATGACCGCCCCCGGTTCTTTCTCGTCCCCCTACCGCGGCAAATTACCAGACGGGCAAGCGTTCCCGCGCACCCGGATTCCCGTCATGCCAGGCCCGCGGCCAGCTTCACCGACAGATCGCGCAGCGGACGGAGACGGCCGGTCATCGCGACGGACGACATGGCGCGCGATCCACGCACCAGCCGGCGGGTCGCCGGTCGCCGTGCGCGGTCGTAGCGGCGCAGCGCCGCGTGAATGTCGGTGTCGGCGGTGAGGAATCGGCCGAGAGCGACGGCGTCGACGAGGGCCTCGCAGGCGCCCCGGCCGAGGTTCGGCGCCATCGCGTGGGCGGCGTCGCCGAGCAGGGCCGTATTGCCCGACACGTACGACGGGAGGGCGGGCGAGTCGTACAGGTCGTGGTGAAGCAGGGCCTCGGGGGTGGCGGCGTCCAGTACCGCGCGGACGTCGGCGTGCCAGTTCCCGAACCGGGACCGGAGGTAGTCGAGGCCGCCGGGGTGACCGGCGTCGGTGCGGACGCACGCGAACCAGTTGACGAGGTCGCCGTCGCGCGGTGTGATGCCGAAAAGTGCGTCCGCGTCCCAGGTTTCGCTGACGGTGTCGCGGTGTCCGGGTACCCAGCCGCGCCACGCGGTTGCACCTATATATACGGGCTCGAATTTCTCGCCGAACAGTTGCCGGCGGGTGGGGCTGCGCAGACCGTCCGCACCGATCACGACGTCGTGGTCCGTCAGCGTGTCGAGGGGGGGTGCGGGCGTGCCGAACGAGATCGTTCCGTCGGGCAGGGTCTCGGCGAGCGTGGCCAGCAGCGCCGGCCGCGACAGCAGGTAGGCGGTACGGTCGCGGCTGTCGACGGTGCCGATCACGGACCCGTCGGGACGCAGGAACGACCCGCGGTGCTGCGGTGATCCCAGCCTGCGTACGCGATCGCCGGCGCCGATCGCGTCCAGAGCGTCGAGGGCTTGTGGCCACATCCCGAGCGCGGTGCCGGAGGTGGGCAGGCTGTCGGCGCGCTCGAAGACCTCGACGTGCCATCCGGCGCGGGACAGGTGGCGGGCGACGGCGAGCCCGCCGATGCCACCGCCGAGGACTGCTGCGGACTGTGTCATGACTCGACCGTACTACGCCTGTAGTGAAATCACTACCGTTGTAGTGTCGGGGTATGTCGGGAAAACGGGAGCCGGTGCTCGACGCGGCCATCGCGCTGCTCGGTACGAAGGGCATGCGCGCCCTCACGCATCGCGGGGTCGACGAGCTGGCGGGGATGCCGCAGGGGTCCACGTCCAACTACTTCCGCAGTCGCGGGGCGCTCCTCGAGGCGATCGTCACACGCCTCGTCGAACGTGACCGGGAGGACTGGCAGACGTTCGCGCACCTCCGGCCCGAAAACGCGGATGCGCTGGTCGAGGCTCTGGTCGCCTTCGTGAAATTCTCCACTGGTCCGGACCGGGCGCGCACGAGCGCCCGCTACGCACTGTTCGTGGAGGCGTCCGTGACGCCGGGCCTCGACGCCAAGATCGGTGTTGCGCGCCGCGCGCTCGTAGAATGGGGCGCGGACATGCTGGAACTCGTGGGATCGAGAAACCCCGCTGCCGACGCCGTCGTCGTCACCGACTACCTGGACGGTGTAATCCTTCACCAACTCACCGTCCCGGATCTCGATTTCGATCCGACTGTGGGAATTACAGCGGTGCTCGGCGCGCTCACTTAACATGTACTCAGTGCAGTCGGACGAGGTCCGCCCTCGACAATGCCCAGTTCAGAGGGTGAATAGGCCAACCTAAGTTGTGTTTCGTCAGGGGTTCTGAATTATCGTTTTCGTTACACGTTGGACCCACGAAAGTCCGACCCGACCGAAAAGCCACGTCGCCCGGTGCGAGGACCACACCCAGCGTGCCGCAAAAGGGCGATAGCCGATCGGTGGTGCCGATCACATCGTGACGGCACCTGCATTGCAAGTTGATGGCCATCAGCGCTGCTGGTCGTCGGTGCATCTTTTGGCATACGAAGGCTAGGTATGAAGCAACTTCCAGGCCCCCAGGGGCTGTATCACCCGTCGAACGAGCACGACTCCTGTGGTGTCGCGTTCGTCGTGGACATGAAGGGCCGCCGCAGCAGGGACATCGTCGAGAAGGCGATCACCGCGCTGGTGAACCTCGAGCACCGTGGTGCCGCGGGCTCCGAACCCAACACGGGTGACGGCGCGGGCATCCTCCTCCAGGTCCCGGACAAGTTCTTCCGCGCCGTGGTCGACTTCCCGCTGCCCGCAGCAGGCACCTACGCGACCGGCATCGCATTCCTGCCGCAGAGCAAGGCCGACGCGCAGCGCGCGGCCGACGCCGTCGAGAAGATCGTCGAGAGCGAGGGCCTGAAGGTCCTCGGCTGGCGCGAGGTCGCGACCGACGACTCGTCGCTCGGCGCCCTGGCCCGCGACGCGATGCCGACGTTCCGCCAGATCTTCATCGGCAGCGAGAACGACGCCCTCACCGGACTCGACCTCGAGCGCCGCGCGTACGTCATCCGTAAGCGCACCGAGCACGAGCTGGGCAGCGAAGGCGCCGGCAAGGACGGCCCCGGTCGCGAGACCGTGTACTTCCCGAGCCTGTCGAGCCAGACGTTCGTCTACAAGGGCATGCTCACCACCCCCCAGCTCAAGGGTTTCTACCTGGACCTGCAGGACGAGCGTGTCGAGTCGGCCCTCGGCCTCGTGCACTCGCGCTTCTCCACCAACACATTCCCCTCGTGGCCGCTGGCGCACCCGTTCCGGCGGGTGGCGCACAACGGTGAGATCAACACCGTCACCGGTAACGAGAACTGGATGCGTGCCCGTGAGGCGCTCATCGACAGCGACATCTTCGGCGGTCGCGAGCAGCTCGAGAAGATTTTCCCGGTCTGCACCAACGGTGCCAGCGACACCGCGCGCTTCGACGAGGTGCTCGAGATGCTGCACCTCGGTGGCCGCAGCCTGCCGCACGCCGTGCTGATGATGATCCCGGAGGCCTGGGAACGGCACGAGAGCATGGACCCCGCACGCCGGGCGTTCTACCAGTACCACTCCTCGCTGATGGAGCCGTGGGACGGACCGGCGTCGGTGTGCTTCACCGACGGCACCGTCATCGGCGCCGTCCTGGACCGCAACGGCCTGCGCCCCTCACGCCTGTGGGTGACCGACGACGGCCTCGTCGTCATGGCCTCCGAGGTCGGCGTCCTGCCGATCGACCCCGCCACCGTCGTGAAGAAGATCCGGCTGCAGCCCGGCCGCATGTTCCTCGTCGACACCGCCGAGGGTCGCATCATCAGCGACGACGAGATCAAGTCGGAACTGGCCGCCGAGCACCCCTACCAGGAGTGGCTCGACCAGGGTCTGACCCACATGGACGACCTGCCGGACCGCCCGTACACGTACATGTCGCACGAGCGCGTCGTGCTGCGTCAGCAGATGTTCGGGTACACCAACGAAGAGGTCAACCTCCTCGTCAAGCCGATGGCGCTCTCCGGTGCCGAGGCTCTCGGCTCCATGGGTACCGACACCCCGATCGCCGTGCTGTCCGCGCGGTCGCGGATGCTGTTCGACTACTTCTCGCAGCTGTTCGCGCAGGTCACGAACCCGCCGCTCGACGCCATCCGCGAGGAGGTCGTCACCAGCCTCGGCGGCACCATCGGGCCCGAGCACGACCTGCTGCACCCCACCGCGGAGTCCTGCCGGCAGATCTTCCTGCCGCAGCCGATCCTGCACAACGACGACCTGTCGAAGCTCATTCACGTCAACGACGACGGCGAATTCCCGAACTTCCGCAGCGTCATCGTCCGCGGTCTGTACCCGGTGGCAGAGGGCGGAGCGGGCCTGCGCAAGGCCCTCGACGACGTCCGCTACCAGGTGTCGGAGGCCATCGCCGGCGGTGCGCGCCTCGTCGTCCTGTCCGACCGTGAGTCGAACGAGACGTACGCGCCCATCCCGTCGCTGCTGCTGACGTCGGCCGTGCACCACCACCTGGTGCGCGAGAAGACCCGTACGAAGGTCGGACTCATCGTGGAGTCCGGCGACGCCCGCGAGGTGCACCACATGGCGCTCCTGATCGGGTTCGGTGCGGCCGCGGTCAACCCGTACATGGCATTCGAGACCGTCGACGAGGCGGTGCAGAACAACGAACTGCAGGGTGTCACGCTCGACAAGGCCATCCAGAACTACATCAAGGCCGCCGGCAAGGGTGTGCTCAAGGTGATGTCCAAGATGGGCATCTCCACCCTCGCGTCCTACACCGGCGCCCAGCTGTTCCAGGTCATCGGCCTGTCGCAGGAACTGGTGGACGAGTACTTCACTGGGCTCAACTCGAGCCTCGGCGGAATCGGTCTCGACGAGATCGCCGCCGACGTCGCGGTCCGGCACGCCAGCGCGTACCTGGACCGTCCCGAGGAGCGCGCGCACCGCGAGCTCGAGGTGGGCGGCGAGTACCAGTGGCGTCGTGAGGGCGAGTACCACCTGTTCAACCCGGACACGGTGTTCAAGCTGCAGCACTCCACCCGCACCGGGCAGTACGAGGTGTTCAAGGAGTACACGAAGCTGGTCGACGACCAGTCCGAGCGCCTCGCGGCGTTGCGCGGCCTCTTCGAGTTCAAGAAGGGCGTGCGCGAGCCCGTCCCGCTGGACGAGGTCGAGCCCGCCACCGAGATCGTCAAGCGCTTCTCGACCGGTGCGATGAGCTACGGCTCCATCTCCGCGGAGGCGCACGAGACCCTCGCCATCGCCATGAACCGCCTCGGCGGTCGCTCCAACTCCGGTGAGGGCGGCGAGAACCCGGCCCGCTTCACCCCGGACGAGAACGGAGACTGGCGGCGGTCGGCGATCAAGCAGGTCGCGTCGGGACGCTTCGGTGTCACGTCGCACTACCTGACCAACTGCACCGACATCCAGATCAAGATGGCGCAGGGAGCCAAGCCCGGTGAGGGCGGCCAGCTGCCGGCGCACAAGGTGTACCCGTGGGTGGCCGAGGTTCGGCACTCCACGCCCGGCGTCGGGCTGATCTCGCCGCCGCCGCACCACGACATCTATTCGATCGAGGATCTCGCGCAGCTGATCCACGACCTGAAGAACGCCAACCCGCAGGCCCGGATCCACGTGAAGCTGGTGTCCGAGGTCGGTGTCGGCACCGTCGCCGCGGGTGTGTCCAAGGCACACGCGGACGTCGTGCTGATCTCCGGTCACGACGGTGGCACCGGCGCCACCCCGCTGACGTCGATGAAGCACGCGGGCGCCCCGTGGGAGCTCGGCCTCGCCGAGACCCAGCAGACGCTGCTGCTCAACGGTCTGCGCGACCGCATCGTCGTGCAGGTGGACGGTCAGCTCAAGACGGGCCGCGACGTCATGGTCGCCGCGCTACTCGGTGGCGAGGAGTTCGGTTTCGCGACCGCTCCGCTGGTGGTGTCGGGTTGCATCATGATGCGGGTCTGCCACCTCGACACCTGCCCCGTGGGTGTCGCGACGCAGAACCCGGTGCTGCGCAAGCGGTTCAGCGGTAAGCCGGAGTTCGTGGAGAACTTCTTCCTCTTCATCGCCGAAGAGGTGCGCGAGCTCCTGGCCGAGCTCGGCTTCCGCACCCTCGACGAGGCCGTCGGCCAGGTCGACGTCCTCGACACCACGAAGGCGCTCGAGCACTGGAAGGGCAGCAAGGCCGGCAACCTCGACCTGTCGCCGATCCTGCACGAGACCGAGTCGGCGTTCATGGACCAGGACCTGTACTGCACGGGCACCCAGGACCACGGCCTCGACAAGGCGCTCGACCAGCAGCTGATCGTCCAGAGCCGCAACGCTCTCGACAAGGGTCAGCAGGTCACGTTCGAGTCGCCGATCACCAACGTCAACCGCACGGTCGGCACCATGCTCGGCCACGAGGTGACCAAGGCGTACGGCGGTGACGGCCTGCCGGACAACACCATCGACATCACGTTCACCGGTTCGGCCGGTAACAGCTTCGGTGCGTTCGTCCCCAAGGGCATGACCCTGCGCCTGCACGGCGACGCCAACGACTTCGTCGGCAAGGGCCTGTCCGGTGGACGCCTCGTGGTGCGGCCGCCGCTGGAGACCGCACCCGGGTTCGTCGCCGAGGACAACATCATCGGCGGCAACGTGATCCTGTTCGGTGCCACGAGCGGTGAGGCGCTGCTCCGCGGTGTCGTGGGCGAGCGATTCGCGGTCCGCAACTCCGGTGCCACCGCGGTGGTCGAGGGAGTCGGCGACCACGGTTGCGAGTACATGACCGGCGGAAAGGTCGTCATTCTCGGTGCGACGGGACGTAACTTCGGTGCCGGCATGTCCGGTGGCGTCGCGTACGTCTACAACCCGGACAAGGTGTTCGAGGACAACCTCAACACGGAACTGGTGGATCTCGAGGACCTGACGGGTGACGACTTCACCTGGCTGAAGTCCGCCATCGAGCGTCACCGCGACGAGACGGGCTCCGAGGTTGCCGCGCGCATCCTGTCCGACTGGTCGCAGCAGGTCAATCACTTCGCGAAGGTGATGCCCCGCGATTACAAGAAGGTGCTCCTGGCCATCGAGGCCGCGAAGAAGGATGGAAAGAACGTGGACGAGGCAGTGATGGAGGCAGCTCGTGGGTGATCCAAGCGGCTTCCTGAAGCACACGTCGCGCGAACTTCCGGTTCGCCGGCCGGTGCCGTTGCGTCTGCTCGACTGGAACGAGGTGTACGAGGAGTTCTCGTCGGACACTCTGAAGACTCAGGCCAGCCGGTGCATGGACTGCGGTATCCCGTTCTGCCACAACGGTTGTCCGCTGGGGAACCTGATTCCCGAGTGGAACGACCTGGTCTACAAGGACCGGTGGCACGACGGCATCGAGCGTCTGCACGCGACCAACAACTTCCCGGAGTTCACCGGGCGGCTGTGCCCCGCACCCTGTGAGGCGTCGTGTGTCCTGGGCATCAACCAGGACCCGGTCACCATCAAGCAGGTCGAGGTCGAGCTCATCGACCGCGCCTTCGACGAGGGCTGGGTCAAGCCGGTGCACCCGACCCGTTCGACGGGCAAGAAGGTCGCCGTCGTCGGTTCCGGACCCGCGGGTCTCGCTGCAGCGCAGCAGCTGACCCGCGCCGGCCACATGGTGACCGTGTTCGAGCGGGCCGACCGCATCGGCGGGCTCCTCCGGTACGGCATCCCCGAGTTCAAGATGGAGAAGCGGCACATCGACCGCCGTCTGGACCAGATGAACTCCGAGGGCACCGTCTTCAAGACGGGTGTCAACGTGGGCGTCGACATCACCGCGGACGCGCTGCGCGAGCAGTTCGACGCCGTGGTCCTGGCCGGTGGTGCCACCGAGGCCCGCGACCTGCCGATCCCCGGCCGCGAGCTGGACGGCATCCATCAGGCGATGGAGTTCCTGCCGATCGCCAACCGCGTGCAGCTCGGCGACCTGGAGGAGCCGACCATCACCGCGGAGGGCAAGAAGGTCGTCATCATCGGCGGCGGTGACACCGGCGCGGACTGCCTGGGCACCTCGCACCGTCAGGGTGCCGAGAGCGTTCACCAGTTCGAGATCATGCCGAGACCTCCCGAGACCCGCGCCGAGCACACCCCGTGGCCGACGTACCCGCTGATGTACCGGGTCGCGTCCGCGCACGAGGAGGGCGGCGAACGACTCTTCTCCGTGAACACGGAACGGTTCGTCGGTGCCGACGGCAAGGTGACCGCACTGAAGGCCCACGAGGTCGAGATGAAGTCGGGTCGCTTCGAGAAGGTCGAGGGTTCGGACTTCGAGCTCGAGGCCGACCTCGTGCTGCTGGCGATGGGCTTCGTCGGACCCGAGAAGCCGGGCCTGCTCACGGATCTCGGCGTCGACCTCAACGAGCGCGGCAACGTCGCCCGCTCCGCGAAGTGGGCCACCAACGTCGACGGTGTGTTCGTGGCCGGCGACATGGGACGCGGACAGTCGCTGATCGTGTGGGCCATCGCCGAGGGTCGCTCCGCGGCCGCCGCGGTCGATGCGTACCTCGAGGGTGAGTCGGCGCTGCCGTCTCCGATCGCGACCACCACCGCCCCGCAGCGGTAGCTGTAACTGCTCGTACAATCCGCACCCCGGTAGGTTTTCCTACCGGGGTGTCGGTTTATCGTGCGGGGGTCACGTTCGGTCGGTAACGTTCATTTACCGATCGTGCATCTTTAGGTCACGTCGCCCTGGCAGCATCCCGTCTGCGGGACGACGAAGGGGAGAACAGGGTTGAGGCCATGGCAATGAGACGGGTTATCGCATTCTTGACCGCAGTGGCTGCTGCGGCGGCCATCCCGGTTGCGTCGGGTGTGGTGGGTACGAGCGCAGTAGCGAACGCGGACCCCTGCCCGAGCCTGTATGTGGTTGCGATTCCGGGGACGTGGGAAACGTCCACCAAGGACAATGTCAGGCCCACGCCGGGTCTGCTGTCGGCGGTGACGAACGGTCTGCCGTCGTCGATCCGCACCGACTACGTCACGTACGCCGCCACGGCGTTCCCGTGGGAGTCCGAGGTGTACGGGCGCTCGAAGGCGCAAGCGGTCAGCAACGCCGAGGGCATGCTGTCGTCGATGTCGCAGCAGTGCCCCGACACGAAGCTGTCGATCATCGGGTACAGCCAGGGCGCCGACGCCGCGGGTGATCTCGCTGCGGAGATCGGCACCGGCCTCGGTGTCGTCCCCGCCGACAAGATCGCGGCCGTCGGACTCGTCTCCGATCCGCGGCGGTCGCCGACCGACGCCCTCGTCGGACCGGCTGTCGCCGGCAGCGGCGCCGGTGGTCCCCGCATCGGAGGGTTCGGCTGGGTCAGCCAGAACACGCGCACGTTCTGCGCGTACGGCGACCTGTACTGCTCCACGCCGAAGGAAGACTTCGTGACGCGGCTCGCCGGGTTCCTCGCGCAGACGTCGGATCCGACGCCGAACCTGTTCGGTCGCTACCAGCAGGAGGCGCTCGCGATCTGGAACGACATCCTCGCGGTCGGCGGTGTCCCCGCGCTGATGGCTCAGCTGGACGAGCAGTCCAACGAGAAGCGCATCGACGAGTTGGAGCAGTTCTACAAGTCGCAGGCTCACCAGGACTACACCAGCTACGCGGTCGACGGAGCGGGCACGCCCGCCACGACGTGGCTGAGGAACTGGTTGCGCGACATCGCGTGAGTTCCACCGACGGCGGCAGGGGATGATGTCCATCGTGACCGACACCCCTGCCGCCTTCGTCGGCTACGACGCCTTCGTGACCGTCCGATGGTCCGACATGGACGCCTTTCAGCACATCAACCACGCGCGGATGGTGACGTTGCTCGAAGAGGCCCGGATCGACTGGCTGCTCAGCGAGGGCAGCGAGAACTCGTCGCTCATCACGAGCGCGTTCATCGCCGACATCCACGTGAAGTACCGGGCCCAGCTGCGGCATTCCGACAGTCCGCTGCGGATCACCATGTGGATCGCCAAGCACCGGGCCGTCGACTTCACCATCGGCTACGAGGTCCGGGGTGCCCGAGTCGCGCTCACCGACCCGCCGGCCGTCACCGCCACCACTCAGATGGCCGTCGCGGATGTCGACGCCCAGCGGTTACGCCGCATCACCGCCACCGAGCGCGAGTACCTGACCCGCTGGTCCCGCACGTGAGTGCGAATGTGTGCTCCGGCACGCTTTCCCACTCACGTGCGGAGGGCGTCGGGGGCCGGTAGGGGGCTGTCGGGGTCGAGGACGGCCCCGTGCCGGCGCATGGTGGTGTCGACCAACGCCCATGCCCACGCGGCCAGCTGCTCGGTCAGTGCGGCCGCGTCGGTGTCGCCCGGTCGTTCGATCCATTCCGCAGACACGGATTCGACCATCCCGATCAGTGCATTGCCCAGAGGTGTGGCGGTGCCCGGGTCGCCGAGTGCGTCCAGGTAGGGGCGCAGCATGTCGGAGACCGCCGTGCTGATCGCCCGCCGCACCTCCTCGGTCGCGGGGGAGAACGACATCAGGTAGCGGTACAGATTGGCGTGGGTGGTGAGCCAGTCGAGGTGGGTGCGCGCGGCCCGGGTGAGGATGTCGTGGGGCGTGCCCTCGGTGGTGATCACGGGCGCGTATTCGATCAGCATCATCGCGGCGATCCGCCGGGCGACGGCGTTCTTGAGGTCGGCGCTGTCGTCGAAGTGCCGGTAGATGCGGGTCCGTGCGACCTCGGCGTAGACGGCCATCGTCGCGACCGACACGTCGGGGCCTTCTTCGGCGATGGCGACGAGGGCCCGTTCGACGAACTCCGAGCGCCGCTTCTCGCGTTGCCCGCGCCAACGGGCAGCGCGCCCGTCACCTGCATCTTGCTGGGGGTTTGTCATCGAATCGAATCGTAGTCTTCCCTGTCGCGGCGTTTCCGTATAGCGTCTCCAGTATGCGGTACACCGATGTACCACACACATTTGCCGCTCGGACGTCGACACGTTGGGATATCCGCCTTGTCCATTCAGCTCTGCCTGTCCGACCCCCGCAGGTCCGGGCATTCGATGATCGGGTTGCGCAGCACCACGGTGATCGTCGTCCCGCCGGCGATGGCATTCGAGTACCTCAGCGACCCGGAGACGGCGCTGATTCCGGCGTCGTTGCCGTCCCGCGCCCGGGTCACGACGTTCGAGGCCGGACGCCGGCTCGTCGTCGACGCCGACCATGGCGTGCACGCATCGGTCTGGACGTTCGAGGCGCTGAGCCCCGACGAAACGGAGCTCACCGTCGAGTTCCGTTATCACTCTCCCGGCAGGCCCGCCGGACAGCTCCTCGGCGGTGTGGCCGCACCGGTGGTGTGGCAGGCGCTGCGACGCGCACAGGTCGCGGTGAAGGACCGGATCGAAACCCTGTATTACGAGCCCGCCGGCGCCGACCGAAGGAGAGCATGACGTGGGATTCTCGGCCGCGGGCACGACGGTCCTGATCACCGGCGCGGCGATGGGGATGGGACGTCTGTTCGCCCGACTCGCCGCCGCCGACCGTGCGGGCGCGGTGGTGTTGTGGGACATCGATGCCGACGCCCTCGAACGCACGGCGGAGGAACTGCGCGACACAGGGTGTGCCGTCCGCGCGCAGGTCGTCGACGTCGCCGACCTCGAATCCGTCCGCAAGGCGGCCGCCGAGGTACGGAACGAATTCGGGCGTCCCGACGTGCTGGTCAACAACGCCGGTGTGGTGCGCGGCAAGTACTTCTGGGATCACGACCACGAGTCCGACACGAAATTCGTGATGGACGTCAACACGCTCGCGCCGATGTACATCACCAACGAGTTCCTGCCCGCGATGATCGAGGACGGCGGCCGGGACTGCCGCATCCTGAACATCGCGTCGGCGGCGGGAACGGTGGCGACGCCGAGAATGGCCGTGTACGCGGCGTCGAAATGGGCCACCCTGGGCTGGAGTGACTCGCTGCGACTCGAGCTGGTCCAGGCCGGGCACGGTCACGTCAAGGTGACCACAGTGTGCCCCAGCTACATCTCCACCGGCATGTTCGACGGCGTGAAGAATCCTCTGTTCGCGCCGATCCTCAGCCCGGAAGACGTCACGGCCCGGTCGTGGCGGGCGATGACCCGGGGGACGCCGTTGCTGATGCTGCCGCGGTCACTGTATCTGTCGCGGGTGGCGAAAGCCGTGCTGCCGGTGCGTGCCTGGGACCGTCTGGCCGACCGGCTCGGTGTGTACCACAGCATGGACGCCTACACCGGCCGGGTGAAGGCGACCGCCTCCTGAGGGTCAGCCGAGGTCGAAGCGGGCCCCGAGTCGCATGCTGCCCGGGGCGAGGCGGCTCAGCGCACGGCCGAACTTCGCTTCGGGCGTGACGGGAACGACGGCCTTGTTGGACTTGACCGCCTTGACGATCTGCGTCGCCACCCGATCCGGGGTGAAACCGCGTCTGCGATAGAGCTTGTCGGTGCGGTCCCGCTTCTTCGCCTGCTCCTCCGGTGTGGTGCCGGCGAAGTCGGTGGCCTTGACGATGTTGGTGTGCACCAGCCCGGGACAGATGGCGCTGACGCCGATGCCGTGGTTCACCAATTCGGCTCGGAGACAGTCCGACAGCATGAAGACCGCCGCCTTGCTCGTCGCGTACGCGGTGAGTTGCTTTTGCGGGGTGAACGCGGCGGCGGACGACAGGTTGACGATGTGCCCGCCCGTTCCGCGTTCGATCATCTGCTGCGAGAAGGCGCGCGACCCGTAGACGACTCCCCAGAAATTCACATCCATCACCCGCTCGAAATCCTTCTGCGGGGTCTTCGTGAATGTGCCCGAGTATCCGATTCCGGCGTTGTTGACCACGATGTCGGGCGTGCCGTGCTCCGACTGCACCTGCTCCGCGAAACGCTGGACATCGTCCTCCACCGCGACATCCACCTGATAGGCGTGGGAGCCGCCACCGAAGATGGCCACGGCGCCGCCGCCCTTCATCTGAGCGGAGTTGATGAGGTCTGCGGTCTGTTGCGCCGATTCGAGGTCGCGGTCGGCGATCACGACGACCGCGCCTTCGGAGGCGAACGCCAACGCCGTCTCTCGCCCGATCCCGCTGCCCCCGCCGGTGACGACGACGAGTGTGCCGTCGAGGTTCCGCAGGCGGTGATGCTTTCGCGACCCGCTGCGCCAACCCTTGACTTCGCCGAGAAGACTCATGTGACCATCTTGTCCGAGTACGGTCGTTTGTGTGCTGATCTGGTACGTCAGCTATGGATCGAACATGGCGACGACGCGTCTGACCTGCTACCTGCGTGGTGGTTGCCCGGCCGGGGGCAACCTCGTGCACGCCGGCGCCCGCGACGGCAGCGCTCCCCGCGAGTCGATACCGGTCGAGATTCCCGGCTCTGTGTTCTTCGCGGGAGAGTCGCGGATCTGGGGCGGCGGCCGCGCCTTCTACGACCCCGACGCGCCCGGCACCGTCGCGGCCCGCGCCTTCCTGGTGACGCAGGAACAGTTCGAGGACATCCACGCGCAAGAACCCGCCTGCTACGACCGTCTGGTCACGCTCGGGTCCCGCGACGGGGTCCTCATGTGCACGTTCACCACCCGGGCCCGCGGTGACGTCGTCGCCCGGAACGCGCCGGCGCCCGCCTATCTCGCGACCATCGCGGACGGACTCCGGGAGGCGCACGGTTGGGACGAACCGAGAGTCGCCGATTATTTGACGCGACTTCGGGTTTCCTAGCCGACCCAACTGTGCTTACGTGAGACGGGCCACACGAGGTGGCGTTCACGAAAGGGAGTCGATGTCCGATCTGCATGTCGTAGCGACCATTCCTGCCAAGCCCGGCTCCGAGGACACCGTCCGCGACGGACTGTCCGCGCTGGGGGCGGAGAGCCGCAAGGAAGAGGGCTGCATCTCGTACGAGGTGTTCGAATCGACCGCCGTCGCCGGAACCTTCGTCACCGTGGAGGTGTGGACCGGTCAGGAGGCGCTCGACGCGCACATGCAGTCGCCGCACTTCCAGGCTGCGCTCGGCACGTTCGGTGAGCACCTCGCCGGGGCACCGGCAATTCACACGCTGAAGCCGGTTTCCTAGAGTCGTCTTCCGTGACCACACCACTCACCAGCATCACCCCTGAAGGTCCTGTCCGCGGGGGCGTCGTCGTCATCCAGGAAGCGTTCGGTGTCACCGAGCACATCGTCGACGTCTGCCGTCGTTTCGCCGCGGCCGGGTATCACGCCGTCGCGCCGCACCTGTTCCACCGCAGCGGGGATCCGGTGCTGGACTACGACGACCTGCAGGCGGCGATGCCGCTGATGGGTGAGCTCACCGCGGCACATATCGACGAGGACGTCGACGGGGCCGTCGCGGCGCTGTCGGCGGCCTCGATCGACCCGCGGAACACCGCGATCGTCGGGTTCTGCATGGGCGGGACGGTCGCGTTCCAGACTGCCTCGCGCCGCAACCTCGGGGCGGCGGTGTCGTTCTACGGCGGTGGCATCGCGAAGGGACGCTTCGGCTACCCGTCGCAGCTCGATGCCGCCGGGCAGCTCGCGACGCCGTGGCTGGGACTGTTCGGCGACCGCGACAAGGGAATTCCGACGGAGGACGTCGAGGAGTTGCGCGCCGCGGTTGCCGACGCGTCCGTCGACACCGAGATCGTCCGCTATCCGGACGCCGAACACGGCTTCCACTGCGACGACCGGCCCGCGGTGTACAACGAGGCAGCCGCCCGGGATGGGTGGGCGCGAACACTGGAGTGGTTCGACACTCACCTCGCCGCAACCGACTGACGGCATCGCGGCCGGGCGGGCCCAGGCACGAGGTGTACGCCGTCGCCGTGTTTGTCGACCACCAGGACACGTCGCGGCGTGGTGCGGATTCCGTAGGTTGCGGTGTCGAGGTCTCGCACGGAACCCGATGTGCGTCACAGGGGTACGCCCTGAAAGCGTCTGACGTGCCGCCCGGTCTGCTCCATGAGCGCAACCCGTGATCGAACCGTTATAGTCGGCGGCATGACTTCAGTTCTCGGTGTCTCGGTAGGCGCCAGCGCCGTGCGCTTCGCGTGCCACGACGCCGTGAGCCTCGAAACCCCGACCTTCCAATCGCGGTCGGTGACCGCGACACTCGAACGGCCGGCGGAACTGGCTGCCGAATCCATCGGGACGGTGCTCGCCGAGCGCGACGAGATCAACGAAGTGCAGGCCATCGGCGTCGCCTATCAGGACGACGCGCAGGCCGGTGCCGTGCAGGCGGCGATGGCCCGCCTGCAGATCGGCAACTTTCAGATGGTTCCCGAAGTGACGGCCGCGCTCCAGATGCTCGAGATGTCCGGAGAACTCGGCGAACACTCGACGCTCGTGTTCTACGACCTCGGCAGTTCGGGCCTCACCGTCACCGTGGTCGACCGGGACACCGGCATGGTGCTGAGTTCGGCACGCTCGGATCAGATCAGCGGCGACCTCGTCGACCGGCTGATCTGTGACAACCAACTCGAACTGCACCGCTTCGCTCACCCCGCCGACGCGGCAGCCGCGCTCGCGCTCGCCGCGCGGTGCCGCGACGCGAAGGAGCAGCTGTCCACCAACGGCGCGGTGTGCATGCCGGGCGAGGGCGGACTTCTCCTGCTGTCGCAGGACGGTTTCGATTCGCTCATCGTGGGACCCGTCGAAACGTCGGCGCGCCTGACCCGCGAGGTCATTCGCCGCTCGGGGCGCGTCCCCGACGCCGCGGTTCTGATCGGCGGCGGTGCGCACATTCCGCTGGTCACCTCCATCATGGAGTCCTGGCTCGACCTTCCGGTGATCGTGCCCGCCCAGCCCGAGCTGGTGGCGGCCGAGGGCGCGGCCCTGCTGGCCCGCCCGGTGTCCGAGGAGTTCGTCGGCGCGGTGACGCCGCAGCCCGAGCCTGAGCTCGAACCAGAGCCCCAGCCGGAGTTCGAGTCCCAGCCGGCGTCGCTGTCGGACGATGCGCCCGCACCGGCACGCAAGCGCCGTGGTCTCGTCCTCGCCGGCAGTGCCGTGGCCGTGATCGCTGCTGTCGGCCTCGGCCTCGGTGTCGGCACCGACCTCCTGCAGGGTTCGGAGGAGGAGGCCCAGCCGGCCGCCACGCAGTCGAATACGCAGGCGCCGAGCGCGCAGCAAGCAGCGCCGGCGCAGCCCACGACGACCGCGGAAGTACACCCGCCCGCGGAAGCTGAACCGTCCGCGGTCGAGGAGCAGCCGGTGATCCCGCCGCAGACCGAGGTCCGCACCACGTACCAGCCGCAGACGCAGGCGCAGATACAGACGCCGAGTCCGACGCAGGCGCCGGCGGCCGCCGAGACGCCGAGTGCTGTGCCGTCCGATACGTCGGCTCCGTCGGCCACGCCGGAACCTGCCCCGCTCATTCCGGGCATGCCGCAGATTCAGCTGCCGACGATTCCTCCGCCCGCGCCGCTCCCCATGCCGGAGCTTCCCCGGATTCCAGGGCTCTGACCACCAGCTCCATATAACGAAGGCTGATCCCGCGAGGGGTCAACGCGCCGTTCGTGACCAAACCGTTATAGTTGGACCATGGTTTCAGTTCTCGGTGTCTCGGTGGGTGCCAGCGCGGTGCGGGTGGCGCATCCAGACGACCGAGGGGCCGCCTCCTGGACATTTCCCGTGGACGCGGCCCGCGAGCGCCCGGAGGAGCTGGTTGCCGATTCCGTCGAAACGGTGATCGCCGAGCACGCCGTCGACGAGGTGCATGCAATCGGTGTCGCGTATCGGGATCAGGCTCAGGCCGCCGCCGTACAGGCCGCGATGGCCGACTGCCGGCTGGTCCCCGAAGTGACGGCCGCGCTCCGGATGCTCGAGACCTCAGGCGAACTCGGCGACCATTCGACGCTCGTGCTCTACGACCTCGGGAGTTCCGGCCTCACCGTCACCGTGGTCGACCGGGCCACCGGGACGGTGTTCGGGACGTCGCGTACGGACGAGATCGGTGGCGATCTCGTCGACCGGTTGATCCGCGACCACCAACTCGAGGGGAAACGCATCGCGGCGCCCGCCGATGAGGCGGGGGAGTCGGAGCTCGCCGCTCGTTGTCGCCGCGCCAAGGAGGAACTGTCCACCAACACCGCGGTCTGCGTACCCGGCGACGGCGGTCTGCTCCTGCTCTCGCAGGACATTCTCGATTCGCTCATCGTGCGCGGCGTCGAGGCGTCCGCGCGCCTGACGCGTGAGGTGATCGAATTGTCGGGGCGCAGTCCGGACGCGGTGGTGCTGATCGGGGGCGGTGCGCACATTCCGCTGGTCGCGTCGCTGATGGAATCGTGGCTCGCGCTCCCGGTGATCGTCCCCGCACAACCCGAACTGGTGGCCGCGGAGGGCGCCGCGCTGGTGGCGCAGGAGCACTCGGACTCGGCCGACCGGCTGCCCACCCAGAAATTCGTCCGGCCCGTGATCCGGGGCGGTGCGCTGGCCGGCGGCGCGCTGGCCGTTGTCGCCGTCATCGGCCTCGGCCTCGGTGTCGGCGGCAGTCACCTGCAGAGTTCCGACGGTGACGCACGCCCGGTCGCCACGGAGCCGAGCAACGCAGAGGTGTCCCCGTCGCCCGCGCCGGCACCGGTATCGACGCCACCCCCGTCGGCAGCGGTGTCGGTTCCCGATGCGGCCGAGCAGGAGGCGAGTGTGCCGGAACCTGCTCCCGCGCCTGCTCCTGCGCCGCGCCCCCTCATTCCCGGGCTGCCGCAGATTCAGCTGCCGCCCCTCCCGCCGCCCCCGCCGCTTCCCCCGCTGCCCCGGATTCCAGGCCTCTAGCGACGGGTTCTAACGACGCAGCATGTCCCTGACGTGACCGGTCTCGTTGACCGACGCCACCCGCCGCTCACCGCTGCGCGAGACGAGCACCCGGGTGACGGACACGTACTCGATGGGGAACACGAGCGGCCGGTCGAGGCCGAGCAGTTCCTGCAGGAACACGTTGATGACGCCGCCGTGCGCGAACACCGCGACGGTGTCCTCGTGGCCGGATTCGTCGACGATGCGGCCGAGTGAGTCGAACACTCGGGCGCGGAACGCGTCGGCGTCGACGGACTTCGGGAACTCACCGGCCCGGATGCGGGCGAAGGCCTCCGGCGCCCGTGCCTCCGCTTCGTGGAACGGGATGTAGTGGTCGAGGTCGTAGTCGTACTCCGCGAGCCCGACGTACTCGGTGACGGGCAGGTTCAGTGCCTCCGCGACCGGCGCGGCCGTCTCGAGTGCGCGTCGTTGCGGGCTGCTCACGATCCGGGCGATGCGGTACGGGGCCAGTGCCGTGGGCAGGCGCTTGGCCTGGGCGTGACCTTCCTCCGTCAGTGCCGGGTCCGCGCGCCCGTCGGACGCGGTGACGAGTTCGGGCAGCGCGTGGCGGATCAGTAGCAGTTGCACGTCGATCAGCTTGCCAGCTCCCGCACCAGTGCCGCGATCTGGCCGGGCTGATCGATCATCGCGTGGTGGTGGGCGGGCCGCACCACCCGGAACGCGGCGCCCAGAAATTCCGCGAACCGTCTCTGCGTGCGGATCCACGCCGACCCCCACGGTGTGGGGCGTCCGGTGTGGGCGGCCGCCACGACGACGGGTGCCGTCACCGTGGTGGTCTCGCGGAGCGCGGCCAGTTCCTGGGCCAGCGCCGGGTACGACGCGTTCTCGACGATCGACGATTCGAGGTACGCGGGTTCGCGGTAGATCCGTTCGACCCAGGTCCGGGTGTCCGGCGCGATCCCGTCCGGGGGTGTGGAGTGGTTCAGGATCCGGCGCACCGTGGGGCCGAGGAGCCGCTGCAGGCCCACCCTGCTCGCGGCTCGGGCCACCCGGCGACCCATGCTGACGCGCCACCGGGTGGGGACCACGCGGTGCGGATGGGCCGTGACGGTGGCGTCGAGGAGGATCACGCCGCCGGTCCGCTCCGGATACAGCCGGGCAAAGGCCTCGACGTAGATGCCGCCGAGGGAGTGGCCGACCAGCACCGCCGGGGTGGTCACATGCAGGGCGTCGAGGACGCCGGCGATTCTGTCGGCCTCGCCACGGTCGGACGGCCGCTCGGCGGACGGAGGGCTGAATCCGTACCCGGGTCGGTCGATCCGCACGACGAGATGGCTCCCGGACAGCAGCTCGACCAGGTCGTCCCAGTCGAACCAGTTACCGCCGAGGCCGCCGTAGAGGACGACGGGTGGGCCTCCGCCGTCGACCACCACGTGTACTCCCGCGACCATTTCCCCAGGACGTTTCACGTGGAACCAATCGTTTTCGGGGTGACGTGAATCACGGTGAGCGCCACGAAGATCAGCCACCCGCAGAAGGCGAGCAGTTGGACGCGTTGCCCGAGGCCGAGCCACGCGTCCTGCTGGCCGCGTAGCCCGGCGGCCGTCAGCGTCCACACCGTCCCGCCGATGAACACGACCGCCACGGCCACCCCGGTCAGTTTCAACCAGGTCGGCCAGCCGTAGCGGAAGGCGGCCAAGAGGAACGCGAGTGTCGACACCACCCCGCCCGTAGACGCGGACGCGCTGGTGAAGGCGTGCAACTCATGGGTGAGCGGCAGGTGCCCGGCCGCCTCCCGGGCAGCGCACCCGGCGTCGGTGGTGGCCGCGCAACTCATCGGCAGGCGTGAATCCGCGATCGTTGCGAGAGCGAACACGATCAGTGCGATCCACCCGACCGTCGTGATCCAGCCGTGCGAGTACCGCGACAGTCCCAGCACCCCGGCGACGGCGACGATGCACCCGGTCAGCAGGTCGCCGGTGCGGAACCAGATTCCGTACGGCTGGTCCGCGGCGGCGAGTTCGCTCGCGAATCCCCGAAGCGGATCGATGCCGGTGTCGAGGACGAACTCGAGCGGCCACGACGCGTACCCCACCGCGCCGAGGATCAGGAGCGCCGCGACGGCCACCCGGCCACGGGCGATCATTGCCTCGGCTTGGCCAGGGGGAAGGCGAGGGTTTCGCGGATGCTGCCGCCGGTGATGAGCATGACGACACGGTCGACGCCCATGCCGAGCCCACCGGTCGGGGGCATGGCGTGCTCGAGGGCCTGCAGGAAGTCCTCGTCGAGTTCCATCGCCTCTTCGTCACCGCCGGCGGCGAGCATCGACTGCTCGGTGAGCCGGTTCCGCTGATCCACCGGGTCGGTGAGTTCGCTGTACGCGGTGCCGAGTTCGATGCCCCACGCGACGAGGTCCCACTTCGCCGCGACCCCCGGAATGGTGGGGTGAGGACGGGTCAGCGGTGACATCGACGTCGGGAAGTTGGTGTAGAAGGTGGGGAATTCGGTGTAGTCCTCGACGAGGTGCTCGTACATTTCCTGCGCGACGGCGCCGGCGTCCCAGGTGGACTGGTACGGGATCTCGTGCTCGTCGCACAGCCGTTGCAGTTCCGCGAGAGGCGTTTCGGGGGAGACGTCGACGCCGAGTTTCTCGGCGACCGCCTGGTGCATCGTCTTGACGGGCCATTCGCCGGAGATGTCGACCTCCACCAACGTGCCGTCGGGGCCGGGCCGCATGATGATCTCGCGTCCGTACGCGGCGACCGCTGCTGTCTGGATGAGTTCCCGGCACAGCACCATCATCTTCTCGTAGTCGCTGTGCGCCTCGTACGCCTCGAGGATGGTGAATTCCGGGTTGTGCTTGAAATCGACGCCCTCGTTGCGGAAGACGCGGCCGATCTCGAACACCTTCTCCATGCCGGCGACGCAGAGCCGCTTGAGGTACAGCTCGGGCGCGATCCGCAGGTAGAGATCGAGGTTGTAGGCGTTGATGTGGGTGAGGAACGGGGCCGCGTTGGCGCCGCCGTGGACCTGCTGCAGGATCGGGGTCTCCACCTCGAGGAAGCCGCGGCCGCCGAGTGAATCCCGCAGCGACTTCACGACGGCGCTGCGGGCCTCGAGCAGGCGCCGGGCGTCGGAGTTGATCGCGAGGTCGACGTACCGCTGCCGCACGCGGGTCTCCGGGTCGGACAGTCCCTTCCACTTGTCCGGCAGGGGGTGCAGGCACTTGCCGGTCATGCGCCATTCGTTCGCCAGCAGCGACAGCGCGCCCCGGCGGCTGTAGCCGATGACACCGGCGACCTCGACAAGGTCGCCGAGGTCGAATTCGGCGGCGAACGCCCGGATGCGATCGGTCCCCACCCGGGCTTCGTCGACGAGGACCTGGATGTCTCCGGACCAGTCCCGGACCACCGCGAACACGACACCGCCGTAGTCGCGGATCCGGAGCAGGCGGCCGGCGATGCGGACCGTCGTCCCCTCGGGGGATTCGACTGCCTCGGTCACGGTGTGGCTGGGCGGATACGCGATCGGGTAGGGGTCGATGCCCTGTTCCGCGAGGCCGGCCAGTTTGTCGAGCCGGACGCGGACCTGCTCGGGTCGTTTCGGTCCGGTCGCCGCCGGTGCGAGGCCTTCGCCGGGTGCGCTGCCGTCGGAGTGCAGTCCCTCGGCGGCGACGAGTGCGGCGGGGACCGCCGCGTGGGTGCCGGTGTGCTCGATGGCGTCCCGGGTTCCGGAGCGGCCGAATCGGGGCAGGGTCACGAATCCTTCGGCGACGGCCGAGGCGAATCCGACGCGCAGCAGTTCCCGGTTGTCCTCGAAGCAGAGGAACCGCGGCACCCACTCGGGCTGGTACTTCACGTTGGATCGGTAGAGCGCCTCGAGCTGCCACCAGCGGGAGAAGAACACGAGGATCGAACGCCAGATCCGCAGGATGGGTCCCGCCCCGATGCGGGAGCCCTCCTCGAAAACCGAACGGAACACCGCGAAGTTCAGCGACACCTTCGTGATGCCGAATTGATCGGAGGTGGTGGCCAGTTCGGACACCATCAGTTCCACCACCCCGTTGGGGGACGTCGGCTTGCGGCGCATCAGGTCGAGGGAGACACCCGTCGGACCCCACGGCACCAGCGACAGGATGCCGTCGATCTCGCCGTTCTCGTCGATCGCCTCGACCAGCAGGCAGTCGCCGTCGAGGCGGTCACCGAGCCGGCCGAGGGCCATGGAGAAACCGCGCTCGGTCTCGGTGTCGCGCCACGCGTCCGCGAGCCGGATGGCATCGGCCATCTCCTCGGCGGGGACGTCGCGGTGCCTGCGGATCCGGACGGTGACACCCTGGCGGCGGACGCGGGTGACGGCTTGGCGGACCTGCCGCATGTCGCGTCCGCTGAGGTTGAACTCGCGGGTGCGGAGGATGGCCTCGTCGCCGAGCTGGAGCACGGTGAGTCCGGACTTGTTGTAGGCGGTGGCCCCTGTCTCGCTGGCCCCCATCACGGCGGTGGCCCAACCGTATTGGGAGGCGAGCGCCTGCCAGGCTTCGATCGCGTGCGGCCAGGCCTCGGGGTCGCCGATCGGATCGCCGCTGGCGAGGCACACGCCGAGTTCGACGCGGTAGGTGATGGCCGCCTTCCCGCTGGATGCGAAGACGACGGCCTTGTCGCGGCGGGTGGCGAAGTAGCCGAGGGAGTCGTCGGCGCCGTACTGCAGCAGGAGCCCGCGCAGCGCCGATTCGTCGTTGCCGGTGAGGGCGTTGTGGGAGCGCTGGGCACGGAACAGGGTGATGACGGCGGCCAGCAGGGCCATGGCGCCGAACAGTCCGAGCAGGGTGTTGACGAATCCGTGCGGGCGTCCGCTGAACTGTTCGTTGTCGGCGGCGGCGAGGGCGGTCACGCGGTTGAGCGCCCACAGGAACCGTTCGCCCTGCGGCAGGGTGCCGGGGAAGAGCTCGACGAGTCCCCACCCGACGAGGGTGCCGATGGCGAGACCGGCGATGAGCACGCCCAGGGCTTTCCAGCCCGCACCGCGCCGGACCCGGGTGTAGAACTCGGGACGGGCCGCGACGAGAATGCCGATCAGCACCACCTGGACCACGGCGGCGACCATCGCGTTCACGTTCCGGTCGGTGATGCTCACGATCACGTTGGTGATCAGGAACAGAACCAGGTAGATCGTCAGCAGCCACCACGCGATGCGTTTGCGGCTCGCCAGCGCCGCCGCGAGCAGCGCGACCACCAGCGCCCACGACAGGCTGGTGTCGGGGGCGTCGAAGTAGTAGGTGTCGACGTACTCCCGCGGCACGTGCACGTAGTAGCGCAGCACCGGCGAGATGCTCCACAGGAACACGAGCACCGAGAAGACACCCAGGATCAGCCCCGCGATGTGGGGAACCTGGTGGAAGCGCCGGTTCTTCGGTCCGAGGGCGGGGCGGGGCCGTGGTGCGGTGGAGGCGGCCGCCTCGGACGCGTGGTGTGTCTCGGTGCTAGCTGACATCGAGTGTTTCCTTCCCGGCAAGAGATACGTACCGATCACGGGAGACAGATGTTCCAGTGTTCAGTGTGAGCCGTCGGGCCGCGATTTGGGTGGAGAGGGAAGATAGAGGCATGTCCGACATTCACGACGCCGTGCCGATCCGCGACGAATCCATCCGTCTCGGCCAATTCCTCAAGCTCGCCAACCTCATCGAGTCGGGGGCCGAGGCGAAAGAGGTGATCGCCGACGGACTGGTGTCGGTGAACGGTGAGGTCGAGGTGCGGCGGGGGCGGCAGCTGCGGGACGGGGACGTCGTGGAGATCGGTGGGATGACGGCGCGGGTGAGCGCTCAGTCCTGACGGTCCGCGGTCGCGAACCGTTGCAGGAACAGTGCCTCCGCGACGGCGAGGTGTTCGATTTCGCCGGGATCCACACTCTCGTTGGGGGCGTGGATGAGGCAGCGCGGTTCCTCCACCCCGATCAGGGCGATCTCCGCTTTCGGGACGACGGCGGAGAAGACGTTGCACAGGGGGATGGAGCCGCCCTGCCCGACGGTTCCGAGTTCCTTCCCGAACGCCTCCTCCATCGCCGCGCCGAGTGCGGCGTAACCGGGACCGTCGGTGGTCGCGCGGAACGGGGAGCCCACCGCTTCACGTTCCACCGTGACGCGTGCATTCCACGGGGCCGCGTTCTCGAGGTGCGCGACCAGTGCGTCCTGCGCCTTCTGCGGGTCCATTCCCGGTGGCACCCGCAGGTTGAGGCGGGCCGAGGCGCGCGGCTGGATGGCGGCGGCCGACCCGACCACGGGCGGGCAGTCGATGCCGAGAATCGTCAGCGCCGGCCGCGCCCACACGGCGTCGGACACCGCGCCGGAACCGGCGAGGTGCACCCCGTCGAGCACTCCCGCGTCGGAGCGGAACTGCGCCTCGGGGTAGTCGACGCCCGTCCAGTCCTGGTCCGATCCGAGACCGTCGACGACGGTGTTGCCGTCCCGGTCACGCAGGGTGGAGAGCATCTGGACGAGGGCGGCGAGGGCGTCGGGGGCCGGCCCGCCGAACATGCCCGAATGCACTTCCCCGGCCAGGGTCTCGACGTGGAGCACGACGTTCGCGATGCCGCGCAATGTGGTGGTGACGGTGGGGCTCCCGACGGCGGCGTTCCCGGTATCGACGACGAGGATCATGTCGGCGTCGAAGAGTTCCGGCCTGGCCTCGACGAGGTTCTCGAGGCCGCCGGTGCCCATTTCCTCGGACCCTTCGGCGACGATCCTGATGCCGACCGGGAAGGGGGTGCCCAGTGCCCGCAGCGCCAGCAGGTGCATCACGATGTTGCCCTTGCAGTCGGCCGCGCCGCGCCCGTACCAGCGTCCGTCCCGCTCGGTGAGGGTGAAGGGGTCGGTGTGCCACAGCTTCTCGTCGCCGGGCGGTTGAACGTCGTAGTGGCAGTACAACAGGACCGTGGGTGCGCCGCCCGGTCCGGGCTGATGTCCGACGACGGCGTGTGAACCGTCGGAGGTCTCGAGCAGTTCGATCTGCCCGATTCCCGCCCCGAGAAACGCGTCCCTGACCCACTCGGCGGCGCGCACGCACTCCTCCGGTGGGAACTGCCGCGGATCGGCCACCGACCGCATGGCCACCAGTTCGGTGAGTTCGGCACGCGCTGTGGGCATCAGCTCGGCTACCTTGGAACGGATTTCGTCGGACATCAACGCCTCCTCGGGGTTCCCCTAATTCTCGTCCACGAGTTTCAGATCGGCGACGGCGGATTCGAATTCCGCCGACTTTTCCGGGCAGTACACGGAGATCACGAGCCGCTCACCCTCGATCAGGTTGCGGGTGGCGAGGATCGGACGCTGGCCGGGCCCGGCGGCTCCGCTCACCAGCTGCTGGTCCAGCACGCCCGTCTTCAGGGCGCTGCCCGGGTCGGTGCACGCGGCCGCGCCGTCGGTTCCGAGCACGCGGGCGGTCGCGTCGACGTCGACCGGCCCGAGGGCGGCCTGCTCGAATTTCTCGGACAGTTCGGTGGCCTTGCTGACCGCCTCCGCGGTCTGCTTGTGCTGGTTGAACACCACGAGACCCCAGGCGAGGAGTCCGACGAACGCGACGGCGAGCACGGAATACAGGATCCAGTGCGTGTTTTCGGGTCTGTTGTGGAGGTCGTCGACGGCGGCGGTGTTGATGGAATGATTGTCGGGACCCATGCGGCCGGTCGTGTTCATCAGGCCTCCTCGGCCAGCGGATCGGCCGTCAGGTCCTGTTTCCAGGACGGTTTCCGGAGCGCGAGGATCAGCAGCGGGACGCCGAGCCCGACGATTCCGAAGCCGCCTCCGACGATGAGGATGTAGACGAAGACGCTGCCGCCGCCGAACTGGGAGGGAGGCACGAAGCCGATGCAGAAGGCGGCCAGGCTGGCGAGGATGCCCACCCAGCACAGCACGAACAGTGCGGGGGCCCGGTAGCCGCGCGGATGGTCGGGCTGCTGCCTGCGCAGGCGCATGGCGGCGACGAACATCAGCACGTACACCACGAGATACACCTGGGTGGTGATGACGGAGAGGATCCAGTACGCGCTCGACACCTCGGGGATGAACGCGTAGAGCAGGGCGATCAGAGTAGTGACCACGCCCTGCGCCACCAGGATGTTCTGCTGGATTCCGTGCTTGTTGAGCCGCTGCAGGATCGGCGGCAGGAATCCGTCCTGCCGCCCGATCATGAGCAGCCCCTTGGACGGGCCGGCGAGCCAGGTGAGCATGCCGCCGAGAGAGGCGGCGATGAGCATGAGCGCCAGAACGGGAGTGGCCCAGCCGAACCCGAAGTAGGCGAAGAACGTGTCGAACGCCTGCATCACGCCGGCGGTCAGCGACAGCTTCTCGGCGGGCACCACCCAGCTGATGGCAATGGCCGGGAGGATGAAGATGCCGAGGACCAGTCCCATGGCCACGAACATCGCGCGGGGGAATTCGCTCGCCGGCCGCCGCAGGCTGGACACGTGGACGGCGTTCATCTCCATGCCCGAGTAGGACAGGAAGTTGTTGACGATCAGCACGAGACTGGCGATGCCGGTCCAGGCGGGCAGCAGGGCGCTGAACTCCATCGGAGCAGCCGAGGCGTTGCCCTGGCCGAGGAACACGATGCCCATGACGATGAGGAGCACTCCAGGAATCAGGGTGCCCAGCACCAGTCCGGCGCTCGACAGTCCCGCGACCGCTTTCATGCCCCGGGACGACACGAGAACACCGGTCCAGAAGAGGGTGACGATGATGATCGCCGTATACGGGCCGTTCGCGGCGAGGGCCGGATTGATCACGTACGCAAAGGTGCTCGCGACGTACGCGAGGAGCGTCGGGTAGTAGAAGATCGTCATCGCGAACTGGCACCACACGGCCAGGAAGCCCATCTTCGCGGAGATGCCTTCGCCGACCCAGCGGTAGACGCCGCCGGACCACCCGGAGGCGAGTTCCGCGGACACCAGCGACGTCGGCAGCAGGAACACGATCGCGGGCACGACGTACAGGAAGACACAGGCCAGGCCGTACACAGCCATCGAGGGCGCCGATCGCAGGCTGGCCACCGAACTGGTGGTCATCATCGCCAGCGCGATCCACGTGATGTATTGCTGCCGCGGCGCGGCTCTCACCGATCGGGGCGTGTCTTCCCGGTTGATCTCTCCGGCGGCGTCAACACTCATCGGTCCACCCTCCGTAGGAGCGGGTCGCGCGAACGACCGCTGGCGTCTCCGGATTATTGCCACAGCAATCGGAGCCGCGCAGCGATTCGGCATCGATAGATACCGAACCGCCGCTCGGTCCGTGTGCTCGTCACTTCCTGAGAATCACCGTCTTCGTCTCGGTGTAGGCGTCGAGCACTGCGGCGCCGTGCTCACGACCCCAACCGGACTGCTTGTATCCGCCGAACGGCAGGGCCGGGTCGAGCACGTGGTAGCTGTTGATCCACACGGTGCCTGCTTTGAGCTTCGCGGCCACGGTGTGTGCCTTCGACACGTCCGACGTCCAGACGCCGGCAGCGAGCCCGAAGTCGGTGTCGTTCGCGGTGCGGACGATCTCGTCGACGTCGTCGAAGGGAATGGCGGTGACGACGGGCCCGAAGATCTCCTCACGCACCACCCGCATGTCGGGGGTGGTGTCGACGAGCACGGTGGGTTCGACGAAGTAGCCGATCTCGCCCTTGCGGCGGCCGCCCGTCACCGCCGTGGCGCCTTCGTCGCGGCCGCTGTCGAGGTAGCCGAGCACGGTCTCGAGTTGTTTCTGCGACACCAACGGTCCCATCTGGGTCTCCGGGTCGAGGCTGTCACCGACCTTCATCTCCGCCGCGATCTTCGCGACGCCTTCGACGACCCGGTCGTACACCTTCGACTGCACGAACAGTCGGGATCCGGCCTCACAGGCCTCACCCTGGTTGAAGAAGATCGCCATCGCGGCACCCTCGATCGCGGCGTCGATGTCGGCATCATCGAAGACGATGTTCGGTGACTTGCCGCCGAGTTCGAGGGTCACCTTCTTCAAGTTGCCGCGGGCGGCGCCGACGATGTGTCGTCCCACCTCGGTGGAGCCGGTGAACGACACCTTGTCGACACCTGGGTGGGTGGCGAGGGCTGCGCCGACGTTCTCGCCATCACCTTGCACGATGTTCACCACCCCGTCCGGGACGCCGGCCTCGCGGAGCACTGCGCCGAGAAGGGCTGCGCTGAGCGGAGTTTGCTCGGCCGGCTTGAGGATGACGGTGTTTCCGGCGGCGAGGGCGGGGCTCAGCTTCCACGCGGCCAGCAGCAGCGGGAAATTCCACGCGATTATGGCGGCGACGACGCCGACCGGCTCACGGACCGTGTACGCGAGGTAGTCGCCGGGTGCGGCGGTTGAGGTGACGGGGATCGTGCTGCCCTCGAGTTTGGTGGGCCAGCCGGCCATGTACCGGAACCAGTCCGCGGACAGCGGCACGTCGACCAGGCGCGCGTAGGTCAGCGGTTTTCCGTTGTCGAGCGCCTCGACCAGCGCGAACTCCTCGACTCGTTCTTCCAGGAGGTCGCCGACCCGCCACAGGATCTTGCTCCGCTGCGCCGGAGTCATACGACCCCACGGTCCGTCGAGCGCGCGGCGGGACGCAGCGACCGCTCGGTCGACATCCCGAGCACCGCCGAAGGCCACCTGCGCCAGCGATTCACCGTTGCACGGGTTGTAGGTGGTGAAGACCTCACCTGTGGCCGCCGGCACCTGCCGGCCGTCGATCAGGTGCAGAACAGGCTTGCCCAGGAAGGCGGATACCTCGGGCAACAGTGCAGTTGAAGTGGTTGTCATGGTTGTACTCCTCGACGTTGTCGGTCTTTCCGGGATGGGTGATGAATTGGCGTGAGGGTGCTGCGGTGGCCCGCACCTCACGGTCTCGATCCATTGACAGGGGCGGTCGAAAGCGCAGAATCTAAGGCGTACGTGCTGGTCCCGCGCACGTTCCCGGCACCCGCGAACTCGGAGGATGATGTGCCCTATTGGTCTACCTCCAGCCTGAGTGCGCGCGACCAGGCCGGTTACTGGGGTGATGTGGTGTGTGAGGCGTTCACTCCGCTGTCTCCTCATCGTGGGCGTGCGCAGCTCGACCGCAGTGCGACCGCGGAGGGAATGCCGGGATGGGTGCGTTCGGAACCACTCGCTGAGACGAACTGCGCAGAAATCTCCTCCTGCACGCAACTGCTGACTCACGGGCGCGACGAGGTCCGCCGGACGCCGTTGGACGCGATGTTCGTCAACCTGCAGTTGTCGGGCTCGTGCTACGGGGAACAGGACGGCCGCCGGTGCATCGTCCAGCCGGGTAGTTTCGCCGTATTCGACACCACGCGTCCGTACTCCCTCGAGTTCAGGGAGCCGGCGAACGACGCCAGCTGGCGGGTCTTGTCTTTTCGGATTCCCCGGGAACAGTGGCATTCGACTGTCCGTGTCGACGACGCAACGTCGTGCGCTGTCGACACGAACTCCGGAGCGGGGCACGTCGTGGGATCGATGATGTCCGCACTGTGGAGCGAACGACCGAATCTGGACGACATCACGGTGAAGACGCTCGAACGGTCGTTCGCCGACGTCCTCACTGCAATCGTCGCCGCCCGGGCGGGAAGCTCCGCACAGTCCGACGACGAGCGCCGTGACGCGGCGTTACGCCGTATCGTGCGGCACTACGTCCGCTCGGCCGTCCCGCTCGGACGGGTCACCGCAGAACGCGCTGCGCGGGAGGCCGCGATCTCCGTGCGCACCCTCCATCGACTGTTTCAGTCCGTCGACACCACCTTCTCGGCGTGTGTCCGAGATGAGCGGCTCCGAGGGGCGCTGGGCGATCTCGAGATGGCACCGGATTCGGTGACGTTGAGCGAAATCGCTACCCGCTGGGGATTCTGCGACAGCTCGCATCTGACTCGCACGTTCCAACGCCATCTCGACTGCACACCCACCCAGTATCGAGAAACGTGCCGGATCACGGCGAGGCCGCCGGTCGTGCCAGGTCAGCCGGCCACGATCCCGCCGGCGGACTGCATCGGATCGTAATCCGGGCGCTTCAGCAACGCGTGCAACTGGCGGCGGCGAACACCCATGTTCCCGCCGTCGTACAGGGGGAAACACAAGACGTCTTCCATGATCCCGGCGATCGGGGTCTGGTCCCCGTAGGCGTTCACCCCCACCACGCGCATCGTGTCGTACACCGTCTGCACCGCGAGCTCGGACGCGTAGATCTTCACCATGTGACCCAACTCCTCATCGGCGCCGCCGGTTTTGTCGTAAAGGTCGCAGGCCTTCCACGTGAAGTATCGAGCGGCTTCGATGCGGGTCTTGATGTCGACGAGCATGTAGCCGACATTCTGGTAGTCGATGATGGGGACGGGTCCGGATCGCTTGTCGGTCTTGGCGAATTCGTAGGCGTAGTCGAACGCCGCCCGCATCCGCCCGACGCACGCCGCCCCGATGAGAGAGGACGTCCAGTTGAACGTCTTGCGGACGATCTCCATCCCGTCGCCGGGTCCTCCGATGAGGTTGCCGGCAGGAACGCGGACGTCGGTGAACGTGATGCGGGGCGAGGCGGTCGCCCGGTGGCCCATCGTGTCGATGTACGACTCGACCTTGATGCCCGGGGTGTCGCCCGGGACGACGATCACCGCTGCCGATTCCTGCGGCGGCAGGTTCGGGTCGGTTCGGCACAGAACACTGATCAGTGCGGCACCGTTCCCATCCCACCCCGAGCCGTTGGTGGTGAAGTGCTTGTCACCGTTGACGACCCACTCGTCCCCGTCCAATCGGGCGAAGGTCTGCACCCCGCCCGAAGTGTCGGTGGTATCGAAGTTCGCACCACCGCTGGTCTCGGTGAAGGCCCATGCGGCCAGGAGAGGTTCCTCGCCTGCGAAGGGTGGCAGGAACGTGGCCTTCTGTTCGGCGGTCCCGAAGTGGATGATCGGCTGCAGCCCCAGACCTGTGCCGAGGAGTGCGCTCGGAACGTTGATGTCTGCGCGCGTGAGTTCTTCAGCGGCCAAGGCGAAGTCGAGCGATGTCATCGCCGTCCCGCCGTACTCGACGGGGAGCAGTGCCTTCAGGAAACCTGCATTCACCATGTCCTGGTAGAACGGTTTGATCGCTGCGAACCGTGCCTCGGGCGTCGGCAGGGGGGAAATCACACCCTCGACGAGGCTGAGTCTTTCTTCGGCGAATGATCGTGCCGCCTTCTGCAGGCCGGCTTGTTCCGGGCTCAAATCAAAGTCGATGGCCATTTGTGATCAGTTCCTCCGCTGCTGCTTGCCACACTACGACGATTATGTGAGCCCGAACACATCTGGACTCGTCATCAATGGTGGCGCGGAGCATGTCTCCGAGGCTTGGACCGATGCGCCGACTGCTTTGGACAATCGCGCCAGAAAGATCGGACGGGCGTGGAGGCGGAGGGGAAACCGGGACCGTCACTGCGCCAGGAGAACGGCAGGCCGGGATTGCCTGCCGACCTCCTCCTGACGAGCGACGGCAACGAGGTGCTCTGTCCTCGGGCGGATCAGCGGACGACGACGCCGTCCTGATCGCTGTAGACGATCTCGCCGGGGTTGAAGGTGACGCCACCGATCTCGATGGGGACGTTCTTCTCACCGGAGCCGGTCTGAGTGCTCTTGCGGGGGTTGGTGCCGAGTGCCTTGACGCCGATGTCCAGGGTCTTCAGGATCGCCGAGTCGCGGACCGCGCCGTTGACGATCACGCCGGCCCAGCCGTTGTCGACGCCGCGACCGGCGATGATGTCGCCGACCAGGGCGGTGTGGATGCCGGCGCCCCCGTCGACGACCAGGACGCCGCCGTTGCCGGGCTCGCTGAGGGTCTGCTTGACCAGCAGGTTGTCCTGGAAGCATTTGATGGTGGTGATGGGGCCGGAGAACACTTCACGGCCGCCGAACTGGGTGAACTGCGTGTCGCAGCTCCGGATCTCGGGTCCGATCTCGTCTGCCAGGTCGGCGGTTGCCACGGGTTCAGTCATACGCGTCAGGATAGTGGGCGGGCGCTGGGAGAATGCGAGCCATGACCATTGCAGTGACAGGAGCCACCGGCTCCATCGGCGGCAGGGTGCTCGAGCGGCTCGGCGGCGGCGCCGGCGTCCGGTTGATCGGACGGAACGCGGAGCGCCTCGGCCCGCTGGCCGAGCACTTCGATTCCGCGTTCGCCGTGGCCACGTACGCCGACGGTCCGGCGATGACCGCTGCGCTGGACGGTGTCCGGTTGCTGTTCCTCGTCTCCGGTCACGAGAGCGCCACGCGACGCGACGAGCACCGCACGGCGGTGGACGCCGCGCATGCCGCAGGGGTGGAGCGGATCGTCTACCTGTCGTTTCTCGGCGCGGCGCCCGAGTGCACGTTCACGTTCGGCCGCGACCACTACTTCACGGAGCAGCACATCCGGGAGAGCGGGCTGAAGTACACGTTCCTGCAGGACAGCTGGTATCAGTCGATGATCCCGCTGATGGCCGACGACCAGGGTGTCATCCGGGGCCCGGCCGGCGACGGCCGGGTGAGCGCGGTGGCCCCCGACGACGTCGCCGACGCTGCGACGGCGGTCCTCACCACGGGCAACGGCGACCACGACGGCGTCACCTACCGTCTGACCGGGCCGGAGGCGTTCACCCTCAGCGAGGCAGCGGAGACGATCACGAGGGTGACCGGACGTTCGGTGAGGTTCGAGAACGAGACACTCGACGAGGCGTACGCGTCCCGCGCGCACTTCGGGGCGCCGGATTTCGAGGTCGCAGGGTGGGTGACCTCGTATGCAGCGATCGCGGCCGGTGAGCTGGCGGTGGTGACGGGCGACGTCGAGTTGCTCACCGGGCGACCGCCGCAGACCTTCGCGGACCATCTGAACAGCTACACTTGACCCGTCCTGGCATAGCGAGCGGTAGATAGGTCATTGATGGTCAGCTCATCCAAGGGTGCGACGCCCACCGTGGTCGGCAACGCCGCAGATTGGCGCCGCCTCGAACCCACGAAGTTGACGCCGATCCTCAGCGCCTCCCTCGACGCGTTCTACGAACACGGTTTCCACGGCACCTCGGTGCGCGACATCGCCCGCCGAGTCGGTGTCACGGTACCCGCTCTCTACTACCACCACGAGAACAAGGAAGCTGTTCTCCTTGCACTTCTGGAGCTGTCCACCAGCGACGTTCTCGAGCGGGCCCACGCCGCGAGCGCCGACGGAGGCGACGATCCGGTGCAGCGACTCGCCAATGTCATCGAGGCGATCGTGCTGCGGATGACCATGCGGTCCCGGCTGGCGGCCCTCGAGAGCGAGGTGCGCTACCTGAGCCCGGAGAACCGGCAGCGGTACCGCACGGTCCGCAAGGGTGTGGAGGAACTGGTCCTCGAGATCGTCAAGGAAGGCAAGAAGCGGGAGCTCTTCGACGTGTCAGACGCCGCGGAGACGACGCGGGCGCTGCTCGGTATGTGCCAGTCGATCCCGCGCTGGTATCACGCCGAGGGCAAGTTGACCCCCGACGCCGTGGCGCGCAAGTACGTCGAGATCGCGATGAAGACGGTGGGATCCACCGAAGAGCCCGTGAAGCCGAAGAAAAGGCGCACCGCCGACGTCTGACCGGCGATGCGCCTCGGCAGGTGTCCGGCGGTCAGCTCCCCAGGCCCAGGCCCGGTGACGCGACGGCGTCGAATTCCGCCGTCGTCTCGGTCGGCTCGCCGTTCGGTGGGGCGAACGTGAATACGGCGGTGTAGCGGCCGGCTTCGTGCGTCCGGACCGCGGCCGTCCCGGCGCCCAGTGTGAGTGGGATGGTCCGTATGGTCACGTCGCCGCCGGGGTCGGTGAGCTCCAGTTCGACCGGGGTGCTGCCGTCCGTCCCCGTCGGGGTGGGGGTGACCAGCGCGCCGAGCGTCACCAGATTGTTGGCGTAGACGGTTCCGATCGGCGGGACGACGTTGATCTGGTAGGTGGTTGCGGCGGTTGCCGTGGGCGCCAGAGCAAGTGCGGCCGCCCCTGCCAGCGCGGC
The DNA here is from genome assembly GCF_001894825.1 of Rhodococcus jostii NBRC 16295. Lineage (GTDB taxonomy): Bacteria > Actinomycetota > Actinomycetes > Mycobacteriales > Mycobacteriaceae > Rhodococcus_F > Rhodococcus_F jostii. The sequence goes on along the minus strand of NZ_BCWY01000056.1, from coordinate 2,090 downwards.
GATGGTCAAGGTCCCTCGCGAGAAGTGCACAAAATCCCTTCCTGTCGACGGTCTCTACGCGCAGCCACGTTACGGCAGAACCGGGAGTTGCCCACCCTCATTCGCCGTGTGCCCGAGAATAGTTCGAACACACGGCTTTCCGGCGATTGGGAACTGAAAACTGTTCAGGATGCGGTGTTTTCCCGCACGACCGTACTGTCGGTGTGTTGCACGGGGCAGGTTCTGGGGAAGGTGCCCAGTTTCTCCACTTCGTACCCGGTCGGGTAGCTGCGAATGTTGGGGAGGTCGCGGGCAAACTTGGGCACGGTGCGCACGGGGTAGAACCGGACGAGGCGGGCGCGAGCCTTCAGTGCCCCGCGCGAGAGTGTCCGCACGAGGCGGGAGGGCCTGCGATAGGCGAACGCGTCGAGCAGCGGATCATCCATGAGCGCCCACGAGAAGCGCTTGATCAGGGGTGCGGGTGCAAGGTTGTTCGGTGGGAACGTGCAGAGCAGATCGAGCGTGGAGTCGGCGACGGCGCGGCCACCCTCGTCGAAGAGGAAGTGGTCCCGCTCGTAGTCGTCCAGGAACTTCTCGAACGCCTCGAAGGTCTCGGGTATCTCCTTGATGCCCATGTACTTGCCGAGCGTCCGGTAGTAGTTGGTGGATCCGACGATCTCGTTGCGGGTGAGTTTCCGCCAGCCGAAGTCGTCGATCCAGCGCACCGGGATCACCACGAACGTCGACAGCACGTAGCGCATGTCGTCGTTGGAGATGTCGTAGGAGCCGTGCATCTGGTTCATCCGCCGGATGCCGGCGCGGCCGGGATCGCTGGTCAGGCCATGTTCGAGGACGGCGTCGAGGATCAGACCGGTGTCGTCGTAGCGTTTCTGCACGCGTTCGGTGAACTCACCTGTCTCGAACAGCAACCGCCCGATGGTGGGCACGGCATACGTCCGGAACAGCGCGAAGCTGAGGGCCTGGTTGATGTCCCAGGGAAATTCCTGCGTGGCGAGAATGCGAGCGATCTCTTCGTACTGCGTCTCGGGATCGAGTCGGTCGGTCCGGCGACGTAGGTCGAAGCGTTTCATGGGTTTCACTTCCTGCAGCGGCTGTGACGGAGGTCCACGTGATTTAGCGATCGTTCAGACGACTCGACTGTAACGCCGTTCACAGTGCGACGCCAGAGTGGCATTATGCAAACACATGGCGCGAAATTCACCGCAGACCGATCGCATCGTGATGCTGACGGAACTGCTCGCAGACGAACCGGAGACGCCCCGAAGCCTCGCCGAGATCGCCCGGCACCTGGGCGTCGCGAAGGCGACCTGCTACCCGATGGTCGTGCCTCGGTCCCGCGCTCATCCCCATCGGACGTGCAGCGACGACGGCCACGGACGTCGTCGACCTCGCGCGGTCGGTGATGCACGAACTGGCCGATGCGTCCGACATGGCGTCCATCGCGTTCGTGCAGTCCGGTGCCGACGTGGTGGTGGCCGAGGTCGTGCAACCCGTGGGAGGACGCCGGGGAACCCTCGGCCTGCGGCTCGGCGACAAGGTGCTGCTCGCACCGCCCATCGGTTCGGGGCTCGCGGCCTGGTATCCGCAGGAGCAACGCGAGGAGTGGTATGCCCGCGGCGCGGAGGACCTGGGGGTCGGGGTGGACGATCTGCGCGCCGCCTACGAGCCGGCGCTCGCGCTCGTCCGGGAACGCGGGTATGCGATGGAATCGATGCAGCAGCAGGAGCATTCGCTCGCCAGTGCCGTCTCGGAACTCCGCGGTCGCGGAGTGGGCGGGCACCGCTCGACCGTCGCGCTGCGGGAGGCGCGGAAACTGCTGTCGGCGGATGCGGTGGTGGGTGACATCGACCCGGAGGGCAGCTACCAGCCGCTGTCGATCAATGCTGCGGCGTTCGACCGTGACGGTGAACCCGCAGTCGTGCTGTGTGTCGCCGACGCGTCCCGACCGATGTCGGGGGTGCGGACGGCGGAGATCGGTGAATTGGTCCGCGACGCCGCGGCTCGGGTGACGGCCGCCATGCACGGCCGCCACCCGTGAGTACTTGTTAACCGCGGGCGGTTAACAAGTACTCACAAGCTATTTCAACTCA
>NZ_BCWY01000055.1 GCF_001894825.1 Rhodococcus jostii NBRC 16295 | reverse complement strand
GGAGCGGCGGTGACGACGCGGCCGGCGCCGGATTCGATGGCGTACCTGAGTGTGTTGATGCCGGTGGAGCAGGCGGTGTGCCTGCAGGCGACGCTGGGAAGGGATGCGGACAGCCTCATCGCCACCGGGAACGGTGGTGGTCGGTCCCGGAATCAGGTGATGGTGGATCTGCTGTTCGCACGCGGCACCGGGCAGGCCGTGGCCTGCGGTGTTCCGGTGGCCGTGAACCTGGTCCTCTCGGACGAAACGCTGCTGACCGGCGGGAACGAGCCGGCGCAGTTGCAGGGGTATGGGCCGGTGCCGGCGGGGATCGCCCGGCAGTGGGTTGCCGACGCGGTCGACGCCGAGGTCAGGGCCACGTTGCAGCGGCTGTACTCGTGCCCGCAGTCGGGGGCGTTGACGGTGATGGAATCGCGGTCCCGGACGTTCCCGAAGGGTTTGGCGAAGTTGATCGACCTCCGCGACCGGACGTGCCGGACTCCGTGGTGTGACGCCCCGATTCGGCATCATGACCACATTCGCCCGCACGGCAAATTTGGCCGGACGTCGGTGCGCAACGGGTCCGGGTTGTGCGAGGCCTGCAACTATGCGAAGGAAGCGCCGGGGTGGGTCGCCCGCCCGGTCACCCGTCCCGGCGGCCGGCATCTGATCGATCTCGGCACCCCGACCGGGCATCACTACCGGTCCACCGCGCCTCCGTTGCCGACTCCGGCACGCCATTCGGCGGTCGAGGCGGTCGTGATCGCAGACCTCCGCGCGTCGTGAGGGGTCAGCAGTCGATGACGAGCCAGCCGCCGTGGTGCTCGAACACCTCGAACTGGTGCCCCGTCGATTCGCCGAGTTTCCGCAACGTCGGGGTGTCGAAGGTTCGGATGTGCCCGTGGCACGCGGTGGCCTCGTCTTCGTACGGGACTGCGACGACCACCCGGTCGTGGGCGATGCGGAGGGCCTCGGATATCACTGCGGCCCCGACGTTTTCGTCGACGTGTTCGAGGAGGTGGATGGCGGTGACGGTGTCTGCGCTGTCGTCGGGGACGGGCACGTGCGCAGCGTCGCACACGAGGGTGCGCAGGTCGAGCCCGAGTTCCGGCGCCACGGCGTCGAGGAGGGTCATGGTGCCGGGAAGGATGTCGGTTGCGGTGACGGACCGGCCCGCGCGCGCGAGTCGAAGCGGCAGGAAGCCGAAGCACGATCCGAGGTCGAGAACGGAACCGCGGACCAGTTGTTCCGCCTTCTCGTGGATCGGCGCGAAGTCGGCGGTGCCGTAGAGGAGTTCGTCCAGGGAGTTGCGGTAGTAGACGGTCCATGCGTCGAGTGCACCGTCGACGGTGGAGCGGACGAGTCCGACCATGGTCGACTCGAATTCGTCCTGACCGAATGCGGCGTCCTCGATGGATGCGGTGACGGAGGCGACGAGTCGTTCGCTGAGATCGCCGGGTGTGAGCGCGTGCGTGACCCGCAGTTGATCGCCGTCGCGGGTGAGTGTGAGCGGCCCGGCTTCGACCCGCTGCACCGTGACGTGACCATGTGACCACAGCCCGGGTTCGCAGGGAGCGAGTGAGTCGAAAGGGGGCGTGTCGAGAGTGGAAGTCATTCGAGGCAACCTTGCCGAGAGGTGATGGCGGGAGGGATCAGGACTGGGTGTCGGGCTCGCCGAGCGAACTCAGACCATCGTAGAGCGATTGCATTCCGCTGGCGAGTAGTTCGTTCAGTTCGAGGGAATCGTCGTCGAGCCACTGTTCGTACGCTGACATGGCAACGCCGAGCAGAAGATAGCCGACGGTCCGCGGAACGTGGTCGGTCGGAGAGACTCCGAGCCGGCTCGCGACGTACTCGGCGATGACGTTGCGCCACCCTTCGTACATCACCACCGAATACGCCTGCAGGGCCGGCACTCGCAGGATCAGGCCCATGCGTTTGCGGTGGTTGATCGCCTCGCTCGCGGGAAAGGCGTTGAACTGCAGCAGTGCGGCGGTGAGCCCGTCGGCGATCGGGATGTCGTCGGGTTGCGCCTCGAGCTGGGCGCGCATCTCGTCGAGGTGAGCGTCGAAGTCTCCCCACGGGATCGCGTTCTTGGACGGGAAGTAGCGGAACAGTGTGCGCCGGGCGATGCCGGACGCTTCGGCGACTTCGTCGACGCTGGTGGCGTCGAATCCTTGTTCCGTGAACAACTCGATCCCGACGGTGCTGATCCGATCCTGCGTAGTGGACGGGCGTCGCCCTATCCGACTGGATGGTTTTCGACGACTTCTCAACTTTCGTACCCTCCCGGTCTGTCATTCTGCACTCGATGCCATTACAGTGGTGAGGCGAGTCACAGAGATGGTCCCCTATGACGGGGGACATCCCTCCGGCTCGCGCCGTATCACCGAACAGTAGGAGGAAATCATGTCGGATCGCGACAACAACGTGCTGGAAAACGACTTGGTCGAGGAATCCCTGGTGGAAGAGGTCTCGATCGACGGCATGTGCGGCGTGTACTGATCATGTCCGCTCCAGCTTCTGCTTCAGTGACCGGCAGCGCCGGTATCGATCTCGATGTGGGCTGGAAGCTTCATCCGCAGGTGGCGCTGCGTCCCGAACCTTTCGGGGCGCTGCTCTACCACTTCGGGACGCGCAAACTGTCGTTCCTGAAGAACCGCACGATCGTCGCGGTGGTCGAAGCCCTTCCCTCACATGCCGACGCCCGGTCCGCACTGCGGGCGCAGGGTATCGGGGACGACACTGCCGCGCAGTACGCGCGAGCGCTCGGCACCTTGGCCGAGTCGCACATGATCGTTCCCGCCTGACCAGCTCTCACCACCCCGTACCAGAGGACACAGCCCATGACCTCCATGCTCGAAAGGCCGTCCGCCCCGGTCGGCCGTCTCGTCGACCAGTTCGAACTCGGTCTCGACGCCCCGATCTGCCTGACCTGGGAGTTGACCTACGCGTGCAACCTGTCGTGTGTGCACTGTCTGTCCTCCTCGGGCCGGCGTGACCCGCGGGAGTTGAGCACCGAGCAGTGCAAGTCGATCATCGACGAACTGCAGCGCATGCAGGTCTTCTACGTGAACATCGGCGGCGGTGAGCCGACCGTTCGCTCCGACTTCTGGGAGCTCGTCGATTACGCGACCGCCCACCAGGTGGGGGTGAAGTTCTCCACCAACGGCGTGAAGATCGACAAGAAGGTCGCGGCCCGGCTCGCGGCCAGCGACTACGTCGACGTGCAGATCTCCCTCGACGGTGCGACGGCCGAGGTCAACGACGCCGTCCGCGGTCCGGGTTCGTTCGCGATGGCCGTGCGGGCCCTCGAGAATCTGTCCGAGGCAGGTTTCAAGGACGCGAAGATCTCCGTCGTCGTGACCCGGCACAACGTGTCCCAGCTCGACGACTTCAAGGCCCTCGCCGACAAGTACGGCGCCACCCTCCGCATCACCCGGCTGCGCCCGTCGGGCCGCGGCGCGGACGTGTGGGACGAACTGCACCCCACCCAGGCGCAGCAGCGCGAGTTGTACAACTGGCTGGTCGCCAACGGTGAGGGCGTGCTCACCGGCGACTCCTTCTTCCACCTGTCCGCCTACGGCGACGCGTTGCCCGGCCTGAACCTGTGCGGCGCCGGTCGCGTGGTGTGTCTGATCGACCCGATCGGCGACGTCTACGCCTGCCCGTTCGCGATCCACGACCAGTTCCTCGCCGGAAACATCTTGGCGGACGGCGGTTTCCAGCAGGTGTGGCAGACGTCGGAGCTGTTCCAGGAGCTGCGGTCCCCGCAGACCGGCGGCGCGTGCAGCAAGTGCAACCATTACGACTCCTGCCGCGGCGGGTGCATGGCCGCGAAGTTCTTCACCGGGCTGCCGATGGACGGCCCGGACCCCGAATGCGTGATCGGCAACGGTGAACTGGCGTTGGCTGCGGCCGGGGAGATCCCGAAATCGAGTGTCGACCATTCCCGCACCGGCCAGCGCCGGACCCCGCGGGCGCCGGTTCCGCTGACGCTGATGGTGCGTCCCCCGGCAAAGATTTGTGACGAGAACCCGCTTGCGGGCATGGACCAGACGTAACGCCGTCTGCCAGGTACGAGAGGTATTCCCATGGGTAAGAATCCGTTTTTCGAGACGGTGGCCGAGGCTCAGCGCCGCGCGAAGAAGCGCCTGCCGAAGTCGGTGTACGCGGCGCTGATCGCCGGGTCCGAGCGCGGCGTGACGGTCGACGACAACATCGCGGCGTTCGGTGAGCTGGGGTTCGCCCCGCACGTCGTCGGGCTGTCCGACAAGCGTGAGTTGTCCACGACCGTGATGGGGCAGCAGATTTCGCTGCCCGTCGTGATCTCTCCGACCGGTGTGCAGGCTGTGCACCCGGACGGCGAGGTTGCCGTGGCACGCGCCGCGGCGGCGCGGGGAACGGCGATCGGTCTGAGCTCGTTCGCCAGCAAGTCGATCGAGGAGGTCACGGCCGCCAATCCTCAGACCTTCTTCCAGATGTACTGGGTCGGCAGCCGCGACGTTCTGATCCAGCGGATGGAACGGGCCCGCGCCGCGGGTGCGACCGGGCTGATCATCACCACCGACTGGTCGTTCTCGTACGGTCGCGACTGGGGCAGCCCGGCGATCCCCGAGAAGATGGACTTCAAGGCGATGCTCCAGTTCGCGCCGGAGGGCATCACCCGCCCGAAGTGGCTGTACGAGTTCGCGAAGACCCGCAAGATCCCGGATCTGACCACCCCGAACCTGGCGCAGCCCGGTCAGGAACCGCCCACGTTCTTCGGTGCGTACGGCGAGTGGATGCAGACGCCGCTGCCGACGTGGGACGACATCGCGTGGCTGCGTGAGCAGTGGGGCGGGCCGTTCATGCTCAAGGGTGTCATGCGGGTCGACGACGCCAAGCGCGCCGTCGATGCCGGTGTCACCGCGATCTCCGTGTCGAATCACGGCGGCAACAATCTCGACGGCACCCCGGCGCCGATCCGTGCGCTGCCCGCCATCGCGGAGGCCGTCGGCGACCAGGTCGAGGTGCTGCTCGACGGCGGGATCCGCCGCGGCAGCGACGTCGTCAAGGCCGTCGCCCTCGGTGCGCGGGCCGTGATGATCGGCCGCGCGTACCTGTGGGGTCTCTCGGCGAACGGTCAGGCCGGCGTCGAGAACGTCCTCGACGTCCTCCGTGGGGGCATCGACTCGGCACTGCTCGGATTGGGCCACTCGAACATCCACGACCTCACGCCGTCCGACGTCGTGATTCCGCCCGGATTCGCACGTGTACTCGGCGCCGAATCCTGACCGACGAACGGCGTAGATGTCTGCGCAGTTGACAGACCCGATCACCCTGGCCGGACGCCATGCCCGGTCCAGGGTGCTTCTGGGTCCGCACCTCACCAATCTGGGTGTGCGAAGGGCATTGTCACCGCGCCACGTCGCGTATTACGAGCGGCGGGCGCGCGGCGGGGCCGGGATCGTCGTCACCGAGGTGGCGTCGGTCCACGACTCCGACTGGCCCTACGAACGGGCACCGCTGGCATCCGACTGCGTCGACGGCTGGCGGGACGCGGTCGCGGCGTGCCGGCCGCACGGCACCCTGGTGCTGGCGGGCCTGGGACACACCGGGTTGCAGGGGTCGAGCGCGTATTCGCAGGCGGTGCTGTGGGGACCGTCGGGAGTTGCCGACGTGGTCTCCCGCGAGATGCCGATGCCGATGGGGCAGCGGGAGATCGACAGCCTCGTCGCGGGATTCCGTGCGGCGGCGGTCGCGGCCGTGTCCGCGGACGTCGACGGCGTCGAACTCGATGCCGGTCCGAGAAGTCTGTTGCGGCAGTTCCATTCGGATCTCACGAACCTGCGTGAGGACGGGTACGGGGCCGATCCGCTGCGACTCACCCGCGAGGTGCTTGCCGCGGTCCGCGCCGAGTTGGGGCATGGCCGGGTTCTGTCTCTGCGCCTGAGCTGCGACGAGGAGACGTCGTGGGCGGGCGTCACCCCCGAGGCGGCCGCCGGACATGCGCGGCAACTGGCAGACGCCCTCGACCTGCTCGTGGTGGTGCGCGGCGGACCGATGTCGGCGAACGCGTACCGCCCCGACTTCCACCGGTCGCCGTCGTTCAACACAGAACTCTGCCGGGACGTCCGCCGCGCGGTCGCGGGCGCGGTCCCCGTCGTGCTGCAGGGCAGCGTGATCGATCCGTCCGACGCCCGGCGCGCGCTCGACGAGGGGGTCGCCGACATCGTCGAGATGACGCGCGCGCAGATTGCCGATCCCGACCTCGTCGTCAAGATCCGGCGGGGTGTGGCGCCGCGGCCGTGCGTCCTGTGCAACCAGACGTGCCAAGTCCTCGATCCCCGCAATCCCGTCGTCACGTGCGTCGGCAATCCCACTGCCGGGCACGAGAGCGTCGATCCTCCCGAGGAGTCCGCGAACGGTGCCGGCGACGCGGTACTGGTGGTGGGCGGCGGTCCGGCGGGTCTCGAGGCCGCCCGCGTGCTCGCGGTGCGTGGTTTCCGCGTCACCGTGGCGGACGCGTCGGTCCGGCTCGGCGGGATAGTCCGGGTCGCGGCTGCCGCAGCGCCGCACCTGACGGCGCTGACCGACTGGCTCGAGAACGAATGCCGCAGCCTCGGAGTCGAATTCCGGCTGGGCTCCACCGTCTCGGACGCCGAGCTGGACGCCGCGGAACGCGAGGGCGCGACGGTGATCCTCGCGACCGGCAGCAGGCCGAGGCCGCTACCGTTTCCCGTCGCGGGGAGTGTCCGGTGCCTCGGCGCCGCGGAACTGCTGGGCAGCGGCACGCCGGGGGAGGGGCACCACGTCGTGTTCGACCCGGTGGGCGGACCCGTGGGCGTGGCGGTCGCGGAGTGGCTGGCGGCGCGGGGAAGGGACGTGCGCATCGTGACGCAGGACTCGGTGGCCGGTTCGCGGCTCGGAATGACCGGGGATCTCGCCGACGCCAACACCCGCCTGCAACGGGCCGGGGTGACGCGCCACCTCGACAGCCGCATCGTGTCGGTCGGTGAGGCAGGCATGCGGATCGTCGACCGCTTCACCGGGGACGAGTCGGTGGTGCCGTGCGCCGTGCTGATCGACTGCTCCCACCGCCTCCCGGAGGACGCGCTCCGCTCGTCGCGCCCGGACACGGTGCGGGCGGGTGACTGTGTGGCTCCCCGAACCCTTCTCGAGGCGGTCCGCGAGGGCCGCGCCGAGGCGCAGAACGTGACCGCACGAACACGGTCCGAGTTCGACCACCATCCGTTCACCCTCGTCAACGAGAGATAGGACATTTCCATGGGACAGTTCGACGGCAAGGTCGCGTTCATCACTGGGGCTGCCCGCGGGCAGGGGCGAACGCACGCCGTGCGATTGGCGCGGGAAGGCGCGGCGATCATCGCCGTCGACATCTGCGGACCGGTGTCGGAGTACAACAGTTACGAGCCGGCGACGGCGGACGACCTGGCCGAGACGGTACGGCTGGTGGAATCCGAGGGCGGCAAGATTCTCGCCGAGCAGGCGGACGTGCGCGACAGCGCGGGACTGAAGGCCGTCGTGGACCGGGGTGTCGAACAGTTCGGCCGGCTCGACATCGTGATCGCGAACGCCGGGATCTGCAATTGGAATCGCTTCTGGGAGATGCCCGACGAGCAGTGGGAGACGCTGATCGACGTGAACCTCACCGGCGCGTGGAAGACGTTGAAGGCGGCGGTCCCTGCGTTGATCGAGGGTGGTCGGGGCGGCTCGATCATCGTGATCAGCTCCGTCGCGGGCATCAAGCCCCTTCCGGGGCAGGCGAATTATGCCGCCTCCAAGTTCGGGCTCGTGGGACTGACCCAGACCGCGGCGAAGGAGCTGGGCGAATACGGCATCCGGGTCAACTCCGTTCACCCATACGGCGTGAAGACCCCGATGGGCACCGACCCCGGCAGTCTCGTGCTGCTCGAGAAGCACCCGCACTACATGTCGAGTTTCGGCACCATCCTCACCGAGCACCCGCTGGCCGACACGGACGACATCACCGATGCCGTGCTGTGGCTTGCTGGTGACGGTTCGCGGAGGGTGACGGGCAGCCAGGTCGCCGTCGACATGGGCAACACCAAGGTGTGAACACGCCCGAGTACCGCCACCTGTTCACCCGATTGCGTCTGGGACCGCTGACCCTGCGCAATCGGGTGGTCTTCTCCGCGCACCTCACGGGGTACGCCGTGGACGCGCTGCCCACCGCGCAGCACGCCGCCTACTACGCGGCGCGGGCGAAGGGTGGTGCGGGCCTGATCATCTCCGAGGAACACGCCACCCACCCCAGTGACTGGCCGTACGAGAAGGTGATCGCCGGCTACCGGCCGGAGGTCGTCCCGGGGTATCGGCGGATCACCGACGCGGTCCACGAGCACGGCGTCCCGATCCTGGCTCAGGTCAACCACAACGGCGGTCAGGGGTCGAGCATGTACTCGCGGCGTCCGCTGTGGGCGCCGAGCGCCGTCCCCGACCCGCTGTTCCGGGAAGTGCCCAAGGCGGTCGATCAGCGGGAGATCCGGACACTCGTCGACGGGTACGCGCGCGTCGCCGAGCACTGTGTCCGGGGCGGATTCGACGGGATCGAACTGCAGTGCTCCCATTCGTCGCTCGTGCGAAGTTTCCTCGCGCCTGCCACGAATCAGCGGACGGACCGATACGGCGGGTCGCTCGGCAACCGTGCCCGGTTCCTCCTCGAGGTGGTCGCGGCGGTGCGCGCGGTGGTCGGCCCGGACCGCGCGCTCGGGGTCCGGCTCGCCGGCGAGGAGCTGTTCGACGGCGGTGTGCGTCTCGACGAGGCGGTGGAGGTGGCCGCTCTCGTCGAGGCGGACGGCCGGGTCGACTACCTCAACACGTCGATCGGAATGGCCACCGAGACGCTGCACATGATCGAGGCGTCCATGGCCGTTCCCCGCGGGTATGCGTTGTTCGTCCCGAACACGATCCGGCAACGGGTCGGCCTGCCGGTGGTGGGTGTCGGCCGGTTCACGGATCCGCACCAGGCCGACCGGGCTCTGGACGAGGGGCACTGCGACCTGATCGGGGTGGTGCGCGGCCAGATCGCCGACCCCGACTTCGCGGCGAAGGCACTCGCCGGCGAGGAGGACGAGATCCGCACGTGCCTGGCATGCAATCAGGAATGTGTCGGGCGCATGGGCCTGGGCCGGTGGCTCGGGTGCGTCGTGAACCCCCGCGCGGGCCGGGAATCGATCCTGTTGCCCGAACCTGTCGTTCGCGGCAAGCGAGTGGTCGTGGTCGGCGGCGGACCGGCCGGGCTGAAGGCTGCCGCGACCGCGGCGCAGCGCGGTCACGACGTGACGCTGTTCGAACGCACGACTGCACTCGGTGGGCAGGTCCGGACAGCCGCGGTCGTGCCGGGCCGCCGCGAGTTCCTCGAACTCGTCGTCGATCTGGAATCGGAATGCGCTCGGCGCGGGGTGGACGTGCGGATCGGCACGGAGGCGACCGCGGAGACCGTCGCCGGGGAGGCGCCCGACGTCGTGGTGCTCGCGACCGGGGCGCGTCCGCGACGTCCGCGCTGGGCGGGCACGCGGCAACGGGTCGTCGATGTCCGCGACGTGCTGGAGGGGCGAGCGCATCCGTCCGGGATCGTGCTGGTGGTCGACGAGCTGGGTTTTCATCAGGGCACGTCCGTCGCGGAGTTCCTCGCCGACGCCGGCTGTGCCGTCACGATCTGCACACCGGCGATGATCGTCGGCCAGGATCTCGGGATCACACTCGACCTGGAGGGCTGGAAACGGCGGGCGCACCGCAAGGGCATCACCCAGGTGACGGACGTCGTGCCGACCGGGTGCGACGACGCCGGGGGGAGGCTCGCGGTGACGTTGCTGCACCACCCGACCGGTCGGTCCCGGCAGCTCACCGTCGACTGGGTCGTGTCCTCCGCGCATCAGCAGCCGGAGGACGACCTCTGGAAGGGTTTGGCCGACAGCGGAATCGACGTCCACCGGATCGGCGACGTGCTGGCGCCCCGCCGTGCACACTCCGCCGTCATCGAGGGGGAGCGGGTCGCGCTGTCCCTCTAGTGCAGGTCGACTCGCCACCGTCGCCTAGCATCGGGGGATGCCCCATTCCGGACACCTCGACGACGCGGTGTGGCCCGACCTCGAGTCCCGCGTGTCGACGGTGGTGGTCCCGGTCGGCTCCCTCGAACAGCACGGCCCGCACCTGCCGCTCGACACGGACACCGCCATCGCCGACGCCGTGTCCCGCGCGCTGCCCCACGTGCTGGTGGCGCCCCCGATCGCCTACGGTGCGAGCGGCGAGCACGAGGGATTTCCCGGGACCGTCTCGCTCGGCGCGGAGGCGCTGGAGACCGTTCTGGTCGAGTACGGGAGGTCCGCGTGCCGGTGGGCCGACCGGGTGCTCTTCGTCAACGGGCACGGAGGAAACGGGCCCGCGCTGGTCAAGGCTGTCGCCTTGCTTCGTTACGAGGCCCGTGATGTGGCCTGGGTGCCTTGCGCGGTCCCCGGCGCCGACGCCCATGCCGGACGTACGGAAACGTCCTTGTTGCTGCACCTTTCGCCCGGTCGGGTGAGGTTGTCCAGGGCCGAAGCCGGTAATACGGAACCTATCGCGAGGTTGATGCCAAGACTGCGCGAAGGCGGTATGGTCGCCGTGTCGGCCAACGGCGTGCTCGGTGACCCGACGGGCGCTACGGCCGCGGAGGGGGCGCAGCTCTTCGGCGTACTCGTCGACGCAGTCACCAAGGCACTGGCCCGGTGGGAATCGGGCCCCGATGGAAGGCTCCGGTGGGAACCGGGCGCCGATGGGAGGCTCCAATGACCCGTACGGGCGTCCTCGGGCTGCCGGGGGCGAATTTCCGGCATGCCTACGCGACTAATTTCCGGCATGCCCTGTCAGCGGCCACCGATCCGCATACGATCGACTGATGCGCCAAGCTCGACTTCCCGATGGATTCGGGATCCGAATCGACCCCAAGGTACGCGCATACTCCGGGGGTCGAGTGCTCATCGGCGGATCGCCGACTCGGATGTTGAAGCTGGCGCCCACTGCCGCGGCCATGATCGGTGACGGCTACCTCGAGGTCGTCGATCCGCAGTCCGCAGTGGTCGCGCGCCGCCTCCTCGACTCGGGTGTCGCGAATCCGCGGCCCATGAGCACCCCCTCGCCGCGGGATGTCACCGTCGTCATTCCGGTGAAGAACAACGCGTCCGGACTGCACCGGGTGCTGGCGTCGCTCCGCGGACTCGAAGTGGTCGTCGTCGACGACGGCTCCGACGTCCCGATCGTCGCCCCCGCGCTGCAGAACGGGTGTGGTGGCCGCGTCACCGTCCTGCGCCACGAGACGGCCAAGGGGCCGGCGGCGGCGCGGAACACCGGTCTGCGTTACGCCGCAACTCCGTTCGTGGCGTTCCTCGATTCCGACGTCCTGCCCCGCACGGGCTGGATCGAGGTCATGCTCGGTCACTTCAGCGATCCCGCGGTCGCGCTCGTCGCGCCGAGGATCGTGGCGCTCGAACCCGAGGCCAGCACCCTCGCGCGGTACGAGCACGCCCGATCGTCCCTCGACCTGGGACGTAAGGAGTCCGCCGTCGAGTCCGGCGGCCCGGTGTCGTACGTCCCGAGCGCCGCGATGATCGCCCGGCGCGAGGTCCTCGACGAGTTCGGCGGCTTCGACGAGTCCATGCACGTGGCCGAGGACGTCGACCTGTGCTGGCGACTCCAGGAATCCGGGTGGCGACTGCGCTACGAGCCTGTGGCCCACGTTGCGCATGATCACCGTGTGACGTTCGGAAAGTGGTTCGACCGCAAGCTGTTCTACGGCACCGGTGCGGCGCCGCTCGCGGCGAGGCATTCGGGAATGGTCCCGCCGCTGTCGATGTCGCCGTGGACGTTCTTCGCCTGCATCGCCGCCGCCACCTGCACCCGGCTGGGTCTCCTCGGTGCCGTCGCCACCCTCGCGATGATGGTGCTGCGCCTGCGCCGCATGTTCACCGGCCTCGACCAGCCGACCCGCATCGCGGCCATCCTCGCAGCCCAGGGTTTCGCCGGTGGAGCGTGGCAACTGGCCTCCGCGATGTGTCGCCACTACTGGCCCATCACGCTCCTGGCGGTGCTGCTCTCGAAACGGATCCGCCGCATCGCTCTCGCCATCGCCGTCGCCGAAGGCGTCGCCGACTGGGCGACGCACCGCGAGCCGGGCGGCCTGGGACCGGTGCGGCACACGGTGTTCAAGCGGTTGGACGACGTCGCATACGGCGCCGGACTCTGGAAAGGCGCCATCGTCGCTCGTGACCTCGACGCATTGAAGCCGCGGTTGAAGTCGTAGTGGCCGATCCGATTCGCGCCGCCGACGTCGTGGTCGTCGGCGGCGGTTCGAGTGGATGCGTGGTGGCCGCTCGGCTCAGTGAGGATCCCGGACGATCGGTTCTCCTCCTCGAGTCCGGACCCGGTTACCGGTCGGCCCTCGACTGTCCCGTCCTCGACTACCGGACGCTGCCGGTCGGTCCGGGCAGCGCGTTCACGGAGACGTACGGTGTGGAGTTGGCGCCGAGTGTGCCCTCGACCATGGTGCGCGGTCGTGTCCTCGGCGGTTCGGGCGCCGTCAACGGGGCGTACTTCGTCCGCGGGACGGAAGCGGACTTTCGGCACTGGCCCGCGTCGTGGTCGTACGAGAACGTGCTGCCCGCCTTCCGGGCACTCGAGCGTGACGCCGACTTCGACGATGACCGGCACGGCACCACCGGGCCGATGCCCGTTCGCAGGCAGCCCGTGGAGCAGTTGAGTGAGATCAGTGCGGCGTTCCGCGCCGCGGCGCTCGGGGCGGGACATCCGGAGGAACCCGACAAGAACGGTACCGGCGTCGGCGGCATCGGACCCGTCCCGCTCAATGTCGACGGCGGCCGCCGTGTCAGCACGGCCGCCGCGTATCTGCTGCCGGCGTCGGGGCGTCCCAATCTGACGGTCGAAACGAACTCGGACGTCGTCCGAATTCTGTTCTCCGGTAACGAGACCGTCGGGGTGGCGGTCGAGGCCGGCGGCGTGCGGCGCACGGTTCGCGCAGGCCGGGTCGTGCTGGCGGCCGGCCCCGTCGAAACTCCGGTGCTGCTGATGCTTTCGGGAATCGGACCGGAAGAACACCTGAGGAGCAACGATATTCCGGTGGTTCTCGACCTGCCGGGTGTCGGTACCGAATTCAGCGATCATCCGGAAGTCGCTCTGCCGTATCGTATCCGGGACTCCCTCCGTCGCAGCGACACGAGTCCAGTCGTCGAGACGGTGCTGAATGTCGGCGATCTCGAGATCCGGCCGTACACGGCACCGTTCGACGTGCTCGTCCCCGGGTCCGGGCAGCCCGACCCGATCCTCGGGATCGGGCTCATGGTGGCGGACAGCCGGGGCGACATCCGGCTGACGTCGAGCCACCGGCAGGACCGGCCGCGGATCGAATACCGCTACGCGCAATCCGCCTCCGACCGCCGGGCGCTGCGCGAAGGACAGGCCATCGGACTGGAACTGCTCCACTCGCCCGACCTGCGCCCGCTGCTCGTGCCGCTGTCCGAGGACGTATCCGACCGCTCGGTGCTCGCCCACCTGGGAACGTCGCTACACCTGTGCGGCAGTTGCAGGATGGGCGAGAGCGGAGACGCGGCTGCGGTCGTGGACGCGCGGTGCAACGTCCGGGGAGTGGAGGGGCTGACGATCGCCGACACCTCCGTGTTCCCGGTGGTCCCGAGCCGTGGGCCGCATGCCACGGCGGTCATGGTCGCGGAACGGGTCAGTACCTTCCTGAGGGAGTGACGGAGGGGACCACACAGCCCCGTGTGACCCGGGTTACAGTAGGCAGAGACGCCGTGGAGGAGTTCGATGCAAAGTCAACCGCCCACAGGGGGCAATCCGTGGGTCGCCGTGCGCCCGGGAGACGACGTGGCGATGCTGGCACGCAGGGTGTCTTCGGCGCATCAGTTGTTCGTCGACCGTCACGCACCCACGGGTCCTGCCACGGAGGGGGAGGGAAATTCCGTCCGTTCCGTCATCCTCGACTCGTGGATGCGCAGCACCAGCAAGGGAGTCAGTCCGGACGGGTCGGCCCGGGCGGTCGATCTGGCGGCCGCGGATCTCGCCACGTACCGGGCGTCGCATCCGATGTCGATCATCCGGCCGGTGGTGCGCAAACTTCTCGTCGAGGACGCCGCCGACACGGGACTGCTCGTCGCCATCACCGACGAGAAGGGCCAGTTGCTGTGGGTCGAGGGCGATTCGTCCGCCAAAGACCGGGCACTGGAGATGAACTTCGTCGAGGGCGCCGACTGGAGTGAGGACACCGTGGGCACCAACGCCCCGGGCACCGCGCTGGCACTCGATCACTGCGTGCAGATCTTCGGGGCGGAGCACTTCAGCCGGTCGGTGCACGACTGGAGCTGTTCGGCGGCGCCCGTTCACGACCCGGCGACCGGACTGATCGTCGGCGCTATCGACATCACCGGTGGTCCCCGGGTGGCGGTGCCCGAGGTGCTGTCGCTGATCAGGGCCACCGTCGCCGCCGCCGAGGCGGAGTTGCGCCTCCACCTGCTGCGGTCACCGCAACCGCTCGTCGAGACGGTGCTGCGGTTGGAGGTGCTGGGCTCGGGACGCCCGACTCTGGTGCGTGGTGCCGAACGCCTCCCGCTGTCGCAGCGGCACGCGGAGATCCTTCTGCTCCTCGCGGAGCATCCCGAGGGGTTGAGCTCCGACCGTCTCGCGGTCCTGCTCGACGAGAACGAACTCGACGCCGTCACGATTCGTGCCGAGATGTCGCGCCTGCGTAAGGTTTTCGGTCCCGCGAACCTCGGATCGCGGCCCTATCGACTGCTCGCCGAACTGACGTCGGACGTCCGGCAGGTGCGCAGCGCCCTGGATCGCGGTGAGCTCGCCGCCGCCCTCGACGTGTACTCGGGTCCGGTGCTCCCCGGATCGGAGGCGCCCGGGGTGGAGGACCTGCGCGACGAACTGCGGGCACGCGTTCAGGCGGCGCTGCTGAGGGAGGGCGATCAACGGTTGCTCGCCAAGTGGACCACGTCCGTCCACGGCCGCGAGGACGTCGCCGCATGGGAGGCGTATCTCGCCGGACTCGACCCGCGTTCGCCCCTGTACTCGCAGGTCAAGTCCAGGATCGATCTGTTCGATCAGCAGTACGCAACGTAGTTGCAACGGTACGGTCCCTAGTGTTGTGAGTCACACCCAGAAAGTTCACCCGAGTTTCACGACACCAGGGAGTTATCGATGACCGTGTATGCCCGCCCGGGTTCGCCCGACGCCGTCATGTCCTTCCAATCGCGTTACGACAACTGGATCGGCGGCCAGTGGGTTGCGCCCGTCAAGGGCCAGTACTTCGAGAATCCGACACCGGTCACCGGGCAGCCGTTCTGCGAGGTCGCGCGGTCGACGTCGGAGGACATCGAACTCGCACTCGACGCCGCCCACGCCGCGGCTCCCGCCTGGGGCAAGACGTCGGTCGCCGAGCGCGCCATCATCCTGAACAAGATCGCGGACCGCATCGAGGAGAACCTCGAATCCATCGCGCTCGCCGAATCCTGGGACAACGGCAAGCCGATCCGCGAGACCCTGAACGCCGACATTCCGTTGGCGATCGACCACTTCCGGTACTTCGCCGGCGCGATCCGCGCCCAGGAAGGCGCCCTGTCGGAGATCGACTCCGACACCGTCGCCTACCACTTCCACGAGCCGCTCGGCGTCGTCGGGCAGATCATCCCGTGGAACTTCCCGATCCTGATGGCCGTGTGGAAGCTTGCTCCCGCACTGGCCGCGGGTAACGCGGTCGTCCTCAAGCCGGCCGAGCAGACCCCCGCGTCGATCCTGCACCTGATCTCCGTCATCGGCGATCTGCTGCCGGCCGGTGTGCTGAACATCGTCAACGGTTTCGGTGTCGAGGCGGGCAAGCCGCTCGCGTCGAGCCCCCGGATCCGGAAGATCGCGTTCACCGGTGAGACCACCACGGGTCGGCTCATCATGCAGTACGCGTCGCAGAACCTGATCCCGGTCACCCTCGAGCTCGGTGGCAAGAGCCCCAACATCTTCTTCTCCGACGTCCTGTCCTCCAACGACGACTACCAGGACAAGGCGCTCGAGGGATTCACGATGTTCGCCCTCAACCAGGGTGAGGTGTGCACCTGCCCGTCGCGGTCGCTGATCCAGGAAGACATCTTCGACGAGTTCCTGGCGATGGCGGCGATCCGCACCAAGGCCGTCCGCCAGGGTGATCCGCTCGACACCGACACGATGATCGGCGCGCAGGCGTCGAACGACCAGCTCGAGAAGATCCTGTCGTACATCGAGATCGGCAAGGGTGAGGGCGCCAAGGTGATCACCGGGGGTGAGCGTGCCGAACTGGGCGGCGACCTGTCCGGCGGCTACTACGTGCAGCCGACCATCTTCACCGGTCAGAACAAGATGCGGATCTTCCAGGAGGAGATCTTCGGCCCCGTCGTCTCGGTGACGTCGTTCAAGGACTACGACCAGGCCATCGAGATCGCCAACGACACGCTGTACGGCCTCGGGGCCGGTGTGTGGTCGCGGGACGGTGGCGTCGCCTACCGGGCCGGTCGCGACATCCAGGCCGGGCGAGTGTGGACCAACACGTACCACCAGTACCCGGCGCACGCCGCGTTCGGTGGGTACAAGCAGTCCGGCATCGGCCGCGAGAACCACCTGATGATGCTCGAGCACTACCAGCAGACGAAGAACCTGCTGGTCAGCTACGCCCAGAAGGCTCAGGGCTTCTTCTGATGGACACAGCCCGGGCGCCTCAGCGCCTGAAGGCAACCGCCGGGGCGGTGGAGCTTCTCCGCCGCGTCGGCGGTACCCACGGGGCGCTGATGATGCACCAATCCGGCGGATGCTGCGACGGCTCCGCGCCGATGTGCTACCCCGACGGCGAATTCATCGTCGGCGACCGTGACGTACTGCTCGGTGTCCTCGACCTACGGCTCGGTGTCGGGGAAATCCCGTCCACCCGGCCCGAGGGCGCCGACGCAGTGCCCGTGTGGATCTCCGGTTCCCAGTTCGAGGCGTGGAAGCACACCCAGCTGGTGCTCGACGTGGTGCCGGGCCGCGGATCCGGATTCAGCCTCGAAACCCCGGAAGGCTTGCGGTTTCTCAGCCGCGCGCGCGCCTTCACCCCGGAGGAGAACAGCAGCCTCGCCGCAGAGGAGGTCATCGTGGGTCAACGGTGGGAGCAGGGCTGGAGGCCCGCACCGTCACCCGAACCGCAGGTGGTCGCCGAAGCCGTGGAGGCGTGTCCCGTGCCCGCCCGCCGCGAGGTTCCCTAGCACCGCAGGTGCCGCTCGACCTCCATTTTTACGTCACGGTCACGTTGTGCTGACACGACGTGTACACAGCTCGTTTAACGTTCGCCTCGGCGCCTGAAGCCCGCTCCTCGAGCGGTCGGCGAGGCAACACTCGGATCGATGTAGGGGACGGAATGTCACTCGTAGAACCATCCAAGAATTCCGGAACCGGGCAACATCACGATGCTGCCGACTTCCACTCGGAAGACAGTAGTTACCTGGAAAAACGCACGCTCCGAAAGGGTTCGGCGGGCTGGGTGCTGCTCGCCGGCCTCGGCGTCAGCTACGTGATCTCCGGTGATTACGCCGGATGGAACAACGGCCTGGCCGAAGGCGGATTCGGTGGCCTGCTGATCGCCGGTGTCGTCATCGCCGGCATGTACCTGGCGATGGTCCTGGGCATGGCCGAGATGTCGTCGGCGCTGCCCGCCGCGGGCGGTGGTTACACGTTCGCCCGCCGCGCGCTCGGCCCGTGGGGCGGATTCGCCACCGGCACCGCGATTCTCATCGAATACGCGATCGCTCCGGCGGCCATCGCGACATTCATCGGCAGCTACGTCGAATCGCTGAACCTCTTCGGGATCACCGACGGGTGGTGGGTGTACCTGGCGGTCTACGCCATCTTCATCGGAATCCATCTCACCGGTGCCGGCGAGGCCCTCAAGGCCATGTTCGTGATCACCGCGATCGCACTGGTGGGCCTCGTGATCTTCGCGGTCTCCGCGATCGGCCTGTTCGACGCGACCAACCTCACCGACATCGCCGCGACCGACGCGGCGGGGGCCTCGAGCTTCCTGCCGTTCGGCGCATTCGGCATCTGGGCGGCCGTCCCGTTCGCCATCTGGTTCTTCCTCGCCGTCGAAGGCGTGCCGCTGGCCGCGGAGGAGGCCCGCGAACCGGAGAAGAACGTTCCGCGCGGAATCATCATCAGCATGCTCCTCCTCATCGTCACGGGGGCCACCGTCCTGTTCCTCGCGACCGGTGCACTCGGTGCGGAGAGCCTGTCCACGTCGGGGAACCCGCTGGTCGAGGCGCTCGGTGACGGAACAGCGGCGAAGGTGGTCAACTACATCGGCCTGGCCGGCCTCGTCGCCAGCTTCTTCTCGATCATGTACGCCTACTCGCGGCAGACGTTCGCGCTGTCCCGGGCCGGCTACCTGCCGAAGAACCTGTCCGTCACCAACTCGCGGAAGGCACCCACGCTCGCGCTCATCGTGCCGGGTGTCATCGGCTTCGTGCTCTCGCTCACCGGTGAAGGCGCGATGCTGCTCAACATGGCCGTGTTCGGCGCGGCCGTCAGTTACGTGCTGATGATGGTCAGCCACATCGTCCTCCGCAGGCGCGAGCCGGAGATGAAGCGGCCCTACCGCACGCCCGGTGGCATCGTCACCACGTCGTTCGCGCTCGTCATCGCGGCCGCCGCCGTGATCGCCACCTTCCTCGTCGATCCGGTCGCCGCACTGTGGACCCTCATCGCGTTCGCCGCCTTCATGGCCTACTTCGGCCTGTACAGCCGGCATCACCTCGTTGCCAATTCGCCCGACGAGGAGTTTGCTGTTCTTGCGAAGGCAGAGGAAGAACTGGATTAACGGCTCCCCGCGAGAGGCGGAGGATTTCACGCTCAGACCGCATGCACATCCGACCCGAAAGGGGAAGACGCATGGCTGACGTCGTCAACACGAGTGTGGCCCCGTTCTGCCACAGCCAAGATCACCCTGGCAGCGTTCCTGTCTCGGCAGTCGATGAATCCGCACTCCCGACACTGGAAGGTTCGTTCCGCGAGCCCGAGTCGCTGCTTGGCTCTCGCAAAACAACTCGAACACGTCATCCTCGTGTACGCGGGCGCGACCAAAACCACCTTCCGGCCGGCCCGCGCGGCACACTCGATCAGTTCCTGCTTCGATACGCCGATCGCTGCATCGGTCGCCTTTCGGGCCATCGTGGATTTGGCGAGGAACTTAGGCGTGAAGTCCTCGACCGCGATCAGATGGTGATTGTCGACAACACTTTTCGCCCAGGCGCTCGCATCATGCCGGGCCTGCCGAGCAGCCTTCTTCTGCAAGGTCGCTGCGGCCTTGCGGGCCCGCTGGTATCCCTTCGACTGCGGCCCACGCTTGCCGCTGTGTCGTCGGGCCATCTTCCGCTGCGCCTTGCCCAGCTCGGCGGCGCAGCGCTTACGATGTCCCAGATACGGCAGGTCGAACCCTGGACTCGTGGTCGTAGCCGTGACGGATACCCCCCAGTCGATGCCGATCCCACTGCCCTCATCGGCAGCGGGGGTGGCGACGACTTCGCGTCGCACCACGAACGACGCGTACCAGTGCCCGAGCGAATCTCGATGCACTCGCACACTGGTCGGCTCGGCTGGGAGCTCCCGCGATCACACCACTGGAATCACGATGCCCTTCGCCAGACACAGTCGACCGCCGCGGCAGGAAAATCCTCTGGAGCTGTATTCGAGCGACGGAAGCGTGTCCCGGCGCGTCTTGAACCTCGGGCGCCCGCGGCCCTTCACTGTAAACGAGTGCTCCAGAGATTGCGCATACGTGCGCAAGATCTGCTGCTGAGGAACCTGCGCACCCTCCCGCAGCCATGCATTATGGCTGCGGGCATCGGTCAGAAGTTTTCCGAGCTTGGCGAACGTCGGCTTGCGACCGGTCTTCTGCTGGCGCACAGCCTCGTTCCACAGATACCGGCAGCGATGCCACTCCGACTCGAGCGCGCGCACGGCCAACGCGCCTGGCCGAAGCCGAAAGCTGTACCGCACGATTTCCTCCACAGCATTACCGTAGTCAGGAGCACCGACATGAACAGACGTCACACTCGCCGCATCTGCCTGAGGAGCTGCATCCAGATTCGAAAAGGTGGGGCACACACCCGTGAGTCCCAATGACCACCTACAGTCACGGCGTCGCAGGAACCGGGTACACGTTCGACGGTCTGGTCGACCTCATGGCCAAGGCGACACCGCTGCGGAGCGGTGACGAGCTGGCCGGGTGCGCGGCGTCCTCCGACGCCGAACGCGCCGCGGCGCAGTGGGCGCTGGCCGACGTCCCCCTCGGCACGTTTCTGAACGACCTCGTCGTGCCCTACGAGGACGACGAGGTCACCCGGCTCATCATCGATTCGCACGACCGGGTCGCGTTCGGTGAGATCTCCCACCTCACGGTGGGCGGCCTGCGCGACTGGCTGCTGGACGTCGCGGCGCGGGACGGAGCGGCCGAGACGTTCCGCCGCGTCGCCCCGGGTCTGACGCCGGAGATGGTCGCGGCGGTCAGCAAGATCATGCGCAACCAGGATCTCATCGCGGTCGCGCGGGCGGTCACCGTCACCGCGGGGTTCCGGACGACACTCGGCGTGCCCGGGCATCTGGGAACCCGGTTGCAGCCCAACCATCCCACCGACGACCCGCGCGGAATCGCGGCCGCCACGCTCGACGGCCTGCTGCTCGGCTGCGGTGACGCCGTCATCGGAATCAACCCGGCCACCGATTCGCCGCACGCCACGGCCGAACTGCTGCACCTGCTCGACGACATCCGGCAGCGCTTCGACATTCCCGCGCAGTCGTGCGTGCTGTCGCACGTGACCACCACGATGGGACTGATCGAGGAAGGCGTCCCCGTCGACCTGGTGTTCCAGTCCATCGCCGGGACTCAGGGCGCCAATTCCAGTTTCGGCGTGGATATCTCGTTGCTCCGTGAGGCCAACGAGGCCGGCCGGTCGCTGAAACGGGGCACCGTCGGCGACAACGTCATGTATCTCGAAACGGGTCAGGGTTCGGCGCTCAGCGCGGGCGCCCACCTCGGGACGGGCGGCCGCGCCGTCGACCAGCAGACACTCGAGACCAGGGCGTACGCGGTGGCCCGGGATCTCGAACCGCTGCTGATCAACACGGTGGTCGGGTTCATCGGTCCGGAGTACCTGTACGACGGCAAGCAGATCATCCGGGCCGGGCTCGAAGACCACTTCTGTGGCAAGTTGCTGGGCCTGCCGATGGGTGTCGACGTCTGCTACACCAATCACGCCGAGGCCGACCAAGACGACATGGACACGCTGCTCACCCTCCTCGGTGTGGCCGGCGCGGCCTTCGTCATCGCGGTACCCGGCGCCGACGACGTCATGCTCGGATACCAGAGTCTGTCGTTCCACGACGCCCTCTACGCCCGTCAGGTGCTCGGACTCAGGCCGGCACCGGAATTCGAGGACTGGATGCGCCGGCTCGGCATGGTCGACGACGCCGGCCGGGTCCTGCCCATCGATGCTGCCGCGTCGCCGCTGCGAGCACTGACGGTGGCACGATGACCGATCCTGTCGTGCACGACTTCTGGGCCGAACTGAGGGCCACGACACAGGCGCGTATCGGTCTCGGCCGTACCGGCGACGCCCTGCCCACGCAGCGCGTCCTCGAGTTCCGGTCGGCGCACGCCGCGGCACGCGACGCCGTCCACCAACCTCTCGACGCGGAGGCGCTGGCCGAGCAGGTCGAGGCCGTCGGCCTGGGCAGGCCCGTGGTCGTGACCAGCCAGGCGTCCGATCGGAGCGAATACCTGCGCCGGCCCGATCTGGGTCGCACACCCGCAGACCTGTCCGCCGTTCCCGCAGGGACGGCCGAGGTGGGGTTCGTCCTCGCCGACGGGTTGTCGCCGCGGGCACTCACCGATCACGGCGTCTCCCTCCTGTCCGCGCTGGTCGACGAGTTCGGCGGAACGTACACGCTGGCACCACCGGTGATCGCGACGCAGGCCCGGGTGGCGCTCGGCGACCACATCGCGCAGGCCATGGGCGTCCAGACGCTCGTCGTGCTGATCGGGGAACGGCCGGGACTGTCGGTCGCCGACAGCGTCGGCGTCTATCTCACCCATCTGCCGCGGCCGGGACGCACCGACGCGGACCGGAACTGTGTGTCCAACATTCACCCACCCGACGGGCTCGGGTACGAACTCGCCGCTCGCGTCGTCGCGGGCCTCGTGTCCGGCGCCCGGAAACTGGGCCGGTCCGGAGTGGACCTCAAGGACACTTCGCGCGCAGATGCGCTGGCAGCCCCCTCGGAGATCCTCGAACTGTAGTCGTGTTATCTAAAGGGCGGCAGGTCCGACCGGGCCTGCGGAGAACCGCCCTGGACGGGGTGTGACGAGGAGAGATCTATGGCCTTCGCTGGCAATGTGGACGAGTTGGCCCTGCTGCAGGCGGTCCGGTTGAAAGAGCAGGTCAGCGCCGCTGTTCTGGCCGAGCATCTCGGCGTGAGCGCCGCGTCCGCGCAGGCCGCGTACGACGCGCTGCTTACCCAGGGCAAGGCGCAGGAAGTCTCGGAGGGCCGGATCGGTCTGACCGATGCCGGACTGTCGGAGCTCGAAGACCAGCTCGACGCCGAGCGGGTGTCCATCGACGAGGACTCCATCGCGGAGGTGTACGAGAGCTTCGTGCCGTTCCACGAAGAGTTCGTCGGACTGATCGAATCGGCCGACGCCGAGCAGCTGGCCGATCTGGACCGCCGTGCGTCCGTCGTGTTCGACGATCTGTCGGCGTTCGTACCCCGGCTGTCCCGTTACCAGGACCTGTTCGCCGACGCGCTGGCGAAAGCGGCTGCGGGGGAGTCGAAGTGGATCTCCGAGCCCGTGATCGACTCGTACGCCACCGTGTGGACCGAGCTGCGCAGGGAGCTGCTGGGGGCGTCCGGCACCGCCGAATGACGTGACACGGGTCACCACCCCCCATTCGGGGGTGGTGACACAGTGAGCCGGATCACTACCTTTCCTCTCATCCCGGATACGCCCACCAGGGCGTTCCCACGGACCACGGAGGAATCGAGTGACCACAGTCTCCACGTCGGGCGGGGGCGTACCCCACGCCCCCACACCGGTGCGCCAGGGCGGTACCAGCGTCCGCAAGGTGGCCATCGCGAGTGGCATCGGCACGACCATCGAGTTCTACGACTTCTTCATCTACGGCACCGCCGCTGCCCTCGTGTTTCCCACGGTGTTCTTTCCCGCCCTCGGCTCCACCGCCGGGACGGTCGCTTCCTTCGCGACATTCGCCGTGGCGTTCATCGCCAGGCCGGTGGGCGCCATGCTGTTCGGGCACTACGGTGACCGGATCGGCCGCAAGAAGACGCTGATCTCCACGCTCATCCTGATGGGCGTGTCGACCTTCATGATCGGATTGCTGCCCGGGGCGGCGACGATCGGGGTCGCGGCACCGATCCTGCTGGTGCTGCTGCGTTTCGGCCAGGGATTCGCCGTCGGCGGCGAGTGGGCCGGTGCCACCCTGCTCACCGCGGAGTACGCGCCGCCCGGCAAACGCGGCCTCTACGCGATGTTCCCGCAACTCGGTCCCGCCGTGGCGTTCATCCTCTCCAGCGCCACGTTCCTCGTCACCGGCACCCTCCTCGGCGACACCAACGAGGCCTTCCTCGATTACGGGTGGCGTATTCCGTTCCTGTTCAGCGCCGTCCTGGTCGGCATCGGCCTCTACATGCGCCTGGCGATCGAAGAGACACCGGTATTCCGTGCGGCCCAGCAGGCCGACCGCGCCGACGCGGCACCGCGGACCCTCCCGCTCATGGACGCGTGGCGTTACCAGACCAAGGAGATCCTCCTCTCCGCCGGTGCGCTCGCCACACTGTTCGCGTTCTTCTACATGGGCACAGCATTTCTCACCAGCTACGGCACGAAGACGCTCGGGTTCAGCCGCCCGTTCGTGCTGACGGTCGGCATCGCATCGGCGGTCGTCTTCGGATTCACGATCGTCGTGTCCGCGCTGTACTCGGACCGGATCGGGCGCCGGCGCGTCATCATGATCTCCTGCGGACTGGCCGTCGTGTGGGCTCTCGCGCTGTTCCCGCTGCTCGACACCGGTTCGCCTGCCGCGTTCGTGATCGGAGTGATGGTCACGCTCGCGATCTTCGGAATCGCCTACGGCCCCTGTGGGGCCCTGCTGCCGGAGATGTTCCAGACGCGGTACCGCTACACCGGCGCCGGCCTCGGCTACAACCTCGCCGGCGTGCTCGGCGGCGCCGTGCCGCCGCTGATCGCCGCACCGCTGGCGTCGGCGTACGGCAGCGCCGCGATCGGCGTGCTGCTCGCAGTCCTCGGCATGGTGAGCCTGCTGTGCACGAAAGCCCTGGTGGAAACCAAGGACGACGCACTCTGACAGGGCCGGTGAGGGGTGTCCGAACTTCGCACAGTTATCGGCGCCCCTCACCGCGCACTATGCCCTGGATCACGTCAACGAAGAGTAAGTTCGACCGCGGAAGGGCCTTCGGGTCTGCCCGTCCCGTAGGCCGCCCGAAGGGGCGCCTGGAGAGGAAGAGCGATGACAACCCCGCTTCCCAGCTACACCCATGGCGTGTGGGACGCCCCGATGCTGGGCGACACCATCGGAGACAACTTCGATCGGACCGTGGCGGCCCACGCCGATCGTGACGCCCTCGTCGACCGCCCGTCGGGGCGGCGGTGGACGTACGCCGAACTGGCCCGCGACGTCGACGCCGTGGCGGTGGGGTTGCTGACGCGGGGCATCGGGAAGGGTGACCGGGTGGGGATCTGGGCGCCGAACTGCCCGGAGTGGACGCTGATCCAGTATGCGACGGCGAAGATCGGCGCGATCCTCGTCAACATCAACCCCGCCTACCGGGCGCACGAGTTGAAGTACGTGCTCGATCAGGCCGGTATCCGGCTGCTGGTGTCGGCGCCCCAGTTCAAGTCCTCCGACTACGCGGCGATGATCGAGGAGGTCCGGCCGGAGTGCCCCGACCTCGAGATGGTGGTGCTGCTCGGCAGTGCCGAGTGGAGCCGCCTGGCCTCGGACGGGATGGCCGCGCACGCCGCGGATCCGTCCCTGCTGCCCGCCGCGCAGGCCGCGCTGTCTGCGGACGACCCGATCAATATCCAATACACCTCGGGGACAACCGGTTTCCCCAAGGGCGCGACGCTCAGCCACCACAACATCCTCAACAACGGGTACTTCGTCGGCGAGTTGTGCCACTACACGGAGAACGACCGCGTCTGCATCCCGGTGCCGTTCTACCACTGCTTCGGCATGGTCATGGGCAACCTCGCGTGCACGACTCACGGCGCCACCATGGTGATCCCGGGGCCGTCGTTCGATCCGAAGACGACGCTGCAGGCCGTCGAGGCGGAGAAATGCACGTCGCTGTACGGGGTGCCGACGATGTTCATCGCCGAACTCGCCGACCCCGACTTCGAGTCCTTCGACCTGTCCAGCCTGCGGACGGGGATCATGGCTGGCTCGCCGTGCCCGGTGGAGGTGATGAAGCAGGTCATCGAGCAGATGGGCATGTCGGAGGTCTCGATCTGTTACGGCATGACCGAGACGGCGCCGGTGTCGCTGCAGACGCGGTCGGACGACACGATCGACCAGCGGGTGTCCACCGTCGGCCATGTCGGCCCGCATCTCGAGGTCAAGATCGTCGATCCGGCAACGGGATTGACCGTTCGGCGGGGTGAGCCGGGCGAGCTGTGCACCCGGGGGTACTCGGTGATGCTCGGGTATTGGAACAACGCGGAGAAGACGGCGGAGGCGATCGACGCCGGCCGGTGGATGCATACCGGCGACATCGGTGTGATGGATTCCGACGGGTACGTCGCGATCACCGGGCGGATCAAGGACATGGTGATCCGGGGCGGCGAGAACGTCTACCCGCGGGAGATCGAGGAGTTCCTCTACACCCATCCCGACATCCTCGACGCCCAGGTGATCGGTGTGCCCGACGCGAAGTACGGCGAGGAACTGATGGTGTGGGTGCGGATGAAGGACGGCGCGACTCCTCTCGATGCCGCGGCGGTGAAGGAGTTCTGCGCCGGGAAGCTCGCCCACTACAAGATCCCGAGGTACGTGCACGTCGTGGACGAGTTCCCGATGACGGTGACCGGCAAGGTGCGCAAGGTCGAGATGCGGGAAGCGTCGATGGCCTTGCTCAACGAGGTCGGCCGGTAGCGATCGAAGGGTGTTCCCATACCCGTACCACTTCATCTGCCTGCACCACTGATCTGTGGTCGAGTTCGTTCCTAAACTCAATGCCTGAGCGGGCGCGGCCGCGGAGATGCGGTGAGTCCGGTTGACCGCAAATGCAGCATCCGACCAGAGAGCCGACCGCGTGACACTGTTGCGTAGCGAGGTTCCCACGCCCGGCAGGTGGGTACCCGTGGACCGCCAGGCAGAAGGACGAACGCGGCGGCCGGAGACCTTCCGGTTGTCAATCGTCAAGCGGAAGCGGACTGGCGCACTCTTCGTGAAGCTGTTGCGGAGCTTGGCTATACGGTGTGGATGACGAGTTCTCGGAGCAGGGTCACGGCTAGCTTATCCGTACACTTGACGTCTGAGCATCTCTAGATTTAGAAAGTTGATGTGGTCTTCGACGGGGGCCCGAACTGTGGAACAGGTTCAGCCCTGTCGTGACGGCCCTCGATCGGCGGCACATCGATCGTCAACTCGAAGAATCACTTACGCGCGGTCCGGATCCACTCCGCCTCGCCGCAATCTTCGGTATCAGCCCGGGCACCGTGATCCCGTTATGCCGCCGCTTCCCGGCACCTCCTCGGGACCCCTGCAGAACACCACGATCTCCACAGTTGATTGCGAACCCACGCACCATGCTGGTTCTGAGTCCATTCTGCCCTTGAGTTCGTGCCGAGATTCCTTCAGTTTGACTAACTCCGGGCCTTCAGGCGGTGCCGTAGGCACTACTGGGGCGTATAGCGAAGTCGTCTGTGCCGCCGACGCTATCTCGTCGATCTTCGGATCGGCCTCAAGGCGCCCGCAGCAGGGCGTCGAGGCCGAGGCGGCCCGAGGCATACGGGCGGCCGGCAACCGATCCGGCCGGCCATGTCCCACCGATCGCTGCGATCATCGCGCCGAGCATGGGTGTGCGTCGTGACCATGATCGGGTCAGACCCGGTGTCTGGTCGTCGAAAGTCTTTGCCGCGCAGTCGGTGGTGTTGCAGGCGAATCCGAGGCACCCGAAGATCGATCGTCACGGCCGGACCGCCGATCGCGGTGTCGGACAGCTTCTGGCGGTACCGGGGTGGTACTCGATCGGACTCGTTGTTGTCACAGCGCGGTCACCGGTCCTAGTCGCGATCTGGATGGTTGAACAGAACCTGGCGGATACCCGCGACAACGACACCGATCAAATGTTTAGCAATGTCGGTACGTTCTCGAAATCACACGCCGCCTACCGGTCCCCCACCGCAGTTCAGCGCGCATTGATGACACGCCGAACGGCGTCACGAAAAGTGCACCGCGTCCACTTGTTCATGGCCACGGATACGGGTGTGCTGCCATGGTCCCCGTCCGAGAACGTCGTCCAGGATTCGGCCTCCGACGTCGCCGACAGCTCGGCACTCGGACACGCATGCCGTCACCCGGTCACCACGCTGTCACGCATTCGTCCCCATGAGATGACATCGGTCATGCTTGCTGCCGTGGTCTAGTGGACACCAAGCACTCGCTGGGTCCACCCGACCACAGGCGTCTGTCTCTGCGCATTGTGCCGGTCGACTACCACTACGCAACGCATCTCGACGCGACACCATATCGACTCTGGCGCCGGTTACTGGCGGCTCGGGGCCCGGGGCCCGGGGCTCAGCCCAGCGTCGTTGACGTCAGCGGTGTGAGGATCTGTTCGAGATTTTGCGCGAAATCCAGACACGGGCCGTCTGCACGCCACGGTGCGATGATCTGCAGTCCCACCGGCAGCCCGTCAACGAAGCCGCACGGAATCGACACTGCCGGCCATCCGGTCAAGTTGGCCAGCAACACATCTGCCCACCTCCCACCCGGCCCGTACTCAACCGTTTTCGCGTTGATGGTCGGATGATCATCGTCGAAGGGCCACGCGGTCCGCGGGAGGGTCGGCGTAAGCACGAAGTCGTACGCGTCGATGAACTCGGTGGCCTGCAGATGGAGAGTCGAGCGCCTCTCCTGCACCATGAAGAGGTCTGAAGCTCCGACCTGCCGGCCGGCCTCGATCATCGCCGCGTGGGAGGGCGAGAACAGTTCCGGGTTGCGGCGGTAGGTCTCACCGAAGTGGTGATGCTCATGTGCGGTGTGCCAGACGTTCGCCCACGCCACAGGGTCGCTCCACCGGATGTCGGGCGACTTTACGACTATTCCCGCATCCGAGAGCATGTCGCCCACTCGACGGAGCAACGCCGCCACGCCCCGGTCGACCTCTTGCCCGAAGAGGCTGTCCACCAGTGCAATTTGCCCTCGTGGTTCGCGGGGTGGCGCTGTGTCCCAGACCGGATCGGACGGTGCGAGGGGATCGCGGGGGTCGCCACCGGCAACCGCATCCATGCAGATGCGGAGGTCTTCGATGCTCCGCGCCAGGAACCCGTGGTGACCGCGCGCGGCCCACAGATCGGACGCAGGTAACCTCGGGAGTCGGCCGTAGGACGGTTTGAAGCCGGCGACTCCGCACAATGCGGCCGGCATCCGGACCGAGCCTGCCGCGTCGGTGCCGTGTGCGACGGGACTGACCCCGGTGGCGACCAATACTGCCGCGCCCCCGCTGGAACCTCCGGAGGTGAGCGCTGGATTCCACGGATTTCGGGTCGCGCCGGTGATCAGGTTGTCGGTGACGTCTTTGTGACCGAAGGCCGGTGTACTCGTCTTTCCGAAAATCACGCAGCCGGCCGCCCGCAGTCGCGCGGCGAGTGATCCGTCCGCGCGGGGCGCCCGGGAGTCGACGAACGCGGCGCCGAATGTTGTCGGGAGATCTGCCGTTGGTTCCAGATCTTTCATCGACATGGGTAACCCGTACAGGGGTAGCTCGGATGCCGTTGGCGTTGTCATCTGTCGTGCCCGGTCGAGTGCGAGGTCGAAGTCGACGCACATGAAGGGGTTGAGCTCCTTCGGCAGTGCCTCGACTTTCCGCGCGGTTTCGCCGACCGCCTCAGCTGGCGAGATATCGCGCGATCGGAGGCGGTCGAGCAAGGACCGGAGTCCCGGCGATCGGGTGTCGTTCTCGTTCACGGCATCGTCGACGCGATCGCGTTCGCGGCGGATCTCCGCCCGTCCCGGGCGGCCAACTCCTGCTTGATGGCCGGCACGACTTCCTCGCCGAGGAGCCGGATACACTCGAGCAACTCCCCATGTGTGGCGTAGTCGATGCAGAAGACGACCTCGTCGATGTCGTACTCGGCTAGCCGCAGGATCTTTTCGATCGTGTAGTCGGGAGTTCCGACACAGAGCGGCGTCAGCTCCATCAGTCCGTCGAAGTTGTCGAAGAACTGGCCGGTCGTGTCCATGCCCTTCGTCGTTCCGTACGTGAGTTCGTGGTTGCGGAGGTCCTGCTTCATCGCGCGGTTGGTGTACTCGACGATTCCGTAGGCTGCCTGGTCGCGGGCTGCCTGCATGGTGGACGCGACGTGGGTCGGGACGAACATGCTGACGTCGGCGCTCGGAGTTGCGCCGGCGATCGTCGTGCCGGTTTCCCAGCTCTCCCGGTAGGCGCGCAGACGATCTTCGATTTGATGCCACTCGAGGTTGTTTGCCGCGCCCATCAGCCCGAGCCGGTGTTGGCCGGCGAGGCCACAGGCACCGACGCTCACGGCCGCGAGGGACAGTGGCGGGTGCGGACTCTGCACGGGGTGCGGGGTGACGCGGACCTGGTCGAAGTTCCAGTAGGTGCCGTGATGGTCGAACTCGTCGTTCGTCCAGGCCTTGATGATGACCTCGAGCGCTTCGAGGGTTCTGGCGTTTGTCTCGGTCACGGGTACTTCGAACGCGTCAGCGGTCTTGGGGGTGTTTCCGCGACCGACTGCGAAATCCACGCGCCCACCGGACAACGTGTCCAGGGTGGCCCAGTTTTCAGCGATGGCGAGTGGGTGGCGCAATGCCGGGACGACCGCGCCCGGCTTGATCCGGATGCGCTCGGTCGTCGCCGCCACCCACGCCAGCACCACGTCGATCGCGGCGGTTGTGTTGGTCGGGAACTTGAAGTGTTGCTCGGAAACTCCGAAAGAGTCCAGTCCGTACCGCTCGGTGGCTTGGCCCTCGAGCACAACTTGCTTGATGCGTGTCAATTCGTCTCCGTCCTTGCGAACGTAGCCCTGCGTCACCACTCCGAATTTCATGGAATTGGGTCCTTTCGTGTTGCTCGATAGGTTTCTTTCGCTGTGTCGACGGTAGGAATCGAGACCGTCGAGGTCTAGCGGTGTGGACACAACTACAACTGCACGCCTGCGTTAATTCTGGCGTGCCCGGTAAATCAGCCTGTGTCGGACTACTCAAGTCGACTCGACCCGGCCGCGCGTGCACGAATCCGTTCAGCCGGTGATGGAGTCGTCATCGTGGTCGACCATCGTGGCGCCGGTCGGCCGTAGGGCCGCGCGATGCAGCAGTTCGTTGCGCGCGTGGGGGTTCGACACGAGGTCGATGATCGTCCAGGCCAGGGCGGTCGCACCGGTGATGGCGCATTCGTCGCCCGCCTCCGATCCGGCCGCGTGGGCAAACTCCACGGTGTGGACCGGGCCTGCGGCCCCATCCAGGTTGATCATCGGGTGAATACTTGGCACTACCCGCGAGACGTTGCCCATGTCCGTCGAACCGCACAGACTCCTGCCCTCATCCGACGCGGTGGGCCCCAACTGGTCGATGTTCGTATCCCACGCCTGCGCGATCAGCGGATCCTGATCGATGCTCAGGTATCGGGGTTCCGATCGCCGCCTATCCCATGAGCACCCGGTGGCGATCGCGGCACCCTCAATACACGCGAGTAGCCGCCGTGTCGTGTCGTTCATGTCCGCCAGCTCCCGCGCCCGGACTTCGACTTCGAGTCGCGCGAAACCAGGGACAACGTTGGTGACGGTTCCAGCGCTGGTCGTGATCGCTGCGATACGAATTCCGTCCCGCAGCTGCTGACGCATCAGACCGATGGAGACCTCCGCGATGGTGGCCGCGGCCGCGGCGTTGACCGCTTCGTGTGGCGCGGAGGCGGCGTGGGCCGCGCGCCCGGTGAACTCCACGACGATACGGTCGACGCATAGCATGACGACCTCCGACGTCCGAGCCGGAGTACCACCGGCCCACGGATGGACCATTGCCGACATCACCGCCGACTCGAAGGCACCGGCACGCAACAGCGCAACCTTTCCGCCACCGTGCTCTTCGGCAGGGGTACCCAGGACCACTACCTGCAGACCGAGTTCGTCGGCGATCGGTCTCAGGGCCAGGGCAGCTCCAACCGAGATGGCTGCGATTACGTTGTGGCCGCAGGCGTGCCCTATCTCCGGGAGGGCGTCGTACTCCGCGCACAACACCACCCGAAACTCGCCGTTACCGTAGGTGGCCTCGAACGCGGTGGCCATCCCGTAGGCACGTCTCGTCACCCCGAATCCCATCGACTCCAGTTCGTCCGAGACTCGTTCGCAGGCGTAGTGCTCCGTGAACGCAACTTCGGGCCGTGAGTGGAGATCCCGACTCAGCCCGGCGATTCGGACGCGCTCGTTCTCGATGGTTCGGGATGCTGTGTTCTTGAAGTCCAGACGCGCCTCTACGACGTCGCCGGCTCGATTTGTTTGGGGCATCCGCCGATGGCCTTTCAGTCGGAGGGTCGTGCATTGCATCAACGGATTCGGGTGTTGTCCGTCGTCGGACCGAGTCCGTCGGCGTTTCCGGGACGCACCGACTTCACCTCGGCTTGGGCACCGGTATCTGAGAACCCCGTGCGATAGGTCGGTCCACGCTCGTGAAGCTTTGTAATGCAGAAGGAGCGGAGAGCCAGGCGCTCGCTGTCGTCGAGTTGAAGGTGACGTCGATGTTCCAGTATCGCAAGTACGCGCTGGTAGAATGTGGTCTCTGTAATCCCGAATTCGGGCATGATCTGGTCGTCGCAACCACCGTATGGATGCCATTCCTGCACGAAACGCAGCATGGCACGGGTATAGGTGTCCACGTTCCTTCTCCCTCCGTTGTTTTGGGGGCCACGTCTACTGCCCGCGACGGCTTCGAAGACCTTGGGTTGGGATCCTCCAGGGCAAAGGTTTCGCCGGGTTCGCCTTCGAAGTGGTGGACGACGCGGTGGCCGGTGACTTCGAACGGTGTCCGTCGACGCAGACGACGTTGAGCTGCCATTGATGGATCACATGGCCGTCCACATCGAAGATTCGGGAGCTCTTCGCGGCGACTTGCATCAGTCCAGCATCTGCGTTCACGACGTCGCCCGGCCAATCGTGTGGCCTGTTCGCGCCAGCGGGATCTGTCCGCATCCGCGGGCAGCCGGCGGCCTGTTGGCAAGTTTTGGTCGCCGCGGTGCTCTTCGGTTTCGGACGACGCGTCCGTTCTTCGCCGGTCGCGTCGGCTTCCGTCCAGAGGCCGCCGCCATCTTCTTTACTCCGTGGCCGTTGGATCGTTCTCGGAAATCGATCCGAATCGGCTGTTGTGGAAGATGATCGGCGCACAATCGGTGCTTCCGCCCGCAACGACCCGCAAGAGAACTATGCGGTGGTCCCCGCCGGGCACTTCCGATTCGACGACACAGTCGAGGTATGCCGCGGCACCGGTGATGAACACACCGCCCCCGTGCTGCGCGTGCCAGTCGAGCTCGGCGAACCGGTCACCCTCACGAGCGGCCAATGCGGTGCAGGCACCGCTCTGGTCTCGGGCAAGGACGGACACGCCGATCCGGGCGGCGGTACGCACGCGTGACCACGTACGAGATCCGTTCTGCACACAGAAGGACACGAGTGGAGGGTCGAGGGAGACGGGCACGAGCGAACTCGCCGCCATCCCGTCGGGCTGCCCGCCGATAAGCGCGCAGACGGCAGCGACACCCGAGGGAACGCTCGAGTACAGACCTCGTATCTGGTCTGAGTGAATGGGTTGCAGGGTTGGCGAAGTTTTCTCTCCCGCAACCAGGCACGAATCCATTGTTGTCACAGTGGTTGTCGTCATGACACGCTCCCTTCCAGGGTTGAAGTGCACTGGATGTACGACGACGTTAGAGTTGATACCGGCGCTCGCCGACCAAAGTGGAGGCATGCGCAACAGCCCGAGTATCCGTCGAGGATGTCGTGGCGAATACCGCAACGGTCCTGTCAGTGGCGAGTCCAACCTCGAATCATGGAGTATGTGCGCCCCAGTCGACCAGTCCGCGTGCCACACCCGGAGTGTCATGGTGCAGCGCGGCGCGGAGGGAGCCGAGGGAGTGGGTGAGTCATCTTGCTGCAATCGGCACGTGTGGGGAATGGATTCGCATTTTCCGGGAGAGGAGTTGACTCAGATGGAGACCGATACGCGGGTTCGGCCCAGGGATTTGTTGCGGTTGTTCATCGATCGAGCTGTGCCGGATCTGTCCGGAACCGAATGGCATGAGCTGACCAACAGCGATCGGGTACCCATTCGAGTCAGCGCGGCGGACTTGCGCCACGCCAAGTCCATCCGAGAGACCTACCGTTCCGAGATGGAGTGCAGTGGCAAAGACCCCGACAGCATCTCGGTTATCGTCGACATTTCAGTGCTGGTCGAGCGTGAGGCCCGTGATGCCCGGAGGGCTGTGAATGCGCTGGCGACTGACGAGCATCCGATGGACACCGGCTCGCTGACCTACATCGGGACGGAATCGGGGCTGCGAGGGCTGCTCGACGACATTCAAGCGGCGGGTGTCGCCGATGGCATTACGATCTCGTCGCTGGCAGGTCACAATGATCTCGGCATGCTGATGGAATTGATCCAGGCGCGACAATGACGCCACGGCTGCCTCTATCCGACTCCGCCATCGAAAGGGCCGGAGGACGTCTCACCTGGCGGCAGTAACACCTCGACCTGTCCGACTCCGATTGCCACGCGCCGAAGCCGCATTCCCCGCCCAGTGCGCTCATCACCATCGGGCGACCGGTAGATCAAGATGGAATGGGAGTTGCGGCGCATGACTTGGGCCGTCGAACTCGCACACGGTCGGCCCCATGCGGACGGCTTGCAGGTGTTCGTTACGCCGCGCAGCGAGGCAAGTGTTTCCGGGGTTCTGCGACCTTCGGGTGGACCCCTTCGGCTTGCTCGCCGCAGCTGACGCCGGGCACGGCACAATGCCCGGCGTTCCTCCTCGGCCTCGAGGGCTACCGCCCCTAAACCGCTGAGATCGAGGATACGGCGGCGCGCCTCTCCGAGATTCGGGCCGGCGACGACATCCGCCTCGGCGGGGCGCCCCCGCCGCCGGTGAAGCCATGACTCGTTGAGATCCCTCTCACCTCAGGTGAGCTGGTCCTGCATCCGGAAACCTCACCTGACTTCCCCACGTCATGACGTGACCGCGGACGGCGCGGCACGATGCACGCAGACCTGCTATTCGACCGCTGGCGGCTTCGTGGTCAAACGCTACCGAAAACGCTGTCGACACCGCCGGAGCAGTTCGCCAGTCGCACCGTTGTCATTAGGCGCTGCCGCCGAACTGAATGCGCTGACCCTGCCGTTACGGGTCTCGATATACGAGACCGTGCTCGGGTAGGAGCTCGCGCCTCAACCCGAGGATGCAGTCTGCGAACGCCGTGTCCGCATCGGTGACGCCACGGTGGCATGCCCGGAGCGCGGCAGGTCCTTGGACGGTTTCCTGACCTGGTGCTCGCGTTCGCTGAGGATTGGGTGAATCTCCTGGCACTCGCCGCGAACGAGGAAACCGCAGGTGGTCACGCCCCGATGGACGAATCCATCGGTATCACCCCGCCGTCCTCCGCTACGCCACGCCTAGACTAGACCCCTTGAGACACGATCGACCCGGACAACACAGCGATCCGGTGCTTGCTCGCGCCATTGTCCCATCGGCGGACTCGTGCAGCCTCCACGCATCGAACGCAGCGCAATACGCCGGCAAACCAATCAACGCTGCACGCATGGCGCTGTGCGGGGACGGGCTCCCCCGCGTCGACCTCGACCAGGTGATCGAGACGATGCGGGTGGTCTCGCCGTCACGGCGTCGGTCGGTTGAGCGCTGACACAACCTCGGCGGTGAATCCGCGTTGCCAGCCGTTGATGTGCCTTTCGGGTGATCACGCGTGGACGGCGTGTAAGTCGAGATGGCGGGCGTATGCGCGCGACAGAATCGACCAGAATCCCGCCCCCACGCCGTGACCATGCCACAGAACTCGGGCTCGATAGTTTTCGGGATCTGTCATCCGGCAGGTACGCAAGGTCAGTGAGATCTGTCTCATCACAACCGCATGATGGCATGCATCCGCTAAGGGCGGATGCATGAGAACATTTCTCGAGCATGTCAGCCATGCCAGACGCCGGCACGATGCAAGTCTGCCTCGAGTCCCGGTGCACAGAACCACCGCCTCGAGACAGACCCGCCCCTCTTCACCCGCTCCGATGATCAGCGCCGACGCGACGGCGTTGTCGTGCGCTACGTCTTTGTTGGTACCGCAGCGGTGGAGTTCATTTCGGCGTCAGCCGAACGAGACATAAGGCCGACCACGCATATAGCCGAAACAATCAGCGCAGCAACGAGATAGCCGGAGACCACCCAGACCGATCCGGTGATCTCGAATAGCCAGAGAGCGACGATCGGTGGGAGCGCACCGCCCACAACTGTGCCGAGTTGGTATCCGAGCGATACACCGGTGTATCGCACATCCGCATCGAACATATCCGTGAACAGCAAAGCCATCGGCGCCGATACGACCGCTTGAAGGACCGCCATCACCATGTACACGACAACAATAGGTCCAAACTGTCCTGAGGCCAGCACGCCCATCGCGATCGGCGTCATCACGCACATGGCGATGGTGGCGTAGAAACCCATTCGCGCGGCACCGATGCGGTCGACGTAGTTCCCCGCCGTCAGGGTGCCCACAAACATCGTGATGCCATACATGACTACGACGGTGGTCATCTGATCTGTCGTCAGTCCGGCATGCTGCACCGCAAACTTTTGGCCGAAGATGATGATTGCGTAGAACGCTGCGCCCGGCCCCATGTAGATGAACGCGATTCTCAGGAGGCGCAGTGGGAACTTCCTGATCACGGTCGAAACTGGGGACTCGTTCAACTTGCCACGATTGGCGAGAGTCTTGAACTCATCCGTTTCCGAGACACCCAGTCGGATTATTAAGCCGAGTACGGCGATCAACCCACCGACGAGGAACGGAATCCGCCAACCCCAACTCAGGAATGCGTCCTTATCAATTCGGGTGAGAATGAGAATCGACACGTTGGAGAGGATCAGACCCGCAGGAGACGCCGCCATGACCAGGCTGCCGTAGAACCCTCTGCGCGAGCCTGATCGTGTCGACGACTTTTTCGCGTTCTCGACCGCCATCAGCGTGGCTCCGCCCCATTCCCCGCCCGTCGACAAACCCTGCAGCAGACGGAGGACCACGAGGAAGAATGGTGCCCACATTCCAACTTGCTGATCGGTTGGCAGGACGCCGATGAGGGCAGTCGCCGCACCCATGAGAACCATGGTGGCAACAAGAACCTCCTTGCGCCCGCGCCGATCCCCCAATGCACCAAAGATCACGGCGCCGAGCGGCCGGACTACGAACGCGGCGCCAAATGTTGAAACGGAAAGGAGTGTTCCGACGAACCCGCTCTGCTGTGAGAAGAATAGGTGTGGGAATACGATGACGGCCATCGAGCCATAGAGGAAGAAGTCGTACCACTCCAGTGTGGTCCCAAGAGAACTTCCCCATAGGGCGCGTCGTCGGTTCATGGCGCTGGGATCGCCTGATTGGCTGTACTGCTCTGTAGGTTGAATCTTCATGTTACTCCGATTCCGGTAACGAAACTCTCGATCGCGTACGTCAGTGTGTGGCATCGGCCACATCGCAAGAAGATGAGTTGCGCTATTTGCATCAGAGCCGAAAGGCGCTGGAACCCCGGCAAACCCGGACGGAACCGAGGGTGGGTGCGACTACTTGCAGTCGCAGCTCCCGGAAGAGCCCGAATGTGTCTTACGCCCGGCCAGACAACCTGCCCACACGGTTGCACATATCGCAACTGTCGTTGGATCGGGGGTTGGTCGACGCAACGATCGGTACGACATACGGCCCCCGGGCCGACGCGGAGCCGCGCCGTGGGAATTGTCCACAGCCAGGTTTCTTCCCCGATCCACGTCGAGGCCATCCGTACGGATGGCCTTGAGGTGTTCCCCGCTGATGAAGCCCCCGTTACGGCATCCGTCTGGCCTGGCACTCTCCAGCCGGGCCCGGACATCGAACGGGTGAGTCGGCCGGCTCCATCCTCGCGATCAAAGAAGGACGTGACACGTTGACCGCAACGACGGCAATAGGCCCCACCGGGCTGCCCCCTGTCGAGAAGGCCCGCCTCTCCAGCCCGGGTCCGACGAGCCACCCAGGCCGGGTGTGACCGCAGCATGGCGTTGTCTCGAACCCTCGAACCCGTACCGAC
This sequence comes from Rhodococcus jostii NBRC 16295, assembly GCF_001894825.1. GTDB lineage: Bacteria > Actinomycetota > Actinomycetes > Mycobacteriales > Mycobacteriaceae > Rhodococcus_F > Rhodococcus_F jostii. Next base: position 30,117 of record NZ_BCWY01000055.1, on the reverse strand, counting down.
CGGCACCGATCCGGGCCTCGCGCTCCCGATTAGCGCCGGCGTGGTCACCGCGCTGGTCGGATTCACGACTTCATTCGCGGTGGTGCTCACCGGCCTGCGCGCGGTGGGGGCCAGCCCCGCTGAGGCAGCCTCCGGGCTGATGGCCCTGTGTGTCACCCAGGCCCTGGGCATCTTATGGCTCTCCCGCCGCCACCGGATGCCCATCACCCTCGCCTGGTCCACCCCGGGCGCCGCCCTGCTGACCGGCACCGGTCTGGTAGCGGGCGGCTGGCCCGCCGCCGTGGGCGCCTTCGTGGTGGTCGGCATGGCGGTGATCCTCACCGGACTCTGGCCTCCGCTCGGCCGGTTGATCGCCGCGATCCCGGCCGCGCTCGCCCAGGCCATGCTCGCCGGGGTACTGCTGCCGCTCTGCCTCGCCCCGATCACCGCCTTCCACGACTCCCCCGCGGCCGTCGCCCCGGTGGTGCTGGTCTGGCTGGTGCTGCAGCGGTACTCCAAGCGCTGGGCGGTCCCGGCGGCGTTCGCGTCCGCCGCCTTGGTGATCAGCGTCAGCCTGGCCACCGGCGACGGAACCCTCGACGGGGCAATGCTTCCGCGGTTCGAACTGACGGCCCCACACTGGACCTGGCAATCGCTGGTCGGCCTCGCAGTCCCGCTCTACATCGTGACGATGGCCTCGCAGAACATCCCGGGCACCACGGTGATGGCCTCCTTCGGGTACCGGGTGCCATGGCGGTCCGCGATGACAATCACCGGCATCGGGACCGTCGTCGGGGCATCGGCGGGCGGGCATGCAATCAACCTCGCCGCGATCAGCGCGGCGCTGTCCGCAGCCCCGACCGCGCACCCCGACCCGAAGCGGCGCTGGGTGGCCGCGTTCACCGCCGGCTGCGCCTACCTCGTGCTCGCGCTGTGCTCCACCGCGGTCGCCGCCCTCGTCGCGGTCGCCCCGCACGGGATAGTCGAGGCGGTCGCCGGCCTGGCCCTACTGACCACCCTCGGCGGCGCGCTAACGGCTTCCCTCGCGGATGAGTCCGACCGGGAGGCCGCGGTGCTCACCTTCCTCATCGCCGCCTCGGGGGTGAGCATCCTGGGTGTCGGGTCGGCGTTCTGGGCGCTGGCCGCGGGCCTGGTGATCCGAGTCGTGCTGCGGGGAGTCACACGGTCGCGAACTCCCTGAGAATCTGGACCAGCGCCGCGGGCCATGCAGCGCGGGCAAGTGCCCAGGGGCGGCTCACTCCGCCAGCCGGATCCGAGCTCGGCGGCGAATCCGCCCCGCCGCGCCGCGGGGAACTTCCGATCCTCCGACGTGGCCACGTATCCCTGCACGCGAGAACGTGCGCGGTGACAGCGCGTCCCGGTAGAGGCACGGGGACTCGACCCGGGTGACAGCGAACCGCAAGACGAGCCGGCCGACATCATCGCGGCCATCGAGATGCGGATCCGCTCCAACCAACTCCGAATGATACGCAAGAGAGTTCGCGAAGAGGACAGGGTGGAGCGCCGCCGGGGCCGGGTCCGATGGTGCCTCATCGCGCTTCCTCGGGCGGCGTGCGGTGAGCCTGGCCGTGTGGGCCGCACGATCGGACTGACCGAAAAGGCACACGGCGGAGCCGGGTTATGTTCTTCTGTTGCGTTTGGTTTGGGGTTAGGGGAACCCCCGTGCGGCGCCAGATGCGGTACTACCGCGAGCACCAGGACACCGTCGGCCTGATGAGGTCCGGGTGTGTTCGACGCGCTGTCCCCTGGCGAGTCCGACCGACTCATGCGATCCTCGGTGGAAGGACTCGACGGCGAAGGCACGGTGCCAGGCGGTGGGATTCGCGACCCGGGAAGCGGTGCAACGGGCGAAGGCCGCCGGTTGCGACGGCCTCGTGGTCAATTCCCCCTGCTACGTCCGCCCCTCACCGGCAGCATTCGCCGAGTACGTCCGCGCGATGACCGAGGCATCCGGACTCAACGCGGTGGTTTACAGCAGCACGTCGCTCGCCATGGACGAGCCGTACCTCGAGGCCTTCGTCGACGTCGACGGATTCCGCGGCGTCGTGGACGAACTGTCCTCACCCGAGGAATTCGCGCGCCGCGTAGCGCAGTGGGGCGATCGAGTCGACTTCCGGGTGGTCGGTGAATACAACGCCGCACCCTATCTCGCCGCCGGAGCCAAGACCGTCACATCGGCGCTCGCCAACGTGTGCCCGGAGGCCAGCCATGAGCACCTCGAAGGCCGTGACCAGACGGGCGAACCGGCGAACATGGTCGCGCGGCCCGGGCCCTCGGCCTCCGCGCCCAAAGTGATGATCGCGGCTCTCACCCCCCGGCCAACCGCGGTGCGGGCACCGCAGGCCACCGCGTCGGCGACGCTGAAGCGCGCGTGCCCACGTGCATGACGGCCCTGAAAGGCAGGTACCACCCATGACCGATTCCGGCCAGCACGCACATCCCCTCCACGATGCCGAGAGCGCAGCCCCGCCCTCCGCTTCCCAGCGCAACCTGGATCTGAGCACCCTGCGTCGCGGGATCGAGATCCTGCAAGTTCTCCAACAGTGGACATGGCGCGAGGACGTCCGAGGCTGGGGCAACAATCGCATCGCGGAGTATCTCGGTGCGGACAAATCGCAGGTGTCACGGACCCTGAAGGTGCTCATCGAGGCGGGCTTCGTCGAACGGGACGAGGAGACCAGGACCTACCGGTTGGGTCCAGGCATCTACAGCCTGGGAATGCGGGCCGGCGACCAGCACCTGATGCGCATCGGCTCGGCGGTCGTACGCAGGGTGGTGAGCCTGACCGGCAGCCGCGTGTTCCTCGTCGTGCGGCGGGGAGCGAGTGCGGTCACCGTGTGGTCCGACCAGCCCGCTCACGTCCGCCCGATCATCGACAGCATCGGCATGGTCTATCCCGTCGCTTCGACCGAGACAGGGCGGGCACTTCTCTACGGCAGCACCGCCGACGACATCCGGCAGATCCTCGGCGACGGCACGCGGGACAACCAGCGCGTCGAGGAGTTCATCCTCCGTGTGGGCCGCGAACGTGAGGCCGGATACTCCTACGGCGTGCTCCCCGACGACAGCGCAGGAGTCGTGGCCGTTCCAATCTGGACCTCCCGGCGCAAGGTCATCGCGGCACTCGGCGCAGCCAGTCCCGAGCTGGCACAAAAGGAGAACGTCACACCCGTCGCACGCGTCCTCCTCGCCGCCGCCGCCGAGCTGACCCGCCACCAGACCGCCGAGCTTCGCGCCGACGTGGCAGTGAGCGCGGTGCCGTACCAAGGATGGCCCGACCAGCCGGACGAAAGCGTCGCGAAATGATCTCAGCCCCTTCACCTCGCAGCGCACGCATCGACAAGGCCCTGCCAGAACACCTCCACCCGCACGTCTCGGAAGTGCGCGAGCTACGCCGCACTATTCCGAGTCGAGGGCGCCAACCGATTGATCGATCGGTATGATTCAGTGAATCTTGCCCAGAACCAGGCGCGCGCTCAACGTTGGCGCACATCTGCACACCGCGGAAACCCGTCCGAACCCCCGCGGCAATTCACGAAATGTCGCAGCTGCTTACTCACTGGAACGACCGGCAGCCGCTCACAGCACGACCCGGGCAACCCCCAGGTGACACATCAAGAGCCCCTACCCGCTTCTGGGCAAGGCATATTCTGAAACCGTGTTGAGAGGTAGGCGCAATGCTGCCCAGCTTGTCGCGAGCGGCGGTGAGCAAGTACCTGATGAAGGACAGCGATCCGCTACGAACACAACGTGACGTGGCAGCCACTGTTGCGGACGAGCTGAGGGCGGCCGGGTTCGACAACGCCGAGGAAATCGGGCGTGGCGGCTTTGGCGTGGTGTATCGCTGCAGCCAGCCCGCCCTGCAACGGACGGTTGCGGTGAAGGTTCTCACCGCCGAATTGGACGAGGAGAACCGGGAGCGTTTCTTCCGTGAGCAGCGGGCGATGGGCCAGCTGACCGGACACCCGAATATCGTGGGCGTCCTGCAGGTCGGAGCCACCGACACCGGTCGCCCGTACCTGGTGATGCCGTACTATCCGCAGGATTCGCTCGACGTCCGGGTCCGGCGCCACGGTCCGCTCTCGGGGGAGGAGGTGCTGCGGCTCGGGGTGAAGATGGCCGGTGGGCTCGAAACCGCGCACCGGCTCGGCATCGTCCACCGCGACGTTAAACCCGCGAACATCCTGATCACCGACTACGGCGAGCCTGCCCTGACAGATTTCGGCATCGCGCATATTGCCGGCGGGTTCAAGACCGCCACCGGCAGTGTCACAGGATCTCCGGCATTCACTTCCCCGGAGGTGCTCCGCGGGGATCCACCGACGCCCGCCGCGGATATCTACGGACTCGGCGCCACCCTGTTCGCCGCGCTGACCGGGCACGCCGCATTCGAGCGCCGTAGCGGAGAACAAGTGGTGGCCCAGTTCTTGCGCATTACCACGCAGCCGGTGCCCGACCTGCGCGAGCACGGCGTCGCCGAGAACCTATCTACAGTGATCGAACACGCCATGACCCGCACTCCGAGCGAGCGCCCCGCGGCGGTGGCCCTCGGCGAACAGCTCCAGCAGCTGCAAGCCCGCAGCGGGTTCCCGATCGACGAGATGGCGCTGGGGGGCGAACCAGATATCGCGCAGCACATGGGCGGCCCGATCCCGCCGGTACCGCTAGTTACCGGCCTCCGCCAGCCCTCATCGGCGGGGTCTTCGCTGGGCGCTACGGGGAACCTCCCCGTGGAGCTGTCCACCTTCGTCGGCCGCCGGACCGAGCTAACCGAGGCGAAGAGCCTGCTGGCGACGTCCAGGCTAGTCACGTTGACCGGGATCGGTGGGGTGGGCAAGACGCGACTGGCGTTGCGGGCTGCGACGAACGCCCGACGGGACTTCGCCGACGGGGTGTGGCTGGTCGAGTTGGGCGAGCTGCGTGACGGCTCACTCTTGGAAGTACTGGTCGCAGCAGCACTGGGGCTGCGTCCCCAGTCGACGCGGCCATTGCACACGACCCTGCTCGACTTCCTGGCACCTCGGAAATTACTGCTGGTACTCGACAACTGCGAACAGGTAGTGGATGCGGCAGCGAAGCTGTCCGAGACGCTGCTGCGCGCCTGCCCGAAGCTGCGGATTCTCACCACGAGCCGTGAGGCCCTGGCCATCGAGGGTGAAGCGGTGCTCCGCGTGCCTCCACTGACGGTTCCCGATTCGGACCGCGAACCATCGCCGCAAGGCATGCCTCGTTATGATGCGGTCCGTTTGTTCACTGAACGCGCCTCAACCGCGGTGCCGGGCTTCGAGCTCACCGAGGACAACACGAGCGCCGTAGCAAGAATCTGCCGGCATCTCGACGGGCTGCCGCTGCCAATCGAGCTCGCGGCGGCACGGTTACGGGCGATGTCTCCCGAGCAGGTTCTGCAGCGGCTGACCGACCGCTACACCCTGCTGACCCGCGGCGGCAGGGCCGCACCGACCCGTCAGCAGACCCTGCGCCACTGCATCGACTGGAGCTACGAGCTGTGCACACCGGCCGAACAACAGGTCTGGGCACAATCGTCCGTGTTCGCCGGCAGCTTCGAACTCGACGCCGCCGAATATGTGTGCCGGCGCGGCGATCCGGACGACCTACTCGACGTGCTTGCATCCCTGGTCGACAAGTCCATCCTGATCAGGGAGGAGTCGGGCACGGTCGTGCGGTTCCGGATGCTCGAGACGCTGCGCGACTACGGCCGCGGCAGGGCCCAGCAAGCCGGCGAGTACTCGGACCAACGCCGGCTGCACAGGGACTGGTACCGGCAGCTCGCGCTGGACGCCGACGCCGGATGGATCAGTGCCAGGCAGCTCGATTGGATCGACCGCCTCAGCCGCGAACAAGCGAACTACCGGGAGGCTCTGGAATTCTCCCTCACCGAGGACGTGGAATCCGACTCCGCGTTGGCCTTCGCCGCGGCCCTGCAACCGTTCTGGATGTCACGCGGCCTATTCGGCGAGGGACGCCATTGGCTCGACCGCGCACTCGCTATCCGGCCAGAAGCCGCGTCGGTCGTACGCGCCAAGGCCTTGTGCCGAGACTGCGTGATTGCCGATGCCCAAGGCGATTTCGCCGCGGCGACGAGGCTGGTCGCGCAAGCTCTGGCTCTCACCGAACAGACCACCGACCCGATCACGCACGCTTTCGCAGATCTGACCCACGGACGCCACGAGCTCTACACCGGCGACCTCGCCAACGCATGCGTACACCTAGAACGCACCTATGACGCATTCGCCGCGCAGGGCGATCGCTTTGCGCAGGTCTTGGTGCTCTTCAATCTCGGATTGGCTCGCGAACTTCAGCAGGACACCGCAGGGGCTCTCGAGTGCCATGAGCGGGCCCTCGCGATCACCGAATCCCACGGCGAATCAATGTATCGGTCATATGTGCTGTGGGCCATCGCGGTTGCCGTGTGGCGTCAGGGTGATCGCGATCGTGCGCTGAGGTTGCTGGAGCAGGGAATTCGTCTGGTCCGTCGGCGGAAAGACCCTGTCCTGGCCGCGATGTGCCTGGAGACATTGGCCTGGATCGCGGCCGCCGATGGTAGCGCACGTCGCGCCGTCGTGCTGATGGGTGCGGCGCAGTCCCTGGGCAAGATGGCGAGCACCTCCACCGTGGTGTACCCGAATCTGCTCGTTCATCACGAGGAATGCGAGCGGAACACACGCCGGGCGCTCGGCCAGCGGATATTCGAGGCCGCACACCGCGAAGGCGGCTCGTTGAACCTCGACGCCGCCATCGCCTACGCACTCGGTGAGGAACCCGAGACCGCGCCGGCCACGACGGGCCCCTCGACGGAACTAACCAAAAGGGAGCGGCAGGTGGCCGACCTCGTCGCCGAAGGGCTGACCAATAAGGCGATCGCCGCCCGCCTGGTCATCTCGCAACGTACCGCCCAGGGACACGTCGAGCACGTCCTGGCGAAACTTGGCTTCACGTCCCGGGCACAGATCGCCGCCTGGGTCGTGGAACAGGGACAACACTGATCACGAAGGAACAGCGTCTCTGCCTGACCCTATTCCTTCGCCTCGAACCGCAGCCCGCACTCCGGGCACCGCCACGGACAAGCTCGGGTGGCCCGGACCGTCACGGTGCGAAACGTCACCTCGTCGTTGCGTTCGTGGTCCCACCACTGCAGCGCCGGCGAGTCCGACTCAGACAGCAATAGCCGGCCAGGACGGGGACTGGCTGGGTTCGAGGAGGGGGCGTTGCGGGACAGTTGCAGCGCCAGCCGAAGTCCCCCGCGGCACGGATACGCCCCGCATCGGCGACATTTGGCCACGACGGGGCCATCCCGTCGTGGCTGACCTCATCGAGCGGTTCAATCAGCTCGTAGCCGCACTCGTCGAGGCGGCGGGCAATTTTCTCCCGATCGGGTGTGGCTCCCGGGCGAGGACCTGGGTTACCCGGCACGCTTACCAGTGGCATACGCTGCAGGTCGTGAGCCCGGCAACGTTCTCACTGATGATGTACTCGAGCAGTAATGGGCCTGCACCTCGCAGCTTCGGCAGGTGGTGAGCCGCCACGCGCTCGGCTTGGTGAACGGCTCTGCTGATACGAGGCCACCGGTGCGCACGATGGTGTCGATGCAGTCGAGGCACGAGGCGGGTTTGCTGCGGGTGGCGAAGGCGGCCGGCCTCCCGCTATCCGTGGTCGAACACTCCTGAGTCGTCACCGTCGCCGTCGCCTCGTTCTGTCAGCGGGACGCCCCTGCTCGCACCGATTTCCGTTCACCGCACCGCTCGCGGTAGCCGTGACGATAGCCGCGCAAGCCCATCCGCCGGGCGGGCACGCTCATCCACTGGACGGGGACGTGTCACCTCCACTGTTCAGGCGGCATTTCTTGTCGGGGTCAGGACTCGACCGGGACCAACCGCTCGAGGCGGGCATGGAAGGGGACCGACCGGGACGTAGTCGCGCACCGACTCGATCACCGCGTCCTCGCCGTCGATGCTCACGATGACGAACTCCGAGGTGGCGTCGGTATGCACCTTGACGCGGTCGCCTACATTCACCGGTCCAGTCCTTCCGTTAGGGGACCTGCCGTCTCTGCAGGTCAACGCTTCATTCGCCGGATCAGTCGCCGGTCGGGCGAATCGTCATCACTCCGCCGGCCGGGTATCGGCGGCCCGTACCCTTGCCCCATGTCCGCTGATCCCGGCAGCATCCGCGCCGACGGCCACCAGGCGCTGCCGAACCTGGCCGTACAGGATGCTTCGGCGGATCCCCACATCATCACAGCCGCGGCCCGTACCGGAACGGACATCGAGCTGCGGATCCACACGTCCGTCGCACCGTTCGACGTCACGGCCGAGGAGTGGTTCCCCGCGGCGGCCGGGTTCGCCGTCACGGTCATCGTGCACACCGTCGACGCGCAGACGGGCGCGCCACGGTATCTGCAGTCCACGGAGGCTGCCGAGTGGGCGCGGGCGATCTTCTCAACCGTCGACTCCGCGCACGGATACTTCCTCAGGCACCGGCAGCCATCGACGCGGGCAGCTCGCATACCGCCTCTACCTCGACACCGACCGTCAGGCGATTCCCGTTCCTCGGCAGGTGATCACCTGCCCGCATTACCAACTATCGGCCATCGACGGCAGAGCCGAGATCACCATTCCCACGACGGCCTGACCCGGCAGGCCGGGCCGGAAGCTGGACCACGGTCTGCGGGCGCCGCTTCCTCCGCTGTCCGATCTGCGCGACCTCCGAAGGGTGCAACCTTGAAGTCACGTCCACGCTGCTCACTCATGCAATTCCTCCATCCGTCTCGATCCGATCCCCCGACAGCTGGTCGCCGCTGCCCCACACGCGAGGACGACGCCCTGGGGCGGAATCGAGACGGTTGATCCACCCGGGGAGGGCCGCGGCACGTGGATGCACTTGTGCCACAAGCTCATTGCCACTTCTGAGGCCGACCACGACAGACCTCAGGAATCTCCCGGGTGGGAGCGCGGCGACACGACTACCAGCGCACCGGAGCCCAGGTCAGGGGACGTGTCATTTCCGCTGGTCAAAGAGCAATCCAGGGGCGGATACGACACCACCAGCACTGATGTCGGCCCCGCGCCTCCGATGCGAGCTCTCACACGGCCGGCGAGCTCGGTCGCGGCCGGCCTGGCGTCACAATCGTCGCCCTACCGGTCCGGTTGAGCTTCCCGGCATGGCGCTTGGACTCACGCTACGCACGCGCGCCCACCCCGTCGATCTCGAAGACCTCGCCTACGCTGCGTACGAGTTCCGGGAAGCGCTGATTCCGCTGCAGGGGATTACCCCCGACCGCTGCGATGCCGCAGCCACCGAGTTACGGGACAAAGCGCATCACGCCGAGGAACGATTCTTCGCAGCGGTCGCTGGGCTCCCCCGCCGCGAGCGCACACTCGCCGGCCACTGGCAGAACGCGGCGGTCCTGCGTTACCGGTACGGTCTGGAGGTCTTCGCGCGCGCCGAAGACCTCGGCGCCAACATGCTCGCCCAACTCGCCACCCACCGGCGGCCGTCGTGGCCCGCGCTCACCGAACTGTGTGACGCCTGTACCCATGCCCGCCTTGATCAGCACCAACGGCCCGAGATGTTCGGGGCCATACCGCGCAGGGCCACCCGACGGCGTCGCACCGCCCCCGCCGACTCGGCCGGCGCCGACCACCGAACGGTCCTCCATTGTCGATCAAGCTGAACTCCGGTGGCGGATCCGCCGCGATCTGACAAGTCTCCTCGTCGAGAACGCCATAGCGGCAACGGAATCACCCGGGAAGCCGAACGCCACCTCGTCCCGTGGCTGAAACTGGCGTGCGAGACCCTCGACAGTCCCATGAGCATCGACGGTCTCGAGGATGTCGCCGCGCAATGGCGCGAGCGCCGCCGGCCCTACATGCTCGCCGCCGCCGATCAGGCCGACGTGATCATCGTCGACCCGATCCCTCGTCTGCCCGCGACCCTGTGGTGGAAGCTCGTCCACGGGGACGAACCACCGCCGCCACTGTAAGGCGACACGGTGTGGTCGCCCCGGCCGGAGAGGGAAGCTCCGCGCTGGGGGCGCCTACTCCTCGGCAACAACCGAATCTCAGGAACACCCCCTACGAGATCGCGCCCCTGACGACATCGTCCACTCCAAGGACGAAAAAGTTCGACCCCTCGTCGTGGCGGACGTCACGTAGTTCGCCGAGTCGCCCCTGGTTGCCGCCTTGATCGCCTGGACCGTCACCTGGTCGGGGTCGCGCGCACCGATGCCGATCACGAAGAATTCACGCATGTGGGCTGGCTATCGCTCGTGCACCCTTCCGGTTGTTCCAGCTACCGAAAGGCGCACGGGCGCGAAGCGCCTAAACTAAACACCGTGACTGTGCCGACCCCGTACGAAGACCTGCTCCGCCGAGATCGGTCCTGACACAAGAAAAGCCCCGCCTTGCAGGGCGGGGCACCTTCTCGAAAACCATCCATCCGCGGCTTAGCCTGGATGCACCGATCCGGATGAATCCGTGGGTGGGTCGTAACGGCGAAATGCCCTGTCGTAGTGGAAGAATTGAACTTCTCACAGTAACAATTCGGCCACGACGAAGGGCATCTCGTAGATGCAACTATCTCACACCCGACCCGTCGCGGCGGCGAGGTTCGACGACCCGAATCTCGTGTCGACCGCGGGACTGATCCCGGTGATGGCATTGGCGCAGGCCAGCGGCCTGCTCACCCTCGCCGATGAGCACCTGAGCGTGCCGACCGACAAGGGCGCCAACCCGGGCCGCAAGGTCGGGTCGCTGGTCGGTGGGATGGTCGCCGGCGCTGACAGCATCGCCGACCTGGCGATCCTGCGGCACGGGGCGATGGGAACCGTCTTCGACCGACCCTATGCACCATCGACACTGGGATCGTTCCTCCGCCAGTTCACCTTCGGGCACATCCGGCAACTCGACGCCGTGGCCTCGCGGTTCCTGGGCAATCTCGCGGAGAAGACCGCGCTGGTGTCGGGGATCGACACCGGGCGGGTGCTGGTCGATATCGACGATTCGATCATCGAGGTCCACGGCCACCGCAAACAAGGGTCCGGATACGGCTACTCCGGGATCCGCGGGCTGAACGCCCTCATCGCCACCGTCACCACCGAGACCGCTGCGCCGGTGATCCTCACCCAACGCCTGCGGCGAGGAGCCTGCGGCTCCCCGCGCGGCGCCGCCCGCATGGTCTCCGATTCGCTGGCCACCGTCGACCGGCTGCGTTCGCAGACCGGCGGAGCGAGCGGGGACGGTGCGTCGAAACCCCTGATTAGGTGCGATTCGGCGTTCTACGGCCACCCCACCATTGGTGCGGCGATTCGCGCCGGCGCCGATGTGTCGGTGACCGTGCGCCTGACCTCCACCATCAAACGTGCGATCGCCTCCATCGGCGACGACGAGTCCTCGTGGACGCCGATCCAGTACACCGACGCCCTCTACGACGAGGGCACCGACACCTGGATCTCGCGGGCGGAGGTCGCCGAGATCCCGTTCACCGCGTTCGCGTCCCAGAAGAAGGCACACCACGTTGCGGGACGGTTGGTCGTGCGGCGTATCCCCGACCTGCGACCACCCAAGGACGAGGGACAGGGCACGTTGTTCGACGTGTGGCGGTTCCACGCGTTCTTCACCACCACCGACCCCGACGAGGTCGGTACCGTCGCCGCCGACAAGACTCACCGTCAGCACGCCGTCATCGAGCAGGTGCATGCGGATCTGAAGAACTCTGCTCTCGCGCATCTGCCGTCGAACTCGTTTTCGGCGAACGCCGCCTGGCTGGTCTGCGCGGTGATGGCGTTCAATCTCACCCGTGCTGCCGGCACCCTCACGGCTGACCCGAAGCTGACGAAAGCGACCACTGGCACCCTCCGGCGCACCATCGTCTCGGTCCCCGCGCGAATCGCGTCTTCGGCCCGACGGTTGACGCTGCACCTGCCGACCGACTGGCCGTGGGAAACAGCGTGGAACACACTGTTCGACAGAACGTTCGGTCCCAATCACCCGATCATCGTCTAACGTCCGCGACACCTGCCCGCCCTCGACGCGAAAGAGCAAGTGGAACAACCCGACACGAGAGGTCGGATGCTCAACCATGCCCACATACCGACCATTGCTGCACACCGAAACTCACCCCGACTGGATCAGCGAATCGGTGCATTCGGGCTTAGACATCCGGAGGTCCTCCATTCCGACAATACGCGCTACCCGACAGTCCAGCACCGCGCGCCCTCAGGTGCACGTCAACTCTGCCGCACTGTGGCACCGCTGCCTGATGCTTCTGTGCATCGCAGTTGTGTTGTGCGCCATCACCGCTGTGGTTCTCTACTCTCCCGCCCCAGAGGTAGGAGTGAACGTCCTGATCGTTCTCCTCAGCGGAGGAGGGTTGGCCGCTCTCGTGCAGAAGATGATGACCTAACCGTCCCGTGGAACGACGAAAGCCCCCACCCTTGAGTGAGAGTGGGGGAGTTCGTTGTGTGTGCCCTTACGGCGTGGCCTTGAGTCAGTTCGCGGTGGGGGGTCGACGATGCGGCGGTTCGATGTCGCAGATGGGGACGTGTCATATCCGCAGTTCATCACCACTTTTCGCGAGAACGGCGGTGCGATTGGACTCATGGGCTGCACCGTACGATCCGGGCCCGAGCCAATAAGCGGTACAGCGCATCACGCCCGCGCTACCGTTCTACCTCCCAAGAGGAGGTCGGCAAGCTCGGCCTGGTCGTCAAGAGGCAAACGGAGATCCTCATATAGGAGTCCGAGTCCCATGCCACCTGGGTTGGCGACGACCACACCGTCGAGACGTTCATGATTGAGATTTGTAGTTGGCATCAGTCAGATGTCAGTGAGGCGCGTATTTTGCGGAGTTCACGCCAACTGCACCTGAATCTGGCGGATCCCCGGGTTGTCCTTGTATTCGAGCAGGAGGGATCGATGGACGCCCACAGAACCATCGACAGTCGCCCCTCCTGGACTCAGGCCTCGCTCCTCTCTCTGGTCAGGCAGGAGTTCGGTCGTCGTCTGGATCTGACCGCGCCTGTCACGCACCGTACGGTCGTCGTAGCGGTACGGTGCGACGCCAAATCGGTCGCCGACGATGTTGAGTTCACCGGTCGAGTCGACCGGGTCATGGCAACTTGCCGAGAAGGAGACATCGACGCCAGGGTCGGGATAGGTGCCCTGGCGACTGCTGTTCGTTCGCTCGTTTCCTCGGCTCGCGACGGCCACGATGCGCTCCGACTGGGGCGAGTGTTTCAACCAGAGACTCGGGTGCACGACATCGACCTATTGCGTGTGCACCAGGCTCTTTCGGTAGTTCCCGTGGAGGCACGGGAACGCCTGTCTCAGTCGCTTCTTCGAGGATTGCGTACGGATTCAGAGTGGTCAAAACTGCGGGACACCCTGATCGCTTGGGGCGACAGCGGCTTCAGCCCCCCGGAAGCCGCCAAAGCCCTGCATATCCATCGCAACACACTGTCGTATAGGTTCGACAAGATATCGAAGATCCTTGGCCGGCGAGTAGACGACTCGGGCGTCTCGGTAGCCGTATATCTAGCGTGCATCCTGGACTCGGAAGACGACGCGCCCCAGTAATATCGATCATCGTCAGATTCCCTCATTCAGGTGGCGGGTACGAACACGGCCATCACGCAGATACCCGCCGTTTACCAGAGCTCATGTCGGACGAATGGATGCCCCTCGTTCGGCGAGTCGTGAAGCTCAGTGAAGAAAGCGCGGCGAACACCGGACTGGGAAGAATGATCGACGACGCGGACATCAAGCATGAAGGCATGATCTTGACCTCGTTCTATGCGGCGTTGAAGACGTTCGCCCTCGCCGACACCACAGATCCATTCGAACAGCTCGTGGGCCTGGCCACCGCTCTCGAGGGGGTAATCCTGGGCGGCAGCATGGACGGCGTCGGCTTGACTTCGCGGCTCAGCTCACGTGTATCTGCGTTGCTCGCGGCCGACCGCGCACGTTCGACAACGTATTCGCCCCACAGGACTGGTGACTTGGAGGAAAGTCGGAGAACGCGTCACACAAGATAGTCGTTTGAGGCGCTGGGATCACGTTGCCACACAACAGGAAAGCTTCGCGGAGGCAAAGGGATACGACTACGACCGCCGCTGGCGGTCGCTGCGTGGGCAGGGCATCACCCCACCCATCGCCCGACGCGGAATCGAGAGAACGACCGACTGGACTGCAACCGGTAGAAGATCGAATGCGCCATCGCTCAGCTCAGTAGCTACCGACGCCCGACCATCCGATACGAACACCTCGCCGGATACTCGTCGAATTCCTCCACTCGCTGCCGCACTCGCCACTTCGAGAATCTCCCCACGAGACACGCTCTGAATCGTTGGCGCAGAAGTCTTCAGCGACGGCGCATTCGGTTGCTCATCGGGGACGCAGGCATCTTCAGTTGAGCCGGGACACCTGGTAGTGGCTGATCCGATCGCCGTCGGGCGATTGCCTGACCAGCACGCTCAGGTTCACCGTCAGCGTCGGCCGGTCTATGAAGGAGAAATCGACGCTCAGGTAACCGAGCACCACATCGTCGGCGAGTCGACGGGTTTCGAGGATCCGATATTCGGCGGTCATCCCCGGCGGCTGGGAGTCGAAATAGTCGGCGACACCCTGCCGTCCAACGGTATAGGGATGCAGGCCCTGGAAAATCGCGTCCGCGGTGAACTCAGCGGCGACGCGCTGCGGCTCGTGCCCGTCGACAGCGGCCTTCCACCGGTCGAGCACCCCGCGCAGGACCTCTTCGTTTGCCGCTGCGCTGTTCATGATCTGTCCGCCTCCCGCTCTCAGTGCCCGGCGCTCTGGCCGCCGTCGACGTGCAGGATCTCGCCGGTGACGAACCCGGCGTGCTCGAGGTAGAGAATCGCGTCGACGACCTCGTCGATCTCACCCAGCCGGCCGACCGGGTGCAGGGCGGCGAGAGCCTCGTGCGTCTCGACCGGGTGCATCGAGGTGCGGATGACACCGAGAGCGACGGCGTTGACCCGGATTCCGCGGGTCGCGTACTCGACCGCCAGGGACTTGGTGACCGCGTTCAGCCCGCCCTTGGTCAGCGATGCGAGTACCGAGGGCACCTGCGAGTTGGCGTGGTCGACCAGAGTGGTGGAGACGTTCACCAGATGGCCGCCGCTGCCCTGAGCGAGCATCGCGGCGACCGCGCCGCGGGAGACGTCGAAGAAGCCCCGCAGGTTCACACCCGTCACGGCGTCGTAGTCCTCGTCGGTGTAGTCGGTGAACGGCTTGGCCACGAAGATGCCCGCATTGTTCACCACGGTGTCAATCCGTCCGAACCTCGCCAGCGTCCGCTCGACGATGTCGGCGCCGGTGCCCGGCTGGGACAGGTCGCCGGGCACCGTCAGCACCTCGGGATCGTCGGATGCGCCGATGGAGCGGGAGGTCGCAACGACGGCATAGCCGAGCTTGCGGTAGCCGGCGACCAAGGCTGCGCCGATGCCCTGGGACGCGCCGGTGACGATGACGACTTTCTGCATGGTGCTCATATGTCGACTTACTCGCTTTCGCAACGGGGTTGGTGCACAAGGACTCGGTGACCGAAAATCCTGGTAAGACCGTTGGGAACACGGGTGGTTTCGTTCACGAATCAATGATGTCCCCGAGGCGAGGGCTCGCGCCACGACCTGTTTGCTCCCTCGTAGGAGGCGCAGCCTCCCACGGCGCCCACGGTTAGCGGTGGGGGTCGTCCGCGGGCAGCCAGACACCGCTGTCACGGATGCCGGCATCGCCGACGTCCCGGGTGAGGGCGTCGGCGGCGGCGAGCACGACGGGGCGGATTTCGTTCCGGCGCCACACCAGCGACCACGTCCAGAACACCGCCGGGTTGATCACCGGGCGTGCGACGAGGTCGGGCGGCAGCGTCGTGGTCTGCCCCTTGGGTGAGTTGAGCACGGGGCGTCCCGCCGCGCGGACGTGGTCGAAGAACGCGGGACCGGTGATGCCGCCGTCGTCGATCCGCAAGATCCTCGCGCCGGTATCGCGGGCCAGTTGTTCGGCGAAGAGGTTCCACGACGACCAGGACGTCGCGTCGTCGTCGACGAGCAACGCGACGTCCCCCGCCCGCACCGGTGTGGCGTTCTCGCCGGTGGACACCGCGTAGAGCCGGTCCGCGCCGAGCAGCCGGGCCTGCAGGCCGAACTGGGCGAGATCCGCGTTCCGCACCCAGCACACGGCCAGGTCGAGACTGCCGTCGGCGACCCGTGCGGCCTGCGCGTGCGAGGGCACCACCCACGGGTCCACGTGCAGTTGCGCCACACCCGAGGCACGCGCGGTCAGGTCCGCGGGAAGCCAGTTGACGTAGCCGATCCGGACCGGCTCCGCCCCGGACAAGCGCTCGGCGCGGGCGCGCAGGTCGTCGGCACGCTCGAGCAGCGCGCGGACGTGCGGGAGCAGCTCCGTACCGGCCGGGGTGAGGGCAACGGAACGGCGGTCGCGGGCGAACAGCTGCACGCCGAGGTCCCGTTCAAGAGCCCTGATCTGCTGGGACAGCGAGGGCCCGGCGATCAGCAGCCGCGTCGCCGCCCGGCCGAAGTGCAGTTCCTCGGCGACGACGAGGAAGTACGTCAGCTGGCGTAGCTCCACGATCGCTCATGTTACGTGCGGTGAGAGGCTGCGCCTACCAGTCGGGAGCAAGGCGGTCGTGGCGGGCCGGCCGGACCCGGGCGCACGATGAGTTCCATGGTTTCAGACCCTGAACGGAAAACGACCCTGCGGGAGTTTCTCGTCGAGATCGTCACCACGGTCCCCGACCGCACCGCTCCCTCCGAAGTGGATGCACGCCGCGCCGCGGAAGCGTTGCGCGCCAAGGAACTTGCCTCTGCAGGGCGCCTGGTCCGGTTGTGGCGCCCGGTCGGTGAGCTGCGCAGCATCGGAGTGTGGTGCGCGGACGACGAAGCCGACCTCCACGCGAACGTGCTCGACACGCTGCCCCTGCGGCCGTGGATGCCCGCGATGATGCTCTGGCAGGCCGGGGTGCCGAACACGCAGGTCCAGCGCGAGAGAAGCCACGTCATGTCCGCGGCGATGAGATGCTCGGCGTCATCGTGTCCGACGGCACCGGAATACCTGCTGTCACAAACCCCCACGGTAGCCGACCCACATAACAAACAAGGACTGATCGGGCCTCGCCAGGGAAGCAAGGTGCGACCCGAAAATTCGCCGCCACTCCTGTGACACCACCGCGGTGATATGCCATCGATCAATCCCAGCCCCGCTGCCGCACATCGGAAGCGACGTTCGATGACACGGCCCCAGACCGCCGCCCGCGGGCCAGTGGTAGCGCCGAGCGCTAAGGTCCAACCCACATTCCCTCTAGGGTCGCTGCTCGCCCTCTCGTAGTGTGGGCAGCGCAATTGTGTGCGCCCGAAAGGGGTCAGCTGGTGGCGAGAAGTGCCACCGCGGCCACAGTTGGCGTCAGCGCACACCGAATCCTGACCCGCATCCGGTGTTCCCACCCGTGGGGAGGGACGTCGTGCCCGACAGTGACCTCGGCGCTCAGCTCACCTCCCTTCCTTCGGGGATGCGATCGATCATGTTCAGGACATGGTCGATGTCCTCCCGCCTTTCCCCGCGCGCCCGACAATGGAGTCATGATCGACATCGGAGACGACCGGTTCGAGGGCATGGCGTTCGGGCGCTCGACAGCTTGCCACAGGAGCTGGGTCGAGTGATGGCCAACGTAGAAGTCACCGTCCGACACGACGCCGGTCCGCCGGGTCCGCTCGGCCTGTACCAGGGAGTCCCGCTGACCAACCGCACGACGCGGTACGCCGGTGTGTTGCCCGACCGGATCACGATCTACCGCAAAGCGATCTGCGCCATATGTCGCAGCGACGCCGAGGTGGTCAATCAGGTGCGCCGAACCGTCATCCATGAGGTCGGTCACCACTTCGGCATCAGCGACGCACGACTACACGAACTCGGATGGTGAGCCGTGCCTGGGCTTGCGGCCACGACCGTCAGGGGTTGACGTGGCGCCGTGCGGCGTCGAGTTCGTCGGGGAGCACTCGAGGCCTTCTGGCAATACGAGACCTCGCCTGGCAGAAGGCCCCATATTCGGTATCGTGCTGGGCCCCAGTGAATGCTGTCCGGTCTCAACGTAATTTGCAGGTATCGCAGTGAGTCTTGCACCCGACGGAAGCGACCGCCGAGTCTCAGTGGAGTTGGCAGCTCCAAACCTTTCACCGCCGACCTAGGTGAACCACCCCTGTTGCGAGGAATGCTGATGGGCCGACCAAAGGGAATACGCTGAAATGTCCACCCGCTCTTGGGCTCCGCCGATGCCCCGGTCCCCCGCCGTCTGAGAAGGCTCAATTGCCGCGCGAATCAACTAGTAGCTCCTCGCCACGGTGTGAGCGATGCCGGTAGCAGCACGACTCCACCCTCTACATCGTGGCTTCCACCAAGGTGGGGCCCCGGGTACCATTCCAACTAAGTCATTCAGCTGTCGGCCGCCACCGATATTCGAGTTTGATGCAAAGGGGAAGCGCGTGACTGTGTGCCTCGTCCACGGCAACCCCGAGACCGCCGCCGTCTGGAACAGATTGGCTCCGCTCCTCGATCGCGGACCCGTCGTACGCCTGTCCCCACCGGGTTTCGGTGCCCCGGTGCCCCCGCGGTTTACGGCGACGGTGGAGGAGTACCGCCGTTGGCTGGTCACCGAGTTAGAGCGCTTCGGGCAGCCGGTCCACCTGGTGGGTCACGACTGGGGCGGTGCCCACGTGGTGAACGTCGCTATGACACGGCCAGAACTGGTGCACAGTTGGGTGTGCGACGTCATTGGCCTCTTCGACCAGGATTTCCGGTGGCCCGATCGGGTGCAGGTGTGGGCGACCCCGGGAGCCGGCGAGGAGGCGATAGCGGCGATGATCGACGCGCCGGTCACCGAACGTGCTGCGGCACTGGCGAAGAAGGGAATGCACCAAGACGTCGCCTTACCTGTCGCGGAGGGGCAGAACGCCGCCATGGGCGAGTGCATTCTTCGCCTGTACCGCGACGCCGCCCAGCCGACCATGGCCGAGCTAGGCCGCAATCTCGAGCGAGCCGCCGCGCGGCCAGGCCTGTCAATCATCGCCACCGAGGACTCCTACGCCCCCGGCGAGCAGCGTCGCCGCGCAAGCGCGCGCGCCGGTGCTGAGATCGCAGACCTCGACGGACTCGGCCACTGGTGGTTCACGCAAGACCCACAACGGGGCGCCGCGACCATCAATGACTTCTGGGCAGGAGTGGGACGAGAGTAATACCCACAAGATGACGATCAGCACCAAGCTCTCTGCGCGCTATCAGCATCGTCGCTGCGCCGTCGATCGCTGATCCCTCGCCACCCCCCAGGCGCCCAATACGACGGAATCAAATATGTGGCTTTACCGGTAATAGATATCGAATCGCGGAATCTGCGAACTCGAACCCCTCAGGGACACGTCCCGGCGGGCCTGGCCTCGGCATCGCGGCGTTCGGGCGGGCGGGTCGACTGATCGTCCCTGTGATAGCTGCGCCATCAGCTGCGGTGGCGTCTCCGTCGCTGGTTCCCGGACTGCCAATTCAGTGCCGCAACACTCGCGCCCTGGCGCGGGAATAATTGTCCAGCAACGTGAGCATCTCGTCGTCGGGGTGCACCATTTCCGGCTGCGGCCGGGCCGCGGCCAGTGCGGCATCGGCGGCGGTGACCGCCCTCCGCAACTCCTCGAGCACCTCCCCCGCCACCGCACCTGCGCCGAAGGGACGGCTGAGGTGCTCGGTGACGTCGGCGAGCCAGAGCCGCGGATTCCGGTCGTCACGGCCCCCTCGACGTTCGGCCACGATCGCACACCACTCGACCAGTTCGGCACGAACACCGCCGTCGTGCACCGCAGCACGCAGACCACGGCGGAGACCGCCGACGTCATCGAGGCCCTCCCCTTTCACACCGGCCCGCCCGAGCAGTTCGGTCAGTGCGCAATTAGCCAGCAGATCACCCGCACGCCACCACCGCTCCACCTCGGCGACCACCGCCCCATCCCCGCCGGCATAGTCACCCGCCCCGGGCCGGGTTCCTCCACGCCTGCGGTCCCCACCACCCGCCGGGAAGCTCACGAGCGGATCCCCGCCGCGGCCAGGAAGATCGCGGCCGCGAATCCGAAGCCGGTGACGCACCCCCACACGACAATGCCGTAGGAGTACCCGACCAGCAGGCCCATCGGCACCGCCACCCCGGTTACCGCTGAACATGCCGGGAGCGCGACAGCAATTCTCCGGAACACAGCCGACAATCTAACAAACCGATCGGTACGGTTACGGTCTACCGGTGGCACTGCGTCCGGGCGGGTTGGGCGAACGTACCGGCGGGTGCGCGGATTCGGCCTCGAGTTCGGGATCGTCGGCGAAGACCAGACGACCGTCGTCGAGGACGACCGCCCACCGGCGCACCGGCGCCCAGGTGCGCGCAAGATCCATCCCGGCCTTGTCGGCGAAGTCCTCGACTACCGTCCCCGTCACCGGGTTTCGCTCATCCCGCCGGACCCACACTCGGACACCGGGAACGATCTCCCGGCCGGACTCTGCGGATCGGCTCGCTGTGGCGGACATCCATGGATTGAATCAACAACCGGCAGTATTTGTCACTTCGAGTATCTGACAACCTCTCCTACGGGTACGTTCGCTCGCTGGTCGGCAGCGGCACCGGGACGAGCGGAGTGTGCCCCCAACGGTGGATCGAGGTGGTCAGCCATCGTCCGGCATTGGCAACGGGGTGTGGCCGTGCGTGTGGCACCAGGGCTCCCTCGAGCCGCCGCCACGCCGAGACGTAGGCACGGCCCGGGACCCTCGGACCGGGACTCGGCCGTCGACCGCCCGATCCGCGCCGCCACCGCCTCCGGGCAGATCCGGAAACACGACCGCACCGGCAGCGGACAGCTCGCGAGGCCGCGGGTCCTGGTCGATCATCATGCCGAGCACGCTGGCGGCACCCCCCGACAAATTTCGCGTCACTCGCGTGTCACTTTCCAGGTTTCGTGTCGCTCGGGACCGCTGGATGCGTGCCCAGGACCGGGACATGTGGGACATGCGGACTGGCCCCTGATGCGTTTGGTGCTGAATCAGGACCGGGACTCCGCAGCGAGCTTTGCGATATCGGCGGCGTAGACGGTGGTCCAGTGCGGATGCAGCCGGTAGTAGACCACGTCATTGTCCCAGTCGAAGGAGTCATCGCCGTAGAAGCCTTTGAAGTAGGCGAGTAGGTCCGGCCAGTCTGCGGGCGGCTCCGCGTCCTGGGGGTTGAGGATTTCCACCGTGCCGTGTGTGAACACGCCGAGGTCTTCCCCGCGCATGTGCGCGGCGCTGACGGCGGGCCGGGCGGCGAGGTGGCGGGCCTTGGCCGCGCCGCGCGCCGTGCCGAAGTGCCACTTTCCGTGCAGGAAGTGCCCGTCCACACCGCTGATCCGTGGTTCACCTTTGGCGGTGACGGTGGACAGGGCGAGGGTGCACATGCCGGTGATGACCTGGGTGAGCTGCTCTGCGGTCAGTGTGCGCTCGGTGTTGATGATCGAACGCAGATGGGTGGTGGAGCGGGACAGGGAGTCGTCGAGGAGGGCCTGGAGTTCTTTGAGCTCTTCTGGTGTTTCGCGCATGGAGGTCCTTGTCTGTGGTTGCGTCGATCCGAGGTCCGGTCCACGTCCGCGATCGTCGCCGAACGGTGGAACCATGCTTGCACCCAGACCCTGACATCTTGTGTCAGCTATTTTCGTCTGTCTTGCGGGGCGCCAGAACTCATGCAAGAGCAGCTGGTGGCCGCGATCATCGCGTCTCGTTCGACGGACTCCGCGTCTCCTCGATGCGTTGCCGCTGCCGAACCCCGTACGCCGCCTCCTTCACGGCGGCGTCGTCCTCGAGACCCGACCCGAGGGCCCCACCGATGGTCGCGATGGACGCCAGCAGCCAGGTGAGCGTGAGGTAATCGGAGAAGTTCACCCCGTGCCCGAGAATGGGGGACAGCAGTTCCGGGGGAAGAGCGAGGCACGCGGTGAACAGCAGCAGGCAGAACAGGGCCACGTGGAGGACGACGACGCCGATGACCAGGGTGACCACGGTTGCGGTGTTGTACAGCACCGAACGATCCCGCTCCGCCGGCGACTTCGGCCGCTCCCAGAGTTCATGATCGAGGATCAGCCACAGAATCATCGCCACGATCGACAAAATCGTCGCCGCACTCATACGCCATGGGCCCATCGTGTCGGCGAACAACCAGATCGTGTCGGTGGCCAGCGCGATCGCACCCGTGGCGAAGGCGCCGACGAGCACCTTCGACAGTCCGGTGACCAGTCGCCACGGCCGGTTGGCCCGCACCATCCCCGATAGCAACCGCAGCCGCCGCAGCCCCGAGGGCGCGAAGTACCTGATGCCGTCCTCGGTCTGCGCAGACCGGAACCGTCGCGCCGCGCCGGGGGGCATGAGTTCCGGTTCACCGAGGACGCGGGCGATCGCGAGTTCGGTGACGGTGCGGACGCGGCGCTCGATGCGGACGCCGCCCACGCCGGCGACCGAGATGAGCGCGAATTTGTGGCCGGCGCTGACGTCGGCCACCACCGGCAGGGTGTCCTCGCGGCGCGGCAGATCGGTGAGATACACGACGATGTCTTCCGCTTCGGAGGACGGATCGACCGTGTCGATGACATCAGCGAAATCCGCTTGCTCGTCGGCGAGGTACGGTTTGCGGCGCACGCACGTCGTCCACCGGCGCTCGGGGCGGTCAGGGCTGCGCAGGCGTTGCGGCAGGTACTCCGCGATGCGTTCCGCGAGAGCCGCAGGCGTGCCCGGATCCGCGATGAACAGCACCGAGACCTGCTCACCGGCCGCACCGGATTGTCCTCCCCGCAGGTGCTCGTTCGCCTCCACCGCCTTCGCGTACCCGCCCGGTCTGCCCCCAAACTCCAGGCAGTAGGTGCGACTCGACAACAGCGCGCCGCGGATCTCCGCTGCTTCTGTCCGGTAGAGACCTCCACCAGCGTCCGAGGATGCAACGTCCACAAGACCGGGCACAATCGGCGGGATCTGGTGCGGTCGGTGCGTCCCGGCCGAACGGCCCCAACCGGTCAGTGGGCGTGTTGGTTTCTCAATTTCGTGTCACGAGGACACGTTGACGGCGCTGCTGGTCAACGCCCACGACGTACCAGGATCGGTTCGCTCTTGGAATCGTCGTTCAGCTGGCGGGGCGGTCTGTGACGGTGACCGAGATCTGCTGGGTCTCGCCGCCGCGGAGCACGGTCAGTTCGACTCGATCGCCGGGGTCGAGGGCACGGAGCGCCGCGATGAAGTCCTCCGCCGACTCGGTGTCGTGTCCGTTGACCGCGGTGATGACATCGCCGGGCCGGATACCCGCGGTCGCTGCCGGACCGAGCGGGACGACCTCGAGGACGACGACACCGCTGGTGCGGTCGACCGCCAATTGTTCGGCGATCTGCGGGGTCAGCGTGCCGGGCTGAATGCCGACGTACGCATGCTGGGCGGTCCCGGAGGCCAGCAGCTGGTCTGCGACGTCGACGACATCCGCCGCGGGGATCGCGAAGCCCAGAGCCACCGCACCCGCCGCCGGGGGAATGTAGGCCTGGCTCATCCCCACGACCCGGCCTTGTCCGTCGATCAGCGCACCCCCGGAATTACCCGGCGAGATCGCAGCGTCGGTCTGGATCAGGTCGACCAGCGGCGCCCCGGTGGAGGCCGACCCTGGAATCTGACGGTGCAGTCCGGAGATGATGCCCGAGGTGACCGTGTCCTCGAACCCCAGCGGACTGCCCATGACCACCGCGAGCGCGCCGACCTCCGGCAGCGCTGTCTCGAACGTCGCCGCAGTCAGATCCGCGCGGTCCGCGTGAAGGACCGCGACATCGGCCACCCGATCGACGGCCCGCACGTTCGCAGACACCTGTTGCCCGTCCGCGAAGGCCACGCTCACCTGCCGGGCACCCTCGACCACGTGGGCGTTGGTGAGGATGGTGCCGTCGGTCTTGTAGACGATGCCGCTGCCCACACCGGACCCGGTGAGCACGGTGACAACCGAGGCCTCCACCTGCCGGACCAGTGCCGGCAGGTCCACGGCCGGCCCCGCTGAGGGGGTCGAGGTGGTGGGATCCGAGCCGCCGCATCCCGCGAGGAGGAGGACCACGACCGCGACCAGCAGCACCCAGATCGAGGAACGTACGGTCGACGGCACCTGCATCAGCGACCGCCTCCGTGAGGTATCGGTCTCCTACAAGCACCTGCCGCCAGCGGGCCCACCAGATCAACATACCCCTGGCGCCGCCCGTGCCGGCCACTGCCGAACCGCTTCAATTCCAGGACCAGCCGTGTTCGGAGATGTACGTTCGCCCGAGCCGGTCGGTTGTCGCGGCGTCGGACGAACCGGATTGGGCGGATCCGCTTCCCTACACATCGATTCGGGAACCCATGATCACCGTCCGCCCGCCCGGCAGGCGGAAGTACTCGGCAGCGTCGCCCGTGATGTAGGAGGCGGCGATGAACAGGCGCTTGCGCCATGTTGCCATCGTCGGTGCCGCCCCCATCGCCAGTTCGATCTTCGACAGGAAGTAGGAGGCGTCCTCGATCGCGATCGGACCCTCGGTGTCGGCGGGGTCGAGCAGGCACAACGCGTCCGGGATGTTCGGCGTTTCCATGTACCCGAAATACACTGTCACGAGGACGATCCCGTCTTCGGCGTAGCCGAGCGCATCGACCTCCGTCCGTTCCGTGTCCGGTACGCGCGGCACCGGCAGCGTGTCGATCGACAGGATCACCACGTGTTCGTGCAGCACGCGGTTGTGTTCGACGTTGGCCCGCATCGCCAACGGCGCGGTCTGCTTCCCGCGGTTGAGGAACACCGCAGTGCCGGGGACCCGCAGCAGCGGCCGCCGACAATCGTGCAACTGGTCGACGAATTCCCGTAACGATCCCTCCGCCCGTCCCCGCGCGCGGGTGACGATGTCCCGGCCGCGCTGCCAGGTGGTCATCACCGTGAACGCCGTGAGCCCGATCAGCAACGGCAGCCACGCCCCGTGCACCAGTTTGGTCAAGTTCGCCGCCAGAAACAGCAGATCGACCACCAGCAAGGCGCCGCCGCCGATCACGACCAGCCACAACGGCGTGCCCCACTTGGTGCGGGCGATGTAGAAGAACAGCAACGTCGTGATCGTGATCGTCGCGGTCACCGCCATGCCGAACGCGTACGCCAATGTCGCCGAACTCCGGAAGGCGAAAACCAGCGTGAGCACCGACACCATCAGCACCCAGTTGATCCACGGAACGTAGATCTGCCCGATCCTCGACTCCGAGGTGTGCACCACCCGCAACCTCGGCAGGTAACCGAGCCTCGCCGCCTGCGACGCCACCGAGTAGGCGCCGGTGATCACCGCCTGGGAGGCGATCACCGTCGCCGCGGTGGCCAGCAGCACCATCGGCAACCGCGCCCAGCCCGGGGCGAGCAGGAAGAACGGGCTACCCACAGCGCCCTGGTCACCGAGAAGCAGCGCACCCTGGCCGAGGTAGCTCAGCACGCACGCCGGCAAAACCAGCAGCAGCCAGCCCCGGGTGATCGCCGGCCGTCCGAAATGGCCCATATCGGCATACAGCGCCTCGGCACCGGTGACCGCGAGCACGACCGCGGTTAACGCGAAGAACGCGATGCCGAAGTGCCCGAACATGAAGTTCAGCGCATACGTCGGCGAGAGCGCCCGAAGGATTTCCGGATATCGGGCGATGCCGGCCACACCGCACGCCCCGATCGACACGAACCAGACGAACATCACCGGCCCGAACAACCGACCGACCGCCGCCGTGCCCCGCCGCTGCACGGAGAACAATCCCACGATGATCACCGCCGTGATCGGCACGATCAGCTCCTCCAACCCCGGCTGGACGACCTTCAGGCCTTCCACCGCGGACAGCACGGAAATCGCGGGTGTGATCACGCTGTCGCCGAAGAACAGCGCGGCACCGAAGACACCGAGACCGGCCAGCACCGCGGTCACGCGACGGCCCCGCACCCCACCCAGGCGCCGCAGCAGCGTAATCAGCGCCATGATCCCGCCCTCGCCGTGGTTGTCGACGCGCATCACCAGCAACACGTAGGTCACGGTGACGATGATCATCAGCGACCAGAAGATCAACGACACGACGCCGTAGACGTTGTTCGTGCTGATCGGCACCGGGTGGGGGTCCTTCGGGTTGAACACCGTCTGGATGGTGTAGATCGGGCTGGTCCCGATGTCACCGAACACGACCCCGAGAGCGCCGACCACCACGGCGAGCCGAAACGCTTCCCGACCGTCCACCGCGCGAACGAGCGGACTACCTCCGGACTCAGTGGCCACGGCGTGCTCCTCGTCTGCAGGTCCGGCTCCCATTGTCGTCCCGGACTCGCTAACCGCGGAATATCGAGCACCTCTCCCTGCGTGTCGCGGAAGCCAGGCACTGCACAGCGCGAACTGGTGGAGTGTCCGGCACACAGTCCCACTCAGCTCACCTCGGCCGCCCAGGCGATCACCGCTTCGCCACCGGTTGCCCGAACGCGGGGCATTCAGGACAGCGCCTCGTCTTCACGGTCGCTGACATCGACCACCACGCGGTCACCGCGGGGCGGCCTCGAACATGACCATGACGCCGGCAAACCGATCCCCGTGCCGCGCGTATACGCGGCAAGCATGTCCTCGACGCCCGGATCGCCGGCGGCCCGATCTCGGGTGCGGTCGAACAGCGCCGCGAGGGGACGCTCCCCGGGAGCCGGTCGTCAGCCCGCTACCGGGGCACCGCATCCAAGCTGATGACCGCGAACGTTTTTTCAACGCGAGATTGATGCGTGCTCAGAGATCGGTCGCGAGTCGCTCCCAGGTGCCACCGCCACCACCGTGGGCCACGTCCGGACATTTGTTGCTCGCGGCTAGTCGTCCAGGGCTGCCATTGACCAGCACCAGCCGGCAAGTTTCACGGGCTACCGCGGTGTTCGCGAGGTTGGGACGTTCCGTGCGCCTCAAAGCGCAGCCGAGGAAAGTGCAGTCGCCGGTTGTCCTACTGACCGCCGGCGGCGGGGTGGCCTTGCCCACCGTCTGCGCAGCTCCGCACTTCGGTGGTAGGACGGGCGGTGACGCCATGCAGCCTCGATCAGCAGCCGGAGGCTAACGGTCTTGGTGTCGACTCCGGCACACGCATTGTGCCGAAAGAGTGTTGGGGGCCAATCCCAGTAAAGTTCCGATGGCGCACCCGGTCAGCCGCTGCCAATCCCCGATTTCCACGGCCAGCCTGAACGCGGTCAGGGTCGAGATCCCGCGCAAACATCCGGGCCGGTCACAGCCGGCGGGGAGGTGCCGCCGAGCACTACCTGCGTGATCACCTGCGGGTTTAGGATTTCTTGCATGGCACATGCGACTGGCGACCCGGACGCCGCCGGTAAGCGCGATGAACTCAAACGGGTTCTGGGGCCCGGGTTGCTACTCTTCTTCATTGTCGGCGACATTCTCGGTGCGGGGGTCTACGCGGTCACCGGAAGCATGATCGAGAACGTGGGCGGAATGGCCTGGCTTCCGTTTATTCTCGCGTTCGTCATTGCAACGCTGACTGCCTTCTCCTACCTCGAACTCGTCACAAAATACCCCCAGGCCGCCGGCGCTGCCCTGTACGCGCACAAGGCTTTCGGCATCCATTTCGTCACGTTCATTGTTGCATTCGCCGTCATCTGCTCGGGCCTCACGAGTGCATCAACGTCATCGAACGTCGTCGCAGGTAACCTACTAGCCGGACTGCACGAAACATTCAGTGATGCAGACGGAGTGGGCTGGTTCGACATTCCGACCGGGGATACCGCACAACTCCTCGTCGCGCTGCTCTTCATGAGCCTGCTCGCTGTGATCAACCTCCGTGGCGTCGGCGAATCTGTGAAATTGAATGTGGTATTGACTCTCATCGAGATGACCGCGCTCGCAGTCGTCATCGTCATCGGCCTCGTCGCGGCCGGCAGCGGCAGCGCCGAAGGCGACATCGGGAATCTGGTGGTATTCGACGACCCGAATGAGAAGGGATGGTTCCTCGCGGTCACGGTTGCGACCGCCATTGCCTTCTTCGCCATGGTCGGATTCGAGGACTCGGTGAACATGGTCGAGGAGACCAAGCAACCCGAACGCATCTTTCCCAAGATGATGCTCACCGGACTCGGAGTCACCTGTTTGATCTACATCCTGGTCGTTGTCGCGGTCATCGCCGTGCTCCCATTGGACTACGACTCCGGAAGTGAGGGGATCCTGTTGCACGTGGTCCGGCTCGGTGCACCCGGCCTGCCGATCGATGAGATCTTTCCCTACCTGACGGTGTTCGCGGTCGCGAACACCGCACTCATCAACATGCTGATGGCGAGTCGACTGATCTACGGGCTGGCGAAGCAGCAGGTGCTCCCGGGTGTACTCGGGTCCGTCCTACCGGGGCGCCGCTCGCCCTGGGCGGCCATCGTGTTCACGACAAGCATGACTCTTGCGCTCATTGTCGTGGTCAACCAGATGTCCGGGAATTCGGTGGTCGGCGCCCTGTCCGGGACGACCGGGCTGTTGTTGTTGTGCGTCTTCGCGGTCGTCAACATCGCGTGCCTGGTGCTCAAACGGCGGGCGGACAAAACGTTCTTCCGGGCTCCCGTCTGGGTGCCGGTCGTCGCGGCGGTGCTGTGCCTTTTCCTCGTCGGACCGTGGGCACGTACCCAGGAGCAGATGATCCAATACCGGATCGCCGGAGTGATGCTGGTCGTCGGCATCGTGCTGTGGGCGATCACGTTCGTGATCAACAAGCGCAGCGGGCTCGACACGAAATTCTCCGACATCGACCACCTGGCCGCGGACGAGGGAGCCTGATCCCGCCCATCGCTACGACGGTAGACCGAAATCCGATCCATTCGTCCCCTAAGTCGTTTCGTCGTCGGTCGCGACCATGCCGTCCGAATCGTGCGAGCAGGTCGTACTCTTACTCCTGCTACCGCCGCACCTCCTCCTGCTACCGCCGCACCTCGCAACTCGTCGGCTCCGAAACCAGGGGCTGATGTCACCAAGGGCCATGCTGTCCCACTCACTCCCGTCCCCGCGTGGGTCGGGGTCAGGCATGGATCGCCTTGGGATGGGTCAACCGCAGTACCCGGCGTCGTACGTGGCGACAATCTTGTCGGTCTCGAGATTCCCGCCCGGGAACAACTATCGACCACGCCTGGTCTCCCGGCGACACTCATTCACATCGACTGCCAGGCTCTGGCCACCGGGGGCCCGTTGCTGTGCTGGCCGCAGTCACAATGGCGGTGGCGACCGGTAGACGCCTGCGATCCTCGATCAAGGGGATCGTCGCGATAGACTCGCAGACGGTGCAACCACTGTCGACTCGAAGGCGGCCGACGATGAGTGTCATCGTAGTTGCCCGGTTCACCATTTCAGATCTGGAAGCGGCCAAACAATCCATCAGAGATGGCCGCTGCGTTACTCGACGAGATCACGATACGAAAAAGTCTGGGATACAACACCATCGGTTCACCTAGATGATTGATTCCTTGAACGGATCAGTGGTCGTAGGCGATAAATGATCGCTTGGCGGCGGCGCCGATGTTCCAGTTGTGCCAGATGCCGGCGGCCATCGCCAACACGCGCTGGGCGACGCGGGCGAACACCCCGTGCGTGGTACGGCCACCGTGTTCTTCCAGGCCAAGCTGCCCTTTCAACGTGTGGTTGACCGATTCGATCCACTGCCGCACCCCGCCGAGATTGCCGTTCTTGTAGGTTTCGTCCTTGCGGTACGGTCGCAGCAGCCGCAGACCCATCGCGGCGGTGGTGGCGGCGAACTGTGCGCCGGAGAAGCCTTTGTCGGCGAGCAGGATCTGCCCCGACCGAATCAGGTGATGATCGCGTTCGAGCAGCGCGGTCACCACCTCACGTTCACCGAGTTTCGGATTCGCCAGGCACCACATGATCGGCATCCCGTCGCCGGCGCAGACCAGGTACAGCTTCAGCCCCCAGTAGAAGCGCGAATGGGAGGCGCAGTAGCCGTATCCCGCGTGCCCGGCCAGGTCCGACCGCTTCACCGTTTCACGAGACATCCC
>NZ_BCWY01000054.1 GCF_001894825.1 Rhodococcus jostii NBRC 16295 | reverse complement strand
CTGCGCTGGGTGTCGCGGCGGACAGGGCGGTCCGGCCGCTCGGCCCGGCCGCGGCGCTCCCGCGTCATCGCGACGGGTGGTGGTGCGGAACCGCACGCAGAGCGTCGAGGATCTGGTTGCCGAGCATCGTCACGTCACCGGCACCCATGGTGATCACCACGTCCCCGGGGGACGCGAGTGCCGCGACCTGACGCGGCGCCTGCGACAGGTCCGGCTGGTAGTGCACCGGCTTCGACACCGACAGCGCGACCAGCGCGCCGCTGACACCCGGGAGCGGTTCTTCCCTCGCGCCGTACACGTCGAGCACCACCACCTCGTCGGCGAGGTCGAGTGCGTGACCGAACTCTTCCGCGAATGTAGCTGTGCGGGAATACAGATGAGGCTGGAACACGACGATGACCTTGCCGCTGCGCACCGAGTCCTCGGATTCGCGGCGGTCGGCCTCGTGCGGCTGGCGCACCAGATCGGCGGCGGCGCCGAGAACGGCCCGGACCTCCGTCGGGTGGTGCGCGTAGTCGTCGAACACACGCACGCCGTGCTCGCGGCCGGTGAACTGGAACCGGCGGTGCACTCCACCGAATCCGGCGATGCCTTCGAGGATCTCGTCGACGTCGGCGCCCGCCTCCCGGGCGGCGAGAAGCGCGGCCAGCGCGTTGAGCGCCATGTGCCGGCCGGGCACACCCATCCGGATGGTCCGCGGCGACTGTTCCCCCGCCAGCTGGAACTGCAGGACTCCGCCCACGTCCCGGGCCTCGAAGCTGAGCAGTCGCGCACCGACCTCGACGCCGTCGACCGCGTCGAAGGCCCCGTCGGCGTTCTCGGCACTGCCGTAGCCGACGACCCGCACCCCGGGCAATCCGCGCGCGGCCACCCGCTGCGCGAGCGCCGCGGAGCCGGGATCGTCCAGACAGGCGACGAGCAGGCCGCCGGGCGCGAGCCGAGCCGCGAAGTCGTCGAACACCTGGATGTACGCCTCGGTGCTACCGAAGTAGTCGAGGTGGTCGGCCTCGACGTTGGTGACGACGACGACGTTCGGGTCGTATTGGAGCAGCGAACCGTCGCTCTCGTCGGCCTCGGCCACGAACACGTCCCCGCTGCCGTGATGGGCGTTGGTCCCGGCCTCGTTGAGTTCGCCGCCGACCGCGAACGACGGATCGAAACCGCAGTGCTGCAGGGCCACCACCAGCATCGACGTCGTCGACGTCTTGCCGTGGGTGCCCGACACCAGCAGGGTGCGGTGCCCTTGCATCAGCGAGGCCAGGACCGCGGGACGCAGGATCACGGGAATGCCGCGACGGGCCGCCTCCACCAGTTCCGGGTTGTCCTTGGGGATGGCGGCGTGGGTGGTGACCACGACGGTCGGGCCGCCGGGCAGGAGATCGAGCGCGCCGGCGTCGTGGCCGATGCGGACCTGCGCGCCACGTGCACGCAGGGCGAGCACGCCGCGGCTCTCCTTGGCGTCCGATCCGGACACCTGGCCACCCCGGGCCAGCAGGATCCGCGCGATTCCGGACATCCCGGCGCCGCCGATCCCGACCATGTGGACACGTTCCAACTCCGCGGGCAGGTCGGTCATCGGGTTCCCCTCGTCAGCGCGGCCACGTCGAGCACGATCCGCGCAACCTCGGCGGCTGCGCTGCGGTGGCCTGCGCCGGCCGCGCGTCGGCCCATCTCCTCCAGCTGCGCTGGGTCGCGCAGCAGCGGGATCACGGTCTTCGCGACGAATCCGGCGGACAGGTCTCCGTCGGCCACAATCATTCCACCTCCGGCGGCGACCACCGGTCGCGCGTTCAGTTCCTGCTCGCCGTTGCCGTGCGGCAGCGGCACGTACACCGCGGGAAGGCCCACAGCCGACACCTCCGCCACGGTCATCGCACCCGACCGGCAGATCACGGCGTCCGCGGCCGAATAGGCGAGGTCCATCCGCGACAGGTAGGGAACTGCCACGTACGGGGGGCCGCCCGGCACCTCGGGAACGTCGAGGGTGTTCTTCGGTCCGTGCGCATGGAGAACGGCCACACCGGCCGCGGCGAGCGATTCGGCCGCGCCCGACACGGCCTCGTTGAGCGACCGGGCGCCCTGCGAACCGCCGAAGACGAGCAGAACCGGGCCGTCGGCGGGGAGACCGAAGTGTGCGCGTGCCTCCGCGCGCAGGGCTGCGCGGTCGAGGCCGGTGATGGACGCCCGGACCGGGATGCCGAGGATCTCGGCGTCCGAGCGGCCCCGGGCGGCGACGCCGGAACCGGCGACCGCGGCGAGAACCCGGGCGGCGCGGCGGGCACCGATCTTGTTCGCGATCCCCGCGCTGGCGTTGGCCTCGTGCACCACGATCGGGATGCGGCGACGGCGGCGGAGCAGTCCGGGGCCCGCGGCCAGGTACGCGGGCAGGGCGACGTACCCGCCGAACCCGACGATCACATCAGCGCCGGTGGCGTCGAGCACCTCGCGGGTCCGGCGCACCGACGCGCGCACGCGGCCGGGAAGCCGCAGCAGGTCCAGCGTCGGTTTGCGGGGCAACGGCACCGGTGGAATGAGCTCGAGCGGGTATCCGCGGTCGGGAACCAGGGTGGTTTCGAGGCCACGGGCCGTGCCCAGTGCGGTCACCACCGCGTTCTCGTCGATCGACTTGATCGCATCGGCCACGGCCAGAGCCGGTTCGATGTGCCCGGCGGTACCACCGCCGGCCACGATCACCGACAGGGTGGACTTGTCGCCGTTCACCTACGAAATCCTCGCTCTCCTGCTCGGCCACCCGAGCTTCGCTGTTGACGTGCGCCCCGTTCGGGGGTGCGGCCCTTGCCGCGTTCGGGGCGGCCCTTCTCGTATGTGATGCTGCGGGTCCGCGGAGCCATCTCGCGACCGGCCCTGCGGCGCGCCTCGGCCCGGCGCACCGCCTCGGCCCGCGCTGCATCGGCCCGCACCGGCGAATACGCTTCGGGCTTCCGCAGTCGCAGAAGACGACCGAACCGGCCGTCCTGCCCGGAGTGCAGCGCCGCGACCGCCTCCGGTTCGTGCCGGGCCGCGTTCGCGACGAGGCCGAACATGAACAGGGTGGTGGCCGTCGACGTTCCGCCCGCCGACACCAGCGGCAACTGCAGGCCGGTGACGGGCAGCAGCCCGATCACGTATCCCACGTTGATGAACGCCTGTCCGGTGATCCACACGGTGGCCGTTCCGGTGAGCAGTCGGAGGAAGGGGTCGGCGGATCGAGTGGCGATGCGCAGGCCCGTGTACACGAACAACCCGAACAGGCCCAGGACGGCCGCGCCGCCGAGATACCCGAGTTCCTCACCGATGATCGCGAAGATGAAGTCGTTGTGCGCGTTCGGCAGATAACTCCACTTCGCGCGGCTCTGGCCCAAGCCTCGTCCGAGGATTCCGCCGTCCGCGAGCGAGTACATCGCCTGCCGGGACTGGTAACCGATGCCCTGCGGGTCGGAACCGGGATTCAGGAACTCGCGGACGCGCGCGGAGCGGTAGCCGGCGGTGAGCGCGAGGATCACGATCCCGCCGACACCGGTGCCGACGACGGCGAGAAACAGCTTCAGCGGCAGACCCGCGAACCACAGCAGCGCCATCAGAATGATGGCCAGCGAGACCGTCGTTCCGAGGTCGGGCTGCAGGATGATGAGGACGAACGCGACGAGAGCGGCCGGAACGAGCGGAACCAGCATGTCCCGGATGCTGGAGATGTCGCTGCGCCGCGACGCCAGAATGTGCGCGCCCCAGGCGGCGAGTGCGATCTTGGTGAGCTCGGCGGGCTGCAACGAGAAACCCGCGATCACGAACCAACCCCGGGTGCCCTGGGACACGGTGCCGATGCCGGGTATGAGAACCAGGACGAGCAGGACGATCGTGAACGCGAACGCCGGGAACGACAGTGCACGCATCACCCGCACCGGGACCTGCAGCGCCGCGTAGAACAGGACGAGACCGAGAGCCGCGAACAGCGCCTGCCGGGTGAAGAGGGTGTACGCCGAACCGTCCGAGGCGTAGGCCTCGACGCTCGACGACGACAGCACCATCACCAGGCCGAGCACCGTCAGCAGGAACGCGATGGTGACGACGAGGTGAAAAGACGCCAGCGGCCGGGACAGCCAGGCCCCGATCCGGGTGCGCGGGCCGCGGGGAGGTGTCGTGCGGGTGCGGGGACTCGACGGTGCCCGTGTGGCCACCCCTGGCGCGGCGCTGCGGGCCGGGGACCGCTGTCCCTCGGCGACGCGGCGGGTCCGTGCTCCGGCCGAGGTCATCGCAGCGTCCTGGAGATGTCCGATTCGTCGAGGCTGCCGACGGCGTCCGCGAAGCTGCGCCCGCGATGGCCGTAGCTGTCGAACATGTCCAGTGAGGCGGCCGCGGGTGCCAGCACAACAGCGTCCCCCGCCGATGCCAGGGCCGCCGCCTCCCGCACGACGACACCCATCACGGCGTCGCTGTCGGTGTCCGCCGGCAACACCACCCGGTGCGTCGCGGACTGCGGGACTGCACTCACTCCTGCATCGTCTCCCGTTTCGACGATGACCACGGGAACCTCGGGGGCGTGTCGCGCAAGGGACTCTGCGATCTGCGCCGCATCGCGTCCCAGCAGGACGGCTCCGGCAAGGCGGCCGGCGACCTCCAGGACGAGGTCGTCGACCCGCGCGCCCTTCAGCAGACCGCCGGCGATCCACACCACCCGCTCGTGAGCGAGGATCGACGGTCGCGCGGCGTGCGGGTTGGTGGCCTTGGAGTCGTCGACGAACGTCACTCCCCCGACCTCGGCGACGTGCGCCGCCCGATGCGGGCCCACGACGTGGGCGGCCAGACCTGCGGCGACGGCGTCCGGCGTCACCCCGATCGCCCGGGCCAGAGCGGCCGCGGCCAGGGCGTCCATCAGACCTGCGGGTCCGGGCGGGGTGATCCCCTCGGCCGGGGCCAGCCGCTCGCCGTCCGCGAACGCGCGGTCGACGAGAAACCCGTTCTCGACACCCAGTTCGCCCGCCGCCGGCACACCCAGCCGGAAACCCAGGGTGCGCACTGCGAGAGAAGTAGAGAAGAGAGAGGACGCGACCTCGTCGTCGAGACCCAGCACCGCGACCTCACCCGTCAACGCGCGGGCCTTCGCGTCGATGTACGGCTGCATGCCGCCGTGCCAGTCCAGATGGTCCTCGGCGATGTTGAGGATCGCGCCGGCGGTGGGCCGCACGGACGGCGCCCAGTACAGCTGGAACGAAGACAGTTCGACCGCCAGAACCTCCGGCCGCGCCGTGGTCTGCCTCAGGGCGTCGAGCACCGGCAACCCGATGTTGCCGCAGGCGACGCTCGGCAGTTCGGCCGCGTCGAGGATGGACTGCAGCATCGACGTCGTCGTGGTCTTGCCGTTCGTGCCGGTGACCACCAGCCACCGTCGCGGCGGGCCGTACAGCCCGGCGCGGTCGACGTGCCAGGAGAACTCGATGTCACCCCAGATGGGCACGCCGTCGCCGGCGGCGACGGAGAGCAGCGGGGCGTCCGGGCGGAACCCCGGGCTCGTCACGACCAGCGCGAACTCGGCGACACGCTCGCGTGCGGCGAGCAGGTCGTCGATCGGGACGGTCGCGGCTCCGAGCCGCGCGCACTCGGCGAGCGCGTCGACGTTCGAGTCAGTGACGGTGACGAGGGCGCCGAGGTCACGAAGGGGTTCGATGGTGGCCCGGCCGGACACACCCGCGCCCGCGACGAGGACGCCGCGACCCCGCAACCAGTCGAGCCCGCCGTGTTCCTCAGTCACGCCGTCAGCCCCCGATCGCTGCCAGGTACTCGCTGTAGAACAGCGCGAGCCCGATCGCCGAGGCGATGGCGGCCAGCAACCAGAAACGGATGATCACCGTGGTTTCCGCCCACCCGGCGAGTTCGAAGTGGTGATGGAAGGGCGCCATCCGGAACACGCGTCTTCGGCTCGACCGGAAGACCGCGACCTGGATCACCACCGATGCCGCCTCCGCGACGAAGAGTGCGCCGATCACGACCATCAGCAGTTCGGTGCGCGTCGTGATGGACAGTCCGGCGAGCATGCCGCCGAGCGCCAGCGAACCGGTGTCTCCCATGAAGATCTTGGCGGGTGCCGCGTTCCACCACAGGAATCCGATGCACGCGCCCGCACCGGCCGCGCAGATCAGGGCGAGGTCGAGTGGATCGCGGACGTCGTAGCAGCCCTTGCCGGGGCTCGTCTCGCACGCGTTGCGGTACTGCCAGAACGTGATGATCACGTACGCGCCGAGCACCAGGCTCATCGAGCCGGCGGCGAGACCGTCGAGGCCGTCGGTGAGGTTGACGGCGTTCGACCAGGCGCTCACCAGCAGATAACAGAAGGCGACGAACACGACGGAACCCATCGTGACCGTGGCGATGTCCCGCACGTATGACAGATGCTCACTGCCGGGGGTCAGGTCGTTCGCGCCCCGGAACTGCAGCGCGAGGATGCCGAACGCCACCGCCGCGATCAGCTGTCCGACGAGCTTCGCCGTCTTGTTCAGCCCCAGATTGCGCTGCTTGCGGATCTTGATGAAGTCGTCGAGGAACCCGACCCCGCCGAGCGCCGTCGTGAGACCGAGAACCAGGAGTCCTGACGCCGACGGCCCGTCCGCGTTGTAGCCGATGCCGATCAGGTGCGAACCCCAGTAGCCGGCCCACAGTCCGGCGAGGATGGCGACGCCACCCATCGTCGGCGTGCCGCGCTTGGACTGGTGACTCGCCGGACCTTCGACACGGATCTCCTGGCCGAACCCCTGACGGGAGAAGGCCTTGATGAGAACGGGGGTCAGCAGAATCGAGACGGCGAGCGCGATGCCCGCCGCGAAGAGGATCTGTCTCACCGCGTAGCCTCCGAACCCTTCTGTCCCGTGCTTCCCGTCAACACCGTGTCCGCGACCTCCCACAATCCGATGGACTGCGACGCCTTGACCAGCACCAGATCGCCCGGCGCCAGTTCCGCTTCGAGTACTGCGATCGCACCGGCGATGTCGGGAACGAGGATCGACTCCTCACCCCACGAACCCTCCATGACCGCACCCTGGTGCATGGCCCGGGCGGGCCTGCCGGTTCCGACGACGATCAGTCTGCTCACGTCCAACCGGACCGCGAACCTGCCGATGGCGTCGTGCTCGACCACTGATTCTGGACCCAGCTCGGCCATTTCGCCGAGCACCGCCCAACTCCGGCGCGCCGCACCCCGGCCGGTCCGGGCCATCGACACCAGCGCCTTCAGGGCCGCGCGCATCGAGTCGGGGTTCGCGTTGTACGAATCGTTGACGACGGTCACACCGTCCGGCCGGTCGCGGACATCCATCCGTCGCGCCGACACCGCGGCGGCACCGGAGAGGGCCTGCGCGACCTGTTCGAGGTCCGCCCCGCATTCGAGTGCCACCGCCGCCGCGGCGAGCGCATTGCCGACCTGGTGTTCACCGTGCACGGCGAGTTCGACCGGGACGCTGCCCGACGGAGTCGTGAGAGTGAAACGTGCTCTTGCCTTCTCGTCGAGGACGATGTCGGTGGCACGCACGTCCGCGGACTCCGATCGGCCGACGAAGACCACCCGCGCGGACGTGCGCGGCGCCATCGCCGTCACCAGCGGATCGTCCGCGTTGAGGATCGCGACACCGCCCTCCGCCGCCGACGGCAGCGACTCCGCGAGTTCACCCTTGGCCGCGGCGATCGCGTCACGCGAACCGAATTCGCCGAGGTGCGCGGTTCCGACGTTGAGGATCACCCCGATCTTCGGGGGTGCGATCTCCGCGAGGGAGGCGATGTGACCGCGGTCGCGGGCCGACATCTCCAGGACCAGGAATCCGGTGTCGGCGTCCGCACGCAGCGCCGTCCACGGATGCCCGAGTTCGTTGTTGAACGATCCGGGCGGCGCGACGACCGGGCCCAGCGGGCGCAGTACGGCGGCGAGCAGATCCTTGGTCGACGTCTTTCCCGCCGATCCGGTGACACCGACGACGGTGAGCCCCTTCGCGGTGAGGTCGTCGACCGACGCCCGTGCCAGCGTCGCCAGGGCCGCGAGCACGGCGGCACCCGAACCGTCGGTGTCGTGCTCGAGCGCCATCGCCCTGCTCGGGACGTCGCTGGGCGTCGGGGACACGACGACGGCCGGCACACCGACCGGACGCGCGGCTAGGACCGCCACCGCACCGGCCGCGACCGCCGCGGCCGCGTGATCGTGACCGTCCACGCGGGCGCCGGGCAGCGCGAGGAACAGTCCCCCGGCGGTGATCTTGCGCGAGTCGAACTCGACCGTTCCCGTCACCTCCGCCGACGGGTCGGAGACGTCGTGCAGCTCGCCGCCCACGATCTCGGCGATGCGAGCGAGTGTCATCGGGATCATTGCGCTCCTCCGACCTTTCGCTCGATCGCGTCGCCCAGTACGTCGCGGTCGTCAAATGGGTACTTCACCCCGTGTATCTCCTGACCGATCTCGTGTCCCTTGCCTGCGACCAGAACCACGTCGCCTGCCTGCGCCCAGCCGACGGCGTCGGCAATCGCCTTCGCTCGGTCCGCTACTTCCCACACCTGTCCCCGCTCGGATTCGGGCACCGCGAGGGCGCCCTCACGGACCGCGGCCCTGATCGTCGCCGGATCCTCGGTGCGCGGGTTGTCGTCCGTGATGATCAGGAGGTCCGCACCGCGCGCCGCCGCGGCACCCATGAGCGGCCGCTTGCCTGCGTCTCGGTCACCGCCGGCGCCGACGACGACGGCGACGCGTCCCCGGACCTGTTCACGCAAGGTCGCGATCACGGCCTCCACGGCCGCGGGCTTGTGCGCGTAGTCGACGACAGCGAGGAAGTCCTGCCCCCGGTCGATCCGCTGCACCCGGCCCGGTACGTCGACCCCGGCGATGCCCTCGACGGCGTCGCGTGGGTCGACTCCCAGCGCCGCGCACAACGCGACGGCGAGCGAAGCATTCGCGACGTTGTACTGTCCCGGAAGGCGGAGTTCCACGTCGAGTGTCGTGCCTTCCGCGGTGGTGAGCGGGAACGTCTGCGAGCCCGAGGGTGACACCGTCGCCGGGCCTGCCGTCCACACCGCGTCCACTCCGGGTGTGGTGGCGACCGTCGTCACGACCGCGTGCGCGCCGCGTGCGACCTCGGCCATCCGCTGCCCCCACACGTCGTCGACACAAATGACGGCGTGCTGGGCGTGCACGGACGAGTCGGCCGCGAAGAGCCGCGCCTTGGCGGCGAAATAGTCCTCGAAGTCGCGATGGAAGTCCAGGTGGTCCTGGGAGAGGTTCGTGAAGGCGCCCACGTCGAACCGGATTCCGTCCACCCGGCCGAGGGACAGTGCGTGACTGGACACCTCCATGACCACGGTGTCGATTCCCTGCTCGAGCATCACGGCGAACAGCGCGTGGAGCTGCGGGGCCTCGGGGGTCGTGAGCGCGCTCGGTACTCGGCGGCCACTCATCCGGGTCTCGATGGTGCCCACCAGACCCGTCGTCCGGCCCGCGGCGGTGAGCGCAGCCTCGACGAGATACGACGTCGTGGTCTTACCCGACGTGCCGGTGATGCCGATGACCTGCATCTTCTCGGACGGCCGACCGTAGATGGTGGCCGACAGCTCACCGAGCACACCGCGTGGGTCTTCGTGAACGAGCACCGGCATGTCGGAGCCCAGTGCGGACACCAGCGCGAACCCGGCGTCGTCGGTGAGGATCGCAGTCGCGCCGCGTGCGAGAGCGTCGGCGGCGAACTCCGCGCCGTGCGCGCGGGCCCCGGGAAGGGCCGCGAACAGATCGCCCTCGATGATCCCCTGGGCGCGGAGATCCACACCGGTGACGATCACGTGCTCAGCGGTTCCGGTGGGTGCCTCGACCCTCGCTCCGGCGAGCGCTGCCAGAGCGCTCACCGTGGTACGGACCGGCTCGGCGGGGCGAAGACCGTCTGAGACCTTCACCTCCGCTGATACCGACTGCGGGCGGGACGGAACAGGCACCGGGCTCCTCTCGGATGTCGACTTCTCACTGACAACGGCGTAGTGCACGGATCGATACAGCGTGCTACCTCGGCAGTTCGGTGTGTCCACGGGAAAAGTCCGTGTCCACTGAACGGCCGACGTGTCAGATTACCGCGAGCGCTCCCGGAACCCGATTCGGCCGACCTTCGCTCAATCGGCCTGCAGCACCAGCCTGCGTCCGGGGTCCGGAGACATCGGCACGCTGTCGCGCTGCAACATCCAGGACGCGATGTTGTGGAACAGCGGGGCGGCGGACTGACCGCCGGAGCCGTCGGCGCTGCGTGTCGGTGCGTTGAGCATGATTCCGACGACGTACCGCGGGTTGTCGGCCGGGGCGATCCCGGCGAACGTGATCCAGTAGTTCGAGTTCGAGTAGCACTTGCAGGCGGGGTCGACCTGCTGGGCGGTGCCCGTCTTGCCGCTGATCTGGTACCCGTCGACGGCCGCCTGCACCCCGGTGCCCCGCTGGTTGCCGGTGTCGTTCTGGGTGACGGACCGGAACATGTCCCGAACGGTGGACGCGGTCTGCGGGCTGACGACGGTCACCTCCTCGGGCTCCTCGGTCTCCGTCCGGTTCCCCGACGCGTCGACGGTCGCCTTGACGATGCGCGGCGGGATGCGGACACCGTCGTTGGCGATGGCCTGGTACATGCCGGTCATCTGCAGCAACGTCATCGACAGGCCCTGGCCGATCGGCAGGTTCGCGAACGTGCCTCCCGACCACTGGTCGCGGCTCGGGACGCTGCCCGCGCTCTCACCGGGCAGCCCCACGTCGGTGCGCTGGCCCAGGCCGAATCGGGACAGCATGTCCGCGTAGCGGTCCTCACCCACCCGCTGGGCGAGCATCAGGGTGCCCACGTTCGAGGATTTACCGAACACGCCGGTGGCGGTATACGGGGCGACCCCGTGGTCCCAGGCGTCCTTCACCGACACACCCGACATCTGGATGTTGCCGGGGACCTCGAGCACTTCGTCGGGTGTGGTCAGCCCGTATTCGATCGCGGCCGCCGCGGTGACGATCTTGTTGACCGAGCCCGGTTCGAACGGCGTGCTGACCGACAGGTTGCCCATCTCCACCGACCGGGGATTGTTGCCCACCCCGATCGCCGGATTGAACGTGCTGTCGTTCGACATCGCGAGTACCTCACCGGTCCGCGAGTCGAGCACGACCGCCGAGGCGTCCTTCGCGCCGGACTTGTCCTTGGCCATCTGCACCTGCTGCTGGACGTAGTACTGCAGGTCGGAATCGATGGTGAGCTCGACGCTCGCCCCGTCCACCGCCGGCTGCTTGTCGCGCCAGCTGCCCGGGATCACCGCCCCGTCGGACCCCCGGTCGTAGGTCTGGGAACCGTCGGTGCCGGCGAGGGTGGAGTCGAGCGAGTCCTCGAGGCCGAGCAGTCCGTGCCCGTCCCACCCGGTGGCACCGACGAGGTTCGCGGCCAGCGAGCCGCCCGGGTACTCGCGGATGTCCTGCCGCTCGAGGCCGACCTCCGGAAACTTGTCGCTGATCTGCGCCGCGACCGCGGGGTCGACGCTGCGGGCGAGATAGACGAAGGTGTCGTCGCCGTGCAGTTTCGCCTTCAGATCCTTCTCGGGCGCGGCGTCACCGAGCCGGTCGTGGATCTCCTTCGCGATCGCGTCCAGGCGGGAGTCGACGTCGGGGGCGGTGTCGCTCTTCGCCTTCGCCTCCTCGAGTTCCTTCCGCACCCGCGCAGGCTGGAAGGTCAGCGCCTTCGCTTCCATCGTGAAGGCGATGGGATTGGCGTTGCGGTCGGTGATCGACC
The DNA here is from genome assembly GCF_001894825.1 of Rhodococcus jostii NBRC 16295. Classification (GTDB taxonomy): domain Bacteria; phylum Actinomycetota; class Actinomycetes; order Mycobacteriales; family Mycobacteriaceae; genus Rhodococcus_F; species Rhodococcus_F jostii. The sequence goes on along the minus strand of NZ_BCWY01000054.1, from coordinate 58,684 downwards.
CGCGCAGCGCCGGATCCACCTCGGTGGTCGTGCGCTGATTCGCCGCCTCCGCCGACAGTTGCGGGGCGTCGATGACCTGAATCCACAAGAGTTGCAGCGCGGCGAGGCCGAGCGCCAAGAACATCAGTCCGCGTCCCCACCGTTGCCTGAACGGAAAGGACGCGGTACCGGCGCCCGTGGGGCGCCGGGGACGACTTCTCGGTGCGTTTCGGCTCACCGGCGACCGCCGGACGGTGGAGCAGTCGTCGGTGCGGTGGTCGAGGGGATCACGGGAACCAATTGTTCACCTTGCGCCTGGATCTCCGTACCATTGCCGGGCTGCGGCGTGGCGCGCGGCGACTGCGTGGTGGTCCCCCGGTTCGGGGCGGTCGCGACGGAATTTCCGCCTCGGGCGGACGGCGCGGCGACGTCCAGCGGCGGCACGGGCGCACCCGATGCAGGCGCGGGCTTTCCGACGACCTCGACGCTGCCGTCGGCGTGGACGACGAGCCGAGCGGGATCGTTGGCGGGCACCATGCCGAGCTTGGCCGCCTCCTCCGCCAGCTTCGGGGCGGAGTTGGCGGTCTCGACGTCACGCTGGAGCGCTGCCTTCTCCTCCGCGAGCGACTGGTTGTGGGCGCGCGCGGCGCTCAGCTGGTACGAGTCCTCGGCGGAACGCGTCGTCAGGAGCAGGGTGACGGCCAGGCCCATCGCGAGCAGAACCAGGATCGTCGCCACGAACGGGATGCGGGCGGTGAGCGTGCCGGTGCGATTCCGACCGGAGACGGCGACCGCGGAGCCGCTGTGCACGGCCGCGCGCTGGGTGCGCTTCTTGTACGCACGCTCAGCCGCGCCCGACCGGTTGTCCGCCCGCGCGGGCCGCATCTCGGTGGAACTCACCTGAACCGTCATGCCGCCGACCTCCTGGCAATTCTTTCTGCAGCGCGCAAACGCACCGGGGCTGATCGTGGGTTCTCTTCGACTTCCTGTTCGGACGCGCGCTCCGCCCCTCGTGTGAGGATCCGGAACTCCGGTCCCATCCCGGGTAGTTCGACGGGAAGCCCCTCGGGGCTCTTCGACTTGGACCTGGGGGTGATTTCCTGCTTGACGACCCGGTCTTCCAGGGATTGGTACGACATGAACACGACGCGTCCCCCGACGGTCAACGCGTCGAGTGCAGCCGGTACCGCGGCGCGCAGTGAATCGAGCTCGCCGTTGACCTCCACTCGAAGGGCTTGGAACGTCCGCTTCGCGGGATGTCCCCCGGTGCGGCGGGTCGCCGCAGGAATGGTGCGGTACAGCAGTTCGACCAGCGCAGCGCTGGTGGTGAACGGCTCCTTCGCGCGCTGCCGGACGATCTCCGACGCGATCTTGCCTGCGAAACGCTCCTCGCCGTAGGTGCTGAGGATCCGGGCGAGATCTCCGTGACCGTAGGTGTTGAGCACCTCCGCCGCGGTGATGCCGGTGGTCGGGTCCATCCGCATGTCGAGGGGCGCGTCGATCGAGTACGCGAATCCGCGATCCGATTCGTCCAGTTGCATCGAGGAGACGCCGAGGTCGAAGAGGATTCCGTGCACCGATTCCTCGGCGGGGAGCCCCGTCTGGGTGAGCGCATCCTCGATGCCGTCGTACCGGGTGTGCACGAAGGTGACGCGGTCGGCGAACGGGGCCAGCCGGCCACCGGCGATCTCGAGTGCGTGCGGATCACGGTCGAGCGCGATGAGCCTCAGCTGGGGGTAGGTCCGCAGGAAGTGCTCGGAGTGCCCGCCGAGGCCGAGGGTCGCGTCGATCATGACGGCGCCCCCGCCCTGCGGGTCGTTCACGGTGAGGGCAGGACCCAGGAGTTCGTCTGCGCGGTGAAGCAGTACCGGGATGTGACCGAAACCATCGGCGGGCGAGGAATCTTCCCCCTCGTGATCCACCATGATCCCTCCGGCTCCTGCTCTGCGGTGCGGGTGGACGCACCCGAATCCGGGGGTCCACTTCTGGAACTTCTCGTGTCGGCACGCTGCCGTGACGAATGCTTCGAGGTCCCTGCCCGAAATGGAAACCTGGCGCTGGGGAAGTGCGTCAGGGTTCCGTCGGACAGAGGCCTCGCGGCATTCGCCGGGGGCACGGTCGCGCTCAGACGATCTCGCCGAGCGCGACTCCTGTTGCCTGCGAGTAGTTCTCCTCGTTCGCCTCGACGTAGGTCTGCCATGCTTGCGCATCCCAGATTTCGAGGAAATCGACCGAACCGATCACTACGCAGTCCTTGGAGAGACCCGCGTAACGACGGTGATCTGCCGAGAGGGTGATGCGCCCCTGGGCATCTGCGTGCTGCTCGTCGGTACCCGCCGCCAGCCCACGAACGAAGGCTCGCGCCTCCGGATCGCTTCTCGACGCGGCCGCGGCCTTGCGTGCAAGAGCTGTGAACTCTTCTCGGGGATACACCGCGAGGCTGTGATCCTGACCCTTGGTGACCATCAACCCTCCCGCCAGCGCATCCCGGAACTTTGCGGGCAACGTGAGCCGCCCCTTGTCGTCGAGCTTCGGCGTGTAGGTACCGAGAAACACTCGACACCTCCCACCGCGTTCATATCGAACGCCGTATGCCCGGGCGGTTCACCTTCGCTCCCCGCTGCGCACCACAGTACCCCACTTTCCCCCACCCACAAGGTGGATAACGGCGTGTTGTCACCCAATTTGCCCAATACTTGCTGGTCAACGCAGATTGAGGAAGGTGGGGGAAAATTCCCGACGTGATCACCGACACGCGCGGGGTCAATCCGATTTCACCCCACAACGGAGTCGAACACGGCAAAAGCCCAGGTGAGGGCGCGAAGGGGGGCTACGACGCCCCGGCGCTACGGCCCGTGGCGGAGCCGATGGGGGAAAGTGGGGAAACGAGGTGGGTGGCGGTGGGGATTCGTGGCCGGGAGCGTTCACTGGCCCCACCGAATAACTTCCGGCGATGGCCCCGCGAGCATTCGGGCCAGGCGCTCTCCAAGAATGGCTTCGGCGGCGTGGCATTTACATGCCACGCCGCCGAAGTGCCGAGCGGGTTATTACTACTCCTGCTCGAATCTCTTCTTGAAGCGGTCTTCCATTCGCGACGAGAATCCGCCACTCTTGCGCCCGCTTCGGGGCTTACCGCGATCGGCACGACCGGTCTCGCCTTGCGCGGTCGAGCCACCACGCGAGGACTGTCCGGACTTGCTCTTTCCCCCACCCCACAGGAGGAGGACTCCGGCACCGAACATGACGATGAAGCCGATCAGGCTGATGACGGGAAACCCGCCCGGCTTGATCGGAAGGGCGACGCCGGCGATGAGCAGAACCAGCCCCAGAACGAACAGGGCCACCGCCTGCAATCGACGACGACTCGATGCCGCACGCATGCGACCGCCTCGCACAGTGGAGGCGAATTTGGGATCCTCGGCGTAGAGAGCGCTCTCGATCTGATCGAGCATGCGCTGCTCGTGCTCGGAGAGTGGCACGGTACCTCCCCCGGCACTGGAGTGTTGGCCACCGCCTCGCGGTGCGAGACGGTGGGTAACCGACTTTGGCGGCTACCTAGATTTAATAATACGAGCAGTTCGACCCCCGTACCACCTACTCCGCGTACGAGTTCGCCACCAACCTTACGGACTCGCGCACCGAACCCCGTTCGGGGCACCGCAATGTCGTGCACGCCTCACCGTTTTCCGGCCGATTCCGGTCGCCGACCCGGCTACGACGCCCGCAGATCGAGACCTGCGCCACGTCCGATGTGATCTTCGACTGCCTGCAGAAAACGTCCGACCTCGACGAAGAACTCGTCGGCCTCGAGATCGGTGAGGGTTCGCGACATACCCGCCTCGATCGCGGCCCGGGTGGCCGAATGACCCGCGAAGTAGTCGGCCCAGTTCACGAACTCCGGCGCTGCGTCGGCCATGAGAACCCAGGCGTTACGCGTTCGTGTCCTCCTGCCGCCCGCCGACGGGCCCTCCGCGGCGGCCAGCACTGCGCCCGCACCCCGGAGCGCGGCCAGATACGCACTGTGGAATCGGTCCGCCGCCGCGCCGGCTCCCACCGACTGCGCCAGGAGGGCGTCGGCGCGATCGAGCAGCACCGAACCGCGCCTGGAGGCCGGGTGGCGCACATCGCCCGGCCTGCGCGAGTTCCCAGAGGTCGGTCCCGTGACCGGGTTCGTCATCACTTCGAACACCTCCAAAACCCCGGTGCAACCACCCCGCCGGGCGTAGTCAGGTCGTGAGTTCGGGGGCCGGCGATGCTCGCTTCCCTCGAGCATCGCCGGATCCCCGCTATCGAACATCCGTTCGACCTATTCAATATAGCTGGACCCACCGACACGTCGTCAAGAGAAAGGTGAGACCGGTCGACACGAACGCTGACCAGACTCCGCTCGTGGTCGAACTCACGGCCGCCGAGTTCCGCGAACGCCTGCACGAGGCGCTGTCGATCTACGTCGCCGCCATGGGCTATCCCCACGGCACCGAATACCACCGGGCGCCGATGTGGAACGAGCACGTGCAGCGATCGGGGTGGCGTGGCGTCGGCGCGCTCGTCCCGGCCGGAGACGGTTCCGCCGACGGCGCGGCCGCCCGCCTCGTGGCCGTCGCCTACGGCTACCGCGGGGCGCCCGAACAGTGGTGGCACCAGCAGGTCCGCTCCGGGCTGCGCCACACGGGGTGGTCCCGGGACCAGATCGACGTGATCCTCGGCAACTACTTCGAACTCACCGAACTGCACGTCCACCCCGACGCCCAGGGACATCGGCTCGGCGAGACCCTCCTCGTCCGCCTCCTCGACCGCAGACCGGAACGGGGGGTGCTGCTCTCCACCCCGGAAGTGGCGGACGAGGACAACCGCGCCTGGCGGCTCTACCGGCGTCTCGGCTTCAGAGATGTCCTGCGCCACTTCCGGTTCGCGGGCGACAACCGGCCCTTCGCCGTGCTGGGACGCGGGCTTCCCCTGTGATCGACGCGGTGGTGGTGGGTTCGGGACACAACGCGCTGGTGTCGGCGTGTTATCTCGCGCGGTCCGGGTGGTCGGTCGAGGTGATCGAACGCGACACCGTCCTCGGCGGCGCGGTGTCGACGGTGGAACGCTTTCCCGGGTACCGCGTCGACCGCGGGTCGTCCGCGCACATCATGGTCCGCCACACCGGGATCGTCGAGGAACTCGACCTCGGCGCGCACGGCCTGCGGTACCTCGACTGCGATCCGTGGGCGTTCGCCCCGGCGCCCGCCGGTACGGATCGGCCCGGGATCGTCTTCCGCCGCAGCCTCGAACAGACGTGCCGGTCGATCGAGGTGTCCTGCGGAGCGGCCGACGCCGACGCGTACCGCCGGTTCGTGGAGGTGTGGGGTCCGCGCAGTGCGCGCGTCATGCGTGCGTTCTCGAAACCGCCGACCGCGCCCGCGCTGCTCTCGTCGTTCTGGGGGCTCGACACCGGGAACGGCGGCAGCGACCTCTCCCGCCAGTTCCTCGGCTCCGGCGACGCGTTGCTCGACGAGTACTTCGACGACGAACGACTCAAGGCCGCCCTCGCCTGGTTCGGCGCCCAGTCCGGTCCCCCGATGTCGGAGCCGGGGACGGCGCCGATGGTCGGGTTCGCCGCCCTGATGCACACCATTCCGCCCGGCCGCGCCGTCGGCGGCAGCGGAGCCCTGACCGCGGCTCTCGCGTCCCGACTGCGGTCGGACGCCGGGACGGTCACGCTCGGCGACCCGGTCACGTCGCTGAGCCGCGACGGCGACACCTGGACGACGCGGACGTCGTCGGGCCGCGAGATCCGCTCCCGCGCGGTGGTGGCGGGCTGCCACGTGCTGACCACCCTCGAACTTCTCGAACGCGGCGGGTACGACCCGCAGACCCTCGGCCGGTGGCGTCGCCGGATCCGCGTCGGCCCGGGTATCGGGATGGTGGTGCGGCTGGCCACCGACGCCCTCCCCGCCTATCCGAGTGCACCCGACGACTCGGTCACCCACGGGCTCCAGCTCCTGGTGTCGGATCGCGCACACCTGCGGCTCGCGCACGGCGCCGCCCTCGCCGGGGAGCTTCCGCCGCGTCCCGCGGTCCTGGGAATGAGCTTCAGCGGACTCGACCCCACCATCGCACCCGAGGGCAGGCACCAGGTGACGCTGTGGTCGCAGTGGCAGCCGTACCGCCTGAGTGGCGGGCGGCGGTGGAGCGACGTCGCCCGGCCGGAGGCCGACCGGATCATCGCGGAGATCGACGCGCTCGCACCCGGTTTCGGCGAGTCCGTCCTCGACCGGCACGTGCAGTCACCGCAGGACCTCGAAGACGAGATGGGGCTGCTCGGCGGCAACGTCATGCACGTCGAGATGTCGCTGGACCAGATGATGATGTGGCGTCCCCTCCCCGAGCTGTCGGGGCACCGGGTTCCCGGCGCCGAACGCCTGTACCTCACGGGGGCGTCGACGCACCCGGGCGGCGGGGTGTCCGGCGCGAGCGGTCGCAGCGCCGCACGCATCGCACTCCACGACGACCGGCGGGGCCTGGCACGCGTGTGGCGCCGGCGATGACTACCCGCGTTCCCGCCGTCCTCGCGGGGGCGGCGATCGCGGCGCAGATCCTCTACCCGCTGGTGCACGGCGGGATCCGCGACGCCGTCACCGTGTTCGTCGTCGCACTGCTCGCCGCGGCGTCCGTCACCCATGCCGCCGCGACCCGGAGCGGACGCTGGGCGCTCGGGCTGGTGGCCGTGACGGCGGGGCTGGGCCTGGCCTCCGAGGTCCTCGGAACGGCCACCGGCTTCCCGTACGGCTGCTACGACTACAGCGTCGACCGGCTCGGGCCCGCGCTCGCCGGGGTACCCCTGGTCGTGCCGTTCGCCTGGACGGCCGGCTTCTACCCGGTGTGGTGTGCGGCGTCCGTGCTCGCTCGCGGCCCGCACCGGCGGGCGGTCCGCGTCGCACTGACGACCGTCGGTGTGGTCGGCTGGGATCTGTATCTGGACCCGCAGATGGTCGCGGACGGCCAGTGGCGCTGGTGCGTCACCGACGCCGGCCTGCCCGGTATCGAGCACATTCCGCTGACGAACTACGCGGGGTGGTTCTTCGTCGCGGCGGTGATGGCGGTCGCCGTCGACCGGATCGACCGGCGCTTCGACAGCGGCACCCGGCACCGTGACGGCGTCCCGATCGCGTTGTTCCTGTGGACGTGGCTGGGTTCGGCGCTGGCCCATTCGGTCTTCCTGGACGCCCCCGAGTTGCGGTACTCCGCGGTCTACGGGTGGTTCGCGATGGGAATCCTGGGAATTCCCCTGCTCGTGTCGCTGCTGCGGCCGCTCGCCCGGCGACCCGGTGCCCACGACACGCACCCTCACGCCTGACACCGAACCACTCCCCTGGCACGATACGACTGTGCAGCTGCCTTCGGTTCCGACCTCGACCCGCTCGCGGAGGGCCGTGTTCCTCGCCGTCCTCGGTCTCCTCCTCGTACCGTTCCTCGCGGGATGCCTGCGGGTTCAGGTGTCGATGGGTGTGTCCGCCGACGACCGGGTCTCCGGCCAGATCGTGGCCGCCGCCGTACCGGCGAACGACCAGGACAAGGGCCCCCAGCTCACTCCCCCCGACTCACTGTCGGACAAAGTGCGCATCCAGGAGTACAAGAAGGACGGCTACGTCGGCAGTCAGGCGTTCTTCAGCGACCTCACCTTCGGCGACGTGCAACAGCTCGGCACCATGTCGGAGCAGGCCACCGGAAGCTTCCAGATCTCGCTCCAGCGCACCGGCGACCTCGTGACCCTCGACGGGAAGGCCGATCTCAGTTCGGTGCCCGCGACGGGCACCGACGTGCAATTCACCATCGCCTTCCCGGCCCGCATCGCCACCACGAACGGCACCCGCGAAGGCGATTCCATCGTGTCGTGGAAGCTTCCCGCCGGCGACACCTCGACGATCCGGGCCGAGGTGCGCTACTCCGATCCCAGCACCCGGAGTTTCGCGGGCTGGGCGGGCATCATGGCCGGTGTGACGCTGGGTGTCGCCGTGATCGTCGGGGCGCTGGCCTGGCTGGCCCGCAACAGGGAACCGGTGATCGGCAGCGGTCGCAAGAAGGATCATTCGGAGGTGTGACCTCCCCGTCGATCGAGCGCCTCGTCCGGACCTGTTCCCTGATCTCGGTTCTCGGGCTCGCCACGGCGGTGGCAAACCTGCGTTGCGCCCCGCGTCTCCCCTCCGCGGACCGCCCGATCGCCGAACCCGTCACCGTCTGCATTCCGGCCCGTGACGAACGTGACCGATTGCCGGACCTGATCGGCGACCTGCGGCATCAGAACGGCGTACCGGACCTCCGGGTGTTCGTCTACGACGACGCCTCCACGGACGGGACGGCCGCGGTCGCGGAGGCCGCGTGCGGGGCAGATCCCCGGTTCTCCGTCGTGCGGGGCACCCTGGTCCCGCCGCCCGGCTGGGTGGGCAAACCGGCGGCCTGTCATCGGGTGAGCGAGCAGGCCGCTGCGCAGGGCCGGGGTGGACCCGGAATCCTCGTCTTCCTCGACGCCGACGTGCGGTTGCGCCCGGACGCCCTGGCCGTCGCGTGCGCCGCGCTGCGCACGTCGGGTGCCGCGCTGGTCTGTCCCTGGCCGTTCCAGCAGGCCGGGTCGGTCACCGAGACGCTGGTGCAGCCGCTGCTCGCGTGGTCGTGGGCGGCGACGCTGCCCGTCGGCGTGGCCAACCGGTCGGGACGACCGTCGACGGCCGTGGCCTGCGGGCAGTTCATGGTCTTCGACACCGCCGCGTACCGGAAGGTCGGGGGCCATCGGGCGGTCGCGGACAGCCTGACCGAGGATCTGGACCTCGCGCGCCTGATCCGCCGGCGGGGCCTGCCGACGGAACTGTTCCTGGCAGGCCCGTCCGCATCGTGCCGCATGTACGAGGACGGGCGCGCACTACGCAGCGGATACGACCGCTGGCTGTGGACGGCGTTCGGCTCCCGCATCGGCGCCGCCGCGGTGCTCGGCCTGGCGGTTTTGGCGTTCGTTGCGCCCCCGGTCGCGCTCGTGGCGGGGCGGGGACGCGTGCGCCGGTGGGGCGCGGTGGGGTATCTGGCGGCGACGGCGTCCCGGCTCTGTGCACGTGCCCTCGAACGCGGTGACCGCCTCACCGTCGCCGACGTGGCCGGCGCGTGCGCGCACCCGCTGTCCGTTGCCGCGGCGGCGGCGCTGACGGTCTCGTCGCACCGCAATCACCGTCGCGGGCGTACTCGGTGGAAGGGCCGGAGTCTCAGCTGACCGGGGTCGGGGTGACCGGAGCCGGATCCGCCACACCCGAACCGACCTTGTCGCCGAGCCGGGCCAGCACCTCGCTGGTGGCGCGGGCGAAGTTCAGGGTGATGAAGTGCAGACCCGGGGCGCCCTCCGCGATGAGCCGTTCACTCATCTCGGTGGCGAGGTCGATGCCGATCTCGCGCACGGCGGCGCGGTTCTCCTCGGGACCGTCCCCGGCGGCCGCGGCGAGCCGCTTCTCGAGTTGCGCGGGGAGACTCGATCCCGACAGTTCGAGCATCCGGCGGACCGACCGCAGCGACGTGATCGGCATGATCTCGGGAATGATCGGCTTGGCGCCCTGCTCGGGGTCGTACGCCGACACCCGGTCGCGCAAGCGCAGGTAGTCGTCGACGTCGAAGAACATCTGCGTGATGGAGTATTCGGCGCCGGCCCGCAGCTTCGACACCAGGTACCGGGTGTCGTGTGCGAGGTCGGGAGCGCGGTAGTGGCCTTCCGGGAACGACGCCACACCCACGTGGAAGTCGCCCAGATCGCGGACGAGCCGGACGAGATCCTCCGCGTACTCGACACCCTCCGGATGCTTCTGCCATTCGCCGAGCGGGTCGCCGGGCGGGTCGCCGCGCAGGACCAGGATGTTGCTGATTCCGCGGTCGGCGTACGCGCCGACCATGGAACGCAGTTCGTCGACGCTGTGCGACACGGCGGTGAGGTGCGCGACCGGCAGCAGCGTGGTCTCCTCCGCGAGCTGACCGGTGACGCGGACCGTGCGGTCGCGCGTCGACCCGCCCGCGCCGTAGGTCATGGACACGAAGGCCGGACCCATGCGCTCGAACTCGCGGACGGCACGCCACAGGCGGGCCTCGGCGGCCTCGTCACGAGGCGGCGAGAACTCGACGGAAAAGGGCACCCGACCGTCGCCGGACGACCGGATCCGGTCGACGATGGACGGGGTGCGGGTTACCCAGCCTTCGCTGGCCCGCCCCCTGACGGAATCGAATGTCACCCGTCCAGCATAGGTATTGCCCGGGGCAATGCACCCACTGCGTCTCCGCGAGCGGCCGGGATCCCGGAATCCGCCCTCCCCGGAGGACGCCCACTATGGTGGTGTCGACGCCTGTCGCCGCTCTCGGCGCGCACGCGAGAACTCGATCCTGGAGGCCACACTGTCCGTTGGAACGCGCCCGGCCGCCCTCGCGGCCGACGTCGAAAATGCGCTTCGCGACTTCTTCACCAGCCGGCAGGACCTGGTCGACTCCGTGGGCGGCGGCTACCGCGACGCCGTGACCACCCTCGAAGACTTCGTCCTGCGCGGCGGCAAGCGGGTGCGCCCGGCCTTCGCGTGGACCGGCTGGCTCGGGGCGGGCGGCGACGCCCGGGGCCCGGAGGCCGCACCCGTGCTCCGGGCCTGCTCGGCGCTCGAGCTGGTTCAGGCCTGCGCGCTGGTCCACGACGACATCATCGACGCCTCCACCACGCGCCGGGGGTTCCCCACCGTCCACGTCGAGTTCGAGGACCGGCACCGCGCCGGGTCGTGGAGCGGTGATTCCGCTCACTTCGGCGAGGGCGTCGCGATTCTCCTCGGCGATCTCGCCTTGGCCTGGGCCGACGACATGATCCGCGAATCGGGCATCACCCCGGAGGCGTCGGCCCGGATCTCCCCCGTCTGGTCCGCGATGCGCACCGAGGTACTCGGCGGTCAGTTCCTCGACATCAGCAACGAGGCCCGGGCGGACGAGTCGATCGAGGCGGCCATGAAGGTGAATCGGTACAAGACCGCGGCGTACACCATCGAACGGCCCCTGCACCTCGGTGCCGCACTCGCAGGCGCCGACGACGCACTCGTCTCGGCCTACCGCCGATTCGGCACCGACATCGGTATCGCCTTCCAACTCCGCGACGACCTGCTCGGCGTGTTCGGCGATCCGGCCGTGACGGGCAAGCCCTCGGGCGACGACCTGCGGGCCGGTAAGCGCACCGTCCTGTTCGCGATGTCGCTGCAACGCGCCGACGCCGAAGACCCCGCGGCCGCCGAACTCCTCCGCAAGGGTGTCGGCACCGACCTGTCCGACGCGGAAGTGGACACTCTCCGGAACACGATCACCTCGCTCGGAGCGGTGGCGGACGTGGAGAAGCAGATCGAGGAACTCGTCGGAAACGCGCTGTCGACGCTGACGGCGAGTACCGCCACCACCGACGCGAAGCAGCAGCTCACCGAGATGGCCGTCGCTGCGACGCGCCGCGACTACTGAGGTCCCCGATGGCGCGCGCGCTACGGACGGTTCCCGGCCGCACCGATCACGTCGTGGTCGTCGGTGCCGGTCTCGCCGGACTGTCGGCCGCGCTGCACCTCACCGGGTCGGGCCGGCGCGTCACCGTCCTCGAGCGGGAATCCTCACCGGGCGGCCGGGTGGGAACGTACCGGGGCCCCGGCTACGACATCGACAACGGCGCCACCGTGCTGACGATGCCCGAACTGGTCCGCGAGGCGCTCGCCGCCGTGGGCGCGGACTTCGACTCCACCCGCCCCGCCCTGGTCCTCGAGCGACTGGCCCCGGCGTATCACGCGCGGTTCGCGGACGGCTCCTCACTCGACGTCCACTCCGACCCGGACCGGATGGTCGACGAGATCAGCCGGGTGTGCGGACCCGCCGAAGCGGCCCGGTACCTGACGCTGCGGCGCTGGCTGGGCCGGATCTTCGACGCCGAGTACCACCGCTTCATGGACGCGAATTTCGATTCACCGCTGGATCTCGTCGCGTCCCGCGCGGCCGCGAAGGATCTGCTGAAGCTGACCGTGCTGGGTGGGTTCGGCCGGCTCGGCGCCCGGGTCGACCGCACGATCACCGATCCGCGGCTCCGCCGGATCTTCACGTTCCAGGCCCTGTACGCCGGGGTCGCGCCCGCCGACGCCCTCGCCGTGTACGGCGCGATCGCCCACATGGACACCTCGCTCGGCGTCTACTTCCCCAGGGGCGGGATGCGCTCGATCGCGCTCGCCCTCGCCGACGCCCTCACCACCGCGGGCGGCGAGATCCGACTCGGCACCGAGGTCGCGGCCGTCGAGACGACCGGTGATCGCGTCACCGCCGTCGTCACCGCGGCGGGTGACCGGGTCGACTGCGACGCCGTGGTCCTCACCCCGGACACCGCCGTCGTCGACGAACTCCTCCGCCCGGTGACCCGCCGCACCCCCCGCCGGGTGCGGGTGTCGCCGTCCGCCGTCGTCCTGCACGGGACCGTCCCCACGGCGGTGACGAACCGATGGGCTGCCCGGCGGCACCACACCATCGACTTCGGTCACGCGTGGACCCGCACGTTCGCGGAGATCACGGCGCGCGCGGGGCGCGGACGCCTGATGACGGACCCGTCCCTGCTGATCACCCGGCCCGCCGTCTCCGATCCGGGCCTCGTCATCGACCGCGCGGGCACCGCCTCGGAGCCGGTGTCGGTTCTGGCGCCCTGCCCGAACCTGCACAGCGCGCCGCTCGACTGGTCCTCGCTGACCGGCCCGTACGTGAACGAATTGCTGCGCGAACTCGAGGCCCGCGGCTACGGCGGAATCGCGGAGCATTTCACGATCGACCACGTCGACACGCCCCTCACCTGGCTCGGCAAGGGCATGGCCGCGGGCAGTCCCTTCGCGGCGGCGCACGTGTTCCGGCAGACCGGACCGTTCCGGCGTCCGAATCTGGTCAAGGGTCTGGACAACGTGGTTCTCGCCGGTTCCGGCACCGTTCCGGGCGTCGGAGTTCCGACCGTCCTGCTGTCGGGGAAACTCGCGGCAGCACGCATCACGGGGCTCCCCACAGCACGAAGTGCGGAAATGCTCCCGAAAGCACGAAGTGCGAGAGGATAGGGCGAGGCGTGGCGAGAACTGGTGCCGGCAGCAATTAAACTGGTTCCTCGACCATGCGATGCGCGCGACGACGAGCGCACCGACCGCAACCGAACTCACCTCGGGGGAGGAATCTGCACTCATGACGTCCTCTGCCCGGCAGGCGACCGTCGCCCCTGCGACGACCACGCCGCAGCGATCGTGGCCACAGACCACGGCGGACTTCCTCCGCAACCCGGAGGGGCACGCTGCGATCCTCGGTTTCGCGGGCGCCGTGATGATCACGTTCGGTGGTTTCGGTGCGGGCAGCGTTCGCCGCGAGGACCCGCTCCTCGAGGCGATGCACCTGTCGTGGCTGCGGTTCGGTCACGGCCAGATCCTGTCGACCGTCATCGTCTGGGTGGGTGTCGTCGCGATGATCGCGGCGTGGGTGCGGTTGGGCCGCGCCACCCTCGGCGGCAACGTGAGCCTGCGGCAGTTGCGGATGATCGTCCCGGTGTGGACGGCGCCGCTGCTGCTCGCCGTGCCGATGTTCAGCCGGGACGCCTACTCCTACCTGGCGCAGGGCGCGCTTCTGCGGGACGGGTTCGACCCGTACGCCGTGGGACCGGTGGTCAACCCTGGAGTCCTCCTCGACAACGTCAGCAACGTGTGGACCACCACGACGGCGCCCTATGGCCCGCTGTTCCTGCTCCTCAGCCAGGGAATCACGGCGCTGACCGGCGACAACGTGATCGCCGGGACGATGCTGCTGCGCCTGACGATGCTGCCGGGACTCGCGCTGATGGTCTGGGGCGTCCCCCACCTCGCACGCCACCTCGGCGGGAACCCCGCCATCGCCCTGTGGCTCGCGGTGCTCAATCCTTTGGTTCTCGTCCACCTCATCGGCGGTGTCCACAACGAGCTGCTGATGGTCGGCCTGATGATCGCCGGCATCGCGCTCGTCCTCGAGCGTCGCCATCTCGCCGGCATCGCCCTCGTCGCGGTGGCGGTCGCGATCAAGGCGACGGCCGGCGCCGCCCTCCCCTTCATGGTGTGGATCTGGATGCTCCACGAGAAGGAGAAGGCCGAGGCGGAAGGGCGCACCCCCGCGTCACCGCCGGCGTCGTTCGCGAAGACCGCCGGCGCGGGCTTCGCTGTGTTCGTGGCCGTCTTCGCGGCCGCGTCCGCCGTCGCCGGTGTCGGGCTGGGCTGGATGACCGCGCTGTCCGGTTCGAACAAGATCATCAACTGGTTGTCGCTGCCCACGATCCTTGCCCACATCGTGACGGTCGGAACGTCGTGGTTCGCGGACCTGCGGCTGGGTGAAGTGCTGGCGGTCACCCGCCCGATCTGTGCGGTGGCCCTGGTCGCGATCGTGCTAACGGTCTGGTGGCGGTACCGGAAGACCGAGCGTGACGCGATCCTCGGGATCCTCATCGTCCTGGTCGCGATCGTGATCCTCTCGCCCGCGGCGCTGCCCTGGTACTACTCCTGGCCCATCGCCATTGCCGCCGGCTTCGCACTGTCGACGCGGACTCTGATGGTCCTCGTCGGGTTGTCGACCTGGTTGATGCTGGTCTTCCAGCCCGACGGGTCGATCGGTCTCTACACGGTGGCGCACGTGGCGCTCGCGACGTTCGCCGCGGTCGTCGCGGCGGTGTCGCTGCGCACGGTCGACCCGCTGCGTCTGCGCACACCCCGGCCTCCCGAGGACGTGCGCACCTCCGACCTGGCAGGTGCTGCGTCGTCGCCCGGCGTCGAGTGACCTGTCGATGACCGAGCTGGCGGCCAGTTATCGGTATTGCGGCGCGGTGACGGCGAAGCACGGACGCACCTACCACCTCGCGACGCGACTGCTTCCCGAACGCCGCCGGGGCGCGGTGCACGCGCTGTACGGCTTCGCCCGCACGGTCGACGACATCGTGGACGTCGATCCGGACCGGACGGCCGAGAACTGCGCCGTCGAACTCGATCGGATCGAGGCCGTGCTGCGGCTCGGTTTCCGCGATCGGACTGCGGTCGGGCCGAAGTCCTGCACACCCGAGATGCTGCAGGTTCTCCCCGCGTTTCTCGACACCGTGGCGGATTTCGACATCTCCCGCGACTACTTCTTCGCGTTCCTCGATTCGATGCGGATGGACGTTCCCGGGACGCCGGCGCATCGTGCCGAATACCGCAGCATGACCGAACTCCGGACGTACATGTACGGGTCGGCCGGTGTGATCGGGTTGCAGATGCTGCCCGTCCTCGGAACCACCGGGCACGTCGAGGACGCCGCACCGCACGCCGCGGCGCTCGGTGAGGCGTTCCAGCTGACCAATTTCCTCCGTGACGTCGGCGAGGATCTGGATCGGGGTCGCGTCTATCTCCCGGCCGACGAACTGGCGGCGTTCGGGGTCGACAGCGAACTCCTCGTGCACAGCCGTCGCAGCGGGGCGACGGACCAGCGGATCGTGCGGGCTCTCGCCCACCTGATCTCGGTCACGCGGTCGGTGTACCGGGACGCGGAACCGGGCATCGCGATGCTGGACCGGCGGGTGCAACCCGGTATCCGGACCGCGTTCGTGCTGTACTCGCGCATTCTCGACGAGATCGAGCGCGGGGGTTACCGGGTCCTCGACCGCCGCGCCACCGTTCCCCGGAGGAACCGGTGGGCGACGGCGCTACCCCAGTTCGCCCGGCTCGCGGTGCCGGCCGGTGGCCGCTCACGGTGAGGGTGGTCAGAATCCCATCGCCTGAGCCCGGCGGATCACCTCGCGGGCGAGGTCGCCGTGCAGGGCCTGCACGGGGGTGCCGGGCAGGCTGTCGTCCTCACGGAACAGCCACAGCAGGATTTCCTCGTCGTCGAACCCGCCGTCGTGCAGCACGGCGATGAGGCCGGGCAGCCATTTGACCGTCTCACCGGTCTCGCCGAAGAAGAGTTCGGGGACACCGAGGACGCCGTCGCGTCGCACGGCGATCAACTGCTGATCACGCAGAAGCTGCTGCACACGGGTGACGGCCATACCGAGGTTCTTCGCGACGTCCACCAGCTGGAGGAGGGAGACGGAAGGGTCCAGGACATCGTCACAGTAAGGGATGGCACTCACTCCCCTAACGTTATCTGGTCGCCTCCGGCGTGGCGCTACCGGTCGGTGTCGCTGGCTACGATTGAGGGGGCGCGTGGCCGGGCTGCGCGCACTGACGGGGGAACGGACACTGTGCACGATGGAGGTCAACGTTTGATCGGCGAGCTGCTCGACCGGCGCTATCGGGTGGATGCCACGATCGCGCGTGGCGGCATGTCCACCGTCTACCGGGGGCTCGACACGCGTCTCGACCGTCCGGTGGCCATCAAGGTGATGGATCCGCAGTTCGCGGCCGATCCCGCGTTCGTCTCGCGGTTCGAGTTCGAGGCCCGCTCGGTGGCGCGACTCAAGCATCCCTCGCTCGTCGCCGTCTACGACCAGGGGCACGACGGCGACCATGCGTTCCTGGTCATGGAACTCGTCGACGGTGGAACGCTTCGCGAACTCCTGCGGGAGCGCGGGCCGATGCCCCCGCATGCGGTGGCCGCGGTCGCGGGCCCGGTTCTCGACGCTCTCGCCGTCGCCCACCGGGCGGGTCTCGTGCACCGCGACGTCAAACCCGAGAACATTCTGATCTCCGATGGCGGCGAGGTGAAGATCGCCGACTTCGGTCTGGTGCGGGCCGCTGCGGCGTCGACCACCACCTCGAACAGTGTGATTCTGGGCACGGCGGCGTACCTGTCACCGGAGCAGGTGACGTCCGGGGTCGCGGACACCCGCAGCGACGTCTACTCCACCGGTGTCCTGCTGTTCGAGCTCCTCACCGGGCGGACCCCGTTCACCGGTGACACCTCGCTGTCCGTCGCGTATCAGCGGATCAACCAGGACGTTCCGAGGCCGGGTTCGTTCATTGCCGGCGTCCCGCCCGAGTTCGACGAACTCGTCGCCGAGGCCACCCACCGGGAACCGTCGCACCGCTTCGCCAACGCCGAGCAGATGGGCTCGGCGTTGCGTGGCATCGCGGCGGCGCTCGACCTACCTACCTACCGGGTGCCTGCCCCGAGGCGCTCGGCGCAGCATCTGAGTGCCGCGGCCGCCGCGAGCGCACCTCCCCTGGGCGCGCCGGCGAGCCCGGTCGCACCGCCCACGGTGCACCTGCACCCGGCCGCGCCGCTGTCGCCTCCCAGCCCGCTGCCCGCACAGCCCGGTGTCCAGCACACCCGGGTCGTCACCACCCAGACGCCGCGCCCGCCGATGAACGAACCGCCCTTCGCCGTGGAGGACGGGCCCGACGACGGCTACCGCTACCCCGATTTCGCCGCCGAACGGCAGCGGTCGCGCCGGACCACCATCGTGTGGCTGCTCGTGATCCTGATGCTCGCCGTGGCGGTGGGGGTCGGCGGCTGGTGGATGGGTTCGGGCCGGTACACCGCCGTCCCGACCACCGACGGCCTCGATCGCGGTGCCGCGGTGACGGCTCTCGAAGCCGCCGGACTGTCGACGGAGATCCGCGGGCAGTACTCCGACACCGCGGCGCTCGACACGGTGCTGGGCACCGATCCCACCGGCGGTTCCCGGATTGCCCGTGACGGCACGGTGGCTCTTCTCGTCTCCCTGGGCCGACCGACCGTCCCGCCCCTGCCCGCGGGCGGCGAGCGCGCAGGGATCGAGCAGGAGCTGCGGAACCGCACGTTCACACCGGTCGACGGCGGTCAGGCGTTCAGCGCGAAGGTCCCGATCGGTGCGGTGGCTGCGCTCGACCCGGCCCCGGGCACGGAGCTCGCGACGGGATCCGCGGTCAAGTTGATCGTCAGCAAAGGTGCACCGCCGGTGGACGTTCCCGACGTGAAGGGGATGTCGGAGGCCGAGGCGCGCGCGTCCCTCGAGGCGGTGGGCATCGTGGTGCAGGACATCACCACCGATTTCGACCGCACCGTGGTGGCCGGTGACGCGATCGCCACCGACCCGAAGTCGGGCACCCGGGTCAACGCCGGCACCAGCGTGACGCTGAGTGTGTCGAATGCGGTGCGGTTGCCGTCCATGCTGGGCCGGACGGTCGGATCGGCGCGAGACGAATTGAGCCGACTCGGGCTCGACGTGAAGGTGCGTCAGGTCACCGACACGGACCGCTCGTTCGTGATCGGTCAGAATCCGGGGAGCGGCGACCTCGTGAAGCCCGGGAGCACAGTCACCCTGGTCTCACTGCCCTGACCCCGCAGGTGCAGGGCAGTGAGCCTTCCCCTGAATGTACGCCCGATCAGCCGCGCAGCATCTCCGCGACGAGGAACGCCAGTTCCAGCGACTGCTGGGTGTTCAGACGCGGGTCGCAGGCGGTCTCGTACCGGCCGGACAGGTCGAGGTCGGAGATGTCCTGTGCGCCGCCGAGGCATTCGGTGACGTTCTCACCGGTGAGTTCGACGTGGATGCCGCCCGGGTAGGTGCCCAGACCGTTGTGGACCTCGAAGAATCCCTGGACCTCGTCGACGATGCGGTCGAAGTGGCGGGTCTTGTAGCCGGTGGACGCCTCGTGCGTGTTGCCGTGCATCGGGTCGCACTGCCAGATGACCTGGTGTCCGGTGGCCTGGACCTTCTCGATGATGGGCGGCAGCATGTCGCGCACCTTGTTGTTGCCCATCCGCGAGATCAGGGTGAGTCGGCCCGGCTTGTTGGTGGGGTCGAGACGTTCGACGTACTCGACGGCCATCTCCGGCGTGGTGCTGGGTCCGATCTTCAGACCGATCGGGTTCGACACGAGTTCGGCGAACGCGATGTGCGCGCCGTCGAGCTGACGGGTGCGGTCGCCGATCCACAGGAAGTGCGCCGACAGGTCGTACAGCTTGGGGTGATCGTCGTCGTTGTCGAGGCGCAGCATCGCGCGCTCGTAGTCGAGGACGAGTGCCTCGTGGCTGGCGAAGATCTGCGCCTGCTGCAGGCTCGGGTCGGTGACTCCGCAGGCGTTCATGAACTGCAGGCCACGGTCGATTTCCGCGGCAAGCGCCTCGTACCGGGCACCGGCCGGCGACGACGACACGAACTCGCGGTTCCAGTCGTGCACCTTGTGCAGGTCGGCCATGCCCGCACCGGTGAGCGCGCGGACCAGGTTCATCGCCGCGCTGGCGTTGGCGTAGGCCCGGACGAGCCGCGACGGGTCGTGGGCGCGCACGGCCTCGTCGGCGACGAGGGAGTTGATCATGTCGCCGCGGTACGACTGCAACCCGAGGGCGTCGACGTTCGACGACCGCGGCTTGGCGTACTGACCGGCGATACGGGCGACCTTGACGACGGGCAGGCTCGCACCGTAGGTCAGGACGACGGCCATCTGCAGCAGCGTGCGGATGTTGCCCTTGATGTGCGGCTCGGTGTTGTCGGCGAACGTCTCGGCGCAGTCACCGCCCTGGAGCAGGAACGCCTCGCCCCGCGCCACCTGGGCCAGCTTCGCCTGCAGGGCCACGACCTCGCTGGCCACCGTGATCGGTGGCACGCTCTCGAGGACGGTCCGCATGGCGGCGGCCTGCCCCTCGGGCCACTGCGGCTGCTGCGCAGCGGGCTTGGCCAGCGCTGCGTCGAGTTGCTCGCGCATCTCGGTGGGCAGCGGCGGGAGTTCGGGCAAGCGGTCGATCGGCACGTCGACAGTCCAGTTCACTCATACAGGATATTCGCTCGACACGAGCGATGGCGAGTCAGGTCACCGGAGTGACCGCGCCGCCCGAACTGCCTCGAATTTCGCCAGGTTGTGCCGGGCGTCCGCGAGGGCGTCGTGAGCGTCGTCCGGTGCAGGTGGGAGCGCCGGGCTGCCGTGTTCCTCCCAGTACTGGCGCAGTTCGCGCGTGTACCGGGGCAGCGACTGCGGGAGCTCCGTCATGTCGCCCCACAGCTGGCAGAGGGCGACGTGATCGTAGGCGGCCACCCAGGCCCACAGCTCGGGGACGATGCCGGGCCGGGGAATCAGGAACGCGTAGAGGTCGTCGCGGATGCGGGCTCGACTCTTCCAGAGTGGCGACGACGGCTGCGGCAGCTTCGGCAGCACGTTCCGGCGCACCCACTTGCCCGCGCGCTCGCGGTCGAACTCGGTGGACACCGCGTAGAATTCACGTCCGTCCTCCGCGACCACCCCGATCGACACCAGGTCGATCGTGCGACCATCCTCGATGAACTCGCAGTCGTAGAAGTAACGCACGCCCGCAAACTATGCCTCACCCGTCGGCGTCGACCTGATCCACCCCTACCTCGTGAAGGAGGCCTTGGTGAGCGCAACCTCCGACGGTCGACAGTCCGCCGCCGCAGACGCGGACCCGTTCGACCCCCCGCAGGTGCCCCTGCATCTGCGCGCCGGAGGTCTCGTGCTCCGCGTCCTCGTGCTCGCCGGTCTCGCCGTCGGATTCGCGTACAACCTGCTCGGACTGCCCGGTCTGCGAGCCTTCGGCAGCTACTACCGGCTGGATCTGGACGTCTATCGCCTGGGCGGTGCGGTGTTTTTGCACGGTCCGACCCTGTACGGGTCGATGCCGGCCACCCAGATGGGCAACTTCCTGCCGTTCACGTACCCGCCGCTCGCCGCCGTCGTCTTCAGCCCGTTGTCGACGGTGTCGCTGGCGACGGCCGGGATCGTCGTGACGGTGTTGTCGTTGATCGCCCTGTTCGGGGTGCTCGTCGTCACCCTCGACTCGCTGGGTATCGCCCCCCGCACCACGTTGGTGTGGACCGCACTCGGTGCGCTCGCGGTGGCTCTGGCCCTCGAACCCGTGTCGTCGACTCTGGACTACGGGCAGATCAACATCCTGCTGATGCTGCTGGTCGCGGCGGACTGCCTTCCGAAGAAGACGCCGTGGCCCCGCGGCGTGCTGATCGGCCTCGCGGCGGCGATCAAGCTGACGCCGGCAGTGTTCATTCTGTTCTTCCTGGTGCGCAAGGACTTCCGCTCCGCAGTCGTGACCGCGGTCAGCTTCGTGGCCTTCAGCGCGGTGGGCGCGATCGCGACGTGGAAGGACTCCCTCACGTACTGGACGCAGACCCTCTTCGACTCCGATCGGATCGGCACTCCCGCCTATCCCGCCAACCAGAGCATCACCGGTGTGCTGGCCCGGCTCGGCGTGAGCGACGCGGCACGCACCCCGATCTGGTTGCTGCTGAGCGTCGTGGTGCTCGGACTCGTGGTTCTCGCGATGGTCCGGGCACTGCGCTCCGGCGAGACCGCGCTCGCGCTGGGCCTCAATGCCGTTCTCGGACTGCTCGTCTCCCCCGTGTCCTGGTCGCACCACTGGGTGTGGGCGGTACCGGTCGTCCTCGTGCTCGGGATCCTCGCCTACCGGCGCCGGAGCATCGCGCTGGCGGTCACCGCCGTGGCCGGCGTCGTCGTCATCAGACTCGCCGCACACTGGAAACTCGGAGTGGGCCGCTGGAGTGGCACCCACTGGAATCTGTGGGACCAGTTCCTCGCGTCGTCGTACGTGTGGTGGGGACTCGCCGTGGTGCTGGTCGCGATCGCCGCGTTCCGCACCGGCCCCGCTCGGTCCGACGAGGACGATCGGTCGGAGACCTCCGACGATCTCACCGTCCCCGTCGGCTGAGTGGTCGCTGCGTCAGCTCGCCCGCGTGTCGGGCAGTCGCGTGACGTTGGTGGCGTCGCTCTCCGCTGCCACGTCGGCCACCGCAGTCGGTGCGGAGGCGTCGGCGGCGGGTGCCTTCTTCTTCAGCGTGGCCGCGTAGATGTCGACGTATTCCTGCCCCGACAGCTTCATGAGCTTGTACATCACCTCGTCGGTGACGGCCCGCTCGACGAACCGGTTGCCTCCCATCCCCTCGAAGCGCGAGAAGTCGATCGGCTCGCCGACGCGGATGGTGACCTTCGCGGGACGCCACACGCGGGAGCCGATCGGGTTGACCTTCTCCGTTCCGATCATCGCGACGGGGATGACCTTCACACCGGATTCGAGCGCCATCCGCGCGAGGCCGGTCTTCCCCTTGTAGAGGCGACCGTCGGGCGACCGGGTGCCCTCCGGGTAGATGCCGAGCAGCTTGCCCTGTGAGAGCACGCGCAGTCCGGCGTTCAGTGCGTCCTGTGCGGCGTCGGCGCCCGTCCGGTCGATCGGCACCTGTCCGACCACCGAGAAGAACCAGCGCTGGAAAGCGCCCTTGAGTCCCGTACCGGTGAAGTACTCACTCTTGGCGAGGAACGTAATTCTCCGCGGCACCCGCAACGGCAGGAAGAACGAATCCAGCACCGCCTGATGATTACTCGCCAAAATGGCTCCGCCCTCGGCCGGAATGTTCTCCGTACCCTCCACGGTCGGCCTACCCAGCCCCCAGAGAACCGGCCCCAAAAACACGTACTTGAAGAGCCAGTACCACATGGCGTCCCTCCCGTTCACAACCCAAGCTTCGTTCGGGTCGACTCTACTTCGGGTGGGTGAGGGCCGCTACACACGGCCGGGCGCTCCGCACAGCATCACATCTGCGGGTTTACAGCGGCAGGTCTGGCGTCAACCTACCCGATCGGGCAGGACCGCTCTGGCGAGTTCCGCCGCCCCGATCATGCCCGCCGCCTCCCCCAGCTGGGTCGGGCGGATACGGGCCAGCGGCCGGTGCCCGGCACCCGTCGTCAGCGCGGCGTAGTACTCGCGGGCCTCGTCGATGAACAGCGGCGAGGAACTCGCGACGCCGCCCGCGATCACGACGAGATCCGGGTCGTACACGTCGCCGATCAGCGCCAGTCCGACCCCCAGCCACCGGGCGAAGTCCCGCATGGTCTCCAGCGCCAGCGGATCTCCGTCCTGGGCGGCGCCCGCGATGCGCCGACCCGTCAGGACACCAGGATCGACGGCGACCTCCCGCGCGAGGACGGTCGAAGTCGCTGGATCCGCCGCCAGGAGTTCGATCGCGGTGTCGACGAGGGCCGTCCCGCTGCAGTACCGCTCCCAGCATCCGTGCTTGCCGCACGCGCACGGGCGTCCGTCGGGGACCACCTGGATGTGCCCGAGCTCGGGTGCGACGCCGTGGCTGCCGCGGTACAACCGGCCGTCCGCGAGGAGCGCCGCGCCGATGCCCGTGCCGATCGCGAGCATCACCACGTTCCGCCCGCCCGCCGCCGCACCGAACCGGTGCTCGGCCCAGGCGGCCGCGTTCACATCGTGTTCGAGGATGACGGGCAGGCCGAGGCGCTCCCCGAGGTCCCTGCCGACCGGCGCACCCACCCACGGCAGGTGCGGCGCGAATCGCACCGTGGTGCGGTCGGGGGTGATGAACCCGGCGACGGCCAGCCCCACCGCGGCGACATCGTGCCGCGCCGACAACTCCCGGACCGCGCGATCCAGACCGTTCTCGAGGGCCTTCGCCGACGCCGGTGTCGGCGACTGCAGCGAGTCGAGCACTTCACCGGCCGAATCGACGACCGACGCACGGATGCTTGTTCCACCCACGTCGATGCCGATGGTCAGTGCCGAGCTGCCGTTCCGTTCGCTGCCCGCGCCTGTACTCATGGAGATGATTGTGCCCATGCAGGATCGCTGCCGTGCACGAGACGGACGATCCGGCCCTCGCCGGGCACGCTCAATGCTTGATGGTGACCGAGATCGGTTCGAACGCCGAACCGCCGTCGGGTTCGGGTGGCGTACCGCCCCCGCCGTCCGGGCCGGATTCCGGGGACTCGGGCCCGTCCGGGCCCGGGGTGTCGTGCACACGGTGCTCGTCGAGGATCTGCCGCAGCACCGCGATCAGGACGGATGCCTGACCGGCGACGAGGGTCACGAGATCGTGCTGCTCGCCGCGGATCAGCGCCGCGAGCGCGCACACCGGGCACCACGTGCATCCCGACCACTGTCCGGCACCGGGCGGGGCATCTGCCGCCTCCGCCTGGGCGTGCGGCGCCGCGGCGCGCTGCAATATCGGCTCGAGACGGTCCAGGGCGCTCTCGGCCAGCGCCCGCAGTTCCGCGAGCAACTGCGCGTGGTCGTCGTTCATACCGGCCACACCTGCGGGTCGGGCGTGAACCGCACGACCAGATCGCTTCCGTCGAGTTCTGCGCCCGCGACGACGCACCGGCGCAGGACCGACGCGAGGCGGACGCGACGGCGCACCCCTTCGGCTCCCACCACCAAGTCGTCCTCCACTCGACCCAAGGTGAGGGTCGACGGGTTCACGAGCGGCAGATACATCCGCATCGTGTACACAGAATCCACACCGGCCCCCGATTCCAGCCCCACCCGCACCGCAGGTGGGTTCTTCCCCAACACCGCCACCGCGTCCGTGTCGTCGGCATACAACTCCCGGGCGATACCGCCGAGATCGGCCCACCCTACCGGCTCCGTCACCGACCGGGTCACCGAGAGGATCACCGTTGCGCCCGCGGAGGCGGTCAGCTCGGCGAGCACCCGCTGTTGCAGGGCTCGCCGCCTGATCAACCATGCCACACCGGGGTCGTCGTGTCCTGTCGGCGAATCGAATTGTGGCAGTAGGTTGTTCACGAGGATCGCATCGATGCGCAGGCCCGACAGCGCAGCCGCCGCCACGATCCGCCGGGTCTCCGTCAGCACCACCCTCTCGGGTGTCGTCACCAGTCGCACAGTGGTTTTCGCGCGGTCCGCGAGCAAGTCCCGGACCTCACCGACCCCGGCGACCACCTGTTCGATCATCGTCACCAACATGACGAGGCGGGGATCGGAACCCAGGAGCGCGGCGATCCGGCGGTGCTGCGGCCACACCCGCTCGACGTAGTCGAGGGCCATCGCGGGAGCGGCGAGTGTACGCAGACTGTCCGCGGTGGGCGGGCAGTCGACCACCACGGCGTCGTACCGGCCCTCGGTGGCGAATCGCACGATCTCACGCAGCCCCAGCACGTCCTGCACCCCCGGAAGCCCGGTCAGTTCCTCCGGTTCGAGGGCGGACAGCTGGGCGCCGTGGTCGTGCGTGCCTGCGGCCGCGAGAACCGCTGCCAGACTCCGGAATCTGTCTTCGAGCAACGAGAGGGTGTCGAGCTCGAGCACGTCGAGGGTGTCGGTGACGGACACCACGTCCCGGGCGGCGCCGATACCGAGCACGTCGGCGAGGGAGTGGGCCTGGTCCAGCGAGACGAGGAGGGTCCGGTTGCCCGCCTGTGCTGCCGCCTGTGCCGTCGCGGCCGCGAGCGTCGTCTTCCCGACGCCCCCCTTCCCTACGAAGAACTGGACCCTCGCAGGTCCGGCGCGGCCCTCGCTGCTCAGCCTTCCACCCGCTTCTTGAGTTCCTTGAGCGCGGTGTCGGTGATGGCCTTCTCCGCCTTGCGCTTGAACAGGCCGATCATCGGAATGGTGAGGTCGACGGTGAGCTCGTACGTGACGGTGGTGCCGCCGTCCGGCTCGTCCTCGAGCACGTACGAACCGAATTGCGATTTCTGGATCTCACCCGACTCGAGTTCCCAGCTGACGGATTTGCCGTCGGGCGCCCAGTCGTAGCGGAGTACGTAGGTGTCCTTGACCATGCCCGCGTCGAGCACGAACCGGACCCGGTCGGCCCGGCCGTTCTGCCCGGGTTCCATGACCTCGACGGACTTCGCGGCTGCCACCCATGCGGGGTAGGCGTCGAAGTCGGCGATCACATCCATCACCCGGGCGGGCGGCGCCTCGATACTGATCGACCTCTTGGTCCTCTCGGGCATGGAGTGAACGCTTCCTTTCGCCTGGCCGACCCGCCCATCGATCGCGGGGCCACGCCGTTACCGGTTCCGTATGTCTGTGTTGTGCCCGACTATCACACACGATCTCGGCGCCCGGACACAATGCCGACCCCACTGCGGCGGCCCGAACAGCGTCAGGACGGGGGTTCCCCCGCGGCGCGACCCGCCTCGAGTTCCTTCTTCACCTCGAACGACATGACCTTGCCCTCGACGCGCCGGCGACGGTTCAGTGCGGCCAGGTCCGGAGCGGCGTCACTGCGGGCTGGTTCGGCGTGCAGGAAGTAGTGGACGATCGCCCCGTCCAGCACCGGCTCGAGCCACACTTCCATCGTTCCGGTGAGGGGGCCGGCCACGGTCCAGCGGATGCCCTTCTCGGCCCGGTCCTCGCGGACGGCGAGGGTGAGGTCGGGCCACCACCGGCGCCAGCGGGCCGGGGCGGCGATCGCCGCCGCGACCTGCTGCGGCGGGGCCGCGATGAACGTCTGGTCTGCGACCTGAATGCTGCTCACGGCGACTAGCTTCACATACCGGCAACCACGGTCGTTGCGGGGTTCGGCGGCACCCGTCCGGACCTGGCCCTGACCACGCTCCTTCGGCCTGGGCACCGACCCCACGACAGAAGGTCTAAAGTCGAGTCCGACAATCCTACTCGTCAGTATCTTCAGTGTCGGAGGTTTTCGTGCCCGAGTTCAGCGCGCCACAGTCGTTCACGATCGCGGAGGACGCGTCCGCGGTCGACTCGGTGTTCGCCCACGCCGCGGCCGACCCGACGCTGGTCGTGTACAAGCGCAAGATCGGTGGACGGTGGACCGATGTCACGGCCGCCGACTTCGCCGCACAGGTCACCGCCGTCGCCAAGGGACTCATCGCGCTCGGCGTGCAGCAGGGCGACCGGGTGGCGCTGATGTCGGCCACGCGGTACGAGTGGCCCCTCGTCGACTTCGCCATCTGGGCGGCCGGCGGCGTCACCGTCCCGATCTACGAGACGTCCTCCGCCGAGCAGGTCCGCTGGATCCTCGAAGACTCCGCCGCGATCGATCTCGTCGTCGAGAACGCGACCCACGCGGCCACCGTGAAGGCCGTGGCCGCCGAGGCGACCGCGCTGCGCGGCGTCTACCAGATCGAGGCGTCCGACAGCGGCCGCGGCGTCGTCGACGAACTGACCGAGCTGGGCGCCGACGTTCCCGACTCCGAAGTCGAGGCCCGCGTCGCCGCGCTGAAGTCGAGCGATCCGGCCACGCTCATCTACACCTCCGGCACCACCGGCCGGCCCAAGGGCTGCCAGCTCACCCATTCGAACCTCATCGCCGAGTCCAAGGGCATCCTCGATTCCAGTCTCGGCACCCTGCTGAAGACACCGGGCGTCAGTACCCTCATGTTCCTGCCGATGGCGCACGTCCTCGCCCGCGCCGTCAGCATCGCGTCGTTCGACGCCGGCGCCGCACTCGGCCACACCAGCGACATCCCGAACCTCGTCCCCACGTTCGGCGAGTTCCGCCCCGACTTCATCCTGTCCGTGCCGCGCGTGTTCGAGAAGGTCTACAACAGCGCCCGCGCCAAGGCACACGGCGAGGGCAAAGGCAAGATCTTCGACGCCGCCGCCGAGACGGCCATCACGTGGAGCGAGGCCCAGGACAAGGGCGGCCCCGGCCTCGTCCTCAAGGCTAAGCACGCACTGTTCGACAAGCTCGTGTTCTCCAAGCTGCGGGCCGCTCTCGGCGGCAAATGCCAGCTGGCGATCTCCGGCGGCGCCCCGCTCGGCGCCCGCCTCGGCCACTTCTTCCGCGGCATCGGCATCACCATCTACGAGGGCTACGGCCTCACCGAGACGTCCGCGGCATTCGCGGTCAACACGATCGGCGAGCAGAAGGTCGGGTCCGTCGGCAAGCCCCTGGCGGGCAACTCCGTTCGCATCGCCGACGACGGCGAGATCCTGCTGTCGGGGCCGGTGGTCTTCAGCGGCTACTGGCGCAACGAGAACGCCACCGCCGACGCGATCGAGAACGGCTGGTTCCACACCGGCGACCTCGGATCGGTCGACGCCGACGGGTACATCACCATCACCGGCCGCAAAAAGGAGATCATCGTCACAGCGGGCGGCAAGAACGTCTCCCCCGCTCAGCTCGAGGATCACCTTCGCGCACACCCGCTGATCAGCCAGGCCATCGTCGTCGGCGATCAGCAGCCGTTCATCGGCGCGCTCATCACCATCGACGCCGACGCCCTGCCCGCGTGGAACGAGCGCAACGGCAAGCCCGCCGGCACGACGGTCGCGGATCTGCTCGCCGATGCCGACCTCACCGCCGAGATCGACGAGGCCGTCGCGGAGGCCAACAAACTCGTGTCGCACGCGGAAGCCATCAAGAAGTTCCGTGTCCTGCCCGTCGACTTCACCGAGGAGACCGGCGAGCTCACGCCGACGATGAAGCTCAAGCGCAACGTGGTGCACGACAGCTTCGCCGACGACATCGCGGCCATCTACGCGAAGTAGTGCGCCTCCGGCGCTCGTGAGTACTTGTCAACCGCCCGCGGTTGACAAGTACTCACGAGCGGTCACGCAAGCAGATTCTGGAGTTTGGCGGCGAGCACGTCCCATCGCCACTCCGCCTTGACCCATTCCCGGCCGGCGGCGCCCATCGCGGCCGCGCGATCACGATCCGACAGCACCGAGATCACCGAACGCGCCACCTCCGCCACCGAGGTGCCGTCCACGACCATCCCGGTCTCGTTCTGCCGCACCGTTTCCGGAGCGCCACCGGACTGTCCGGCGATGACGGGGACACCGGTGGCCGACGCCTCGAGGAAGACGATGCCGAGGCCCTCCACGTCGAGTCCCGCACCTCTCGTGCGGCAGGGCATCGCGAACACGTCGGCGATCGTGTGGTGGGCCGCCAGTTCGGCCGACGGCACCGTGCCGGTGAACACTACGTGGTCCTCCACCCCGACCGACCGCGCGAGCGAACGCAGGCGGTCCTCGTAGGGTCCGCCGCCGACGATCACCAGCACGGCCCCGTCGATGTGTTCGCGAATGCCCGGGAGCGCCCGGATCAGGATGTCCTGGCCCTTGCGCGGCACGAGACGCGACAGGCACAGGACGGTCGGCCGCTCCCCCAGCCCGTACCGGGCCCGTAGTTCCGCCCGCGCCCCGCTGTCCGGAGTGAACCGGTCGGTGTCGACTCCCGGGGGGAGGTGTTCGAGCGCCGCACTCGCGCCGAAGGCGGACGCGAACCGGCCGCGGGTGTAGCGGCTCACGTACGTGACGACGTCGGTCCGGGCGCCGATCCGCCCGAGGGCCTGGCGGGCGGCGGGCAGCATCGACCAGCCGACCTCGTGCCCGTGGGTACTGGCGACCACCCGCTCCGCTCCGGCGCGCCGGAGCGTGGGACTGAGCAGCGCGAGCGGGGCGGCTGCGCCGAACCAGACGCCCGTGCAGTCGTGTTCGGCCAGTAGTTTGGCTGCGCGGCGGGCGACGAACGGTGTGGGCACCATCAGCGTGGTGGGGTGGCGGACGACCTGAAACGGTTGCCGCGCATCGAACTTGATGTGCGAGTCGCCGCGCCAGCGCGGAGCATAGACGACCAGGTCGTCGGCGGGCAGGTGCTTGGCGAAGGTGTGCAGGTACGACTGAATTCCGCCGGGTCGCGGTGGAAAATCGTTCGTCACCAACAGGGTTCGGCGCATGTGATCACCGTAGGCGGTTCACCGTGCCGTCTCGGACGCAGGGTCACCCCAGGTGGGCGCCCACCCAGTCGGTCCAGCGGTCGCGGAACTGCTCGGCGTCGACGCCCAGGACGTCGGAGAGGCGTCCGTCCACGGTGTCCGGGTCGGACTCCCCCACCGCCAGCGTCCGGTACAGCTGCGTCAACCTCGATTCGCCGTACTCCTCGGCGACGAACGCGTTGATCGACCACGCCGTCTCGTAGGCGACCGAACCGCGTTCGCCGTATCCGGAGAAGTCGGTGTCGTCGGGGAACGCGGCCGGCGCACCCTCGGCCCCCACCTGCGCGGTCAGCGCGGGCGCGATCTGCCGTTCGGGCTCGCCGGTACCCCGGTACGCCGCGTACTCGGCATACCCTTCCAGAATCCACATCGGTGAACGGTCCACCGTGTCGGCACGTGCCGCCACGTGGATCAGTTCGTGCCGCAGGATCGCCCGCCGGGTGACGTCGGTCAGCCGTTGCGCCGACGCCGGACTGAACACGATCCGCTGCCCGGAGACCGCGGCGGCGTCCGGGTCGACGGCGTCGGAGATCGCGACGGCGGCGATGTCGCGCCCATCGTGGTTCGGGCCGACGAGCGCCGTGAACTCGTCCTGGGATCCCGCGACCCACACGAGCGCGCGGCCCGCCCAGCCCGAACCCCACAGCTGGGTGGCGTTGACGACGGCGGCGGGGAGTTCCTCGGCCAGCCGATCGACCATCGCGGCGTTCTCCGGATGTCCGAGCACCACCGACGTCCGCCCGTCGCCGATGTCGACGCGACGCGACACGACGGGTCCGAAATCCCACGGTCCGCGCCAGGTCCGTTGCTCGCCGTCCACCGTGGCGCTGTCGCTGACGAGTGTCCAGCGGTCACCGCGGCGGGCGACGACGAGAGCCACCGGTTTACGGGTGGGACTCTCGTCCGCCCCTGCGATCGCGTAGCGCAGCTGCACGGCGGGCGCCCACACGTCGTCGGCGCCGAGCGCGTCCACGAGGCTGGACGGCACCACCGTCTCGGGTCCCTCGGCGATCTCGTAACCCCAGTCCGAGAATTCCACCCCGGCTACATTGCCGGCGCGCCGCGTCTCCGCGGCCAGGAAACCCGGTGCCGCCGCCGGATCCATCAGACCGGACAGCTCGGCCGCGTCGTTCGTCCGCACCGCCGACGCCCAGGTGTCGAGGAGGGCCCGGACCGCCGTGGCACGCGACGTCGCGTCGGCCCGCGCGGCGCCGTCGTCACCGTGGTCGGTGTGCGAGAACCCGGTCAGCGCGAGGGCGACGACCACGGCAAGGACGAGTCCGGCCAGTGCGGCCAGTTCCCACGGGCGCGCCTGACGGCGAGGGGTCGGATCCGTTGCGGGAGACGGGTCTGATGCGGGCACGCCGGTGAGTGTATGAGCACACCGCCGCGCCGCTGTCGGACGGTCGCCGTCAGTAGCGGCGCGCCCCGTAGAACGGGAACTTCGCCATCGATTCGATTCTCACCGGAACACCGAACGTCGAGGCGTGCAGGATGTTGCCGTTTCCGGCGTACAGACCGACGTGGGACGCGTCGTTGTAGAAGAGGACGACGTCGCCGGGCTGGAGGTCGTCGCGGGACACCGGGGTACCGCCACTGGCCTGCGCCTGACTCGACCTCGGCAGCGTCTTGCCGATCTGCTTGTAGGCCCACACGACGAGCCCGGAGCAGTCGAATTCGTCGGGACCGGTGGCGCCCCACACGTACGGGTCGCCGATGCGGGTCATGCCCGCCTGCAGTGCGCTCGTGCCCGAGCCGGGCGTGAGGTGCGCGAGGATCGTGTTCGGATCGAAGCCGGGCGGGAACGGCGTCCCCACCAGCTGGTCGCGCTCCGCGCCGGTGAGATCCCCGAACGCCTTGATCACGTCGGCGATCTGCGCCTGCAGGTCGCTCTGCTTGCGTTGCAGTTCGTCGCTGACGGCCTTGGCCTGCTCCGTCGCGGACCGCGCGGCATCCGCGGACTGCTTCGACGCGTCGGCCGCCTTGGTGGCCTCCGAGGTGGCCGACTGGAATTGCGCGACCTGATTGCGGGTGTCTTGGGAGATGACGTCGAGCGCGGACATCTGGTCCAGGAGTTGCTGCGGGGAATCGCTGACCATCACGGCGAACAGGCGATTGGTCCGGGCGCCCTGGTAGTTGGCGGTGGCCAGCTTGTTCACGACCGGTTGGAAGACGGCGACGCGTGCGTTCGCGGCGTCGAGCACGCCCTGGTCCGCGGCGAGTTTCGCGTCGGCGTCGCGTTGCGTCGCCTGCTTGGCCTCGAGATCGCCCTGCGCGTTGTGGAGTGCCTCGGACGTCTGCTCGGACTGCCGGGAAAGATCACCGAGCTTCGTCAGCGCGTCCGTGGGGTTGGTGGTGACCGGGTCTGCACCCGCCTGGATCGAGGGCAGCGACACGAGTGCCACCGACAGCGCGGCCGCTGTCAGCACGCTGCCCAGGGAGCGCTTCATCTTGTATGAGGCCACGGAAATGCAGTTCTCCGATCGTCGATCTCCACCAGCCGGACCCGGCTGTCCGAGGTGCGGCTCAGAAGGTCCTCCCGGTCGGCGCGACCGTGGAGTGCCGAAGAGGTGGTGACCCGCGTTGCCGCCCGGATGGCGCGACAAGACTTCGCAAGGTCTCGGATAGGTTACGGAATGGCATACGTTCGTGTCCACCCATGTCACGGTCCGCGTGGTAGGGACCACCCGGCGGGTGGACAACCGTGTCTACCTGGGGCGCAACGACATCGAGGGTGGGTTCGAATCGTGATTCGAACCCACCCTCGGTGGTCGTGCGGGATCGTATGAAGTTACCCCGTGCATCCCCGCCCTCGACTCGGTGGATGCATCGCTTCGCGAGTGGATCAGTAGCGGCGTGCGCCGTCGAACGGCATCGACGCGATGGGCGCCAACTTCACGGGCTGGCCCTCGGTGGAAGCGTGGATCACGTTGCCGTTACCGGCGTAGATGCCCGAGTGCGAGCCGCCGTAGAAGGAGATCACGTCGCCGGGGCGGAGATCGGACTGCGACACGGGAGTACCGGCAGCCGCCTGCGCGTAGCTGGTACGTGGCAGGTTCAGTCCGGCCTGCTTGAACGCCCACTGCACCAGGCCGGAGCAGTCGAACGAGTTGGGACCTGCGGCGCCGTAGACATACGGCGAGCCGAGCTTGGTCTGAGCGGCCTGGACGGCCTTGTCACCTGCGGTGTTGGCTGGTGCGGGGGGCGCGGGCAGGTTCGGGACACCGGGGATCTGCGGGATGACGACACCCGGGATCTCGAAGGTTCCGACGCCGGGGATGGTGACGGGGTCTGCGGCCGCGGGGGCCGCGGTAGCGGTGAGCGCTCCGACTGCGAGCGCGCCGGCGACGACTGCCCGTCGCACATTCCGCTTGGAAACTTGTGACGCCACGAAAGGGGTACTCCGTTTCTTCCATTCATCCGCCGACCGAGTTAGCTGACGGGTTCGGGCTGGGAAGATCAGCCCTACCCACCGGTCCGTGAGGACGTCCCGGCGGGATTCACCCCAGTAGAAACTTGGGTTCCCGGTACGACCGCTCTCGCGAGTGGCCGATTAGGCGGTGACTAGCGATGCTGCCCCGGTGTGGGGCTGCGAGACTCCGCTAGGTCTCAGGAAGGTTACGAAATGGAATACCCCGATGTCGACCGGAACACGCGGAAAGTGTCCGTTTGAGCCGGTTCGAGGTTTGCGGTCGCGCGGTACCCGCATTCGATAACGACTAGATAACAGGCGGTATGTT
Organism: Rhodococcus jostii NBRC 16295; assembly: GCF_001894825.1. GTDB lineage: Bacteria > Actinomycetota > Actinomycetes > Mycobacteriales > Mycobacteriaceae > Rhodococcus_F > Rhodococcus_F jostii. Next base: position 25,533 of record NZ_BCWY01000054.1, on the reverse strand, counting down.
TCCGATCTCGGTTCGATAGCGGGAGTGGGCATTTCGCAGCGATCCACGACTCCCCGATTTCTTCTCCCGACGCATTCCCGCTGTTCAACAGGGGTTCCGCGGAAGCCGCCCGACGTGACCACTTCATCCGCCGCCGGCCTCCCCACGCCATCGGGACCACACTCCCGGGGCTGCACACTCACTCGCCGCGCGCCCCCCGGCCGACGTCCGCGAAAGGCAGTGTGATCCTCGTCTCTCCCGGCGCTCCGGGCGGTTCTGTCGGTGCCCGTCCATACTCTCTGAGCCGTGAGCGTCCCTGGTGTACCCGAACAGCTGAGATTCGACGAGCTCGACACCCCACTGCGGGACACCACCTTCGTGGTGGTCGACCTCGAGACCACCGGCGCGCGGCCCGGCGAGGACGCCATCACCGAGATCGGCGCCGTGAAGATCCGTGGTGGCGAGGTGATCGGCGAGATGGCCACGCTCGTCGACCCCGGCCGGTCCATCCCCCCACACATCGTCGAGATCACGGGCATCACCACCGCCATGGTGATCGACGCCCCCCGGATCGAGCGGGTGCTGCCCGCGTTCCTCGAATTCGCGCGCGGAACGGTGCTCGTCGCCCACAACGCCCCCTTCGACACCGGCTTCCTCAAGGCCGCCGCGTCGGCCACCGACACCCCCTGGCCCAAGTTCACGGTGCTGTGCACCGTCAAGCTGGCCCGGCGCGTCCTCACCCGCGACGAGGCGCCGTCGGTCAAGCTGTCGTCGCTGGCCCGGCTGTTCGATGTCGGGACCACTCCGACACACCGGGCACTCGACGACGCCCGCGCCACCGTCGACGTCCTGCACGCCCTCATCGACCGGGTCGGCAATCAGGGAGTGCACAGTCTCACCGAGCTGGTCGACTACCTTCCCGACGTCTCCTCGCACCAGCGGGCGAAACGGACTCTCGCAAGCCACCTCCCGCACGCTCCCGGCGTCTACCTGTTCCGCGGGCCCTCCGACGAGGTCGTCTACGTCGGCACCGCCACCGATCTGCGCCGGCGGGTGCGCAACTACTTCACCGGTTCCGAGACCCGCGGCCGGATGAAGGAGATGGTGGCACTGACCACCCGGATCGATCACGTCGAATGCGCGCACGCGCTCGAGGCAGGCGTGCGTGAACTCCGGCTTCTGGCCGCGCACACGCCGCCGTACAACCGGAGATCCAAGTACCCCAGACGCGGCTGGTGGATCACGCTCACCGCGGAGGCCTTCCCCCGCCTGTCGGTGGTGCGGACCCCGGCCCCCGACTCCCTCGGCCCGTTCCGGTCCCGCTCGACCGCCGTCGACGTCGCCGACGTCCTCGCCGAGTACTGCATTCTCCGTACCTGCACGAGTCGCATACCGAAGGGCCGTGAGCACGGCGCGCAGTGTCCACCCCGCGAGCTCGGACAGTGCCCCGCGTCCGTCCACGGCCGTGACACCGAAGACGCGTACCGCCCCGGACCGGAACTGTTCCGCCGATTCCTGCGCGGTGAGGGCGACGCCCCACTGCACGGCATGCGCGCACGGGTGGAGGAACTCGCCGCCGCCGAGTTGTTCGAGAACGCGGCGCGCCTGCGCGACCGCACCGCGGAGGTCGTCCTCGCGTTGCGGAGAATGCAGCGCCTGGCGTCCCTCACCGCCCTCGATCAGCTGGTGGCCGCCCGCCCGGCCGCGACCGGCGGCTGGGAGTTCGCGGTGATCCGTTCGGGGCGACTCGCGTCCGCGGGCCGCGCTCGGCGCGGCATCCACCCGATGCCGGTGGTCGATGCGCTGGTCCTGACTGCCGAAACCGTGGTTCCCGACGCGACTCCCCTCCGGGGTGCGTCCGTCGAAGAGGCCGGACTGCTGGCGCGCTGGCTCGAGCAGGAGGACACCCGCATCGTCAGCGCCTCGTCCGGCTGGTGCGAACCCGCACGGGGCGCCGGATCGTGGTCCGAGTGGTGTGCGCTCGCACGAGCCGGCGGTGCGTCGACACGGGACGACGAGACCCGACCTCCCGCGCCGGATTCCGTCGACCACCGCTTAGGCTGGCGATCATGATCAACGCCATCGTCCTGATCCACGCCGAAGCCCACCGCATCCCGGAGACCGCTCAGGCCGTCGCCGACATCGAGGGCGTCGACAAGGTCTATTCCTGCGCGGGCGACGTCGACCTGATCGCGATCGTGCGGGTGCGCGACCACGCGAAGATCGCGGAGGTCGTCACCGAGGGAATCAACAAGGTGGACGGCGTCTCCAGGACGGCGACGCACATCGCGTTCCAGTCCTACTCCAGCGCCGACGTCGAAGCGGGCTTCTCGATCGGCGAATAGCTCCGCCGGCTACTTACTGGTCGCCAGACCCGACGTGAGATCGGCCCACTGTTCGAGCAGGGTCGCCGCCGCGCCACTGTCGATGGACTGCGCCGCCGTCGAGAGCCCCTCCGACAGCCCGTCTTCGAGGGTGCGGCCGCCGAGCCCGCGGAACGCCGCGATCGCCGCCGCCGCGTTGAGCAGCACCGCGTCGCGCACCGGTCCGGTCTCGCCCGCGAGGAGTCGCCGCGCCACCGCAGCGTTCACGTCGGCGTCGCCGCCGCGCAGTGCGTCGAGCGGCACCCGAGCGATCCCGATGTCGCGGGGGTCGAGCTGACGGGTGGTCACCGACCGGTCCGACACGATGTGCACGGTCGACGTGGTCGACGTCGTCAACTCGTCCAGACCGTCGTCACCCCGGACCACGAGGGCCGAGTTGCCGCGCTGCGCGAGCACACCGGCCACCACCGAGATCAGGCCCGGGAACGCGCAGCCGATGAGGCCCGCCCGCGGCCGCGCCGGATTGGTGAGCGGTCCGAGCACGTTGAAGACGGTCGGGATGCCGATCTCCTTGCGCGGCGCACCCGCGAACCGCAGGGCGGGATGGAACACCGGCGCGAAGCAGAAGCCGATGCCGACCTCCCGGACGCATCGGGCCACCTCGTCGGGACCGAGGTTGATCTTCACGCCGAGCGCCTCGAGTACGTCCGCCCCACCACTCTTGGACGACGCTGCCCGGTTTCCGTGCTTGACGACGCGGATGCCGGACGCCGCGACCACCAGCGACGCCATCGTCGAGATGTTGACAGTGTTGGATCGGTCACCGCCGGTGCCGACGATGTCGACGACGTCGTCGTCGATGGGGACCTTGCGTGCATGCCCGAGCATCGAGTCGGCGAGGCCGCGCAGTTCCTCCGGCGTCTCACCCTTCATCTTCAGGGCGACGCCGAACGCCGCGATCTGCGCGGAAGTGGCGTTGTCGGACATGATCTCGTCCATCGCCCATTTCGCATCGTCCACCGCGAGGTCACGTCCGTCGGTAAGCGCGCCGAGGATCGACGGCCACGTGCGCGCCGACAGCACACCGTCGTTCGTTCCCTGAGCAGTCGGGCTCTGCATCGTCGTGTCCCCTTGTACTAGTGGCGGATCCGATCCCTGGCAGCCTAGTCACCGGCCGGATCGGACTCGCGCGCCGGTTGCATCGCGTCCCAGCCGTCGACCGAGCCGCCGAGCCGCTGCGCCAGCCCGGCCATTCTCGACCTTTCCTGGGAACAGTGCAGCGCGTCGAGGATCTGGACGCGCTGCAGCACCAGTGCGACCGTCGCGTCGGCCTCGTCGGGTGACGACGAGGACGGCGTTTCGTCCGGGTCCTGCGGCCGGTAGCCGTCCTGGGCGGCGATCGACGCGGCATCCGCCGCCGCGGCCGCGGGCAGCCGCAGATGGTGCCGCAGGACGGCTTCCGCGTCGGCCTCCCACCGTGGGTCCTCGGCGGCGGCGCGGTCGAGCACCGTGGAACACGCCTCCACGTCGTCGAAGCTCGAGGCGACGACGACGAGGTCGCGCCGATCCTGGTCGAGAGGGGCCGGTTGCCGACTGCCGAACAGTCTCCGCAGCCACCCCGTACTGTTGTCACGAGAACGCATGGCTCCACCCTTTCACGGTCCGCGACCAGGCTGTCAGCAGGGAGAATCGGACAAGCAGGACGCCTCGGCGCGCCGAGGGTGGACCCGGGTAGTCGTCTCTTACGACGAAGCGTCATACTTCTGTCTGTGACGAGCGCAGTAGGGACTTCAGGATCAGCAATCACCCAACGCGTGCACTCGCTGAACCGACCTAACATGGTCAGCGTTGGCACCATCGTGTGGTTGTCAAGTGAGCTCATGTTCTTCGCAGGGCTCTTCGCCATGTACTTCGTGGCGCGAGCACAGGCGAATGGAAACTGGCCGCCGGAGCCGACCGAGCTGAATCTGTTCCTCGCCGTACCGGTGACGCTGGTGCTGATCGCCTCGTCGTTCACCTGCCAGATGGGCGTGTTCGCGGCCGAGCGCGGCGACGTCTTCGGCCTCCGCCGGTGGTACCTGCTGACGTTGGCGATGGGCACCTTCTTCGTCCTCGGACAGGGATACGAGTACATCCACCTCGTCGAAGAGGGCACCACCATCTCCAGCAGCGTGTACGGCTCGGTGTTCTACATGACCACCGGCTTCCACGGCATGCACGTGATCGGCGGCCTCATCGCGTTCGTCTTCCTGATCGCCCGCACCAAGGTCAGCAAGTTCACGCCCGCCCAGGCCACCGCCGCCATCGTCGTCTCGTACTACTGGCACTTCGTCGACATCGTGTGGATCGCCCTGTTTGCCACGATCTATTTCATCCGTTGATCAGCTGAACGCCCCAGGCAGCCCCCTGACGTCCAGTCCGTCCCGACATACCAAAGGGATACAGATGAGTTCATCCCCCCCTCCCGCATCCGATACCACAGCGTCTGCCGCGAAGGCACGCCGCCAGCGGAAGCTCCGCAGGCGCGTCACGGGCGCCCTGGTCCTGATGATGGGACTGGTCAGCGCCGGTTTCCTCGCGTCCGCGTTGACGCCGACCCCGCAGGTGGCCACCGCCACCGATGATCAGGCAGCACTGATCCGCGAAGGCAAGCAGTTGTACGACACCTCGTGCATCACGTGCCACGGCGCGAACCTGCAGGGTGTGCAGGACCGCGGCCCCAGCCTGATCGGTGTCGGCGAGGCCGCCGTGTACTTCCAGGTGTCGTCGGGACGTATGCCCGCATCGCGCAACGAGGCTCAGGTCGAGCGCAAGCCCGTCAAGTTCGACGCCGAGCAGACGGACGCCATCGGCGCCTACGTCCAGGCCAACGGCGGCGGCCCCACGGTCATCCGCGACGAGAACGGCGAGGTCGCCCAGTCTTCGCTGCGCGGCGGCGACATCGGACGCGGCAGCGAACTGTTCCGCCTCAATTGCGCTTCCTGCCACAACTTCACCGGTCGCGGCGGCGCGCTGTCGTCCGGTAAGTACGCCCCGGTCCTCGACCCGGCGAGCGAGCAGCAGATCTACACCGCGATGGTCACCGGCCCGCAGAACATGCCCAAGTTCTCGGACCGTCAGCTGACCCTCGAGGAGAAGAAGGACGTCATCGCCTACATCAAGTCTTCCGGCGAGACGAAGCAGCCCGGTGGCTACGGACTCGGCGGCATCGGTCCCGCCTCCGAGGGCTTGGCCATGTGGGTCATCGGAATCATCGCTGTCGTCGGTGCAGCACTGTGGATCGGAGCAAGGTCATGAGCGACGCTGGCCAGCCGGGCGGCGCCACGCCAAAGAAGTACACGGACGCAGAACTCGAGAACCTGAGCCGCGACGAACTGGTCGAGCTCGGTACCAACCTCGACCACGTCGATGTCGCGTTCCGCCGCAACCGCTGGGCGGTTCCGGGAACGAAGGCCGAGAAGCGCGCCGAGCGGTCGGTCGCGTTCTGGTTCGCCCTGTCGGGCGTCTCCGCCATCGCGTTCATCGCGATCTACCTCTTCTGGCCCTGGGAGTACGCCGGCGCCGGCGAGGAGCACTACTCGGCCTACAGCCTGTACACGCCGCTGATCGGCCTCACCATGGGTCTGGCCATCCTCGGCCTCGGTGTCGGAGCGGTGCAGTTCACCAAGAAGTTCATCCCCGAAGAGGTGTCCATCCAGGACCGCCACGACGGTGGATCGTCCGAGGTCGATCGCAAGACGATCGTCGCGGAACTCGGCGACTCGTTCGACACATCGACGCTCGGGCGCCGCAAGCTCCTCAAGCGCACCCTCATCTTCGGTGGTGGCGCGCTCGGCATCATGTCCGTCATGCCCCTCGGCGGCCTGATCAAGAACCCTTGGGCCAAGCGCGACGACTCCCCGCTGTGGGTGTCCGGATGGACCCCCCGCTACGAGGGCGAGACCATCTACCTGCGCCGCGACACCGGACGCCCCGAGGACGTCGTCCTCGTCCGCCCGGAAGATCTCGACGCCGGTGCCATGGAAACCGTGTTCCCCTTCCGCGAGTCCGATCGCGGCGATCACGACGCGCTGCTCGAGGCACTGCGTGGCATCCGTAACGCGACCATGCTCATCCGCCTCCGCACGGAGGACACGGCCAAGGTCACCAAGCGTCAGGGCCAGGAGAGCTTCAACTACGGCGACTACTTCGCCTTCTCGAAGATCTGCACCCACCTCGGCTGCCCCACGTCCCTGTACGAACAGCAGACCAACCGAATCCTCTGCCCGTGCCACCAGTCGCAGTTCGATGCGCTGACCTACGGAAAGCCGATTTTCGGTCCGGCCGCTCGTGCACTTCCGCAGTTGCCTATTACAGTGAACGAAGAGGGTTTCCTAGTCACAACGGGTGACTACATCGAAGCTCTCGGCCCGGCATTTTGGGAGCGTCGACCGTGACCGACAACAAACCGTCCAAACTGAGCGCGATGGCCACAGGCCAGGCAGAGGCGATGGACTCGCGCTACCACCTCGCAGCGGGAATGCGGCGGCAGATCAACAAGGTCTTCCCCACTCACTGGTCGTTCCTGCTCGGCGAGATCGCGCTGTACAGCTTCATCATCCTGCTGATCTCCGGTGTCTACCTGACCCTGTTCTTCGATCCGTCGATGGCGCACGTCGTCTACAACGGTGCGTACGAGCCCCTCCGCGGCGTCACGATGTCCCGCGCGTACGAGACCACCCTGAACATCTCGTTCGAGGTCCGCGGCGGCCTGTTCGTCCGTCAGATCCACCACTGGGCTGCGCTGATGTTCGCGGCGTCGATCGTCGTGCACCTGCTGCGCATCTTTTTCACCGGCGCGTTCCGACGTCCGCGTGAGGCCAACTGGGTCATCGGCTGCCTGCTGCTGATCCTCGCGATGTTCGAGGGATTCTTCGGCTACACGATCCCCGACGACCTGCTGTCCGGCACGGGCCTGCGCGCCGCGTTCTCCGGCATCACGCTCAGCATCCCGATCGCGGGCACCTGGATGCACTGGCTGATCTTCGGCGGCGACTTCCCCGGCGACCTGATCATCCCCCGCCTGTACGTGGCGCACGTCCTGCTGTTCCCGGGCATCATCCTCGCCCTGATCGCCGGTCACCTCGCGCTCGTCTGGTACCAGAAGCACACGCAGTTCCCGGGCCCCGGCCGTACCGAGAGCAACGTCGTGGGCGTGCGAATCCTCCCGGTCTTCGCCGTCAAGTCGGGTGCGTTCTTCGCCATCACCTTCGGTGTCCTCGCCGTGATGGGTGGCGTCCTGCAGATCAACCCGGTCTGGACCATCGGCCCCTACAACCCGTCGCAGGTGTCGGCAGGTTCTCAGCCCGACATCTACATGATGTGGACGGACGGCCTTGCCCGTCTGTGGCCGGCATGGGATATCTACCTGTTCGACCGCTACACCATTCCGTCGGTGTTCGCTGTCGCGCTGATCATGGGTCTGGTGTTCACGGTCCTGATCGCGTACCCGTGGATCGAGAAGCGTCTGACCAAGGACGATGCTCACCACAACCTGCTGCAGCGTCCGCGCGACGTTCCGGTGCGTACCGCGATCGGTGCGATGGCGATCGCGTTCTACGCCGTCCTCACGATCTCCTGCATCAACGACATCATCGCCTACCACCTGAGCATCTCGCTCAACGCGATGACCTGGATCGGTCGTATCGGCATGGTGCTGCTGCCCCCGATCGCCTTCTTCGTGGCCTACCGGTTCTGCCTGGGTCTCCAGCGCAGCGACCGTGAGGTTCTCGAGCACGGCATCGAGACCGGCATCATCAAGCGGATGCCGAACGGTCAGTACATCGAAATCCACCAGCCGCTCGGCCCGGTCGACGACCACGGTCACCCGATCCCGCTCGAGTACCAGGGTGCGACGGTCCCGAAGAAGATGAACAAGCTCGGTTCCGCCGGCAAGCCCGGCTCCGGCAGCCTCGTCACGGCCGACCCGGTCGAGGAGAGCCTGGCCCTCGAGCACGCCCTGCACCACGGCGAGCACGAGCAGCTCACGATGCTGCGGGAGTACCAGGACCGTGCGCACGGCAACGGTTCCTCGACCTCCGGCAACGGATCGTCCGGCAACGGCGAGGCACACTAGCCTCACCTGCGCAACCGAGCAGAGCCCCGAACCCTTTCCGGTTCGGGGCTCTGCTCGTCTGTGGGCACCGCTTCCGCTCCCCTCCCCCGCGGTGGGGTGCGGAACACGAGCGCCACCGCCCCGAGCCCCAGGAGTAGGCCAAGCGCGGTGAGGGGTCCGAACGGTTCGCCGAACACCGCGGTCCCCCAGATCGCCGTCACCGGTGCCATCAGGAACATCAGGGCATTGACCCGGGTGACGCCGCTCCGGCGCAGCACGAGCCAGTACAGGCCGTAGCCGCCGAAGGTGGACAGGACGATCAACCAGGCCACCGACCACCAGAACGACGCCGCCGCCGGCGGGGACACGTCTCCGGCGCATGCGGCGAGCCCGGTGAAGAGCACGGCGCTGGTCGCGCAGTGCACGGTCATGGACACGACGGGATCCGTGGCGGTCGGTGCGCGACTCTCCAGGAACGTCGCCGCCACCAGCGACAGCATCCCGGCGAACGGCACGAGGTAGGCCCACCAGGACACTCCCGTTGCAGCGACGGCGTCGCTGGCGGTGACGACCACGACGCCCGCCAGTCCGAGGAGCAGCCCCCACCACTGCCGGGGCGCGACGTACTGGCCCAGCAACGGTCCGGCCAGTACGGCCACCACCAGTGGTTGGGTTCCGTCGATCAGCGCGGTGGTGCCGGTCGACACCCCGAGTCCGATCGCCTGGTAGACCGTCAGCAGGTACCCGGTCTGCGACAGCGCGCCGACGACGGCCTGGCGGCGGAGGGCACGGTATCCGACTCCTCGCCACCGCGCGCGGCCGAACAGCGCCGCACCGAGGCCGAGGACGACGGCGAGGGGCAGGAAACGCCAGGTCAAGACGGTGAGAGGGTCGGCGTCCCCGGCACCGAGTTTGGCCCCGATGAAGCCGGAGCTCCAGCACAGGACGAACAGCACGGCGAGAACCGCATTCACGACTGACCACCACCCAAAGTAAACAGATCAGTATACCTTCCCAACCTATACCGATCTGTATACTCTTGTCATGGACTCTCTGTCGCCACCGCGACGCGTCGCACTCACACCGGGCGCGCGCAAGGCGCTGACCGCCGCCGGCCGCCTGTTCTACGAGCGGGGCATTCACGCGGTCGGCGTCGACCTCATCGCCGCCGAGGCCGGCGTCACGAAGAAGACGCTGTACGACCGTTTCGGCTCGAAGGAACAGATCGTGGTCGAGTACCTCGCCGACCGGGACGAGCGGTGGCGGGCGTTTCTCGCCGACCACCTCGATGCCGTCGGCGACTCCCCCGAACGGCGCCTCCAGGCGATCTTCGACGCGTCGCAGGAGTGGACGGCGGAGAACAGCGCGAAGGGGTGCAGCATGGTCAACGCCCACGCGGAGATCAGTGACCCGTCACATCCGGCTTACGCCGTGATCATCGGGCAGAAGCAGTGGATGCTCGAACTGTTCACGGGCGTGTGCCGGGACGCGTCGGTGCACGAACCGGAAGCGCTCGCGCGCACGGTGATGCTGCTCCACGAAGGCGCTCTGGTGGCGCACGGATTGCAGGTGTTTCCGGATCCGCTGACTTTGGCGTCAGAGCAGGCCGGGGCACTCCTGCACGCGGCAGCCGATACAGGACACTGAAACTGGCCCCACGACACAGCGGAGGCGCCGAACCCCGAGGGGATTCGGCGCCTCCGCCAACCGACTGTATGGAACTAGTGCTTCTCGGGCCCGACGTAGTACTCGAAGACCAGACCTGCCGCAGCCGCGAGCACGGCCACCACGGCGACCACGATCATCCACGGCTGGAAGAACGCCATCGAGACTGCCACGAACGCAGCGGCGGCGGCGAGCAAGATCGGCCAGTAGCTGCCGGGGCTGAAGAAGCCCAGGTCGCCTGCGCCGTCGGCGATCTCCGCGTCCTCGTAGTCCTCGGGGCGGGTGTCGAGACGACGGGCGACGAACCGGAAGTACGTTCCGATGATCAGCGTCAGCCCCGCCGACAGGCAGATGCCGGTCAGACCCGCCCACTCGATACCGGTTCGTGAAACGGCGGTGAAGACGCCGTAGACGATCGCGACGAGAATGAAGAATACCGTCAGGATCTCGAAGAGCTTGGCTTCGATCTTCATATCAGCACTTGTCCTTGGTCAGTGAGGTATCAGCAGCAGGTTCAGTTACCTTCGACACCGCTCGCCTGCTTGTAGCCGCGATCGGTGGTGAAGGGAGACGTCGACGTCGCGACGGGGGACTCGCCGATGGCCTGCAGAGCCTCCGCCGTGGTCATATCCCGGCCGCCCTCGCTCGCCGGCTTGCGCAGCTCGATGTACTGCGCGAACTTGTCGGGGCTCACGGCGCGAACCTCGAAGTTCATCATCGCGTGGAACGTGCCGCACATCTCGGCGCAGCGCCCGACGAAGGCACCTTCCTTCTCGATCTCACTGATCTGGAAGACGTTGTCGGAGTGGTTCTCCTTCGGGTTCGGGTTCACGTCACGCTTGAACAGGAACTCCGGCACCCAGAAGGCGTGGATGACATCGGCCGAGGCCAGTTCGAACTGGATCCGCTTGCCGGTCGGCAGCACGAGGATCGGGATCTCGTTGCTCGAGCCGACGGTCTCGATCTTGTCGTAGTGCAGGTACGACAGGTCCTGGGGAGTCTTGCCGTGGATCGGACCGGGCTGAGCATGCTCACCCTCGGCCTCCGCCTCGGATGCCGGCGCGGACTCGACCGCGGCCTGGGCTTCCTGGTCGACGCCGTCGTACTTCCCGCCGCCTTCGCCGAGGTCGATCGAGCGGTAACCGAACTTCCAGTTCCACTGGTACGCAGTGACATCCACCACCACGTTGGGGTTGTCCTTTTTCTCGAGGACATGGTTCTGCACGATCACCGTGAAGTAGAACAGCACAGCGATGATGACGAACGGAACTGCGGTGTACGCCAGCTCGAGCGGCACGTTGTATGCCGTCTGCCGCGGGAACTCCGGTGAGTCCTTCTTCTTGCGGTGGAAGATCACCGCCCAGAAGGTGAGTCCCCACACCAGCACACCCATGACGAGGGCGGCGATGACCGACCAGGTCCACAGTTCACGCATGCGGTGCGCCTGCGGGGTTACGCCCGAAGGCCACCCGAAACGAAGCACCTCGTTGTCGATTGAACAACCCGACAGCAGCAAGGCAGCAATGCCCAAAGATACTGCCAACCCTGCCCGCCGAAGGATCCGACCTTGCGCCACGTTCACGCCTTCCTGATCGCCGCAAATTCCACTAGGGCACACCCGATGGGAAGGCCCAATTACTACGCAGCGTAGACCAAAGGCGGCGGCTCTCCATCCTCGGGTCGGGCGACGTGTCGCTGTCGTGGCGCCGAGGTGGTGTCGCTTCCCGGACCGGGCGCCCTCCCCCACGGCCCGAACCGGACGCGCCGGGAATCTGCGGCATACTTTCCGGCAGAGATCCCTGACCCCTCCACCTCGTGGAGCCTTCCAAGATTCTGAATTGAGGTACCGGACGCTGTGTGCGGACTGCTCGGGCTACTGACCTCTGGAGAAACCAGCGACAACGCCGTCTCACAGGTCGACCAGGCGATGCACTGCCTGCGCCACCGTGGGCCGGACGAGCACGGGACCTGGCACGACAACCATGTGGTCTTCGGGTTCAATCGGCTGTCGATCATCGACATCGAACACTCCCACCAGCCTCTGCGGTGGGGTCCGGAGGAGAATCCGGAGCGGTACGCGCTGACGTTCAACGGTGAGATCTACAACTATCTGGAGGTGCGCGCCGAACTCGCCGAACAGTTCGGCGCCCAGTTCGTCACCGAGGGCGACAGCGAGGCCATCGTCGCCGCATTCCACTACTGGGGCGAGGACGCCGTCCGCCGTCTGCGCGGCATGTTCGCGTTCGCGATCTGGGACACGCAGACGCGGGAGTTGTTCATCGCCCGCGACCCCTTCGGCATCAAGCCGCTCTTCCTGGCCACGGGTACCGGCGGCACCGCCTTCGGCAGCGAGAAGAAGAGCCTGCTGGAACTGGCGAGTCTGATCGGCATCGGCACCGAACTCGATCCGCGGGCCGTCGAGCACTACACCGTTCTGCAGTACGTGCCGGAGCCGGAAACCCTCCACAAGCAGATCCGCAGGCTCGAGTCCGGCTGCTTCGCCCGGGTGCGCCCCGGTGAAGAACCCGTGATCACGCGGTATTTCACCCCCACGTTCCCGGTGCGTCCGTTCGCTGCGGGCACGGAGCAGGCACGGTACCGCGAGATCGCGGAGGCGCTCGAGGATTCGGTCGCCAAGCATATGCGCGCCGACGTCACGGTCGGTTCCTTCCTGTCGGGAGGCATCGACTCGACGGCCATCGCAGCGCTCGCGATGCGCCACAACCCGAACCTGATCACGTTCACCACCGGTTTCGAGCGCGAGGGCTATTCGGAGGTCGACGTCGCGGCCGAGTCTGCCGAAGCGATCGGCGCGCGCCACGTGGTGAAGGTGGTGAGCCCGTCCGAGTTCGCGGCCGCGATCCCCGAGATCGTCTGGTACCTCGACGACCCGGTCGCCGACCCCGCACTGGTTCCGCTGTGGTTCGTGGCGAAGGAAGCACGCAAGCACGTCAAGGTCGTGCTGTCGGGTGAGGGCGCCGACGAGCTGTTCGGCGGATACACCATCTACCGCGAGCCGATTTCGCTCAAGCCGTTCGAGTACCTGCCGAAGGGGCTGCGGAAGGCGGCCGGGAAGCTGTCCGAGCGCATCCCCGAGGGCACCCGCGGAAAGAGCCTGCTCAATCGCGGATCGCTCACCCTGGAGGAGCGCTACTACGGCAACGCGCGCAGCTTCAACGACGCGCAGCTGCGTGCCGTCCTGCGCGATTTCCGGCCGGAGTGGACGCACCGCGACGTCACCGACCCGATCTACGCGCAGTCGCAGGGCTGGGATCCGGTGGCACGGATGCAGCACCTCGACCTGTTCACGTGGTTGCGCGGCGACATCCTCGTCAAGGCCGACAAGATGACGATGGCCAACTCGCTCGAGCTGCGGGTGCCGTTCCTCGATCCCGAGGTCTTCAGGGTGGCGTCGCAGGTGCCGCTGGACCAGAAGATCACCAAGAGCACCACCAAGTACGCGTTGCGTCAGGCACTGGAGGGCATCGTGCCCGGGCACGTGCTGCACCGGGCAAAGCTGGGCTTCCCGGTGCCGCTGCGGCACTGGCTGCGCGGCACCGAACTGTTCGACTGGGCGCACGAGCAGATCGAGGCGTCCGGCACCGATCACCTGCTCGACAAGGCCGCCGTCGCGAAGATGTTGAACGACCATCGGGACGGCGTGTCCGACCACAGCCGTCGCCTGTGGACCGTGCTGATCTTCATGGTGTGGCACGGCATCTTCGTGGAGAACCGCATCGTTCCGGAGATCTCCGAGCCGGCGTACCCGGTCTCCCTGTAGGCGCTTCGCGCCCGTGAGTGGTTGACGAGTCCCTGGACTCGCTCACCACTCACGGGCGGCGAAGCCGCCCCTTACGGCAGGACCGTGGCGATCTCGTCGGCGGCGGTGGTGCCGTATGCGTCCGCGAGTCGCTTGACAGCCTCGTCGCGGTCGAAGGTCCATTCCTGGGTTCCGACGGTCTCGAGCACCAGCACGGCGACGAGCGAGCCCAGCTGCGCGGAGCGCTCGAAGCTCAGACCCGCGCTGTGTGCGAGGAGGAATCCGGCCCGGAATCCGTCACCGACACCGGTCGGGTCGACCTTCGCCTTCTCGGGGACGACGGCGACACGGGTCCAGTTGCCCTCGGAGTCGACGATCTCGACGCCCTTGGAGCCGAGCGTCGTGACGCGGACACCGACCTGGGCGCGGATCTCCTCTTCCGACAATCCCGTCTTCTGCTGCAGCAGACCCCACTCGTATTCGTTGGTGAAGAGGTACTTGGCGCCCCGGATGAGTGCGGACGCCTCCTCGCCGTTCAGCCGGGCGAGCTGCTGCGACGGGTCGGCGGCGAACGGGATGCCCAGGCGGCGGCATTCCTCGGTGTGACGAATCATCGCCTCGGGGTCGTTGGCCCCGATCAGGACGAGTTCGAGCGCGTCGGCGTCCTGCGCGATGCCCGACAGCTGGATCTCGCGGGCCTCACTCATCGCACCGGGATAGAACGACGCGATCTGCGCCATGTCCTCGTCGGTGGTGCACACGAAACGCGCGGTGTGCGCCGTCGTCGAGATGCGGACGGCGGTGCAGTCGACGCCGTTGCTCTCGAGCCACCGGCGGTAGTCCGCGAAGTCGGCCCCGACAGCCCCGACCAGCAGCGGAGAACCGCCGAGGACGCCCATGGCGTAGGCGATGTTGCCGCCCACTCCCCCGCGCCGGACGACGAGGTCGTCGACCAGGAAGCTCAACGAGATGTGGCTGAGCTGATCGGCGAGCAACTGCTCGGCGAACCGGCCCGGAAACCGCATCAGGTGGTCGGTGGCGATGGAACCGGTTACCGCAATTGTCACGGGCGGATGCCTTTCGATGAGTTCGGTCGGGATTTCTCACCGTACCCGGAGTACCACCCTGATCGGTCGGCAGCTCGAAGACGTGGATACGAGGAGGTCGGGCACGAAAAAAGTCTGACGCGGCAGCCGGTCGGCCCCGCGTCAGACTTGTCGATTCAGTTGTTCTTCGGCCCGGGACTCAGTTGAAGGAGTCGCCGCAGGCGCACGAGCCGGTCGCGTTGGGGTTGTCGATGGTGAAACCCTGCTTCTCGATGGTGTCGACGAAGTCGATCGACGCACCCTCGACGTACGGTGCGCTCATCCGGTCCACCGCGAGGGCGACGCCACCGAAGTCCACGATGAGGTCGCCGTCCAGGTTGCGGTCGTCGAAGAACAGCTGGTAACGCAGTCCTGCGCAGCCGCCGGGTTGCACGGCGATGCGCAGCGCAAGGTCGTCGCGACCTTCCTGATCGAGCAGCGCCTTCGCCTTGGAGGACGCGGCTTCGGTCATCTTGACGCCGTGGACGGCCGTCTCGTTCTGCACAGTCATGGGCTCTCCCTGTAGTTCGTAACAAACCCGTGAACGCTTCAACGGTACTCCGCGCCCGACTTATTCCCGGGTTCCATTCCCTGCGGCGTCCGCAGATCGATCCACGTCCATGGTATCCGACGTCGCGATGTCGGGTTACTGCCCTGCGGCGGCGCCGTCCCACCCCCGGGCGGCGGCCGCCGCGAGGTCCCGCAGCTGCGCATACGCGTCCGTCATCGCGAGTTCGACCGATCCGGCGTGGTCCACGAGGGACAGTGCGTGGTCGATGCCTGCGCGGTCGAGGTCCGCGGTGTCGAGGAGGACCTGCCCGGCCAGGACGAGTGTCGCGATCGTCCGCCGGCGGGCGGCGGCGGCGAGCGCGATGACGAGTTTCCCGCGCAGCGACTGCTGGTCGAGACGTCCTTCCCCGGTGATGACGAGTTGAGCGGAGGCGAGTTGCCGGTCCTGGCGGGTGCGCTGCGCGACCACGTGAGCACCGGATTCGCGGGTCGCCCCGAGGGCGAGGAGGGCGGCGCCGATCCCGCCTGCGGCGCCGGCGCCCGCCTCGGCGGCGACCTCGCGCGCCGTCACCCGGCGCAGTTGGCCCGCCCACGCTGTGTTCCGGTCTTCGAGGAACGCGACGGTGTCGGGGTCGGCGCCCTTCTGCGGTCCGAACACGTGAGCGGCGCCGTGTTCGCCCAGCAACGGGTGCTCGACGTCGGTCGCGGCCACCAGTTCCACCGCACGCAGGCGCGCGACGGCGGCGTCGGCGCTCCCGAACCCCTGAGCCAGGGCCTCGACGAGGCCGCGCCCGCCGTCGGTGCAGCTGCTGCCGCCGAGACCCACGACGATCCTGCGAGCCCCCGCGTCGAGGGCCGCCACCACGAGCTGCCCGACGCCACGGCTGTGTGCCTCGCGGGCGGTGCGTGGTGTCGGCGGGCCGCCGAGCAGTGCGAGTCCGCAGGCCTGGGCAGATTCGAGGTAGGCGTCGGTGCCGTCGAGGAGCCAGCGGGCTGTGACGTCGGCGCCGACGGGCCCTTCCACGACCGCCGTCCGGACGGTGCCGCCCGCGGCCGCGACGACGTCGACGAATCCGGGGCCGCCGTCGGACTGCGGTGCCTGGATCAGCTGATCGTCCGGGCGCACGGCCGACCATCCCGCCGCTATCGCAGCGGTCGCCTCGACGGCCGTCAGCGTTTCACCGAAGGAGTCCGGTGCGATCATCACTCGCATCGGCGAAGTGTATGGCGGTGGACGCGACCCGGCATTTCGATGTGAGGGCGGTTTTCCCCCCGACCGCGTCTTCCCATACTCTGGAAGGGTGAAATTGCTACGCCGCGGTGATTCGGACAATTCAGACAAGCGGGACGTCGAGGTCGCCGAGTCGTCCACGGCCCCGGAGGCGGAGTCCGCCGAACAGGCCGGCAAGGGCCGCCCGACCCCCAAACGACGCGACGCCGAGTCGAAGCGTCGCGGCCCGGTCGCGCCCGCGCCGCTGACGGCGAAGGAGGCCCGGGCCCGCAAGAAGGCCAACCGTGGCAACAAGGAAGAGCGCAAGGTCGCGGCCGCGGAGCGCCGCGCCACCGCCGCCGAGCGACGCGCCCGCATGCTCGCGGGCGAGGACAAGTACCTCCTGCCCCGCGACAAGGGCCCGGTCCGCGCGTACGTCCGCGACATCGTGGACGCCCGTCGCAACCTGGTCGGCCTGTTCATGCCGCTCGCCCTGGTTCTGATCATGGCGATGTTCGTCAGCCCGGCTCTGCAGGCCATCGTGACGCTCGCCATGCTCATCATGATGATGTTCATGGCCATGGAGGGCGTCTGGCTGGGCCGCAAGATCAACAACCAGGTGCGGGAGCGGTTCCCGGACACCCCCGACGGCGGGTTCAAGCTCGGGTGGTACGCGTTCGTGCGGGCATCGCAGATCCGCAAGCTGCGTGCCCCCAAGCCGCGGGTGCGCCCCGGCGACGCCATCTGACGGTCAGTTGTGGGGCGCGCGGTGCGTCTCGGCGAGCAGCCGCCCCAGTTCGGCGTCGCGGTCGTACGACAGGTCGGTCATGGGATCAGCCGGTCGGAAGAAGTTGTCGCGGTAGCTGTTCCGCAGCCGCGGGTGGAGTGGACCCAGGTGCCGACCGGCGTACATCACAGCCGCATGCAGCACGAGAAGTAGTGCAACGAGGACGAGGAATTCGGTCATGGCTGAAATTTTCCGCCCATTCACTTCCCGCCAACAGTGGCGGAATTGACGTTCTTCGTCAAAATACTGCCATCGTGCCGGGTTGGTAGCGTTTCCCTCCGTGCCCACCGCCGACACCCCGGACCGACCGCGTCGTCCCAACCCGACCTCGCGAACGCTGGTACTCGGCGGTGCACGCTCCGGAAAATCCGCTCACGCCGAGGAACTGACCCAGGCACTCGCCGGGGCGGGCCGGGTCCGCTATGTCGCCACCAGCCACCGCGACCCCACCGACCACGACTGGGAACAGCGGGTCGCGCAGCACCGCGATCGGCGTCCCGACACCTGGCTCACGGTGGAAACCGCCCACCGGCTCGACCTCGCCGACCAGCTCCGATCCCCCACCGACACGGCGGCCACCCTCGTCGACGACCTCGGCACCTGGCTCACCGTCGAACTCGACGGCGCCGCGGCCTGGGAATCGCCCCGGGGCACGATCACCGACCGGACGGACGAACTCGTCGCGGCCGTCCGCGACTACCGCGGCGCACTCGTCCTGGTCACCCCCGAGGTGGGTCTCGGCGTCATCCCGGAGACCCGGTCCGGCCGCCTGTTCCGCGACGAGATCGGCGCGCTCAACGCACAACTCGCACAGGTCTGCGATCGCGTGCTCCTCGTCGTGGCCGGGCTGACCATGACCATGAAAGATGTTCCCGCACAAGAATCGCGCGGAGCAGAAGTGTCCACTCGAGCGAGAGGCCAAGCGTGACCAGCGAGCCCGTGAGCACCGACCCGGGTCGGTTCGAACCCGTCACCCCGCCCGACGAGGGGGTGCGCGCGCAGGCCGAGGCCCGTCAGTTGCAGCTCACCAAACCGGCCGGCTCACTCGGCCGGCTCGAAACGCTCGCCTGCTGGGCAGCGGCCTGTCAGGGCGTCTGCCCGCCCGCACCCTTCGAGCGGGCGCGGGTGGTGGTGTTCGCCGGCGACCACGGCGTCGCGCGGACCGGCGTCTCGGCGTACCCGCCGGAGGTGACGGCGCAGATGGTCGCCAACTTCGTCGGTGGCGGCGCGGCCGTCAACGCTCTCGCGAATCGGGCGGGTGCGAGCGTGCGCGTCGTCGACCTGTCGGTGGACGGTGACACGGACTCTTCCGTGTCCACGTTCAAGATTCGGCGTTCCTCCGGGGCGATCGACCGCGAGGACGCGCTCACGCACGAGGAGACCCTGAAGGCCATCGAGGCAGGCCGGTCGATCGCCGATTCCGAAATCGACTCCGGCGCAGACCTGTTGATCGCCGGCGACATGGGAATCGGCAACACCACCCCGGCCACCGTCCTCATCGCGGCGCTGACGGACACCGAACCGGTGGCGGCCGTCGGCCGGGGCACCGGGGTCGACGACGCCGGCTGGATCCGGAAGACGGCAGCCGTCCGCGACGCGATGCGCCGGGCCCGGCCGGTGGTCCGTGACACGGTGGCGCTGCTGCGGACGGTGTCGGGCGCCGACCTCGCGGCAATGGCCGGGTTCCTCGCCCAGGCCTCCGCACGCAAGACCCCGGTGATTCTCGACGGAGTCGTCGTCACCGCCGCCGCCATGGTCGCGGAGGAACTGGCCCACGGTGCCCGCGCCTGGTGGGTGGCCGGCCACCGCTCCACGGAACCGGCGCACACGATCGCGCTGAAACACCTGCAACTCGAGCCGCTCCTCGAACTGGACATGCGACTCGGCGAGGGGTCCGGCGCCGTGACCGCGCTGCCGATCCTGCAGGGCGCCGTCGCCACGCTCGCGGAGATGGCGACGTTCGCGGAGGCGGGCGTCAGCACCCGCGACGCCGAGGACGGCGAGAGCACCGAGACCGACTCCGCCGCCCACACCGCGGGCTGACCGTGTCGGGTGTGCTGCTCGCGTTCTCCTGGCTGACGGTTCTCCCCCTGCGCGGACCGCATTCGGTGGACCGCACGGCGGGAGGCCGCGCCATCCGGGCGGCGCCGCTGACCGGGATCGCGCTGGGCGGCCTGGCGGCGGGACTGCTGTGGGTTCTCGTGTCCGCCGGGCTCGATCCTGCCCTCGCCGGACTGCTGACGGTGGGCGCCCATGCCCTCGCCACCCGGGGCATGCACATCGACGGACTGTCCGACACCGTCGACGGGCTCGGCTGCTACGGGCCGCCCGAGCGGGCGAGGGCCGTGATGCACAGCGGCGGCGCAGGTCCGTTCGGGGTGTGCGCCCTCGTGATCTGCCTGGGCGCTCAGGGGATGGCGTTCGGATCTCTCGCCGCCGCAGGACAATTCGCGTGTGTCGCCGTCGCCGTCGCCGCGGGTCGGGTGGCGGTGGTATTCGCCTGCCGGCGCGGAATTTCCGCATCGTCGACGGAAGGCTTCGGCGCGTTGGTCGCTGGAACCCAGTCGCCGTGGACCGGTGTCGCGTGGGCGGTACCGCTTCTCGCCGCGGCCGCGTGGTGCACCTCGCCGTGGTGGCAGGGGCCGGTCGTGACGGTGGTGGCGTTGACGCTCACCGCACTGCTGGTGGCCCACTGTGTCCGGCGATTCGGCGGCCTGAACGGCGATGTGCTCGGCGCCGCCCTCGAGATCACCGTCACCGTCTCGGCGATCGGGCTCGCGTTCTGAGCGACCGCCGGGACCGCGCTCAGCGCAGTTTCGTCATCCAGCCGTGGGTGTCGGCGAACGTGCCACGCTGAATCCCGGTCAGGGTGTCGCGCAGGGCCATCGTGACCTCGCCGGGCTCCCCGTCGGCGACCGTGAACTCACCCTCGGCCGACTTGACCCGGCCGACGGGCGTGATGACCGCTGCCGTTCCGCACGCGAACACCTCGGTGATCTCGCCCGACTTGGTTTTGGTGCGCCATTCCTCGGTGCTGATGCGGCGTTCCTCCACCGCGAAACCGGCGTCGGTCGCGAGGGTCAGCAGCGAGTTGCGAGTGATACCCGGCAGCAGCGAACCGGACAGCGACGGCGTCACGAGCCGAGCGTCGGGCCCGGAGCCGAACACGAAGAAGAGGTTCATGCCGCCCATCTCCTCGACGTACGACCGCTCGATGGCGTCGAGCCAGACCACCTGGTCGCATCCCTCGTCGGCGGCCTGCGCCTGCGCGAGCAGCGAAGCCGCGTAGTTGCCCGCGAACTTCGCGGCGCCGGTGCCGCCGGGTGCGGCGCGCACGTATTCCGTCGACAGCCACACGCTCACCGGCTTCACCCCACGCGGGAAGTACGCACCGGCGGGCGACGCGATCAGCAGGTAGCGGTACTCGTCGGCCGGACGCACACCCAGACCGGCCTCGGTGGAGAACATGAACGGGCGGAGGTACAGCGCGTCCTCCCCACCGGCGGCGGGAACCCATTCGTGATCCAGCTCGAGCAGTTCGGTGATCGACTTGACGAACAACTCCTCCGGCAGCTCGGGCATCGCGAGGCGGCGGGCCGAAGTCGCAAGGCGTTCGGCGTTCGCCTCGAGGCGGAACGTCGAGATGCCGCCGTCGGGTTGCCGGTACGCCTTCAACCCCTCGAAGATGGCCTGCCCGTAGTGCAGCACCATCGCGGCCGGGTCGAGCTGGAGCGGGCCGTACGGCTCCACCTTGGCGTCGTGCCAGCCGAACTCCGTGGAATAGGTGATCGACACCATGTGGTCCGTGAAGTACCGACCGAATCCGGGCGCCGCCAGTATCTCTCGCCGTACCTCGTCGGAGGTGAGGGCGGGATGCGGGACGCGGACGAATTCGGTGACACCTGTCATGCCCGTGATCCTATCGAACGCCTTCTGCCGCCCCGCCGCCGACAGGTCGTCCTCGTCGGGCGCTTACCTGGTGTTGATCTCCACGAACGGCGGAGACACCACCTCGGCGCGCAGCGAGCGTCCCCGGACGTCCACGGCGATCTCGTCGCCGGCCGACACCCCGGCGCCG
Source organism: Rhodococcus jostii NBRC 16295 (assembly GCF_001894825.1). Classification (GTDB taxonomy): domain Bacteria; phylum Actinomycetota; class Actinomycetes; order Mycobacteriales; family Mycobacteriaceae; genus Rhodococcus_F; species Rhodococcus_F jostii. The sequence continues at coordinate 4,041 of NZ_BCWY01000054.1, read as the reverse complement.
GAATCGAGCAGCGCCAACGCGATCCCGACCTTGAGCGTGGGCGAGAACGTGCCCGACGTGGTCTCGCCGATCGACTCGCCGTCACGCAGCACGCTCTGACCGGCGCGCAGCACCCCGCGGTCCAGCGCCTTGATGCCCCACAGCTTGCGTGCCGGACCGGACTCCTTCTCGCCGGTGAGCGTCTCCTTGCCCCAGAACTTCGGCTTCTTCCACCCGATCGCCCACCCGCAGCGCGCCTCGAGCGGAGAGATCTCCAACGACAGTTCGTGCCCGTGCAGCGGGTACCCCATCTCGGTGCGCAGGGTGTCCCGGGCGCCCAGACCGGCGACCTGGCCGCCGTGGGCGCGAACCTGCTCGACCGCCGCCCGGAACAACTTCTCGCTGTCCTCCCAGCGAGGCAGCAGTTCGAAACCGACCTCGCCGGTGTATCCGCTGCGGCACACGCGGACGGGAACGCCGTCCCAGGTGGTGTCCGCGAATGCCATGTAGTCGATGTCGGTGGGCAGGCCGAGCGCGGTGAGCGCCTCCACCGACTTCGGCCCCTGCACGGCGATCACACCGAAGTCCCGGTGCTGGTTCTCCACCGTGACGCCCTCCGGCGCCGAGGCGGCCAGTGCCGCGACCACGTCCGCGGTGTTGGCCGCATTGGGGACGAGGAACACCTCGTCCGGGCTCACGTAATAGGCGATCAGATCGTCGACGACCCCACCCGACGGCGTGCAGCAGAGCGTGTACTGCGCCTTGCCGGGACCGATCTTGTCGAGGTCGTTGGTGAGTGCCGAGTTGACGAAGGCGGCCGCGCCATTGCCCCGCACGAGCGCCTTGCCGAGGTGGCTGACGTCGAACACCCCCACCGATTCGCGTACCGCGGTGTGCTCGACCACGGTGCCGGCGTACGACACGGGCATCTCCCAGCCACCGAACGGAGCGAACGTGGCTCCGAGTTCGACGTGAACGGCGTGGACGGGGCCCTGCGACAACTGCTCCTCGGTCATGCGCCTCAACTTATCGGACCGTCGGGCGTACCGGGTAGACGACGACGGAGGAGCACTACCATCGGGACGGACGTCGGCGAGCCGACTTCCACCCGACCCCGAACCGCTGCAGGAGAGACACCGTGAGCACTCGCACAGCCCGACCCCTCGGACCACAACTCGCCCTGGCCGGCACCGTCGGCAAGCGCGTGGACGTGTTGGTGATCGGGCTGACGTCGACCTCGGACGGCCCCGAAATCGCGCTCGGCGACGGCATCGTCGACGAATCGGTGCTGACCGATCTGCTCGACACGTTCGTCGCGGTGGGCGCCTCCGGCAAGGCCGAGGAGACCACGCGCATCCCGGCACCCGACACCCTTCCGGTCGACAGTGTGCTGGCCGTCGGACTCGGTTCCGCGGAGAAACTGGACGCCGAGCAGATCCGCAAGTCCGCGGGCGCCGCGGCGCGGGCCCTCAGTGGCGTGGGCACCGTCGCGACCACCCTGTCCGTGCTCGATCTCGGTGCGGCAGCGGAAGGTTTCGCTCTCGGCGCGTACCGGTTCACCGAGTTCAAGTCCGCGAAGTCCGCACCCGGCCCCGACGCGCAGCCCGTCGCCCGGGTGGAGCTTCTCGTGTCGTCCCCGCGTGCGAAGGAGTCGAAGGACACCCTCGCTCGCTCGTCGGCGATCGCCGAGGCCGTGGCCACCGCCCGCGAATTCGTCAACACCCCCCCGAGCCACCTATTCCCCGCCGAATTCGCCGACCGCGCAAAGGCTCTCGGTACCGACGCCGGCCTGAAGGTCGAGGTCCTCGACGAGAAGGCGCTCGAGAAGAACGGGTACGGCGGCATCCTCGGAGTAGGCAAGGGCTCGTCCCGCCTGCCGCGGCTGGTGCGCCTGAGCTACACCGCGAAGAAACGGAACGCACCCAAGGTCGCGCTCGTCGGCAAGGGCATCACGTTCGACACCGGCGGCATCTCCATCAAGCCCGCCGCCGGCATGGAGAACATGACATCCGACATGGGCGGCGCCGCAGCCGTTGTCGCCACCGTCGTCCTCGCCGCCAAGCTCGGACTGCCCGTCGACGTCACCGCCACCGTCCCGATGGCCGAGAACATGCCGTCGTCCACCGCGCAGCGTCCCGGCGACGTCCTCACCCAGTACGGCGGAACCACGGTCGAGGTCATCAACACCGACGCCGAGGGACGTCTCGTCCTCGCCGACGCCATCGTCCGTGCCTGCGAGGACGACCCCGACTACCTCATCGACACCGCAACCCTCACCGGCGCGCAGATGGTGGCGCTCGGCAACCGCACACCCGGCGTCATGGGCACCGACGAGTTCCGCGATCGGGTCGCCTCCATCTCCCAGGAGATCGGCGAGAACGCGTGGGCCATGCCCATGCCGGCCGAACTGCGCTCGGATCTCGACTCGAAGATCGCCGACCTCGCCAACGTCACCAACCACCGCTGGGGCGGCATGCTCGCCGCAGCGCTGTACCTGAAGGAATTCGTGGCCGACGGCGTCCAGTGGGCGCACATCGACGTCGCCGGCCCGGCCTACAACTCGTCGGGACCGTGGGGATACACCGGCCGCGGCGGCACCGGCGTGCCCGTGCGCACCATGATCTCGGTGATCGAGGACATCGCCGCCAACGGGTAGGCGCTCCGCGCTCGTGCGCCTTTCTGGTAGCTGGAACAACCAGAAAGGCGCACGGGCGGCGCAGCCGCCTACAGGTCCCGCTCGCGCTCCCGCTTCCGTTCGATCCGGCGCCGCGCGTCGTGGTCACGCATCCGCTGCGGATAGCCGGTCTTGCGGACGTCGTACACCGGGATGCGGAGATCCTCGCCGAGTTTGCGGGCGCCGCGTTCTCCGCCCACCCGGCGCCGGGTCCACTCGCCGTCCGCCGCGACGAGCACGACGGTGACGTCGGTCACCGTCGTCTGCGGTTCCACGTACGCTTCCACCCCGAGGTGTGTGCGAGTCCAGTTCGCGAGATGGGCGGCATCCTCCGGGGACGCCTGGGATCGGCCGGACCGAGGCCGCGAGAAACGGTCGAACAACCCCACGTCGAGCCTCCTCGAGTGCGTGCGCCGAACTGCGCCGGCAACTGTCCTCCAAGTTTGCCAGCGAACGACGTCTCTCCGCCGGACACGAAAACTACTGGCCGGTAGGCATAACGTCCCGACACACCCGAAGTCGCGGGGGGTGCCCCCTCGGCGGACACGCCCACCGGATCAATGGAAAGATGTGGAGCGCCGACACAGCGAGTGGGTGACGACGAATCGGAATTACCTGCAAGTAGACGCAAGACACGTGCATCTCGAGCACAATGGTTCACGACCACAAGTCGACAAAATTCAACAACCCGAACACAACTGTCGAGGAGTCAAAAGACATGGCCTTCTCCGTCCAGATGCCAGCGCTTGGTGAGAGTGTCACCGAGGGAACTGTCACGCGGTGGCTCAAGCAGGAAGGAGACGCGGTCGAAGTTGACGAACCCTTGCTCGAAGTCTCCACGGACAAGGTGGACACGGAAATCCCGTCTCCCGTGGCCGGCGTTCTCAGCAAGATCGTTGCTCAGGAAGATGACACCGTGGAAATCGGTGGCGAACTTGCCGTGATCGGCGACGCCGGTGAGGCTCCTGCCTCCGACTCCGCTCCCGCACCCGCCGCCGAGCCGGCCCCCGCCGCCGAGACACCGGCCGCAGAGCCTGCGCCCGCAGCGTCCGGCAACGGTTCCGCCGAGGGCACCGCGGTGAACATGCCGGAACTCGGCGAGTCCGTCACCGAGGGCATCGTCACCCGCTGGCTGAAAGCCGTCGGCGACGAGGTCGCCGTGGACGAGCCGCTCGTCGAGGTGTCCACCGACAAGGTCGACACGGAGATCCCGTCGCCCGTCGCCGGAACCCTCCTCGAGATCAGCGCCGAGGAAGACGACACCGTGTCCGTCGGCGGTCAGCTCGCCGTCATCGGCTCCGGTGCACCCGCCGCCAAGCCGGCCGCGGAACCGAAGCCCGAGCCCACCCCCGAGCCCGCGAAACCCGCGCCCGCTCCGGAGCCGGCGA
>NZ_BCWY01000053.1 GCF_001894825.1 Rhodococcus jostii NBRC 16295 | reverse complement strand
CGAGGATGTGGGCGCACCAGCCGGCGGTGCGGCCGCAGGTGAACATCGCGGGCATCATGTGCGCGGGGACCTCGGCGAAGTCGAGGATGACCGCGGCCCAGAATTCGACGTTGGTTTCGATGGCCCGGTCGGGGCGGCGTTCGCGCAGTTCGGCGAGTGCGGCCTGCTCGAGGGCGGCGGCGGCCTCGTAGCGGGGGGCGTTCAGCCGTTTCGCGGTGGCGCGCAGCACCCGGGCGCGGGGGTCTTCGGCGCGGTAGACGCGGTGCCCGAAGCCCATCAGCTTTTCCTTGCGGTCGAGGATGCCCTTGACCAGGGCGCGGGCGTCGCCGGACTTCTCGGTGTCCTCGATCATCGGCAGGACGCGGGCGGGGGCGCCGCCGTGCAGGGGGCCGGACATCGCGCCGATGGCCCCGGACAGGGAGGCGGCGACGTCGGCGCCGGTGGAGGCGATGACGCGGGCGGTGAAGGTGGAAGCGTTCATGCCGTGTTCGGCGGCGGAGACCCAGTAGGCGTCGATGGCGGCGACGTGGGCGGGGTCGGGGTCGCCCTTCCAGCGGACCATGAACCGTTCGGTGACGGTTGTGGCCTCGTCGATGCGTTTCTGCGGGACGGCGGGCTGGTAGATGCCGCGGGCGGACTGGGCGACGTAGGACAGGGCCATGACGGAGGCGCGGGCGAGTTGTTCGCGGGCGGTGTCGTCGTCGATGTCGAGGAGGGGTTGGTATCCCCAGATGGGGGCGAGCATGGCGAGGCCGGCCTGGACGTCGACGCGGACGTCGCCGGTGTGCACGGGCAGGGGGAAGGGTTCGGCCGGGGGCAGTCCGGGGCCGAAGCGGCCGTCGACGAGCAGGGCCCACACGTTGCCGAAGGTGACGTGCCCCTCGACGAGTTCCTCGATGTCGACGCCGCGGTAGCGCAGGGCGCCGCCGTCCTTGTCGGGTTCGGCGATGTCGCTGGTGAACGCGACCACACCTTCCAGACCGGCCACGAAATCAGCTGGTACACCTGTGCTGTCGGTGATCTCTGCGGTAGTCATTTCCTATTGTTCCTCAAAATTTGTGACGTCGGTGGGTCGTCGGGTGGACGGTCAGGAGCCGGGTCGAGAAGCGGAGCGTCGCTCTGTTCGCCCCAGTGGAGAGAAGGGGCGACTGTTCCGCCGCCGCTCTGTGGCTTCAGCTCAAGCACAAGGTGCCGTCGGACACGTCCGCGATAGCTACTTCCGGGGTTTTGAACACTCTCGATCCCATGTGCATCCTTTCTTGGCCGAAGTGCCCAGCGTTACCGTCTTTTCGCGAAGGCTGGTCCACCCAATGAACGGCGCAGTCGGATTGGTGTCGCTTCACTAAAAGGGGTTTGCCATTGCATTTCAAGTGTGCGGGATACAGTGCTCGCGGTTTGAACGCCAAGCTTGGGAGTGTTCACTGAGTGGACATCGGACTGCTGCACCAATAGGTGACACGTTAGGTCACGCAGCCTGAGTGGTTGCCGTGGTCATGATGATCTCGAATTCGATGGAGGGCAATCGGCAAGAGCTGTCTACCAGCGGCGCTTTTGGTAGGTGTGTTCGATCCAGGTGGCGATCGCGATACGCAGCTCTTCATGGGTGGCCCCCGAACGGCGGTCGAGGATGTTCTTCTGTAGGAGCGCGCAAACGATTCAATTGCGGCATTGTGGCAGGCCTCTCCGCCTCTGCCCATCGAACCGACCAGGCCGTGGCGGCCGAGAAGGACGGACAAACGGAAGACGCTGCAGGGGTGGAAGCGCTGGAAGGGGCAGGTGCGGCTCGCGCCGCAATCTTTCGCTGTGTCACGCGCTACAACACAGGCAGGAGGCACTCCACGCTCGGCCGGATCTGACCGATCGACTTCGCGCAGCGATCGGCGACGCTGGCCACCGCCGCATAGGAACTGGGTGCCCGCACCTCAGGGGTGCCTCTCTATTGTCAAGCCGCCCTGTCGGATTCTTTCTCGCGTTGTCGGCAGCTGCGCCTTTCGTCGGCGAGCATGATGCGCCACACGTGATCGGACAGGTGGCGCTTGAGGCTGCGGGTCATTGCACGGGGACTCTTGCCCTCGGCGATCTTCTTGTCGTAGTAGCCGCGGCCGGCGCTGGCGGGCATCCGGATCTGGACCATCGCGTCGGTGTCGAGCGCGCCTGTCCCCGTACTGGGACAGGCGGTGGCGGTCGGTGTCGGCGCTGGCGACCTGCACCGGTGCCGATCCGTTGTAGTGCGCGTAGGCCACGGCAGTCGGGAACCGGCTGGCTCGTCCCGTTCGGCCGATCAGGCGGTCACCGGACCGGTGCCGTGCTCGTCGAGGGTCTTGGTTATGTGCTTCTCGATCTCGGCGAGCCGATCATCGAGGCGCCGGATGTCGGCGATCAGGTCGCGGCACAGGCCGACGCGGATGCGATCGACCTCGCTGCGGGCGCGGAAGCCCCGCAACAGTGTGGTGGCCGCGGCCGCGACACGGGGTGAGTTGGCGACGGTAGGCGGTCGAGCTGGTTCAGTACTGGGTGATGTGACTCAGTGGTTGCGCCGGCGCTCAGAGTTACACCTTGCACGAGTCGTTGCTGCACTTGAACTCCGGGTCCGGGTCGTACTCGTCGTTGGTCGTTCCTGTGAAGTCGGGGTCCGGGTCGTACTCGTCGTTGCTGGTCCCTCCGTATGAGGAGTCTTGAGCCGGTATTTCGCCGCCGGGACAGTGTGAATCCGTTGCGGCTGAATTGGCAACCGTCACTCAAGTTCGGATTGCCGCCCGTTCGGGTCGGAATTGAACACTGCCGACAATCGGGTGACTTTCTGGGCGCGCTTCAAGAGGGGGAGATCACTACCGTCGCGTATAGTCCCTCCCCGGGAGTCGAAATCTTCCAGGAATTCTGTGGCCCAAGCGGTTTCCGAGGAGCTTGGGCTGACAATTTTATTGATCGTTGGTGCCTGTGCGGTGTCAAGGCAAAGTTTGCCTGTGAGCCCGAGCCCCACTGCGGTCGTAGTTCGCTTGGAAAGTAGACGACGACTGCTGCCGAGCATAGGACCATCAATCGGTCCTGGTAGGCGTCCAAGTCGGCTAGCGACGACGAGTCGGGAACGCGGATAGGCCATTGCGAGATCGTTGTCGCTCGTACCGGTGTCGCGGCGGTAGTCTCCGCTACCGAAGGCGAGCCGGAATGTTCCGCGAGTCGCGGCGATGCGTGGTGATTCTTCGATCCCCAATGCTGATTCGATCAGGCCGATGACGGGTGTTGTACCGCCGAGTCGATCGAAGGTCTCGGTAACCTGCTCGGCAGATTCCGTCTTCGCGAGCATGACACCGGTCAGCCCAGGTAAGCCCTTGAGTTGGTCGACATCGTCGGACCAGAACGAGGTGGAGTGATCGTTGATCCGCACCCACGCCTCTTCGCGTTCGAGCCACCGGACGACTGTCGCGCGAGCTTCCGGCTTGTGTTGGGGAGCAACAGCATCCTCGATATCGAGCACGATCTGGTCGGCAGCGGAACGCTGTGCGTCCTCGAGTCGGTCGCGGCGAGTGGTATTGACAAGTAGCCAGGACCGAGCGAACTCGGACGAGACTCGGCGGGATGTAGCCGGGGCTGAAAGCGACATGTTGTGTGCCTTTCCATGCAGTCGTGCGCCCGCAGTGTGGTGGCGTGGGGGATGGGCGAAGCGCTGGTAGGGAGTCGACGAGCGAGACCGACCTTCTCCTCACGGGCTTCCGGTGCGTTCTACTTCTGTCCTTGCCGGTATCGGCAGGTGCGCACCCAGCCCGGCGGAGACCAAATGTCCGACTCTCACGGGTAGAGGCCGCGGATGCGGTGTGCGTCGGCTACTCGTTCGACGGCAATCAATGTCGCGGCCGAGCGCAGTGACACCAGTTCTTGCGTCGCCACGTCTGCCACGTGCCGCCACGCTACGAGGATTCGGTCAGCGAGGCGGGCCTCCAATTCGTCTCGACTCCACCAGTGCGCCTGGTCGGCCTGCGCCGACTCGAAATGCGAAGCGATCACTCCGCCGGCGTTGGCCAGGATGTCCGGGACCACCTCGATGCCGCGTTCGGCGAGGATCGAGTCGGCGGCGGTGCTGGTCGGGCCGTTCGCACCCTCGACGATCACCCGGGCCTGGACCCGGCGGGCGTTACCCTCGTGCAGCACGCCCTCGATGGCCGCCGGGACCAGCAATTCGACGTCGAGCTCTAACAGCTCGTCGTCGGAGATGGTGTCGGTATCGGGTAGTCCGGCTACCGATCCGGTGCTGGCCAGGTGCTCGTCGAGCCGGTCCGGATCCAGTCCACGGCGGTCGTGCACCGCGCCGAACCGGTCGGAGACCGCGACCACCCGCACGCCGTGCTCGTGCAGGAACCGCACCACGCCGCGGCCGACCTTGCCGTAGCCCTGGACCGCGGCCCTCGCCCCGTTTAGGGTCACTCCGGCCCGCTCGAGCGCCGCCCGCGCGACGTGCACGACACCCCACGGGGTCGCGTTCGCCCGACCCCGCGAACCGCCGAGGGGTAGAGGCTTGCCGGTGACGACCGCGGGCACCGTGTACCCGCGGGCGGCCGAGTAGGTGTCCATCATCCAGGCCATGGTCTGTTCGTCGGTTCCGAGATCCGGGGCCGAGATGTCGCTCTCCGGGCCGAGGAGCGGCATCAACTCGCCCGTGTACCGGCGAGTGACCCGTTCGAGCTCACGCTGCGAGTAGCCGTCCGGGTCCAGCGCGACCCCGCCCTTCGCCCCACCGTAGGGGACGTCGACGAGCGCGCACTGCCACGTCATCCACATGGCGAGGGCACGTGCTGCGTCGAAATCGACGTCCGGATGGAACCGAACGCCGCCGATTGCCGGGCCGCGTGAGAAGTTGTGCTGGACGCGGTAGCCGGCGAGTACCTCGATTTCACCGGAGTCGCGGCGCACCGGGACGCTGACCCGGGTCTCGCGGCGGGCGTTGGCCAGCATGGCATGCATGCCGGCGTCGTAGCCGAGCCGAGCAACGGCCTCGGATAGCTGAGATTGTGCGGCGGCCAGCGCCCGCGAACCCGCGGACGATGGGGTTATGGCGGCAGGAATCAGGATGTCCCTCACGGGGTGGCTTCTTTCTGGTTCGGCGGTTGGGACGTGCCCAACCGCCGAACCGCCGAACCTCAGACTTTTGGTCGTCAGCAGAGATGTTGTCGAATTTCTCAGGTGTGCAACAGCATCGGACGATCACTTGGATATGGCGATGTTTGCAGGGAGGGTCAATAGAGGTAGCCGCCGGGGCCCAGCGGGACACCGAGCAGGTACCAGACGACGAAGAGTCCAGACCAGGAGATGAGGACTGCGATGGATATGGGTATCGCGAAGGAAATGACCGTTCCGATTCCTGCGTTCTTCTTGTATAGCTGCACGTATCCGAGCGCAAGAATGAAGAAGGCGTTCATCGGCGTGACCGGTCCGGTAGCCGAATCGCCGATCATGAAGGCCGCCAGCGTCGCCTCCGGCCGCATGCCGACGTACATCATCATCGGCACCAGAATCGGCGCGAGGATGGACCACATTGCGGTTCCGCTCGAGATCACCAGATTCAGTACCGCGATCGCGAAGACCACGATGACCAGAACGACCAGATGAGGGGCGTTCAATTTGTGCAGGAGGTCAGCGCCCTCGACCGTGATAACGGAGCCCAGCCCGGTCCATTCGAAGTAGCCCAGAAACTGTGAAGCGGCGAAGAACAACACGAGCACCGGCGCGACCGGAATGATGCCGTCCGCCATGATCTTCGGAAGCGCTGACAGCGACGTCACGCTCCCTGTCGCCCGCCCGTAGACAAATCCCACTACCGCAAACAGCAGGCCGATGAACACGGTGATGTTCAGCACCACCACCGACTGCACGATACTGCCGTTCTCGCCGAGCAGAGGGGAGCCCGGAACCAGCATAAGCGCTATCACAGCCGCGACATAGACGACGAGCGCGACGCCGGCCCGCTTCAGCCCCCGGCGTTCCAACGAGGTGAGCTGCACATCCAAGTCAGTCACGTCCCCCGCGGCCGCACCGTCGGCAGGCGAATCATCATCCGCCGCAGGCCACTGACTGAACTCAGGACGTTTCGCCAGGACAAACTCGACCACCAGTGTGATGACGATCGACAAGTACACAGACGCGACTGCTGCATAGAAGAACGTCGCAACGGGGGTAACCACATAGTCGGGATCGACCGTCTGCGCGGCCGCAGTTGTCAGTGAGGCCCGAATCGCTGCGGACGGCGTGACGAGTGGACTCGCGTTGAAGCCCGCCGACACCGACACAAATGCAACGAGGACACCGAGAACAGGGCTCCGTCCCACAGCACGGAAGGCCAATGCTCCGAGCGGAATCATCACCATGTACGCCGAATCACCCAATACGTGCGAGATCATCGAGCCAAAAGCGACCGCGAACGTCACCCAGCGAGCCGGCATGCGGATCACGGTAGCTCGGAGGAGAGCGGTCATGAGTCCACTCGCCTCAGCGATACTCACGCCGAGAATCATTGCGATCACAAGGGAAACAGCTGGAAACTCCGAATAGTTGTCGAGAGCGGACTCCGCGGCATAACCGATCCCCTCGAGGGAAAGTAGGTTCTTGACCTCCACGACTTCACCGGAGTTCGGCAAGGTAACCGATACTCCGGCCAGCGAGAGGACGAAGCTGAGACCGCCCACGATTCCGGCCATGATCCAGAACAACCAGAATGGGTTGGGGAGCTTGTTTCCGGCACGTTCGATCGCGCTGATCGCCCGGAAGAGGATCTTCATCGTCCTACTGCTGCTGTCGACGACAGGGGCGGTGGTGCTTTGCATCTTTCTGGTCCAATCCGGTGTCCTGTAGGGCGATGCGCTGCCAGGCGAACGATGCTCTGGACTGTGACAGCGATTCGATCTTCTTCAGTTCCCCGGCTTCGAGGCGCCGGGGTATTGTCAGAGTGCGGCGAACAAGACTGCGCCGCTCTGATATTCGAGCGGCGATACGCAGTAGTCAGCCAGGTGCCGATAGCGGAAAGCGCCCTAAACCGCGTGGCTGGCGACGGCGTCATAGCCGTCTTCTTCCGCCTGGGTAATGAGCGAGTCGAACGGGCGAGAAGCGAGGATGGCGAGTCGGTCCCTGTTCCACTCCAAGCCGTCGATGCACTTCTCGGCAAAGACCGGAATCACAGCGGCCAGTTCGGTGAGCGCCGGCGACAAGGAGGCGACGACCGAGGGGCTGTTCGAGTTGAAGTCGGGCTCGCCTCCGGCGACAGCCAAACTTACCGCCGTAGCCGCCGCGCGAATTGAGAAGCTGGCCTGTCCCACCATGCTGGGCACGACCGGATTGACCTTGCCTGGCATGATCGACGACCCAGGCTGAAGTTTCGGCAGAATTACCTCCGACAACCCACCGTTCGGGCCAGAGCTCAAGACCCGGAGGTCGTGGCTCAGCTTGTACAAGATGCTGGCGCACCGTGCTGCGGTGTCGGCCAGCGCCGAGTAACCGTCGGCATGCGCGAAGGCGTCGATCGGGTTGGCGCTTGGACGCAGGGGCAGTCCCGTAATGTCTGCCAGTTGCTGTACGACTGCGGCCGCGAATCCGTCTGGCGCCCCGACCCCGGTTCCGAGAACCGTCCCGCCGAGCGGAACGGCGTAGAGTGCCTGCGCTGCGACCTCGAACTGGTCGGCGAATCGCTCTGCGGCGGCCGCCTGCGCCGTGTGGATCTCGGACACCGAAACCATGACGGCGTCCTGCCAGCCGGTGCGCCCCAGCCTCTCCACACCAGAGTGTCGCTCGGCCTGTCGAATGAAGCTACGCGCAAGATTTCGCAGGGCGGATGCCACGTCCAGCGCCTGACGGGCAAGGAGCAGCCTTGCGGCTGTCGGATAGGCGTCGTTGGAGGACTGGGACCGATTCACGTGGTCATTCGGGTGAATCGTCAGCTCGGATCCACTCGGAAGAAGCTGGGTCGCCCGGGAGGCCAGCACTTCGTTGACATTCATGTTCGTTGACGTTCCGCCGCCAACGGCAACGACTCGCAGCGGAAACTGATCCAGCAGCTCACCGTGCGCGACTTCGACGGCCGCCTCCTCGATGGCGTTCGCGCGGGTCTTGTCGAGCAGGCCCAGGTCTCGGTTCGTGCGGGCCGCAGCCAGTTTGATTTCGGCGAACGCACGGACAAATTCGGGCAGTTGGTGCAGGCGGAGCCCGATATCCGGCGAGTTCTGGAGCGCTAGCGATGTCACCTTGCCCCACAGCTGGGCGTTGGTGAGGTCGGTCGATTCTCGCACTTTGCGGCCTTTCGGTAATGGAGAGGAGTCGAGCTTGGGAACCGCTGCGCGGAGGGCGGCCGTGAGTCTCAGGTGTCCTGCCGTGAGCCACGCCCTAGCTGTCCTGCTCGTGTAAGGGAAATCATAGAGCGACCCTACTAGGTTGTCTAGTTACTAGGTTGTCACCTTGCCCTCGCCCGATTATTCCCGCCTCCCACCGGTGACGTCTCCGCAGGTACCGCCGCCGAATAAGCGCCCAAGGAGCGGGTGATTCTGCCGGGCTCGCCGGTCGAAGACTGAGCGCGCAAGGTCGGTTACACGCCTCGGGGAGGACACGTCTCAGACAGATCAGTCGGCCGGTAACCCCCACCGTGCATTCGACCGGGAATCGAGTTGAGAGCGCGCACAGTCGGTGTCGCTGACGTTGCGGATTGCCGTAATTTCCAGCCGATACGTGTGGTTGCTAGTTGCCGGCAGGTAGGGCGCGAGCGGCGCCCTCGGGAACGGTGACGTCGATCTCGTTGCCGAGCGCGGGCAGGCTGAGCGCGCCTGGATCGGGCACGGATACCCGGAGCCGAACGTCCGGGGTGATCTCCAGGACAACGGTGGCGAGACTGCCTTCGTTGACGACCTCGACCACCCGCCCCGCGATCGACGTCGCGGCATCCGTACCGCCCAGGCGGAGCGCCTCCGGCCTGAGAAGGACGCGGACCGGGTCACCCGCTGCGACCGTTCCGGAGTGTCGCGCATGCAGTGTGTCGGTAGTGGACAGTCGGACGAGGCATTCACCCGACCCGACCTCGACACAAACGCCGGGGATCAGGTTGGACTGGCCGACGAACCCGGCCACGAACGCGTTCGCCGGTTCCTGGTAGATCGCCTCGGGCGTACCGAGTTGCTCGATCCGGCCGGCGCGCATCACCGCTATCCGATCGCTCATCACCAGTGCCTCGGTCTGATCATGGGTGACGAAGATCGAGGTGATTCCGAGTTCGCGTTGAAGGTGCTTGATCTCCAGTCGGAGTTGCTCGCGCAACTTGAGATCCAAGTTCGATAGTGGCTCGTCGAACAGTAGTATCTTCGGGCGCACTACGATCGCCCTGGCGAGGGCGACGCGCTGTTGCTGCCCGCCGGAAAGCTGGGTGGTCAGACGATCCTCGGCCCCGGCGAGGCCGACACGATCGAGCGCGTCCGAAACACGGTCGCGGATCTCCACTTTCGGGCGTTTGCGCATCCGCAGCCCGTATCCGACGTTCTGGCCGACGGTCAGGTGCGGGAAGAGGGCGTACTGCTGGAAGACCATCGCGGTGTCGCGCCGGTCCGGTGGCAGGTGGTGGACATCCTGGCCGTCGAGCAGGATGCGTCCGGCGTCGGGCGTCAGGAAGCCTGCCACCATGTTCAGGGTTGTCGTCTTGCCGCAGCCCGAGGGGCCGAGCAGAGTGAGGAATTCGCCGGGATGCACGTCGAGATCGAGGTTTTCGACGGCCGCCGACGAACCGAATTCTTTACGGATACCACGCAACGCGACGGCGGAGCCGCCGGTGTTCGCTCGCGTGGCGGCGCGTACGTGTGCGGTCACTTGGTACCTCCGTGGACGAACTCGGTCAGGCGAACGAACCGAGATGCCACGCCCGTGATGAGGCAGATGCCGACGACGCTGGTGACCGCGACGCAGGCGAGGGTCGGCGAGTACTCGTACTCCATGTACTGCAGTAGTCGGATGGGCAGCGTGTTCGAATCGCGCGTGGTGAGGAACAGGGAGAGCTCGACGTTGTTGAACGAGACGATGAAGGCGAACAGGGCTCCCGCGAACATCCCCGACTTCATCATTGGCAGCGTGATCGTGGCGAACGTGCGCCACGCCGAGGCGCCGAGGTCACGGGCCGCGCGTTCCCATAGCGGGTTGACACCGAGCAGGCTGACTCCCACGGTGCGTAGGACGAAGGGGATGCCGATCGTGACGTGGGTTATGACCAGCAGGGTGGGACCGATCAGTTCTCTTGCGCTGAGGAGTGAGATCAGCTGGACGACGGACAGGCTGATCACGATTTCGGGTAGCAGTAGTGGGCTGGCGAGGAAGCCTTCAAGAAGGGAGCGGCCGCGGGCCGGTCCGCGGGCGAGGGCATAGGCTGCGGCCGAGCCCACCACGACCGCGCACGCTGCGGAATAGAGCGCGATTTGGGCGGACAGCGCCATGGGCAGGAGCCACTCGGGGGTGAGCGCGGAACTCCACCAGCGCAGGGAAAGCCCGCTGGGCGGAAACGCGGGGTAGATGTCGGGCTGGATGGAGGTCCAGACCACGACGATCATCGGCACAGTTACGAAGGCGAGTACGAGCACGAGTAGCGCGGTGCGCAGCATCAGCCACGGATGGAAACGCATCGTCATACCCCCTTCGATGAACGGCGGCCGGCCCACGCCAGCGCAGAGACCGTGATTGCACTGATCAGGAGGATGACCGCGGCGATCGCCGCGGCTTGGCCCCATTCGAGGCTGACGACCATGCGGTCGCGAACCAGGGTTGCGAGCGTTTGCACTCGTCCTCCGCCGAGGATTGCGGCCGAGGCATACGCGCCGAGACTGATCGCGAACGTGAGCATGAAACCGGCAATCAGGCCGGGCCGGATCAGCGGCAGTGTGATCCGGTAGAACGTGGTGACCGGTCCGGCACCGAGATCGCGGGACGCGCGCTCGAGGACCGGATCGACGCTCTGCACACTCGCCATCGCGGTGAACACCGCGAACGGCAGGAGCACGTGCACGAGCCCGACGATCACCGCGAACTTCGACCCGATGAACGCCACCGGTGAGTCGGCAAGCCTGGTCCAGAGCAGGATCTGGTTGACCAGCCCGTCGTCCTGCAACAGCACCAGCCAGCCGTAGGTACGGACCACGACGCTGGACACCAGGGGAGAGACAACGACAAGCAGGACGAGTGTGCGGAACCGAGACCCGGATCGGACGATGAAATGCGCCACCAGCAGTCCTGCGGCCGTACACACTGCTCCCACCACGACCGAGATCGAGACGGTGTCCCACAGCACGGACCAGAAGTAGTTGTCGCCGAACAGGTTCGTATAGTTCGCGGTGGTGATCGGTCCCGTGACCTTGGCCCCGTCGAAGGTCAGCACGCTGCTGGCAAGCAGCATCGCAGTCGGGATGGCGAAGACTGCCAGAACCCAAACCGTGGCGGGCAAAGTCAACCACCGCAGCCCCGAACGTCTACGTGTCGGCGAGCGCCTGGACGTAGGAGTGGGGGTGGACGAAACAATCGCGGTCACCGGACGGCCTCCGCCCACTGCCGCGACCACTCGGTACGGTTCTTCACCACAGTTGCCGCATCAGCGATCTTGATCTCTTCCAGCGCCTCAGGAGTCGTGATGTGTTTGGCCGCGAAGTCCGGGGAGAACTGCAGACCGGTGATCGCGGGCCCGACGTTGTACGCAAGCGCCCAACGCTGCTGCACCTCTTCGGAAAGCCAGTAGTCGATGAGTTTGTAGGCCGAATCCTTGTGCGTGGCACCGACCGGGATACCGAGGGAGCCCAGTGACGCATACGTTCCCTCACGCGGAACCGTGAAGTCGTAGTTGTTGGTTTTGGAGTAGATCGCGGCGCGGCCATCCAGGTAGGGGAATGCAGTGGCGGTTTCCTTCGCCATGAACGGCACCGCCTCGGCCGATCTTGTCGGCGTGGCGAGGGCGTATTTGGCCAGTTCCACTGTCCGGGCGAACCCAGGATCTATGTCGTCGATTCCTCCGCCGTCCAGCTCGGCGGCGTTGAGCAATGCGTAGACACCGAGAATATTGGCTGGGTTGAAGATCAGCGCACCCGAGCGATATTCCGGATCCCACTGCACTCCCCAGCTCGTGGGCGGCTGCGGAAATGCCGTGCGGTTGTACATCAGCACGACCTGCTGGATGTCCTGGATCGCACCGACGCCGTAGGTGTTATTCAGCAGTTTTTGCGGCAGGCGGGCCATATTCGGCACCTGCTGCGGCGTCACCGGGGTGAGCATCTCGTCCCGGCTACCCTGATATAGCTCGAGACTGGTCATCACAGCGAGATCGAAACCGGGGTCGCCATTGGCGGCCCGGATGGCCGCGTACTGTTCCGCGCCCGACCCGCCTGCCGAATACTTGACCTGGATACCGGTTTCCTCTGTGAACGGCTTGGCGATCTGCTCCTCGAAAAGGTCCTGGTACTCGGCGCCGAATCCCTCGACGAGAACCGTATCCACTCCATTTGCACTGTCGCTGGTACTCGTCGATACGCACGCGACTAGCGTCGTTAAGACGCCGAGCGCGAGTGCCACGCAGGCGAACTTCTTCACCACGTCGGCCTCGCCTCCGAGGTGTAAGCAGGATGGGCGAACGTGGTTTCTTCGTCCTCGATCGCGCTGATCCCGTGGAACGGGATGTCCACCCTGCTCTTGGTGGCGGCGCCGCTACTTCGTATCCCTGTTGTCGGCATTTCTTTGTCCGATCAGGTGTTTCGTGTGAAGAACTCGCAGTCGAGTGGACAGAGGACGGCGCTATCAGCTATGCAGGTGCGCCATCGACAGTTGTCGTCCTCAGCGTCTAATGAGGTATCGGAACTGTTGCAGCCCGGTTGATCAGCCGGGGAGGTTCTGCAAGACCCGATCGCGTGCAACGTTCATTCGCCTTTCGAGCTGCTTACAGGCGGCTTCTGTCTGTCCTGCCCGAAGCAGGTCGACAAACTCACGGTGGTTGGCCACGGCAACGACGCGATCGGCGCCGCGCGATGTGACCGCAGCGAGTCGAGCCTCCACCAACAGCTGGGTGTGCGCGGCGACCAATCGTCGAGAACCGGTCAGGCCGACAACTGCGGTATGGCATTGAGAGTCGAGCCGAACCTGTGCGAGCCGGTCGGACGAGGCGACCGCGGCCTCGAGCTCCTCGAGGCTTCGATCCACCGCCTCGCGAGCGTTCTCGGTCGCGGTGTCGAATGATCGGGCGCCGGCCGCTTCGAGATGAAACCGTGCCGTGAAGATGTCGATGAGGTCTTCACGGCTGATGCGGGTGACGGCAAGTGGCAATCCGCGGCCCTGTTTCTGGACTAGGCCGTCGTTCTGCAGCCGCAGGAGCACTTCGCGGACGGTAGGTCGGGCGATGCCTAGCGAATCGCTGATCTGCCCCTCGGGCAAAGGGGTGCCGGGGGGCAGCGACCCATCAATGATCTGACTACGCAGTTGTTCGACGGCCTGGTCTACTAGGCTCGTTCGCTCTAATTTCATTGCCGGTTGCATCAGTGACCGATCCTAGAATCCTGCCGTCTGTATGTGTTCATTGCCCTGCCTTCTGTGTCGAGAAATACGTAAGGGCCGTAGGGGATGGTGTCTGCCCGAGCGACCAGCCACTGAGTTCTTGCTGGCTTGTTCTGACCGCGCGCTCAACGATGAGAATCTTGACTCCGTGGATACGGCTGGTGTCACGTTAACGCGGCCCGGTAGGCGGCGAGTGCCGCAGTGCTAGTGAGGTCACCGGACCCCGCAGCGGACTGACAGGCGTGTCTTACCTCGATTGATCGGCTGCTCGGAAGCGCGTCGGTAACAGGGACGTGAGGTGGCGAATCGCCAAGATGTCGACGTTGGTCAGGCCTGGCGAAGTCCTCTAGCCTTCGCGGTCCGTCGCGTGGACGCCAACGCAGCTCTGGCGTGCTCCTACTCACAGCGACAACTATAAATCGTTTCAACCTGGTTGTCTAGCTGTCTAGTTAGTGAGTAGGATCGCGGACCGTGGTGTAAGTGATCGATTTGTTCGTCCAAGCCTCGGCGGTAACGGATCAAGCGGGAGCAACCGATGTCGAACTTCGAAGGGGCTTCTCGTACGGCTGTTACTGCAGTCACAGTCGCCCCCTCACGCTCGCGTTCTCGTGACCTTGCGAACGACAGACTTGGCTCGAGCGAGAGTCAGCGCAACGTCAGTCACGTGGATCGTCCGCACCGCTCGGCGATGGCGACGTCGATTGCAACCTGGAGCCCGCCGCTGCGCGAGTTCGCGACGAGGAGCGGAAAACGCAGCGTGCGAGTGCGACGGCTGCGGTTCATCGAGCGTCATCAAACGTCCCACCGCGCCGATAGCCGCACGTGCTCCGGTTGGCGCTGACCACTCGATGGACGACTGAGCGGCTGGTCCACATCTCCGCCCTCGATTGCGGTGCAGGATTCTGCTTCTAGCGCGCGGATGGCGGGTTCGTTGCACACTAGCTGGACAAATAACTCACGGTCCGATTCCGTCAGGGCATCGGGATCGCCTTCCGCCACCAGCGGCAGAAGGATCTGCGCAGCGCGAGGCATGCTAATGCCGAAAATGCCGATGAAGTCTTCGTTCGTGGGGCCACCATATGGTAGCCACGCCAGGATGAATCGGGCGAGATCTCTTTCGTACGAGTTCATTTCGAAATGTACCTCCAGGTTCGACATCCAATCGAGTGGTACTGCGAGCAAGCACGCGGTAGCCGCTGACCGCGGCGGGTGCACGGATCCTGGTGACAGGGGCGACAAGAAGGGTGAGCACGAAACACTCGACGCCGACAATTTCAGTGAGGATCCAAAGAACGGATGGGGCAGTTTGATCCTTGTACGCTCGATCGCGGCAATGATTCGGGCCGGCCGTTCATTCCGCTTTCGGGTGCTAATCGGCCGCGATTCCGCTGTGCGTGTCGCGCGTACCGATCACCGTGCCGCGGGCGCGAGTCCTCGGTCTGCGTGCCTGAACCTCGTGGAAGCACCGCTGCCCGCGGGTGCGGCAGAAACGCCTAGGTGGCTCGTTCCCGGAGTATGTGAATGGACACTGCCGCTACGGAAGTACGACCAGTGTGCCACTGGCTTGGGTCAGTGCGGCGTGTTCCTCCGTGTCCACTACGTTGAACCAGTTGTAGGTCGGTTCTAGCGTCCGGTTCGAGTTAGTCCAGCAGGATGTCGTTGCGGTCGTGCCGGCGCCGATTCCCATCTCTCCAGTGCAGTAACTTCCTCGCCCGCAATCGCGAGCGACCGGGCGATGCTTGCACCCAAGATTCTGACACTTGCAACAACGATTTTCATGTGTTGCCTTTCTTGCAGTGACACAGATCTGCTCATATGGAAGGGAAGGGAATTTCCACGAAGAACTCGGCAGTTCCCGGGCGAATAAGGGTCGCGACGACTTCGACAGCGCTCCCGTCCTTGAGCCGGGCTTCCCTGCGCCTCAGCAGGGCTGGCGTACCGGCCTGGCTGTCCAGCAGTTCGGCGTCGTACTCGCTGACTATCACCGGGTCGAGGTAGACCCGGACCATGTCGATCGGCACCTGTCGGCTACGGAGATACGGCATGCTACGGAGTTCTTCAAGGTCTTGTTCCAAGAGATCGGGGGCGGCCGAGAAGAGAATGACGTGCCGCTCGACGGAGCGTGGCCGGTCGTGTATGTCCAACTTGCGGCGGACCATCTCCACCACGGCGGTATCGGGCGCCGCGCCGGGGAGCGCCAAAATAGCGTCGGTCACCCTGACGATCTTCGCGGAAATGACTTCGTGTCTTCCCGGAACGCCCTTCTCGGAAGTCTCGGGCGCGACATAGTTGAGCAGATTAACCTGCTGCATCGCGTCCGCGACGAACGTTCCATGACGTCGACGACGGATGGCCAGACCCGCATGTACCAAGTCGTTGAGGACGCGTTGAGCCGTGGCACGGCTGACGTCGTGCTGTTCGCAGAGCTCTTTCTCGGTCGGCAGCCGCGCTCCGGCGGTGAGGATCCCTGCGTGGATCTGTTCTTCGATCTCACGTCTGATCTGTTGGTGGAGCGGCGCCATGCAATGACCGTATAATATGCGAATTGCTAGGTCAATTGACGCCCGCTGAAAATCCGCAAGGTGCCGCCGGTGGTCGAGTCCGGCCTGGCTCAGGCCTGACCGGGCCGATCAACACAATGAAGGGATACACGGTGAGCACTGCTATGGACCGAACTCGTATCGAGCACGATCTCCTCGGGGATCGTGAGGTGCCAGCCGACGCGCTGTATGGAGTGCATACGCTGCGGGCACTGGAAAACTTCACGATCAGCGGCACCCCGATCGGCCGATACACCGAGCTCGTGTCAGCGCTCGCCTATGTCAAGCAAGCAGCCGCGGTGGCCAACCACGAACTGGGCCTCCTCGATAACCAGCGCTGCGCCGCCATCGTGCAGGCGTGCGAAGAGATCCAGCACGGCCGCCACCACGAGCAGTTCGTCGTCGACGCCATCCAGGGAGGCGCCGGTACCTCGACGAACATGAACGCCAACGAAGTGATCGCCAACAGGGCACTGGAGATCCTGGGGCACCGACGCGGCCAGTACGAATACCTGCATCCGCTCGAACACGTCAATCTGTCGCAGAGCACCAACGACGTGTACCCATCGGCGCTGAAAGTTGCACTGCACTTCGCCGTAGCCCGACTCCGCACAGGTATGGAGGTGCTGTCCGTCGAATTCGGCTCCAAAGCAACCGAATTCGCAGACGTCCTGAAGATGGGCCGGACTCAGCTGCAAGACGCCGTCCCGATGACACTGGGACAAGAGTTCGGCACCTTCGCTGTGATGGTGAACGAAGACAGCGCCCGGCTAAGTGAAGCGCTGGTCCTCATCTCCGAAATCAACCTGGGGGGCACAGCGATCGGCACGGGACTTAACGCCCATCCCGACTACGCCGCTAAGGTGTGCGCGGAGCTGCGGCGGATAACGGGGCTCGAGTTGTCGACCGCGACGGACCTTGTCGAAGCCACCCAGGATGTCGGCGCGTTGGTTCAGTTGTCGGGTGTCCTCAAACGGACCGCTGTAAAGCTATCGAAGATCTGCAATGACCTGCGACTCTTGTCCTCTGGTCCCCGGGTTGGTTTGGGTGAGATCACTTTGCCGACCGTGCAGGCCGGTTCGAGCATCATGCCCGGTAAGGTCAATCCGGTCATCCCGGAAGTGGTGAGCCAGATTGCGTTCGAGGTGATCGGCAACGATATCACGATCACCATGGCCGCCGAAGCCGGGCAGTTGCAACTGAACGCCTTCGAGCCGATCATCGCCCATAGCCTGTTCAAATCACTCAACCATCTGACAGCGGGTTGCGACGCTCTTGCAAGACTCTGCGTGCCCGGAATCGCGGCTAACGTTGAGTATTTGCGCTCCAACGTTCAGCGCTCCATCGGTCTGGTGACCGCTCTCAACCCCCACATCGGGTACGAGGCTGCCACGCGTCTCGCCGCTGATGCGCTGTCGAGCGGGCAGGCTGTGGCCGACCTAGCGGTGTCGCAAGGCCTGCTCAGCCCCGAAGAACTGGCATCCATCCTCAACCCAGTGACGTTGGCCTACGCATCACGGCCTAGTGCAGCATGGGAAACCATGTGAGGGAACGGCAGCAAGTGAGCAAGTGTCAGACCGAGCGTTCCGGGCGGTCATCGTGGCGCCGGTCTGTATCGAATCGCGGTAGTGGTACGGCAATCGCGCGGTGGCCGGGACTGGCGCACACCTGTATATAACCTGATCGATCGCATCAGATTCGTAGGTGGCAGCCGAGTCTGCGTTCGGCGAGCGGTTGGCGAATACCGGACACCGGCGTAATTCCTCACGTCTACGACCAAGAGCTCTTAAGGACGCGTATTCGCGTCGCATAGGCGAATCAAGGCGAATCTGCGAACCGAAAGTCACGGTAAGTCATGCACAATCCGCTTTGTCGAGCGTCGACTCGAACGGCACCGTCATGGTCAAGTCCATGGGGGTGGTGTACGAGTTCGTCGCGTGACTCCTCGTTGGTGAGTCAGGCAGTCAAGGCCGGTGTCACCTCCTCGGTGGACTCGGTGCTGTCGGTGGGCTTGTCGTTGCGGGAGCGGGCCAGAACGTCCAGGCCGAGATAGCGGCGCCCTTCGATCCACTCGTCGTGTTGTTCGGCCAGGACCGCACCGACGAGCCGGATCAGGGCGGTACGATCCGGGAAGATTCCGACCACATCGGTTCTCCTGCGGATTTCCTTATTGAGGCGCTCCTGCGGATTGTTGCTCCAGATCTGTTTCCAAATCTGCTTGGGAAATGCGGTGAACGCCAACAGGTCCGGTCGTGCTGCGTCGAGGTGGTCGGCGACCCTAGGCAACTTCTCCGACAGTGCACCGATGATTCGATCATATTGGGCATGAACAGAATCCGCGTCGGGTTGGTCGTAGACCGAGTGCAGCAACGTCTTCACCCAAGGCCACGATGTCTTCGGGGTCACCGCCATCAGGTTCGTCGAGTAATGGGTTCGGCACCTCTGCCACGCGGCGCCCGGCAGGGTCCCACCGATCGCCGCCACCAACCCGGCGTGCGCATCGGAGGTCACCAACCGCACCCCGCTCAAACCGCGGGCGACGAGCGACCGGAAGAACGCCAGCCAGCCGGCACCGTCCTCGGAAGAGGTCACATCCACGCCCAGGATCTCGCGGTAGCCCTCGGCGTTCACCCCGACCGCGACCAGGGTGTGCACATTCACCACCCGACCGTTCTCCCGCACCTTGAGCACCAGGGCGTCGGCGGCGACGAAGGTGTACGGCCCGGCATCGAGCGGGCGGCTGCGGAACGCCTCGACCTGAGTGTCGAGGTCCTTGGCCATCACGGACACCTGCGACTTGGACAGGCTGGTGATGCCCAACGTCTCGACGAGCCGGTCCATCCGCCGGGTGGAGACCCCGAGTAGGTAGCAGGTGGCAACCACGGTAGTCAGGGCCTTTTCGGCGCGTTTGCGACGCTCGAGCAACCAATCGGGGAAGTACGAACCGGACCGCAGCTTGGGAATCGCCACGTCGAGGGTGCCGACGCGGGTGTCGAAGTCGCGGTGCCGGTATCCGTTACGAGAGTTGGTGCGCTCGTCGGAGCGTTGTCCGTAGCCGGCGCCGCACAGTGCGTCGGCTTCGGCGCCCATCAGGGTGTGGATGAACACCGTCAGTAGCTCGCGCAGCAGGTCGGGGCTTGCGCCGGTGAGTCGGTCGGTCAGGATCTGCTGCAGGTCGATATCGTGGGCTCTGGTCATCGCGTGGTCCTTCATCGAGTGACTTTGGTAGGTCTCTCGAAGAGTCACGCGGTGGCCACCTTCGTCGGCTACGACACGCCGGTCAGATGCGGAACCGGTTCATACACCATCTTCATGGACGCAACCACCGTCATTCCGGGCGCAAGTCAGACCCGGGCGGTCATCCTCGGTGCCAGTCATTTCCTGCGCCGCCACACACACCGATGGAGGGCAGCGCCACTTTGGTGCCGCGAATGGTCCCGTTCCGAGGGACTGCGGTCGCCATTTTCGGTATGACTACTTGCCCCTGTCTCTCGAATGATCTGGGGGGTGTCGCCGAACATGATGGCATCGATGGACGTGTCCCTAGCCACCTACCTAGTCGTGTGCCTGCTCGACGACCCAGGCCGCGATCTGTGTCCGGGAGGTGAAGTCCAGTTTGGCCAGGATGTGCTCCACATGCCCCTGTGCGGTGCGCGGCGAGATCACGAGGCGGTCGGCGATGGCCTGATTCGTCAGGCCTTCGGCGATCAGGTCGGCGACCTGGCGTTCCCGCTTGGTCAGTCGCGTCGACGCGTCGGAGTCTCGTGTCGTGGCGCTGGGTGGTTGCTCGTGGAGGGCGAAGGCGATCGCCGCGTCGAAGCCGAGATGGTCGCCTTTGCGGCGGGCCGCTCCGAATTCCTTATCGCCGAGTTCCTGTCGGACCGACTGAGCGCATTCCTTCTGGTAGACAAGAAGAGTGGAATGTATGACGGCAGCACTTCCCACTGACCGTGCCAGACTGTCTGCGGCTCCCATCAGCACTGCGGCCCGAGTTGGGTCGCGCCGGTTGCAGGAGATCCAGGCCAGTGCCTCGAGGGAGGCTGCGGCGAAGCGGGGGCTGTGCACTTGCCGGGACAGCTGCAGCGATTGTTCGAGTAACCGGACCGCGCGATCGGTATCACCCTGTCGCCACACGGAAATTCCCAAGGCCCATAGCGAATGCGACCGATACACCTTCTCGCCGTGCATCTCCGTGATCGCGAGAACCCGTTCCTGGCATTCGATCGCCTGGTCCGTGAGGCCGGACAGTTCATAGGCCAACCCCAACGGATACAGGGCAGCTACTTCGAGCGTTCGATCTCCGCGTTCGCTGAACGCGGCGAGCGCGGTTTCCAGGTGCGAGCATGCTCGCGTGAGATCACCACTAAGGAGGCCGAGCATGCCGTCGGCGCAATCGACGTAAGCACGCATCACGGGGTCGCTCGTGTGCGCAGTGAGGGTCCGTGCCTTCTCGACGAGTGTTGTCCCGGCCTCGAGGTCGCCCTGCACATTCGCCATGACGCTGTCGAAGTAGAGCCCCTTGACCCACTCGAGGGTGGGTGGCCCGCTCTGGCGGGCGAGCAGTTGGTCGAGCCAGCGTCGCCCCTCGTTGTGAAGGCCCTGGGCGCTCCAAAACCAGCGGAGTGCGGCGGCGGTGCGCAATCCGGCGGCGGGATCGTCGTCGATGCTGAACTCGAGGGCCTCCCGAAAATTCGGCTGTTCCCGCTTCAGACGGGCGATCCAGTCGAGTTGGCGGGCGCTGATCCACTCGGCCTCCGCATCCAGCGCCAACGCCTCGTACCAATCACGATGCCGGCGACGCAAAGACAAAGCCTCACCGGTCTGCTCGAGTTTCTCGAAGCCGTACTCACGGAGGGTCTCAAGCATCCGGAACCGCACCACCGACCCGTGCTCCTCCCGGATCAGGATCGACTTCTCCACCAGCGAGGTCAGCGTGTCCAGCAGCTCGTCCGGGTCAAGGCCCTCCCCGCACACCTGCTCCGCCGCATCGAGTTCGAAGGTTCCCGCGAACACCGCCACCCGCCCCCACACCAATTGTTCACCGGCGATGCACAATTCGAAGCTCCAGTCGATGCACAACCGCAGCGTCTGTTGCCGCGTCGGCGCGCCCCGGTTGCCGCGGGTCAGCAGGGTGTAGCGGTCGGTCAGCCGCCCAAGGATCTGCTCGGGCGAGAGCGCCCGCAACCGGGCCGCCGCCAGTTCGATCGGCAACGGTAGTCCGTCGAGCCGGTGGCAGATCCCCGCCACCGCCACCGCGTTTTCCTCGGTGAGCGCGAAGCCGGGAACGGCGGCAGCGGCGCGTTCGGCGAACAACGTCACCGCATCGTACTTGGGCAACGCACGCGGGGAGGGTCGCCGGTCGGGGTCGGGGGTGGTCAGCGGTGGGACCCGCAGCACCGCTTCCCCGCCGATGACCAAGGGTTCGCGGCTGGTCGCCAGAATCCGCAGCCGCGAGCACACCCGTAACAGGGGGTCGGCGAGTTCGGCGACCGCGTCCACCAGGTGCTCGCAGTTGTCGAGGACCAACAACACCTGTCGCGGTGCAAGGAACTCGATCAGGACCTCGCGCAGCGGCCTCGCCGAGTGGTCTCGCAACCCCAGTGTGCCGGCGATGGAGTCGACCAGCGA
Organism: Rhodococcus jostii NBRC 16295; assembly: GCF_001894825.1. Lineage (GTDB taxonomy): Bacteria > Actinomycetota > Actinomycetes > Mycobacteriales > Mycobacteriaceae > Rhodococcus_F > Rhodococcus_F jostii. The sequence continues at coordinate 16,949 of NZ_BCWY01000053.1, read as the reverse complement.
CGACGCGTCACGCAGCTCACCCAACTCGACCAGCCGCACCCCGTCGGCGTACTCGCGCTGCACAGCCGACGCGACCCGCATCGCCAGCCGCGTCTTGCCCACACCCCCGATCCCAGTCAACGTCACCAGCCGGGATCCGGTCAGCAGGTTCTTCGCCTCGGTGAGCTCGTGGCGACGACCGACGAAACTGGTCAATTCCAGGGGAAGATTCCCCGTCGCGCTCCGAGACGAGGGATCCGTGGACCGAACCCGACCGGACACGGGCTGTGCGTCATCGCTTGCCGCACCTGGGGCGGTGTGCAGGGCCATCTCGTCGACCGGAAGGCCATGATCGCGTTGCAGGGCTCGCAGTTCCTCCCCGAAGGCTGCGGCCGTGGCCGGACGCTGACCGGGCTCACGGGACATCGCCCGGGCGATAACAGCGGACACATCTTCGGGGATCCCGTGCTCACGCAGATCGGGCACCTCCTGGGTGGTGATCCGCAGAAACTGCGCCACCACCTGCTCACCGCTGCGGCGCTCGAACGCGGCATGCCCGGTCAGCGCACTGAACAGGGTCGCGCCCAGGCCATAGACATCGGCCGCCGGACTCGGCGGATCACCGCCGAGGACCTCCGGCGCGGTATAGGCCGGCGACCCGGTGACGGCACCGGTTGCGGTCTCGAAACCCCCGGTGATGTGCGCGATACCGAAATCCGTCAACTCCGGCTCCCCGTACTCGGAGAGCAGGATGTTCGCGGGTTTGACGTCCCGGTGCAGGATCCCGAGCCGGTGCGCCGATTCCACCGCACCGGCCATCTTCACCCCCAGCCGCAACGCCTGATCCAGCGGCAACGGCCCGTCACGGCGGATCCGGGCATCCAGGGAATCCTGCGGGTGGAAGGGCATCACGATGAAGGGGCGGCCGCTGTCGGTGGCACCGACCTGCAGAATGTTGACGATGTTCGGGTGCCCGGTCAGCCGGCCCATCGCCCGCTGTTCCCGGAAGAAGCGGGCCCGGTTCTCCTCGTCGAGTTCGACGGTGAGGACCTTCACCGCCACCGTGCGGTCCAGGTCCTCCTGGGTGCAGCGGTAGACGGCGCCGAACCCGCCACGTCCGATCTCTTGGGCATCGTCGAAACCGGTGTCTGCCAGCTCCGCGGCCGGGGAGGCCGGGTACCGCTGCGTGTCGAGCGGATCACCTTCACCCATCGGACGGTCTACTCACCCCGTCGGCTCATGGATCACGCGCACTGGTCCCGACGGCACGACCAGCGCAGATACAACCGTGTACTCACTCTCGATGGCGTGCTCACAAGGATATCGCTGCCATCGGTTTCGACGTGTATAGGGATGCCGCGGTCAACGCGGTAGCTCTGGCGAATCACGCGATGGCCGCCCCAGTTCGGTACGCCCACGCACGCTCACCCGGCGATCGCGACGGAGTCGGCATTGCTGCCGACACTAAGATGACGTCGTCAAGACGACCGTGTCCCGGTTGACAACCGCCGATCTCGACCGACTGACCATGCGAGGTGCACGACCCGGTCGGCCGGCCCCCGCGCTACCCGCATTCGATCCCGCTGCACCCGCGGCCGAGCGAGTGCCGGTGGAAGTCGACCGCACCGCCACTCGGGACGGGATCGTGGTCCTTCTCGGCCACCAACTCGCGCTAGGACCGGACACCACAGGAACCCGGGTAACGCTGCAGATCGACGGCGGGCTCATCCATGCTGTCGCGGGGAACCACCTGATCAAGACGCTACCGAATCCGCTCGTCGCCGCCGACCTGGGCCGACTCACCCAGGTTCGACGGTCAACGACGCCCCTGCCTCCACCTCCGCCGGCGGGGCCACAACGCCTGCACCGACGAGTTCCGAAGGACGGCGTCGTGATGGTGGCCGGTCAGCGGCTGCGAGTCGGACGCACCATGCAGGAACCATCATCACTGTGATGGTCGAAGACCACCACTTCCGCGTCCTCGACGGAACAACGGAACTCTCGCTGCATGCCAGAACGACCACCAAGCCAATCCGCAATTTCAACGCCCACCGACCCAGAAATCGTTAAGCATGTCCCGACTACATTTCGTCAAGCATGTCCCCAGACCACACACGTCACATCTCGGTTTCGGTGCGAAAGACATCCACCACTGCCTGGGTATAACCTCGCACGGCTGGAGCTGCGCGTCATGCTCGAAGAACTGTTCATCGCCCATCCCGCACTCCACGCGGTGGGTGAACCGGAACTGCTGCTCTCCGCGTTCATCAGCGGCATCGATTCACTTCCAGTCCGGACACGTGACTGACGGTGCCCGAGGCGCACCTCGACCACAGAACAAAAGAAGCCTGAACTGCGAAGGTGGCATGTCCCCTCCTGATCTGACTCCCAACTGGACATCGAAGAGTCACCGGGGTCACTCGCTCACTCCGGTATCCGACTTCGGAGAATCGTCTAGCGGCATTCTCCGAACGCCGAAACGCCCCCGTCCTCTCAGTGAGGACGGGGGCGTTCTGGGGTCGGGCGAGATAGCCGGCGGGGCAGGGACATGTCATCTGTGCAGCGCAGGGCAAAATTCTGATTCCAGTGACATCGAAGGCGGGCGAACGTCAGTCACTCTGAGCGTCGGCGCCGAGGCTTCTGCACATCGGTGCGCGCGCCCTGTCCGGGTCTGTTGTTGGCCCACTCGATGACATCGCCGCGCTTCCACAGCGGCGTTCGCCCGATCTTCTCGACCGGGTCCGGCGCCTGTCCCCGGGCGACATACGAGCGCCACGTCGAGGCGGAGATCTCGGTGCCGGACTCGGCCTTGATCAGGTCGATGCACTCCTGCGAGGTGAGCCTGTTCGGGTTGGCCATCTCAGATCTCCGGGTAGGTAATGGCCTGGACCGCGGAGTCGCAGACGTACGGCCGAGTGAACGATGACGACTTACGGGTGCAGGGCGGCCTGCAGTCGGGCGTAGTCCGGTGACGCGGGGGTTCCATGCGCTAGAACCTACAGCTCGAGGATGTAACGCCAGCGTGCCTGTCTGGGGCATGTGGTATCTCTTCATGCTTGCAACAATACAACATGACGCTGTAAGGTAAAAGGGAATTAAGGTCAGAGGGAAGGGATACGGATATGTCGCCGCTGCTGATCACCGCCGCTTTTGTCGCGCTCATAATTGTCGTGGTCTGGAAATTCGGCTACGGGCTGGCGCGGATCGCCGGCATTGTCCTCGTGCTCAAAGGGCTGATCTGGCTGGTTGCGGGTGCAGCTGCCGGAGCCCAGCTCGGCGCGATGGCGGCGGTGTGGCTCACTGGGCATCTGTTCGGCGCCTATCGGCACCGAACATGGGGTTCGCTCCTGGCCAAGCTGATCTTCACCCGGATTCCGGGACTGCGCGTGCTGGATCCGCAGCGCCGCAAGCGCCAGTCCTCCAGGCCTGCCCGCCCGGAACCAGCCCGCCGGGCACCAGCTGACGATTGGACGCAGTGGGAATCCGAACTCGACGAAGGCTCCCCCCATGATCGGAAGACGCCCGAAGACCTTCCACGCGCCAGCACCGCAGGTCCTCGAGGGCAGCCCGGATCGGGAACCGCGCCGCACGCAGCGCGGCCCGTACCGCGGTGCGCCTAACAATCCGGCACGTACCGGCCGCCCGCGCCGCCCACCGCGCATATCGCTTCCTGCGCTGACCGCCCACTCACCAACTCGGCCGCGGTCGAGGCACGTCGCCAAGCCGCGACCGACTTCCCGCTGGTGCAGGGGGAGCGAGGGGCCAGCTCGCCGATCCCGACCGCGCTCAAGCAAGACGCGACCGTCGCCGCGCCAGTTCGGCGTCAGATAAGCAGGCAGTCGGGAGAGGTAGCCGACCGTGCGCGTTCGAATAGCCGGCCCGGAACCGTCGGCCGCATCCCCACGATGAAACCGACCGGTTCCGTTCTGACGAGAGAACGCGCAGACTTGTTCTTATCAGCTCCGACGATCAGTCATGGGGTGCGCTATGCCGGCTCTGCCGAAGACCGCAGTGATCTTGGTGCACGGAATCGGTGAGCAACGTCCGTTGGACACTTTGCTCGGTTTCGTGGGTGACGGGGAGGGGGAGTACGGCATCCTCGGAGAGCACGAGGCGAAACGCTGGTTTGTAAATCGAGACACGGTATCCGACAAGACCTACTTGCGCCGCGTCAGCGTTGACCTCCGAGACCAGACGCCGGAAGGTCTCGCCGAGGACTTGAAGCTGCTCTTTGCCGGAAACAAGGAACTTTCCGGCAAAGAGAAGAAGCCTCCCATCCTCAAACCGTGGGTTCGCAACGTCCACTTCTACGAGTACTACTGGGCGTACCGGTTTCGAGATACTGCATGGCGACATGTCGGTGCCTGGCTGATCGACCTGCTGCGTATCAAGCGCGGCTCTGTCACATCCGCAGCATTGAGGGGAATAGATAGCGATCTGAAGCGGTGGGGCTTGATGGTTTCTGCCGGCTTGCTATGGATCGCAATGTTGGCGACAGCGTTCGGCCTGCGGGAGCCGGACTTCGGCGCGACCGACGCCATCTTCGGCGTGGTCCTGTTACTTCTGCTCTACCTGTACCTACTGGTTATTAACCCCCTCGGGCTAATCCAGATCGCCAGGTTCGTCCTCGCCCTGATTGTCCTCGCGTTCCTGAGCGCAGTCGTGCTGACAATGAACACAGGGGAAATGGATCGGGGGAAATGGTTTGCACTCCTGGTCGGTGTCGGGCTGATCCTCGGGGTCGTGGTGAGCTTCATTGTCGGGTTCCGCCGGCTCTGGCTGGTGATCCTTGTTGGGGTTCCTGGAGTCGTTCTCGTCGTCGTGTCCACATGGGACGCATTCGCTTCGTCGGGGAGAGTGATCGTGGCGGCGGTCCCGATCCTTACGTCCGTTGCTGTGTTGTTGTTCAGCGGCGCTGTGCTCGGTGGCGTCGGCGACGCGGCACGTTACCTATCGAACAACCCGGACAACCTGGCGGAACGCGAGAAGGTCCGTCGTAACCTGGTCAAGACTCTGCGCCGGTTACACACAGAAACTGACGGCACAAACGGTCGACCAGCCTACGACCGCATCGTACTCATAGGTCACAGCCTGGGCAGCGTCATCGCCTTCGACGCTCTGGAGGCATATTGGGCCGAAGCCAACCACAAGATCCGGCTCCCTCGGCCATCAGAATCGGAGCATGCCCGACGGAGATCCCGGCAGACAGTGCTCGAAAGACTAGAGGGCTGCCTCGACTATCCCGAGCGGACGAACCCGGACGGCAATCCGAACCCGGTCGGCAATCCGAACCCGGTCGGCAATCCGAACCCGGTCGGCAATCCGAACCCGGTCGGCAATCCGAACCCGGTCGGCAATCCGAACCCGGTCGGCAATCCGAACCCGGTCGGCAATCCGAACCCGGACGGCAAGACCGGGCGGCATCCGGACATCAAGCCAAACGAGGAGGACGAGAAGGAGAAGGACGAGGAGGACGAGAAGGAGAAGGACGAGAAGAAGGAAGTGCCGGAGGAAGACTCGGGCAGGGATGGCGAAGACTTCAAACAACTCCAACTCCCATGTGTCCGCGATTCGAAGCTTCAAGAGTGGCGCTCGGTGCAGCGCGATCTGCAGGCTCTCTTGCGTGATCCTCAGCCCGGAAGCCTGATTCCCTCGGAGACTGGTAAGACCACTCGCCCCGACCTTTCTGCCCGATGGCTGGTGACTGACCTCATCACCGTGGGGTCACCCCTTGCACATGCAGAGCTTTTGTTGGCCAAAGGCGAGGATGACCTCACGAACCGAAAGAGGCGCCGACTGATCTCGGCCAGCCCACCTGCGGAACAAGTGACGAACGACCGCGGTACCTTCCGGTTCCTAGTTGTCAGCCGTAAACCCCCGACGGGCAGCTCGACCCGCTTCCATCATGCCGCTGTGTTTGCACCCACCACGTGGACCAATATCTACTTCCAACACGACTTAGTGGGTGGCGCCCTCAAACGCATCTTCGGCAATGGCGTCAAGGATATTCCGCTCGCTCAGGGGAAACGATTTGAGCCGCGCCCGGCGATCTTCTTTCGAAATTACCCTCACTCCAGCTACTGGCCGGCTAAGAAAAGGAAGAAGCTGGATGATCCATTAGCGGTTGATACCAGAAACTCGGCCGAGGAACTGCGGAAGCTGATCTTCGATGTTCGGCCGGTCCTGTGGGTGCGAGGAGAACCGGACCAGGTTAAGGACCTCCAGGTGGAGCTAGCTGCGCTCGCGAAGACCGCAGCGTGGAAGAGCCAGAGCGTGTCTCGCGAGGACGAGGCTGCCGTCGTTGAGCTGCGGTTACTCAGGAAGCCTGCCGATAGTGTCGAGTTCACTCCGGGTAGGTGGGTGTGGCCGGGCATGCCTCCCTGGCTCACTAAAGAAGGGGCGGCGAAAGTCATACAGTTGGCGAATCGCCTCGACCTCGACGTGTATCTGACCGACCGCAGGAGGGACACCCAAGGACGGCCCAGTGCCGACCTTGAAAAATAGCGCTTCCATGTAGTCGAGGTGAAGGCCGGTGGCGGCACCGCCAGGCGGCCACTTGCAGTCCGGGCAGATCGGGGCAGATCGGACCGTACACCGGCCGAATGATGTGGGTCTGCGACGCCGCTGCGACGCCCCAGCCATCACGGCCCGGCGTCCTCGGGCGCCCGGGTATCGCCCGCCAACTCGGCTTTTGCATCACCGACTCGCCAACACTTGCAACATAACAGCGTCACGCTGTAATGTAGTGCCAGAAGGTGAACCTCGCCAAGGGAAGACGGTGTGAAATGACGCGGCAGCAGACTTGAATACTCGTCCGGTCGAGTTCGCGAAGGGAGACCTGGTCGCGTGGACCGTGCGTCCTGGTGTCTACACCGTGGTCACGCGGTCGCGGGCGTCGGTGGTCCTGCTGCCGGTGGTGCCCGAGCCGTACGCCACGCCTGACGGCGGATGGATCACCCATCCGTCCAAATTGCGCCCCGTCGACTTCGTCGAGGTCGGACGCGCCGCACACGCGGAGGGGGAGACCCTTTCTCCGGCCCTGAGTGCGGTAGTGCGCCGCGCTCTCGAAGGCCTGACCGTCGGCGACGGGCTCGGTCGCAAGATCATGTCCGACTTCGTCGACGGATGGACGGCCGCGAGCCTCGCCGAGCGCTGAACAGCGATGCCAGAAATGCCAGCAATCCAGGGGGAAACATGACCGATCAACTCGTGCAGGGCCGCAATGTGTTGGACCTGCGCCCCGGCGACGTCGTGCGCGAACGCAATGCCGACTGGCCAGAGCCCTTCACCGCGGGCGAGTTCTACGACTACACCGTCGCTGAAATCGACCGCGTCAACACCACCACTGTGCACGTCGCCATCGTCACCGACGGATTCCCTGCCGCCGTGTCCTACAGCCCCGACCAGTGGGTGACCGTCGTCGAGGAGGTGAAGGCATCCCGATGACCCCGAACTGCATGTCGGACGGTGCCGTCACGATGGCCACCGAGGAGGAGACGATGACCGCAGCAGAGAACGGCCCCCGGGAATGGGCGACGCGCATGCTCGCCCCGGGCCATGCGGTCATCCTCGATACCGAGACCAGCGACCTCGACGGATCGATCCTCGAGGTGGCTGTCATCGACGCGGCCACCGGCGCCGTCCTCCTTGACACCCTCGTCGATCCCGGCGACGTGCAGATTCACCCCGCGGCGGCAGCCGTACACGGCATCAGTGCCGCCCAGCTCATCGGCGCTCCAGACTGGCCCACCGTGTTCTCCGTCCTCGCAGCGGTCACCGCGGACCGGGTCGTACTCGCCTACAACGCCGAATTCGATCAGAGCCGCATCCTGCACGACTGCCACCGCCACGGCCTTGACCCCCTGCACCTGGCCGACACCGAGCGGTGGGGATGCGTCATGGTGAAGCGCTCTCAGGCCGAAGGCGTCGAGAAGAACATCCGACTCGACGGTGCGCACCGCGCCCGCGGCGATGCGGAAGCCGCCCGCGCAGTCCTCCAGGGCATCGCAGACGGCCCTACCGGGACTCCTGCACCCTCTTGCGGCCGAGACGCCGCTCACCGCCGTGACGCGGGCGCTACGACCCCTTCCGGCGAACTGCTCGCAGACGCGTCCTGCCCGGCTGACGCAGCCTCGTCGACACCGTCGTTGCCGGGCTCTTACCTGCATAGATGACACGTCCCCTTCGTTAGAAAGAAGATGACATGCCCACACCTTCCGGCCACGACACTCCGCGCCGCACCGTTCATGTGATCGACCGCAGCGGGTGGGGAACCAGCGGCGCCTACCCTGCGATCCGTGCTCTCACGCTGATCTGGGCTTGCCTCACTTGCCAAGGCCCGCGGGGAATCCCGCAGAAACACCGCTTCCATGAGGACGGTGATTGGTTTACCTGTGACCGATGGGACAACCCGTGCGGCCACGTCGACATGTATGTGTCGGTCCTGAACGAATCCCGAAAAGGGTAGAGGGCTAGACCGGGTTTCTTTGTGGGACTTCATTCAAGGGTTGCAACATCACATTGTCGCGCTGTAATGTAGTTTCTCGTGAGTCCGACACGGAAGGTCACCGTCATGAACGACAGCACCGCCGTCATCACCGCAGCTCGCCAGCTCGACTGGGGATCGATCGTGATCCGGGACGGACGGATCACCGCGGTCGCCCTCGACGACGAGGTAGAAGGAGACGAAATTCTGGCGGACCACTTCGACCTGTGCGAACTGGCGGAGTCCGCGAGCGACGCCGCCATTGCGGTAGAGCTGAACGCGACTTCGCACGCCTGACCCGCAGACCCCCAGTAAACCCACTGACAAGGAGTTCTCATGTCCCACGCTCTCGCCGAAGCCATTACCCCGGACCACCCCCGCGACCGCATCGTCGGCGTGCACGGATACCACCGCGACGAGGCGGGTTCCCGGTTCGCGACCGTCCGCCTCGCCGACGGCACCCAGGCCGAGATCGACCTCCTCGACATCTTCATCTCGCACCCGATCCGAGAGGTCACCGCAGCGGCCTGACACACATCCGAAAGCCTCACCTACCCAGCTGAAAGGACCCCGCAATGCACCTCGAAGCGAACACCGAAGCGGGGGAGGCGGAACGGTGAACGAGTACTTCCCGCCCGACTGGGACAACCGCCCCCGCGTCGAACCCTGGAACGGCCACATCACCCGTCAGATGTGGCTGGCCAGGGACAAAGAGGACCTGGTCGGCATCATCGAACTGCTCGGTCACCAGATCACCACAGCAAAACAAGACGCACGCGACGCCGGCTATCTGGCCGACTGGCGAATCTTCCGGATGCTCGGCCAAGTACGACTCGGCGCCCGCGTGTACAACAACCTCGCCCGCGCACACCGCCGCGGCCGCAAGACAGTCCGGATCGATCAACTTCTCGAGGAGGCCACCGATGCCTGACCGCAACGACACACGCACCCCTCACCGCGACTACCGCGCCCTGATCGACGGCCGAGAAGTTCAAGTCGTCGGCCACCTGCAAACCTCCCCGCACCACCCCGACCGCGGAGCCACGATCACCCCGTTCGCGGATCTGGCCGAACCGGGTACCGGTGCAACCCTGTTCGCGCTGGTCTCGGTCCGCTGCGCTACCGACGACACCACCGTCGACCCGAACACCGGTGTCAGCCACAGCAAGTACTTCGAGGACCTATTCGGGAATCCCAACGGCACCAGTTGGTACCTCACACCAGCTGTCTACGACCCGCAGTCGCGTACTTACGCCCTCGGCTCGCAGGCGCTCACCGCCGGACTGAGCATCGGTGCACTGCACGACGACGTTCTCGAGGTGGTCAGTGGCGCTGGGTACGCTGCCCCCGCGGGTGTGCGGGTGCATGACTTTCCAGTGCGGGCCCCTGCACCCCGACAGCCGCGGGTTACCGCCCTGACCACCCGCAGTCACACGAGAGGAAAACAGTGAACGCTCTGTTCTACAGCGGCGAGTCGATGGACACCGACCGATGAAACGCGCCGCCTTCTGGGGATGGGCCACGGCCACAACAGTCCCGGAAGCTCTGACGAACGCGCTCGACGCCGCGGTGTCGACGATGCACCAGGAACTCGGTGCCGATGCGCACCCGGTCAACACCTCGCACACCACAACCATCCTCACCGATCAGGTCCACCAAGACCCAGGACTGCTCAAGAGCCTTCTCGGGAGCTCGACGGCAACCGTCAACCGCGAAGACCACGCCCTCGTCACGGTCCTACTGATCGGCGAAGTCTGGTAGCCGCTGTCATCCGGAGATGAGACTGCAACGGGTGGCCGAACTCGCCGCACCTGTATAGCTCGTCGACCACGACCACCCAAGGAGTAGAGATGACCCCCAACGATCGCAACGCCCCGATTCCCGCCAACCGTGTCATCGACGAACCGTGGCGCACCGCGGCCGCAGATGCCCTCTTCGCCCGCATCAACGAACTCACATGCCTCGCTCGAGCGGGCATGAACCCCGCGGACTACCGCCAGCCTCTGGCATCGCGACTGCATCGCGCCGAGGACCTGCTGCCGCTGACCGCAACGACGTCGGTCCACGAGACGGACACCGCACGACGCAAGAAGCTGATCTTCGCGCCTGGGCTCGGCCGTGACGCTCTCGCCGGCCGCCGAGCGGTCTTGCTCGACCCGGCCAGCGATACGCCTGCCGGCGATACCGCGATCGAGCGTCTCGATAAGCTCCGACCCGAAGATGACATGCTCTGACTTGCACACGGTCCCACTGGTCGTCGTCGAGGCACCCTGGCTCGCGGAGCTTGTTGAGTTCGACGCATGCCTCGGGCGAGATTGCTCGTTCGATCATCTGCTGAGCCGGACATTCGGAATGAACAAGACCCCGTTGTCTTCTCGGCACGCTTGCCGTGCCCAGTCCATCATTACGACGGCTACTTGATGACACACGGGAAACCTGCCGGTAGCGCTCGACGGGATGTAGCGCTCGACCACGGCGTCTCGAAGGCCAACCAGGTGTCGCCCCCGGCATTTACCAGTGCCGGCCTCTGCCCGGCTCGCCGGAAAGAGGTAACCATCGGATCTGCCCAGCACATTGTGGGAGCTCGGCCTGCCACATTCGCGTGGCGGGCCGAGTTCGCGCATTCTCACCGTGCCTCGGGAAGTCGACAGCCTCGCGCGCTCCGCGGCAGCCCAGGCCAGGCCGCAGCGGTCTCCGCGGCCGTCCGGCGGACATCAGCCCACCACTGATCACGAGTGGGCTTATCTGCACCTTGCCAAGTGACACCTACTGCTGGGCCACGGGACGACGAGTCTGCCAGGATGGTCCGGTGACCGCTGAACCTACGCCAGATCAGAACTCGACCGACGCCCCAGCGCCGACTCAGCTGAACGAGGGACCCGGCTGGATCGCCCTTAGCCAGCGAGACGACCTGGCCAAGTATGGAGAAGGGAATTCGATAGCCCTCTTCGCTGCGGAACTAAAGCTCGGACTGGACGACGTAGGAACCTTTGCAGCGGACGCGTTGACAGATGGAAACAACGACAAGAAATGCGACCTTGTTTCCGTTGATCGTGCAAGTGGGCAGTTGGTAATTGCCCAGGCATACGCGACCAAGAAACCTGAAAAGAAGACCGAGGCGCCCTCCGGCAAGACAAGCGACCTAAATGCTGCCGTGACGTGGTTGTTAACCGGCGATATCGTTGGTATGCCAGAGACTCTACGCAGCGCCGCTCTCGAGGCGCGCGATGCGTTGGACAACGGGGAGATCACTGATTTACAAATTTGGTCAGTACACAACTGCCCAGAAAGCAAGAACGTCAGTGATGAGTTGGACCAGGTGGTCAAAACTGCCGACAGTATCGTTAGGCGCCATTGGCCCACGTTGCAGATAAATGTTTCAGCGGCAGAGATCGGGAAAAGTACGATCAACGATCTCTACGCAAGAGCGAGCTTGCCAATTGCTGTAGAAGACGTACTAGAATTCGACACCCTAGGTGGATACTTACTCGCAGGGGAAAAATGGCAGGCCTACAACACTGCTGTGAGGCTGAGTCAACTCCGCGACCTTTGGAAAAAATACGATACCGACTTGATGTCGCCCAACGTGCGAGACTACCTGGGCATCCGCAGATCAGAGCGAAACATCAATTATGGGATTAAGAATACGGCAAAAAACACACCCGGCGACTTCTTTATCTACAATAACGGGATTACGGCCGTAGTTCACCGCTTCACCGAGCCGGAGGACGGCCAGCAGAAAATAACAGTCGAGGGCCTCGGCATTGTAAATGGGGGTCAAACTACCGGCGCTATCGGGACCCTAAATAATAGCGAGATATCTGGCCTTTCTGATTCCTGGGTGCAGATCCGCTTCGTCACAAGCGAGAACTCTGAAATCCTCGAAAATGTCGTCAAATACAACAATACTCAAAACAAAATTGAGGCAACAGACTTCCGTAGCCGCGACGAGGTGCAAGAGCGACTGCGAGACGAATTTAAGAGCGTCCCCGAGGCTCTGTACCGAGGTGCTCGCCGAGGAGGCGCAAACGATGCGATCAAGCGCGATCGGACTCTCCTGGCAGACAGCACAGTTGCCCAGTCGATTGCAGCCTTCCATGGATTCCCGAATCTCGCATACAACGAACTGCGGCAAATTTGGGAACAAGACTCCACATACTCCAAATTCTTCAACGAGAACCTGAGTGCTCGGCATATCGTCCTCTGCTACTCGTTGCTGAAGGAAATTGAGAATCAGAAGGCAGAACTAAATTTGGTTCCCGAAGATAAGCGTACTAAACCCCAGAGGGCGCGTGCGGAATTCTTCAGGTCCCGGGGCGGGATCCATCTTCTTGCCGCCGCGATCGGAAACTGCATAGAAACACTTCTCGACAAGCCTGTTCCCAATCTTTTCTTACTCCAATTCAAGGATAATCCATCTCCATATACCGCAATGAGTCATTGGCGACCGATTGTCCAAACGTGTGCCGCATTCACCTCCCAGCTACGACCCGCAACTGACCTAGGAATAAAGTCAGCGGATCGCGTAAGCGAAGCGGTTAGCACATTCGGGTCAATGATCGAAGCCACGCGAGATAACATCGAATCAAGTTTTATTCAATTCGCGGATCAAGTGGAATTTTCACGCTAGGCGCTCCTCGCCCGGAACGCCCGCCGCCAGCAGACCGCGGCCGCCGAGCAACTGTGCCCGATCCTGGGGTTTGCGTCCCCGGCCGCGGTGTACACCCGGGTGCACACCCGATAGGACCTGCCTCCCGTCTGCGCCCGTGCCGTCCAAGCGACATGCGTCCTCGCCGAGGTAAGCGATTGCGGCGTGGCGTGGCCCCCTCACTCGAATGGCGCGGGTGATGTGCGGCCAGGGACTCGGCCCGTGAAATGTCGTCCCCATAGGTAGAACGGTAGCGCGGGCGTGATGCGCTGTACCGCTATTGGCTCGGGCCCGGATCGTATGGTGCAGCCCATGAGACCAATTGCACCGCCGTGCTCGCGAAAAGCGGTGATGAACTGCGGATATGACACGTCCCCATCTGCGACATCGAACCGCCGCATCTTCGACCTCCCGACCGCGTACTGGTTCAAGGTCACGCCGTAAGGGCGCATACAACGAACTCCCCCACTCTCATTCGAGGGTGGGGGGGTTCGTCGTTCTAGGGGACGGTTAGGTCAGCATCTTCTGCACGAGAGCGGCCAACCCTCCTCCGCTGAGGAGAACGATCAGGACGTTCACTCCTACCTCCGGGGCGGGAGAGTAGAGAACGACAGCGGTGATGGCGCACAACACAACTGCGATGCACAGAAGCATCAGGCAGCGGTGCCACGGTGCGGCAGAGTTGACGTGCGCCTGAGGGCGGACGGTGCTGGACTGTCGGGTAGCGCGTATTGTCGGAATGGAGGACCTCCGGATGTCTAAGCCTCGGATGGATGGTTTTCGAGAAGTCGCCCCCGCCCGGCAAGGCGGGGGCTTTTCGTGTGTCAGTACCGATCTCGGCGGAGCAGGTCTTCGTACGAGATCGGCATAGTCACGGTCCTAGTTTAGGTGGCTCCGCCGCCCGTGAGTGGTTTGCGGGTCCCCGGGAGCCCCGAGCGTGCCCGCGCGATAGCCAGCCGACATGCGTGAACTCTTCGTGATCGGCATCGGCGCCGGTGACCCCGACCAGGTGACGGTCCAGGCGATCAAGGCGGCAAGAGGACCGACTCGACGAACCCCGTGACATTCGCCACTACGCGGTGGTCGAACTTCAAGTCCTTGGTGTGGACGATGTCGTCACGCGCACCGATCTTCGAAGTGGATGTTCCCGAGATCCGGCCGCCGCCGACGAGCCGGCGCCCCGGAGCGGAGCTTCCCACTCCGGCCGGGGCGACGCCGCCGCGTGCCGCCTTACAGCGGCGGCGGCGGTTCGTCGCCGTGGACGAGCTTCCACCACAGGGTCGCGCGCTGACGAGGGATCGGGTCGACGATGATCACGTCGGCCCGATCGGCGGCGGCGAGCATGTAGGGCCGGCGGCGCTCGCGCCATTGCGCGGCGACATCCTCGAGACCGTCGATGCTCATTGGACTGTCGAGGGTCTCGCACGCCAGTTTCAGCCACGGGACGAGATGGCGTTCGGCTTCCCGGGTGATTCCGTTGCCCGCTAGGGCGTTCTCGACGAGAAGACTTGTCAGATCTCGGCGGATCCGCCACCGCAGTTCAGCTTGATCGACAATGCAGGACCTCCCGGTGGTCCGATTGTTGGTGCCGGCCGAGTCGTCGGGGGAGGTGCGAAGCCGTCGGGTGGCCCTGCAGGTACTTGCCCCGAACATCTCGGGCCGTTGGTGCTGATCAAGGGTGCGGGCATGGGCACAGACGTCACACAGTTCGGTGAGCGCGGGCAACGACGGCCGCCGGTGGGTGGCGAGTTGCGCGAGCATGTCGGCGCCGAGGTCTTCGGCGCGCGCAAAGACCTCCAGCCGTACCGGTAACGTATGACCGCGGCGTTCTCCCAGTGACCGGCGAGTGTGCGCTCGCGGCGGGGGAGCCCAGCGACAGCTGCGAAAAATCGTTCCCCGGCGTGATGCGCTCTGTCCCGTAACTCGGTGGCTGCGGCATCGCAGCGGTCAGGGGTGATGCCCTGCAGCGGAATCAGCGCTTCCCGGAACTCGTACGCAGCGTAGGCGAGGTTTGAGGGGTTCGACGGGGTGGGCGCGCGTGCGTCGCATGAGTCCAAGCGCCATGGCGGGAAGCTTAACGGGACCGGTAGGACGGCGATTGTGCTGCCGGCCGGCCGCGACCGAGCTTGCCAGCCGGGGGAGAACTCGCACCGCCGGCACCGGCTCGGCATCAGTGCTGGTGGTGTCGTATCCGCCCCTGGATTGTTGTTTGACCAGCAGAAATGACACGTCCCCTGACCCGGGCTCCGGTGCGCTGGTAGTCTTGTCGCCGCGCTCCCACCCGGGAGATTCCTGAGGTCTGTCGTGGTCGGCCTCAGAAGTGGCAATGAGCTTGTGGCACAAGTGTATCCACGTGCCGCAGCCCTCCCTGGGTGGATCAACCGTCTCGATTCCGCCCCAGGGCGTCGTCCTCGATTTGGGGCATCGGCGACCAGCTTGTCGGGGGATCGGATCGAGACGGATGGAGGAACCACATGAGCAAGCAACAGCGACGTGACTTCAAGGTCGCACCCTTCGGAGGGCGTGCAGATCGGACACCCGAGGAAGCAGCGCCCGCAGACCGTGGTCCGGCAACCGGCCAGCCTGCCGGGTCAGGCCGTCGTGGGAATGGTGACCTCGGCTCTGCCGTCGATGGCCGATAGCAGGTAATGCGGACAGGTGACCACCTGCCGAGGAACGGGAATCGCCCGGCGGTCGGTGTCGACGTAGAGGCGGTATGCGAGCTGCCCGCGTCGATGGACGCCGGTGCCTGGGTCGACGGCGCCGAGGAAGTACCCGTGCGCGGAGTCGACGGTCGAGAAGATCGCCCGCGCCCACTCGGCGGGCTCCGCGGGCGGCAGATACCGCGGCACGCCCGTCTGCGCGTCGACGGTGTGCACGATGACCGTGACGGCGAACCCGGCAGCCGCGGGAAACCACTCCTCGGCCGCAACGTCGAACGGTGCAATGGACGTGTGAATCCGCAGCTCGATGTTCGTTCCGGTGCGCGCCGCGGCTGTGATGATGTGGGGATCCGCCGAAGCATCCTGTGCGGCCAGGTTCGGCAGCGCCTGGGGGCCGTCGGCGCGGATGCTGCCGGGATCTGCGGACATGGGGCAAGGGTACGGGCCGCCGAAATCCGGCCGGCGGAGTGATGACGATTCGTCCGACCGGCTACTGATCCGGCAGAATGATGTGTTGACCTGCATAGACGGCAGGTCCCCTAACAGAAGGGCTGGACCGGTATCGAAGTGTGCGCAGGTTCGTTCAGGTCGCTGCGCGAGGTATCGACCGATCTCAGCTGGTCATGACGTTTGGGCGCCGGACTTCGGGGCGCGCCCCTGATTTTCACTCGTAACTGTTGGATTCCATGAGTTACGTGTGCAATCCGCGAGTTGCTAGCGGATTCCGATTCTCGTCGGCCGGGAGGCAATTAACCCACAGCTTTCTGCACCGTTTAACGCACCCAACCGGCGATCTTCACTGGACGGGTCAAACGGAGCCGTATCGTCGCCTCACTGGTCGCGGCCTACGCCCGCCAGCAGCAGCTGCGAGCCAAACGCGCCACCCTCGTTCCCGGTTTCATCGCCCCAACCGGTGCCAAGGTCACCGACCTCGACGCCACCTTTTGACGGCATGAGGGACCGCTCGTGGTCGATTTCGGACCGAGTCGTTCTTGGTGCCACCCCTTCTCGTTGGGTAGTTCTCCGGCATCGCACCCCTTGAGGGGGTGGCGGCGTACCTGACGCGCGTTGTCATAGGACTCTTTGTGTTGGTCGCTGGGGCCTGATCGCAGTATGCGGTCCGGAGCGGCCGTCGGACGGATTATCGCGCTGTGAAAAACGCGGACCGGCCTGC
>NZ_BCWY01000052.1 GCF_001894825.1 Rhodococcus jostii NBRC 16295 | reverse complement strand
GAACTACGCCAAGTACGTCACGCCGAGCCGGTGTTGCGGGTCAGTACTGCGCCCAGTGCAACTCCGGCCAACGCGATAGCCGCCCCGACGGCGGCGGCAACTAGCGCGCTCTGCGCCGACGGACCGGTCGGTGCGGATCCAGGGGCGGCGCGCTCCGCACGAGCGACACCGGGGAGCAACCTCGGTGTCTCCGAGATGGTCTCGGGCGCGTGGTCGGCAGCGGCAATCGCGGGCGCTTCGGGGATCCCGTTCGCGATGACGCCGTCGAGTCCCTTGAAGAACACTCCCGCCATCTTCTTGGCCACACCGGTGATCATTCGCTGTCCGACGCCGCCGACCATTCCGCCGACGACCGCATCGGCATCGTAGGTCAAGAGCGTGCCGCCTCCGTCTCGTGGCTCCAGCTTGACGGTGACGTCGGCGTGGACGGTGCCCGGTGCCCCGGCCCCGGACGCGGTCATCACAAATGATTCGGGTCGGTTTTGCTGCGAGAGGATGACCTCGCCGTCATAGGTGCCCTTGATTGCGGCGACGCCGGCCATGATCGAGAGTTTGTAATGGTTGTCGCTCACCTGCTTGAGCGACTGAACGCCGGGGATGGTGGCCGCCAGGACTCGTCCGTCCTGCAAGTTGTCGTACACCTCGGCCGGAGGCGCTGTCAGCTGCGCCGTTCCTGAGATTCTCATAGGTTCTCCTGTGGTGCGCCGGCGCCCCGCTGGTTGGTCGAGCGGGAGTGCCGGAGCTCGAAAAGTTCGGATGGGGAAATGGGCATCGAGGTGATCGGAATTGCTTCCGCGTCCTCGATCGCCGCGGCGATGACGGCGGTGGTCGGGATGACGCCGGCCTCGCCGGCGCCCTTCATGCCGAGCGGATTGAGTCCGGACGGGGTAACCGTGTGGTCCATATCGATCGAGCCCGGGACCTCGGTCACGAACGGCAGCAGAAAGTCCATGAACGACGCGTTGAGCAGTTGCCCGTGCTCGTCGTAGACGATGCGCTCGTAGAGCGCGCCGCCGATTCCCTGGGCGACGCCGCCATGGATCTGGCCCTCGACGATCCGGGGATTGATCACGTTGCCGCAGTCGTGAACGACGGCGTACCGCTCCACGTGGATCTCCGCGGTCACCGGGTCGGTCTCGACGATCGCGGCGTGAATCCCGGACGCGAAGGTCGACCTCGGCGGGGAGTAGTACCCGGTGGCCTCCAATCCTGGCTGCTCGCCCTCCTGGATCGGGGGAATCGTCATGTCGGTCGAGGTCTTGGTGAACCCGGTTGCCTGCCTGGATGCCTCGTCGAACGCATACCTCAGCGGATTCGACAGGACCGCGACGATCCCGAGCGAGATCGACGTTCCGGGGGCACCCGGCTCCGTTCCGATCTTGCAGACGTGCCCGCCGCGCAGCTCGAGCTGCCCCGGATCGAGGTCCAGCGCGTCGGACGCAATCCTTTTCGCCTTCTCCGCAACCATCTGCGCGGCCACGTGAAATGCCGAGCCGGACATGACCGCTCCGCGAGATGCGAAGGTCCCCACGGCGTATCCGAACCGTCGGGTGTCACCCGTCACGATCTCCACGTCGGACATTTCGACACCCAGGTCGTCGGCGACGATCTGGGCGAAGGTCGTCTGGTGGCCCTGGCCCTGGGTGGTCAGTCCCGTTGCGCCCTTCACCTTCCCCGACGTTTCGATCACGACGTGGGCGCCCTCGTAGGGGCCGGGCCCGGTTCCCTCGACGTAGGCGGCCACTCCGATGCCGACCGTGCGCCCTTCGGCGGCGGCCCGCTTCTTGTATTCGGGGAAGCCTTCCCAGTCGATCAGCGTCTTCAGTTTGTCGATTCCAGCCTGGTAGTTGCCGGTGTCGTAGATCAGTGGACGGCCGTCCTGGAACACCAGATTGAAGTCGTACGGCATCTCCTCGGGCCTGATGATGTTCCTCTCGCGCACCTCCAGCGGGTCCTTGCCGAGATACTTCGCGATCGCGTCCATCGACCGTTCCATCGCGAAGACGCCCTGTGGGCGGCCAGCGCCCCGATACGGAATGACGATCACCGTGTTGGTGTAGAGCGAGTACGCGTTGACACGGAAGGAGACCGGCTTGTAGGGGCCGAGTACCTGCGTCGCGGTGTTGATCACGACGATGATCCCGTACGGCAGGTAGGCGCCGTTGTCGTGCCAGAGGGTGAAGTCGAACGCCAGCAGCCGTCCGTCGTCGTCGAAACCCACCGTGACCTCTTGCAGCTGACCGCGCTCGTGGGCGCTCGAGATGAAGTGTTCGCGGCGGTCCTCCACCCATTTGACCTCCCGCGAGATGCCCGCCTTACCGAGTTGACGTGCCGCCCAGGGCACCATCACCTCCTCCGGCCAGGGATGCATGATCTTGACGCCGAACCCGCCGCCGACGTCAGGTGCGATGCAGTGCACCCTGTTCGTCGCCATACCGAGCCGCGCGGCGACCGCGGCGCGGACGGACGTCGAGGTCTGCGTCGACGTCCAGAAGGTCAGCGTCTCCTCGTCGTTGTCCCAGCGGGCGTAAACGCCCTTGCCCTCCATCGGCATCGATGCCGATCGTTCGATCTCCAGGTTCAGCGTGAGCCGATGGGGTGCAGCCGCCAACTGGGCATCGATGTCACCGAATCCGTGGTGCAGGTGTGCCGCGACATTGTCGGGAACGTCGTCGTGTACGCGTCGATCTGCTCGGCGGGCGGTGTCGATCCCCACCACCGGACCGAGGATCTCGTAGGTGACGTCGATCTTCGCGCACGCGTCCTCGGCGACATACCGGTTGCGCGCCACCACCATCACGATGGCTTCGCCGACGTGATTGACCTCGTCCTTGGCCAGCGGGAATCCATTGCGCGGAGCGATGATTGCCGGGTGCGGAATGAGCAGCGGCATGGATTCGGCCATCGAGGGAGAGTCCGCGGCAAGGTCCTCGTAGGTGTAGACGGCGTAGATTCCGGGTAGTCCCAGCGCGGCGTCGATGTCGATTCCGGTGATCCGTGCATGCGCGTGCGGTGACCGAACGAATGCGGCGATCAACGCGTCGTGTCCCAGATCGTCGAGGTACTTACCATTGCCGCTGAGCAGTCGGGTGTCCTCCGTGCGCGGCAGCGGTTTGCCGAACAGGTGCTCGGAGCCGGTGGTGGGTGTGGTCGAGGCCCTCTTCGTCACGCTCATGCTCGGCCCGCCCGTCCACCGACGGGGTTGGTCTTGCCCCGCACCGTCCGGTCGAGTGAGGCGCGGCTCGATTCGTCGTCCTGTCCGAGGGGGAACTCACCGGCCCGTTCGCGTTTGATCTCCGCGGCCCGCAGCACGGACGCCTTGATGTTGTGGTACCCGGTGCATCGGCAGATGTTGCCGGCGATCGCGTCGGTGGCCTCCTCGCGGGTGGGCGCATCGTTCTCCTCCAGGAACGCCGCGATGGTGGTGACGAATCCGGGGGTGCAAAATCCGCATTGCAGACCATGACAATCCATGAAGGCCTGCTGCACGGGGTGCAAGGTACCGTCCGGCTCGACCAGACCCTCGACCGTCGTGACGACCTGTCCCTCGAGACTCGCCGCGAGTAGCAGGCACGATCGCACCGGTTTACCGTTCAGCAGTACCGTGCACGCCCCGCATACCCCGTGTTCGCATCCGACGTGAGTCCCGGTCTGCCGCAGGTGATGGCGGATTGCGTCCGACGCAAGGGTGCGCGCGGGCAGGACGACCGTCCGGGTAATGGTGTTGAGCGTGAAGGTCACGGCCACGTGCTGCTCGCCGGTCTCGGCCAGCAGGTCCGACAGCTGCTGTTCCAGCTCTGTTGTTGCCATCGTCATTTCTTTCCGGCCTCGACGTGTTCCGCCGACGGCCTGGTTGCCAGGGAAGCCACGCCGTCGCGTGCGGCACGCAGGACGACCCGCGCGGTCAGCGCCGCAACGAGTTGTGACCGGTACCGTGCGGTGGCGTGAATGTCTGCTTCAGTTTCGATGCGCTCGCGTGCCGCCTCCGACAGCCGGTTCCACAGCGGATCCCGGTCGTCGGCGACCGACGCCCCACCGATGACGTCCCTGTAGTCGACGACTTCACCGAATTCACCGGCGGACACGTACGTCACGCGGGCATTCGTGACCTCCCCGTCGGTCACCTGAACCCGAGCCGCGACGCCGACCAGCGCGTAGTCACCGTGGCGGCGGGCAATCTCGTCGATGGCCACCCCGACACCGGCAGAAGCACCGGGTACCGTCACGCTGGTCGCTATTTCGTCGGGCTCGAGCGCGGACTCCAATGGCCCGAGGAACAGTTCACGCGCGGGGATCTCACGTGACCCGCGGACCGACCGCACGGTCACCGAGCCGTCGAGCAGGAGCAGCACGGCCGGCATCTCCGCCGAGGGGTCCGCGTGCACGATCGATCCGACGGTGGTCCCGCGGTTTCTGATCGTCGGGTGGGCCACCAACTGCAGCGCTCGGCCGAGCAGCGGCTGCACGGCGTTGGCGCCCGGGTGCGAGGCCAACGCGGCGTGTGTCGCCAGTGCTTGGAAGGTGACGCCCGATCCTGCCGACGCCGTGATCGAGTCGAGACGGTCGATCGCGGTGATGTCAACAAGGTTGGCCGGCGCAGCCAACCGCATCGACAGCATCGGAATGAGTGACTGCCCACCGGCCAGGACCTTGCCCTCGTGCGCCACCTCCGCAAGGATCTGGCAGGCCTCCTCGATCGACCGTGGCCGATGATAGATCAGTGGCGAAGGTTTCATACCCAGATCCTGCCTGTCCGTCCGGCTCGAGGGTTTCGGCGAGAAGTGACAAATGTTGCGGCGCGGAATGGCAATTCTCAGCTATCCCCGTTCGGATCCGGTGCAGACCGCACGGCCCGGTCGACGTGGCGAGCCAGCCACGGCGCCGACCCGCAGCGTTTGTCGGCGAGGGTGTGGTGCCACGACGACGGGTCACGCCTGGGCATCACAGTGTCCGCCGCCTGCGCCACCCAACTAATTACGTTGTGAGACAGGTCCCGCTGGGATTGTCGATGCACACCTGATTCGACGTTAATTGGTTGCGCTCCGGGAGGCATTGGCGGTTCTTGCTCAATTGGTGGGCAATTTTGGTAGGGAATACCGTTCCTTGCCAGCGGGTATCGATGGAAGACTGAGTGCAGCCGGCGGGAGCAATCCATGGACAGTCCCTGCGGATGCATGACGTGGCGGCGCGGGTCGTGCGCTCTCGGTGTCTCGTGCCGGAACCTTGCCTTCCCTTCTGGAAGGGCGCCGGCTTTAGCGACCACGACGCCGTGATCGTAGTCCCGTCGGTGGCGGCACTAGTCTCCGTCGAGCCAGGAGCTCACCCCTTCACCGTCCACCCCCGCTGTGAATAGGAATCCGATGAACGCTCTGCTCTACGTCGGAATTGTGCTGCTCATTGTTTCGGTGACTCTCACCCCACCGTCGCTGTTGCGATTCTACGACGGCGCCAGTGAGTTTCTGCGCTGGACCGTCACCCTGGCACTGGCGGGGTCGGCGGTGATGCTGTTTAGCGCATTGATCTCCACGGATGCTTCGGTTGGACAGCGGTGGGCCACCGGGCTTGCCGGAGTTCTCGGTGGCGGGGTCGTGGCTGCGACTATTGTTCGAGTGATCGAGCCCCGATCGACCGACTCGGATTAGTCGAACGGCGCTCGGGATCGATGGGGATTGGTGTGCAGTCTCGAGTGAGCTTCCCACCCGACCTCAATTGGGATATACCGCTGGATCTTGCGTCGTGCCGCTTCAATCTGTGCTCACATCGGATGTGTGCTCCGGCGGTCCGCGGATTCGAGCGACCACACCGCCCACTGATCGGTTGGGCTGACTGCTCGATATCTTGCGGCCGAGGTGGCAGGCGATGTGCTGAGTTTCGCCGCGAGCCGGCCGCTGGCACGAGTGGCCGGCGGTATCACGATCGGGCCCGTGCACAGTGGTGGTGTATTGGACCGTGTCGCCGTGATCGCGAGGAGTGAGCAGCAACTCGTCACATCCTCCTGGCGGGGCCGCCTGGCGCCGTCTCCCCGCGGGAGGATGCCCCGCTCGGGTTCGGCGGAATGGGGCGGGCGCGGGGCCGTAGGTTTCGACCGATCCGACGTCTCGACCGATTCCGGGGCTTCGAACCCTGCGGCCACGGGATCAGTGGCGTCTCTCACGATCACTCCGTCCCCGATGGCCGCGTGCACGCGGTACGCCCAGGTCGGTGACCGACCCGGTGGCCAAACAGGTTGTCGGCGTATTGAAATCCGCCCGACGCCCTTATCCTTCCAACATGAACACCTCTGTGGTCGACCATCCGCTGGCGGCATCGCTCCTGACGACGATGCGCGACGCGCGCAGTGACAACGCCACGTTTCGGGGTGCGTTGCGCAGGCTGACGCACATGCTCCTCTATGAGGCCATGCGAGGGGCGGAAGTCGAGCAGTTCGAGGTGGTCACGCCGGTCGCGACCACTCAGGGAGTACGGCTTGCGAATCCGCCGCTCCTGGTACCAGTACTGCGCGCAGGCCTCGGTATGGTGGAGCAGGCGAGCGCTCTGCTCCCGCAAGCGAGTGTTGGTTTCGTCGGGATGGTCCGCGACGAGAAGACGCACCAGCCGGTGCCATACATGGAATCGCTGCCTTCCGATCTGTCGGGTATTCCGGTTTATGTCCTCGATCCGATGGTGGCCACCGGGGGGTCCATGGTCCGCACGATAGATCTGCTCGTTGCGCGCGGCGCCACCGACGTGACGGTGGTATGCGTGGTCGTGGCGCCGGAGGGCGTTGCGGCGTTGGAAGCCTCCGGTCATCCTGTGAGGCTTGTGACAGCGAGTGTCGATGATGGCCTCAACGAGAATGCGTTTCTGGTGCCCGGGCTTGGAGACGCGGGGGACCGCCAATTCGGGCCCCGCTAGCGCCCATGGTTCGCGAGGGATCTTGTAGCCGTGTCAGTTGACTGGTTGTCTACGAGGCTCCCGCACATCCGGATTGGGATCGATAACGACAGAACAAGTACGCCGTCCTCGTCGTGTCGGCCATAGTCTGGTGCTTGGGTTTCGGACACCGACATAGGCGATCTCGCCTACCACCTGGGAGCGGCCCCGCTGTTCGCGCTACCCATACAGCTCCGCCTACCTTCGACCATTCACGACGATTCCCTCAGCGAGTGGCTTGTGATGGCATCTCGTCCGTGTGGTCTTCGACGCCGGCAGCTTCCTGCGATGGACGCCGAGCCGCTACCCCTCAAAGGGGCGCACCGGCACGCAGAGTTACCTCGATGCGCTGGACGCGGCCCGTGAGATGACCGGCCAGGATGAAGTCGGACCTCATCGATGAGGCGACACGCGATGGCCGCCGAATTGCAATCATCATGTGCGAGTGCGATTTTGCGCGGCTGATCACTCGGGATTGCAGCGGGGAGGCTGGTCCGGACGATCGAGTGTGCCACTGCCGAAGAGTTTCCCTGGTTCGTGCGGCACTCACCACTCACGCAATGCGGATGCAGGAGACACGTCGCCTGCGGAAAGCCGAGACCTCGGCGGCTGTCGCTGCCCCCGACGCCGACCGGGGCATTGCGAGAGCGGCCTCACCGGGCTGTGCGTTCTCAACGAGACACCCATCTCCCCTGTCAAGACTTCCCTCGAAGCGTTGGGCGAGGTGCAGTGTGGGACGCGATCGAGCTGGAGACCGCCGCGACCACAGTCACGACCCCCCGAGGGACCTCGGCGCAGGCGAGCGCGGACCCGCGAGCTTGGTCCAAGGCTCCGCGCACGCAGTCGAGTAGGAACTTGCGGCCGCACCTTTGACGTCGACGCCGGCGGACCGATGAGCGGTGCGACTGCGACACTGTCGGGATCGGACAAAATGTGACCAAGCAAGGCCGCGGGTTGGGCAAATGTTGCCGATGTGCGGAGGGGTGCGTGCTCATAACGTGGCCACCATGAAAGTTCTGATCAGGTGTCGGTGATCTGCACAGTTGATGGTGAGTCCCGGCGGCCCGCCAGCGGTGCTCGCCCGCCGAGGTCGGTGGACCCGCATGCCGATTCGTTGAGATCGGGCGGGCGGGTGGTCGTCACATTCCGCGCCGTGTTCATCGTGGATGCGCCGATACCAGCGGAACGATCGTCACCGCCTGATTTCCTACCCCGCAAGCCCATATAGAGGAGATGTCAATGCCCGACGCAATCGAGGTCCGCAAGGTTCCGCTGCACAGCGTTTCCGACGCCAGCGAGCTGGCCAAGCTCATCGACGACGGCGTGCTCGAAGCGGACCGCGTCGTCGCTGTCATCGGCAAGACCGAGGGCAACGGCGGAGTCAACGACTACACACGCATCATCGCGGACCGAGCCTTTCGTGAGGTCCTCTCGGCGAAGGGCAGCCGCAGCGCCGACGAGGTGGCGCAGGTGCCCATTGTCTGGTCCGGCGGCACCGACGGTGTGATCAGCCCGCACGCAACGATCTTCGCAACTGTGCCAGCCGGGAAGGCGGCGAAGACCGACGAGCCACGACTGACCGTCGGTGTCGCGATGAGTGAGCAGCTGCTGCCCGAGGACATCGGTCGCACGCCGATGATCACGAAGGTGGCCGCGGCGGTGAAGACGGCGATGGCCAATGCCGGCATCAGCGACCCGGCCGACGTGCACTACGTACAGACGAAGACGCCGTTGCTGACGATCCACACCATCCGCGACGCCAAGAGCCGCGGCGAGACGGTGTGGACCGAGCACACCCACGAGTCGATGGACCTGTCCAACGGCGTTACGGCACTGGGGATTGCCGTCGCGCTCGGCGAGATCGACATGCCCAGCGACGCCGATGTCATGCACCGCCGGGACCTCTTCTCGTCGGTGGCATCCTGCTCGTCGGGTGTCGAGTTGGACAGGGCCCAGGTCGTCGTCGTCGGCAATGCGCGTGGCGTCGGTGGTCGCTACCGGATCGGGCACAGCGTGATGAAGGACCCGCTCGACCAGGACGGCATCTGGGCGGCGATCCGGGACGCCGGACTCGAGCTGCCCGAGCGGCCCCACACCAGCGACCTGGACGGCCAACTCGTGAACGTCTTCCTCAAGTGTGAAGCGAGCCAGGACGGCACGGTACGCGGCCGCCGCAACGCAATGCTCGACGACTCGGACGTGCACTGGCACCGCCAGATCAAGTCCTGCGTGGGCGGTGTCGCCTCGTCGGTGACGGGGGATCCGGCGGTGTTCGTGTCCGTGTCGGCAGCACACCAGGGTCCGGAGGGCGGCGGCCCCGTTGCCGCCATCGTCGACCTCGGCCAATAGTTCGTGCTCACACCGTGAACGAGGTTGCGTCGCGGCCCGGCAACCGGGTCGCGACGCGACCTCGACCACACCAACCGCCGATCTTGAACGATGCTGCGGTCGGAGTTCATGCACGTCGGCGGTTCGCCGGTACTCGTTTTTGAAACGTGGAGAGGTTCACCCATGTCACACGTCATCGACCCCGTCAGCGCGGGTGATTCCGGCCGGACTCGCCCGGGACCCTCGGGCGCGCCGCGCGAGTACGGAGAGCTCGTCATGTGTGACGCGCTGACGCTCAGTAATGTGATCAAGAGCCGCCAGGTGTCGTGCATCGACGTCATGACCGCCTATCTCGACCACATCGAACTGCACAACCGCAGTGTCAACGCCATCGTCGCCCTGCGTGACCGGGACCAGTTGCTCGCCGAGGCGCGCGAGCGGGACCGCCAACTGGCCGACGGGCACTACCTCGGCTGGATGCACGGCTTCCCACACGCCGTCAAGGACCTCTCCGCGGTCAAGGGACTACCGTTCACCTCCGGATCACCAATTTTTGCCGACCGGATCGCCGACGCGGACGACCTGTTCGTCACCCGGATCAGGGCAGCCGGCGCCATCATCATCGGCAAGACCAACACCCCCGAGTTCGGACTCGGATCCCAAACCTACAACCCGGTCTGGGGCACGACGGCGACACCGTACGACACCTCCCGCACCGCCGGTGGAAGCAGCGGCGGCGCTGCTGCGGCCCTGGCGTTGCGGATGGTTCCGGTCGCCGACGGTAGCGACTACATGGGGTCCCTGCGCAATCCGCCGGCCTTCAATAATGTTGTGGGCTTTCGCCCGTCGTGGGGCCGCATCCCCGAGGCCGGATTCATCGCGCAGGGCGCGGTTGTCGGTCCGATGGGGCGGTCGGTGGCTGATGTGACGCACCTGCTGTCCACGATGGCGGGTCCCGATGCCAATGCCCCGCTGGGCATCGACGAGGACCCCGAGGTATTCACCCGGAGCCTTGACCGTGACTTCAGCGGGACGCGGATCGCATGGGTAGGGGACTGGGGCGGGTACCTGGCGACGGAACCCGGAGTCCTCGAACTGTGCGAGTCCGCATTCGGCGCGTTCGGGAACATCGGTTGCCGCGTCGAGGCGGCGCTCCCCGACTACAAGCCCGAGGACATTTGGCAGCTGTTTCTGAGGTGGCGCTGGTGGGCGCAACTCGGCTTGGTCGACCTCTACAACGACCCGAAGACACGCGCGCAGATGAAGCCCGAGTTCGTGTGGGAGATGGAGCACGGACTCGAACTCTCCGCGCTCGACGTCACCAAGGCTGCGGCGGCCCGCAACGACTGGCAGGGCGCCGTCACGAAGATGTTCGAAACGTATGACTACATCCTCGCGCCCAGTGCCCAGGTGTTTCCGTTCGACAAGTCCACCCACTGGCCCACGACGATCGCGGGCCGGCCGATGGATACCTATCACCGATGGATGGAGACCGTCGCACCGTGGACGATGGCGAGTCTTCCGGTTGCCGCGATGCCGGTCGGATTCGATGACCGCGGGCTTCCCATGGGAATCCAGATCATCGGACGCCACGGCGCAGACCGGGCCGTTCTCCAACTCGCTCATGCGTACGAGCAGGCAACCAAGTGGGTCGACCGTGTGCTTCCGCCCGCGCTCAGTCCGCGCTGAGTCGTATCGGTGACGCGGCCGCTGTATCGTCGCCCGGGTACGGTTGGTTCATGGAAGATGTTGCCAACGGAGAGCGACCACAGGCACATGATTTGCCAACGCCCGTCGGTTACGCGTTGACGGTTCGGGAGCTGCTGACCCTGCCTAGCCTGACCGGCTCGAAGCTTATCGCGGGGGCTGGGGGCCTGGAGCAGATCGTCCTGCGGGTCAACGTCATCGAGGTGCCGGACATACTGCCGTGGGTCAAACCGCACGAACTGTTGATCACCACCGGATTCCCGCTGCGGCATGCCGACTCGGGTCAGCCGTTCGACCCCGCCGCGCTGGTCGAGCTCATCGAAGGTCTCGCCCAGCGCGGCGCGG
>NZ_BCWY01000051.1 GCF_001894825.1 Rhodococcus jostii NBRC 16295 | reverse complement strand
ATCTGCCGCAGATAGCGGACGAGGTCGCGGTGCTGTTCGACGCCGCGGTCGTGATCTGCACGCCCGACGGGCGCGTGCAGACGACAGCTGGTGCGGCTCCCAACCTGCAGGCGCTGGAGGGGTTGCCGCTGTTCGACCCGTCCGGCCGGCTTCGGACCGAGCGCCTGCACCACGGCCTGCAGCCGGCACCGGGCACCGAGGCAGGTCAGATCGCCGTCGCGCCGGTGTTCGCCGGCGGCACCGACCACGGCCTCATCGTCGCCTTCGTGGAAGACGGCGGACTGGGCCCGGTCACCGTGCAAGCGCTCGAGCGCGCCGCAACCGTTGTCGCGTTGGCGGTCACCAAGCAACTCGCTGTGTCGGCCGTCGAATCCAAATTTCGCGGCGACTTCCTGCGCGATGTTCTCAATGGCACCGCCGGGACGACCGCCCAGATCACGGAACACTGCGCGCAGCTCGAATGGGACGTGAACCGCAGCATGGTGGTCGTCGTCGCCGAGTTCGACCCGGACGCCGATCCGGCGACGGCCGGCCAGACGATCCGCCCGCCGGTTGCCGGGCGAATGCCGCAACAGCGGCTCACCGCTGCCTGGCAGCAGGTGGTCCGTCGCAGGGATCGGTTCGCACCGGTGGTTGGCTTCAGTCATGAAGTGGTGGCCTTGATTCCGGTCGGCGGCAGTGACACCAAAACTGTGATCGAGGAACTGGTCGCGGCCGTCACCGGGGACCGTGGAGGCGGCCGGCATTCGTTCTGCACCGGCATCAGTCGCGTCATCGACTCGGTGGCAGACATCCCGCAGGCGTACGACCAGGCGCGTAAGGCGGTGACGGTGGGGCGGCGCATGCGCGGGAACGGTACTGTCGCCCACTTCGACGGCCTGGGCGTGCACAGACTGCTCTCCCTGGTCGACGACAGCGCTGAACTCCAAGCCTTCGCCACGGAGGTCCTCGGTTCGCTGGCCGACGACGCCGACGAGGCGATCGATCTCCGCCTGACGCTGCAGGCACTCCTGGACACCAACTGCAACGTCGCCGAGACTGCACGCGTCCTGCATTTCCACTACAACACCTTGCGTTACCGGATCGGCAAGTTGGAGAGCATCGTCGGCCCTTTCACGACGGATCCGATACTGCGCTTGGATGTGGCGCTTGCATTGCGGGTCGTAGAGATGGAGGATTTGTAGCCGATCAGCGGTGGCCGTGTCGAGAACGCTCGAACGAGGCCTGCGGATCGAGGCCGGTCCGCAGGCGCAACGCCCTCGTGCGAGGCCGAGGCACACCAACTGTGGCGGATCATCGAGGGACGCACCCAGCAGCTTCTCGAGACGCTCAGCCGGGCATAGCGGGACTGACGTCGAACCCCAGAACGGTCGCGGTCCGGGCCTTGCTGCCCCGGGTCGCGAGATACGCATCCAGGGTCCGCCCGAGATCTGCGGAATGTGTGGTGTCATAGGCGATCACGAAGCCGAGCTGTTCGGCGATGAACGCGGTGAGCGCGGCCGGTGCCAAATCGGCGGCGAGCAACCGTTGGACCCCGACGTCCCGCGAGAGGATCACCCGGTTTTTCCGGGTGTCGAAACGCCGGGAGATCTGGACGATCTCGCGGGCCTGGCCGACTGCCGCCGAGATGTCGGACAGCTGCTGGGCCGGCGCCACCACCCGAGCGTGCGCACCGCCCGAGCCGCAGGGCCCGGCGCAGCAGCTCGTCGGCGACGGTGAAGGTGGACCGAACTCGCGCAGGGCCCACCAGGACGATGCTGGCCGGCGCGGCGCTCGGCACCGCCTTCTCGTTCGGGAAGCTGATGATGGTGATCGCCGGCAGTTCGGCGATCCTGGGCGCATACGTTTCCATGATGGGGTTCGTCGGGGCACGCACGGGCTGACGACCGTCATCATGGCGCGCTACAGCTTCGGCACTCGCGGGTCCAAACTCGCCTCGGTACTGCTCGGCGGCACCCAGGTCGGCTGGTGCGGCGTCATCATCGATCGGCGACCTCACCGCGCAGGCTCTGGGCTGGCAATCGTACGCCGCGGGGCGGCGGTGATGATCGCGGCGAGCATCTTGATGTGTGTCACCGCGTGCTACGGATACCCAGGGATGTACTGGGTGTCGTTGATCTCCATCCCTTTGATCCTCGCCCTGGCCTACTGGGTGGTGTCCCGGTCCCTCGAGGAGGTCGGCGGATTCTCGGGCTGGTCTCGGTCGAGCCCGCGACGACGATGACGGTCACGCGATGCTGGCAATGTGATCACACTGGCACACGCAATCACAGCATGAAGGATGAGCATGTGGCGCAGCCGAAAAGAAATCCAGTTACGGAATGAAATAGGAAGCCAGATGTTGCTGGACGGCGCACTGGCCCAAGGTTTCTCCTCCTACTCCCTGATCGGCCGCGTCGATGAATGTCGTCATTGGACTGCGATCAAAGTTCCAACCACAAATCTGTCACTGGAACGACTGTCCTTCCCCTCCACGGGGGTGCGCGTTGGGTAGACGTGAGCGAGTTGGCTCACGACAGTCGAGTCGCATCCGGCTTCGTGAACAGCCTCCCAGAGCTTGTCGACGAATCGCGGGATCGAGATTCCGAAAATGGAGAATGTTTCCTCCGCGGACGCGCCGCCGTATGGCGCCCAGATCTGAGCGAAACGAATGATTTCGTCGGCCTCGCTGCTATGACCGGTGGGACAGCGTTGGGCGCGCCTTGACTGAACGATTCGCCGACGGCGTTCTTCCCTGTACCTGCGCAGCTGACCGTTGAGCTCCTGATCCCCATCAGGCGATTGCGGGTCGTGCTGATACTCGACATTCATGGTCAGAATTCTTCCTGGAGGGATCAGATGCTATTGGTGCTGGCTGACCGCAGAGTCCACGGCATGCGTCGGTCGTTGCCAGTTGTTTTCGAATCTGGTCTCTGCGGTTTACGCTGTGCGCTACGTGAGCTGAAAGCTCAACCCGTAGTGTGGATACCGGTTGTTAACGCATATCGGTGGTCCACCTGACGTCGGATCCACTACGAGGATTTGGGAGCCAGGGGCATCGGTTGTTTTCCCAGCCGAACGCACCACCTCGTCTGGGAATTCGGCAGCCCCGAAAAAGCTTTGATGGAACGAGCTGCAACCGTGTACATGAATCGAGTGGTGAAGCCTCGGCATAGCCATGGGGCCGCGAACCGTCGGTCCGACGGCTCGCGAACCACCTTCGGTCATAAGGAAATTCGGACCCCGACTTAGCTAATCCTTGCGCACCACGAGGGCATCGAGTGCCACCAGGCCCGAGCCTTCATCCAGCACGACGGCCGGGTTGATGTCGAGTTCCTCGATTTCGTCCCGGTAGTGCCAGGCCAGGGCGCCCACTGCGTGTACGGCGTCGGTCAGGGCTTTGACGTCGGCGGGCGCGGTGCCTCTCGCCCCGCGCAGAAGCGGGTAACTGCGCAGGGAGGTGATCATGTCCTCGGCTTGCTGAGGCGTTATCGGGGCGAGGCGCACGGCGACGTCGTTCAATATCTCGGTGTAGATTCCGCCGGCGCCGACTACTACCGCAGGGCCGAGCATTGGATCGTTCTTGACTCCGATCATCATTTCGATCCCCGGACGCACAAGTTCTTGTACGGAGACGCCGTTGATCCGAGCCCCGGGTGCATATCGGTGCGCGTTCTCGACGATAGTTGTGTATGCGTCCCGGACCTGGGTGGAAGTGGTCAGTCCCAGTGCGACGATCCCCGCGTCGGTCTTGTGGGTGATGTCTGGCGTGTCGACCTTCAGCACCACCGGATAGCCGAGCTGATCTGCAGCTTCTGCGGCCTCGCTCGCGGAGTTGACCATGATCTCTTTGGGCGTTGCAATCCCGTAACTAGCCAAGAGTTGCTTGCCGCGGTGCTCGCTGAGCGTCTTCTGGTCGCCAAGCGGCAGTCTCGTCGGCGCTGCGATCGAGGTATGGGGCGGCACCAGGGACTGCTCGCGGCCCCGGCACCAGGCCACGCCATTCCGAACTGCCTTCAGGCTGGCCACTGCTCCCATCAGGTGCGCCACACCAGCCGAGCGCAGTAGCCGATTGAAGGTGGGTTCGAGACCCCCGGCGACCGGGCTGAAGCTGACGATCGGGGTTCGTATTGTCGCGGACAAGTCGGCGACCATGTGTCCGATCGGGGCATACAAGGCTCGTTGCTGTTCGTTGAGGCCGGGTTCGGCACCCTGGCAGACGACGATGAGACCCACCGTCGGATCCTCGTCCAGGATCTCGATGCAGCGACGGTAGGCCGCTGGGTCGTTCAAGGCGAGGGTGACATCCAACGGGTTGGCGGGTGTGCTGTGGGCAGTGAGCGTATGGGTTAGCGCTTGCCTGGTCTGGTCGGTGAGTGCAGCGAAGCGAACGCCCGATTCCGTCCCGATGTCGGCGGACAGTCCGGCCATCCCGCCCGAGACGGCGGTGACGGCGACGCCGTCGGACGTCGGGGGATTCGAGCGGAGGTGCACCATGAGTTCGCAGGTCTCCAGGAATTCTTCCAGACTGTCGACCAAGATCATGCCGTGTCGCGCGAAGTAGGCTTCGGCGAGCGCGTGGGGCGTCGCCAGCGCGCCCGAATGTGCTGCTGCAGTGCGCTGTCCTGCGTCGGTCCGGCCCAGTTTCAGCACAACCACCGGTTTGTTCTGGGTCAAGGCATACCTGGCAGCCTCGGCGAGGCCTGCCGCGTCACGCACAGCCTCCAGATGCAGGCCGATCACCTCAGTGGCGGGGTCATCGGCGAGGAAGCGGACATAGTCCGCGACGGACAGGCCTGCCTCATTTCCGCAGGAGATGACGTAGCTGAAGCCGGTGCCTCGGTCCGCGTTGGTGACCGCGATGCAGGAGGACCCGCTGTGGGAAACGAATCCGATCGGTCCGCGTCGGCCCTCAAGGTCGATGCCGGCGTAGTACATCGCGGTGTGATGCTCGAAGGAGAGCACTCCCAAGCAGTTCGGTCCGCACGCAGCGATTCCGTACTCTGCGAGCTTGCGCGACAGGTCTGCCTGGATCGCATTGCCGTGCTCACCGAGTTCACCGAAGCCGCTAGCGAAGATGACTGCTGCGCTTATGCCCTTGGCGTGCAGCTGGTCGATCGCGTCCGGAACCAATTCGGCGCGCAACGCAATGATGCAGCAGTCGACGTCCGCCGGAATGCTCTCGAGAGTGGGGTATGCGTCCAACCCGGCGACGGAGTCATGCGCGGGGTGTACGGGGTATATGCGTCCCTTGTAGCCGTTGGCCAGCAGGTTTTGCAGGGCGGTACCTCCGGCATTGTTCTCCGAACATCCCAGGATCGCGATGGATCGGGGCGCCATCAGGCGGGCGATGTTGTCGCATGAGGTACCGGTGCGGGGCGAGGAAGTGAGCATGTCAGATCCTCGGGAGAGTGCGAAGGTGGGCGCTGAATCCGGGCACGTAGGCCTCCAGGGCGTCGGCGCGCAGCGCGTAGAAGTAGAAGCGACCTTCTTTGCGGATCGTGACAAGGTCAACGTTGTGGAGCGTCTTGATGTGATACGAGATCGTCGCCTTCGAGACATGCAGAGTCTTTTCTAGAGTGGTGCACGCAACCTCTCCATCGACCGACATCTGTCGGATGATCTCCAAGCGAGTGGGGTCGCCGAGCGCCTTCAGTACGTCCGCAAGTGGCAGGGATGGTCGTCGTATTTCCGTGTGCTGTTCTGGCACTGGACCTCTCCTTCTATTGACTCGGTTGCATCCTCATGTCCATCCGAGAGCCCGTGCTCCCGGATGTCCGATCGCGCATTGCGCTTGACAAGTAGGTGAAGTTTTTCACACAATTCTATAAATCTCAAAACGTCGAAGGTGTGAATCAGCACACTTTCCGTGACCATCCTCCGACAGAACGGTCGAGTAATTGTCATGAACGTAGAACCGGGTATGCCATGATCAGTCGTCTTACTGGTCGTCGACCCGCCTACCGAGGCGCAGCCCTCGGAATGGCGTTTGCCGTAGGGTCCGCGGTCCTTGCCGGCTGTGGCGGAAGCACCGCGTCATCGAGTGACTCGCTACGGGTCATGACCTGGGGAGGGGTCTTCACCGAAGCCGAGCGCGGCGCGTACTACGAGCCGTTCACCGAGGCGACCGGGATCAAGGTCGCCGAGGTGAGCCCGGTATCGCTGGCGAAGATCAAGGCCGGCGTAACCAACAAGACCTACGACGTCGACACCAGCTCGCTTTCTTCGTCGGAGTACTTCCAGGCCGCCGGCGAGGGGCTGCTAGAGCCCATCGACTACACCGTCGTCAAGAAGGCGGGCGATGTTCCCCCGGACGTGTACGAGGAGTACGGAGTCAAAGCGAACAGCATCAGCTACCAACTGGTCTACAACTCGGACAAGTTCACGCAGCAGGGGCCCCAATCCTGGGCTGACTTCTACGATGTCGCCAAGTTCCCGGGCGACCGGGCGCTGTGGGACAGCCCCATCGGCAACATCGAGTTCGCCCTCCTGGCCGACGGGATGACGCCGGACCAGCTCTACCCGCTCGATGACAAGAAGCTCGATCGAGCGTTCAAAAAGCTGGACGAGATCAAGCCGCATATCAAGATCTGGTGGCAGCAAGGCGCGCAGTCACAGCAGTTGTTCCAGGACGGTGAAGTCGATCTGATGATGATGTGGAACGGTCGCGCTACCGACCTGATCCGGCAGGGGCAGCCGCTGACTCAGGTCTGGAACCAAGCGGGTTTGGCGGTAAACCGGTGGATCGTGCCCAAAGGCACCCCCAACGCCGGGAAAGCAATGGAGTTCATCAACGCCGCCCTCGATCCTCAGAAGCAGGCGAACTTCGCCGAGACGCTCGGCTACGGACCGAGTGTGCCGAGCGCCTTCAACCTGTTGTCACCCGAGGAGGCTGCACTTCAGCCCGGATCCCCACTGCACGGGAACGTCGAATTCGAGATCGACGGTCAGTGGTGGGGCGAGAACCTCGCAGATGTGCTTCCTCGGTGGCAGAACTGGCTCTCTCAGGGGTGAGCCGCTGCTTCCCACAGCACCATCCACTCGCTCGCATTGGAGACTCAGATGGCAACAACACTCGCAACACCACCAGCGCGTGCCGTCGCGAGGGCTAAACGCTCAGTCAGGGACCTGTCTGGGTATGTGCTTTTGCTCCCGCTTCTGGGATTGGTCGGCGCCGCACTCATCGTTCCTCTGGGGTTCATCCTGGTGCGGAGTTTTCAGGATCCGTCAGGTTCGTGGTCGTTCGACGTCTATCAACAGATAGCCGCCAGCGACATCTATCGACGATCGCTCGTGAACACGTTGGTGATCTCGACGGCAGTCACCGTCATCTGTCTTGTCCTGGGCTATCTCGTCGCACATCGCATGGCCACCAGGTGGGCCCGGTTCGCTCCCGTAGTGGCGGGGCTGCTCCTGCTGTCGTTTTGGACAGGGCTCTTGATCCGGACTTTTGCATGGATGATCCTGCTCGGCAAGAACGGCGTCTTCGCTGCGGTGGCCGAGGCGGTGGGAGTCAGCAACCTCCCCCAGATGCTCTACAACCCGGCCGGGGCGATCGTTGGCATGGTCAATATCATGCTGCCCTACATGGCGTTGACCCTCTACTCAACAATGCAGCGGGTCGATGACCGGACGATGACGGCGGCGGCCAGCCTGGGTGCCCGGCCCATCGTCGCCTTCTGGCGGATCTACGTCCCGGCGACGCTCCCCGGTATCGCGGCAGGATGTCTACTCGTCTTCGTGATCACGCTCGGCTTCTACATCACCCCAGAGCTGTTGGGAGGACCAGAGACCGTGATGATCTCGCAGAGAGTCGCCAAGGTGGTGCAGCAGCTACTTGATTTCCAGCTGGCCGGTGCGCTGTCGCTGGTGCTCCTGGTCGTCAGTCTCGGCCTGCTTGCCCTGTACAACCGACTGTTCTCACTCAAAAACCTCAGAGGTCTGTGATGCGCGAGACAAACCACAGTGCGGCGACCAAGTCGGGCGCCGTTGCGCTGGACATCATCGCGGTTCTGGCGATCATCTTCCTGCTGCTGCCATTGCTGATCATCATCCCGATGTCGTTCAGTTCGTCTCTGACACTGGAGTTCCCACCGCCGAACTGGTCGGTGGCGAACTATCAGGAGTTCTTCACCAGTGTCGAATGGCGGCGTGCGACCATCCATACCTTTGAGGTCGGTGTCCTGGCGATGATCCTCGCGGTGGCTGTGGCGACACCGACCGCGTATGCGATCAACATCTCGCGCATCCGCGGACGCGGGGTGGTCCAGCTACTGGTCATGCTGCCCCTCGTCGTACCGCTGATTGTCGTGGCGGTTGCCGCCTACGGATACTTCGCACCTCGTGGCCTATCGGACAGCATCGTCGGGCTGGCTCTCGTCCAGGGCATGCTCGGAGTCCCGTTGGCCTTTCTCGCGATCAATGCGTCGTTCGACCAATTCGACAAGGCACAGTTAGTCGCGGCACAGAGCCTGGGCGCGAAGCCATGGGTGGCTTTCGCTCGCGTTGTCTACCCGTCAATTCGACCGGGAATCGTCACCGGCGGACTATTCGCGTTCGTCTTCTCCTTCAACGAAGTCGTCACCGCAATCTTTCTCGGTGGCCCACAGTCCGAAACCCTGCCCAAACGCATGTGGGACGGGATCCTTCTCCAAGTCGACCCGATCATTGCGGTCGTCTCAACCGTGATGATTCTCTTCACCGTCCTGTTAATGGGCGCCGCCCTGGGTGCGCGCCGACTGTCGAAGCGAGTGCGCGCATGACCACCACCGATCATCGGATCCCGAAGCACAACAACGCTGCTGCAAAGCGAAGCCCCAAGTCCGGGGCGGCGGTACTGTCGGACACCGAACTTCAGCTCAAGAACCTGAACAAATCCTATGGGGGATCTCAGGTTGTATACGACGTGAGCCTCGACGTCGCGAGCAACGAACTCATCACCCTGCTCGGTCCCAGCGGGTCGGGAAAGACCACGACCATGATGATGATCGCAGGGTTCGTGACCCCCGACTCCGGCGACATCGTGATGGACGGTGAGTCCATCACCGTTGTACCGCCGTACCAACGGAACATTGGAGTTGTGTTCCAGAACTATGCCCTCTTCCCTCACATGTCGGTGTCCGCGAACGTCGAGTTCCCACTGCGCCAGCGAGGGGTGAGTCGCGCGGCGGCTCGCAGCCGGGCCGAGGAGTTCCTCGAACTTGTCGGACTCGCCGGCTACGGTTCGCGACGCATCCCACAGCTGAGCGGAGGTCAACAGCAGCGGGTTGCTCTTGCCCGAGCGCTGGTCTTCGATCCACCGTTGCTCATCATGGACGAACCGCTCAGTGCACTGGACAAGCGGCTGCGCGAACAGATGCAGGAAGAGATCAAAAGGATCCAGCAAGCGGTCGGTGTCACGGTTCTCTGTGTCACACACGACCAGACCGAGGCGTTCGTTCTGTCCGACCGCATTGCCGTGATGAACGAAGGGCGAATTCTTCAGGTCGGTCATCCTCGGGAGGTATACGAGCGCCCCGCCGACAGCTTCGTCGCTGAGTTCTTGGGCGAATCCAATCTGATCCGCGGTCGTGTCGGTCCAGAACACCAGGGAGGCAGGGTCTTCCACACCATCTACGGATTCGACCTTTGCGTCGAGCGTGACACGCCTGAGAGCGCCACCGCAATACTTGTCCGGCCGGAGCGCGCTGAACTCCACCGAGCGGGCGAGCAGCCCGAACAGGTCTTCGCCGCAACTCCCACGATCCACGGCAGCATCCTCACCGCGAGCTTCGTCGGCAGCTCGATGGTCTATCGGGTCGACTGCGACGGCCTCGAATTCACCGTGCGCCAGCCCGCGGGTGGTTCGACGCCGTTCACTCCCGGGGACGCCGTTGTCCTGGGTATTCACGCCTCAGCATGTGCCCCAATTCAGTTCTGAAAAATCTATCGAAGGACGTTATGTACACACAGATCAACTACACGGTCAGCGATCGGATCGCCGAGATCGAGCTCGCACAACCCGAGAGGATGAATGCGATCAGTCCCGAGATGGAGACTGAGATGCACGAAGCGCTCCAACGGGCCGATATCGATCCCGAGGTCAAAGTCATCGTGCTTTCGGCCGCAGGCAACCACTTTTCCTCCGGTTATGACATCGGGACGCTCGACCCCGAACGACCGGAGAAGATGGGCATCATCGACCCGGTGGGGGAGACCATCGAGGACTACCTGACGTTCTGGTATCGCTGGGACCGCCAGTCTGTGGACAATATGATGCGGTTGTGGCGGCTCGATAAGCCCGTGATCGCATCTACCCAGGGGTACGTCATGGGCGGTGGGTTCTGGTACCAGTTGGCCTGTGACCTGACGGTTGCATCCGAAGACGCCGTGTTCGGGCAACCCGAGGTTCGGCACATCTCAAACACGACATTTCTCTTTGCCGCCCTCGCAGGGTGGAAGAACGCCAACCGCTACGCACTCACTGGAGATCATTTCGATGCGCAGGAGGCGTACAGGATGGGCCTGGTGAACGAGGTGGTCCCGCGATCCGACCTCGCCACCGCCACGCGTGAACTGGCCTCACGGATCGCCAAGGTGCCTCTTGCCTCACTTCGATTGAACAAGGCAATCACAATGGCTGGGCTGCAGGCCTCAGGCGTCGGCAGCGGGATGCTACTTAACGGCGTGCTCTCCGGATTCGCCCACAGCTCCCACGGTCCCGACCGGGAGGAACTGCTCGAAGCGCAGCGCGAGGGCGGGCTCCGCGAGTTCCTACGCCAACGCGACGGAAAGTTCCGGCCCGAGCCATTCGGCCCCAAGAGCAAGTGATGGCTTCGCACATCTGACGAACTACAGGGATTTCCATGGGTGCCGGCGTGGCACAAACGTCCGGCGGCACCCATGGGGGACAAAAGAATCATGTGGGAGCCATGCAACCCGCGGCGCAGACGTCCGAGATCTTGGTACATCTGCGGTGTCAGAGCATTGAGCTTGTCAGGTCGGTTGAAGGTCGATGTTACGACCGCATCCCTCTCCTCAACGATCATGTCCGGGCCCACTACATCGGGTCCTGCGAGCAATGCTGTCGTGCGCGAGATGGTCATCGCATCCTCTCATCATCGTGGTCAGGGTCTGTTCCCGAATGGGACGGCTACCCGAGTTCGCGGAAGCGTCATAGCTGAAGCTATCGCTTGGGCTCGGCGGTGAAACATGTTGCACACGAAGATATTTGCAACATTCGAGCGCTGAGACTGCGAAGGTTACGAATGCGCAACATGCCCACGGGCCCGTTGCGCCGAGATGCTGTCACAGCATGTGCGGCGCTGTGGTTTTGATGGCAAGAGCCACACGCCGATTCGCCAGTCCTCTGGCATGAGCAACGACTTCTCTATTTCCTGGTCGGCACCGATTTCGGCTCGGTCTTCCTCGAGTGGTGGTATTACCCGCTGGAAACGAGCCACGCGGCATCAACGGCCACCGCCGTGCCGGGTGTCAGCCGGTGAGCGGGGCGTCGGTCTCGCCGCACGTCGTCGGCTGCCTGCGCGGCCGCGACGATCCGGCCACACTGCAGGCGCTGCGAACGACTGGCCGGAGCTTGGATCGTTGGCACCAGAACCGTTTTGCAAAATTATGGATAAGTCTTCAACATCGTGTTGACGTGACCGCTCTGGCGGTCTAGGTTGTGAGTTAACTCACGACCACCGGCTCTTCTGTCTACGGTCACTCCTATTTACCTGAAGGAGTCGATAGTGATCGACCTCAGTAACAATCATTCGGAACGGTTGACTCCGGCGGCCCGTCGCGCATTTGGTGCCGCTATGGTCGGAACGGTTGTCGAGTGGTATGACTACGCGTTGTATGGCGCCGCCTCCGGCCTGATCATCAGCCGGTTGTTCTTCCCTGATTCCGTCTCCGTTGTTGGCGCACTTGCGGCTTTCGCGACTTTCGCGGTTGGGTTCGTTGTGCGGCCGATCGGTGGGATCGTGCTTTCTCATGTCGGTGACACAGTCGGGCGCAAGCCAGCCATGATCATC
The DNA here is from genome assembly GCF_001894825.1 of Rhodococcus jostii NBRC 16295. GTDB lineage: Bacteria > Actinomycetota > Actinomycetes > Mycobacteriales > Mycobacteriaceae > Rhodococcus_F > Rhodococcus_F jostii. The sequence continues at coordinate 8,769 of NZ_BCWY01000051.1, read as the reverse complement.
TCGATAGTGTTGATGGGCACTGCCACCGTCGCGATCGGAATGCTGCCCACTGCTGAACAGGTTGGGATTTGGGCGCCGATCTTGCTGGTCTTCTTCCGGTGCGTGCAAGGGTTCGGAGCAGGCGCCGAGTTGGCGGGTGCGTTCACTCTGGTCGCCGAGTACGCGCCGGCTCAGCGTCGCGGGTTCTTCACTGGCATGCTGAATGCGACTCCGGCCGCGGGCATAACCTTGGCGACAATGTCCTTCTTGCTGGTCTCAGGTATGTCCGATGACGTCCTGCTCGGCTGGGCATGGCGCATACCGTTCATCGGATCGGCGATTCTTTTCGTTCTCGCCCTCTACATTCGTCGACGGCTGGAGGAAACTCCGGCCTATGTTGAGGCGGTAGTCAAAAGGGAGAACGGAAGCGCAGAGAACCGGACGCCACTGAGCGAATTGGTGCGCTGCAGTCCGCGTCAACTTATCGCCGCATTGTTGGCATGCAACGGCCTATACGTGTACGTCTATCTGTTGAATACCTTTTCTCTTTCATATCTGACCACGTATACATCGCTCTCGCGCACTCAGGCATTGGCAGCAGTCAGCATTGCGGGTCTGTTTATGTTGATCGGGTCCCCGATCGGAGGATTAGCTGTTGATCGATTTGGCGCCCCGAAGGTGCTTGCATTTGGTGGACTATCTGGAATCGCTTTCGCTTACCCGATGATGTTGGCCCTTCAGAGCGGCCGTTTCGTCTTGGTTGTCGGCGCTATGGCCATCGCGAACCTTATTATCATCGGGGCGTGCGGAGGCTCGCAGGGGAGCTTCCTGGCCAATCTGTTCCCGACGCGCTACCGGTTCAGTGGGATCGCAGTCGGCCGCGAGGTGAGCGGTGCGATAGTCGCCGGCACGGTGCCGATGGTGGCGACGGCGCTTATTGTCGTCGCAGACGGTGAAGTGTGGTTGACCTCCATCTACATCGCCGTAATTTCGCTGCTATCAGTACTAGCAGTCCTTGTCGCGCGGGGCGGCGGGAAATTCACACACGTGAACAACGAACTCTCGAATGAATCCGGAGATGCACCAGATCGCGCCCTTCGCTGAGTTTGACGTCGATGCACACTCTGATTCGTAGAAGCCAAGTTGATGGCGGACGCATTTTGCACTCGCGTTCTCGCTCCACGGGATGGAGTAGTGCTGACGACTAGAGTGATGCGGTGGGGGTGCGCCGCTGGTGCTACCTATAGTTGAAGATTGTGAGATGGCTTCCGCTGACGAAGGATGACAATGCGACCCTCAATCGGTGATGAATACAAAGACAGCGTGATGTCCGCCGATGACCTGCTAGCGACCGTAACTATGGTCATAACAGCGCTCAATGGCTGTCTGCCCTCCGGAACTGAGATCGTACTTCACGACTTGCGCCATCCTGACCGTTCGATTCTCGCAATCGCAGGCGATGTGACACATAGGCGAGTCGGAGACCCCACGCCTGGTGCCCTGCTGAAGCAGGCTTCGGCCAAACGGCCGGAGGATATGCACAATAGATCGACGTTGCTCGATGATGGTCGAGTGATCATGTGGTCGTCTATCCTCCTGCGAGATCGAAACCATACCCCGGTGGGCGCACTTGGCATCAACAATGATGTAACACATCTGCGCAGGGTAAAGGCGATCGTCGATGCTGCACTCGGTTCTGGAACATCAGCGGGCAATGGAGAACTCTCCTCTGGAGAACGGAGCCCAGAGGGGCGAGATGCTCGTCAAAGTGAGCCTGGATCAGAGATATTCGCGCGGGATGTTGACGAACTCGCCACTGCATTACTTGCGGAAAGCACCGTCCGGATCGGAGTACCTGTCAGTCTGATGAAGAAGGAACACAAGGTCGCAGTCGTATCGGACCTGCAAGACCGGGGGTTCTTCTCGTTGCGCAATGGAGTCGATCTCGCGGCCTTACATTTGCAGGTATCGCGGTTCACGATCTACAACTACCTGAAGGAAGTGAGCTGACAAAGTTCAGCCAACCACGGACGTCATGAGCCCTCGTGCAGAGCCCGAAGGGTACAACGACGTTCTGTAGGCGGGACAGACTTACCGTATTCCGCGTCGACGGCGGTAAGAGTTTTTCGGACCGGCTTCGTTGCGCTCAGGAATAGATGGTCGCGATGATTCCCGCGTGCATGGGCGCCGTTTCGGATGCGTTGTCCGGCGACCATGACCTGCCTGCTTCTCGGGATCGGCGCTGGACACTCTGCAGCCCGGCGGGAGGTGCTTCCCGGACGTAGGGCCAGAACATGTCCTGAACCCATAGAAGTCACCATGGTGGTCACGCTGCCATCATCGACATGAGGTCTGTCGATTCGGGCGATATAGTGAACACAGCAGAGGTATTCATCGGACAGATGTCGGACTGGCGGTCGTCGGCGTCCTCCTCGGCGGCCGCATTCTCTCAGCGGACACCGCACTTTAACGAACCACGGGTACCGCCGACAGCTCGCCGACGTTCCCATTCAGCTGTCGCCGGAAGCAGCCCGCAGACGAGGCGTCCCCTGTCTGCAGCCGGCGACGCTTTCCGCATCAGCCACATGAATCTGTAGATAACCGCAAACTGATCGTCCGGTCGTCAATCCCTGAGCCTGACGTCGTTCGGCTGATCGACTGTAGTGCCTGAACTTTCACGATTGCGTGGGACTTTCGTCCGCGTGGGCTGGCTGTGATTCGTGTTGGCCGGGTGGCGAAATCGTCGTCAACAGCGTGCGGGTGACGCCGTCAAGGGTCCTAGGATTCCAGCCGGTCAGATCTCGCCATCGATCCAGGCGATACGCGACGGTGTTCGGGTGGATCGCCAACTTCTCTGCAGTTGTTGCGGTCGAGAAGCCCGAGTTCGCATAAGTGATCACGGTTTCAGGTAAGTGCGGGTGCGCGCGGGCGGCTTCGGATCCGGCAGCGGCGAGGCCGCCGAGCCGGTCTCCCGCGGCGACCATGGTGGCGGCAAGCCACGCGGATTCGAAGTGCTGTACGGGCTGTGCCGCCGAAGCCAGTCTCACGCACAGTCGAGCGTCCTGGATTGAGTCGACGGCTCCGCGTAATCCGTTTCGGTGCATCCCAGCCCCGATGACGCACGACGGTAACGCAACCCGAATCCTATTGACCAGGTCCGAGATGTTGCGATCCTGACACAGTACAAGTACCGAGTCATGGAGGTCGAGTTGAGCGCACAGAACCGCCCCTCCACGGCCCGAATCGACAAGAGGGGTGACGGTTTCAGTCTTCGCCGGTCGCACGAGCAGGGCGGTGAAGTCGTCGGCGCAGGAAAAGCCGAGCGTGTCGGAGAGAACATTCGTCTCAGAAGTGACGATCCCGGCGACCAAGAGGTCCGCTAATCGGTATCGCAGGCGGAGGTCGCGAGCCTGGGCGCTGTGTGTTGCCGCTGCGTGCGCGTCTGCGATCGCCGCACTGACGGGTCCGATCGTTTCCCACATGATGGTCGCAAGCCCCGGTAGGAGTGCGCGTTGAGGAGCGGTCTCGGCTACACCGTCGAGTAGCTTCCACAGTTCGCGATCGCTGACATGGTACCCACCGATTACGGCCTCCATGCTAATTCCCTGAGATGCGCGAAGCCGGCCCAGATTCGCCGCCCGCTCCAGGTCGTCGGCGTTTGGTCCCCGAGTCTCCATAAGCGCCCTCAGTAGTTTTTCTTGCAGCATCAGAACGTGCCCAATGTGTTGTTGCAATGGGACCGCGGCGTACTCGCGAATTTCGGTTCGGATCGAGTCGACAACGCGTGGAGCCCATTCGGGCAGTCTTTCAATCGCGGATCGACATAGGACGGTCACTGCGCGGTCGGGCATGCTGCCTCCTCGTCAAGCCTGTGTCTGTCCACAAGCATATGCGTGAGATGGCGGGCAAGTCCGTGATTCACACGATGACACTTGTGTGTATCAACAACAACAATGGAGTGCAGTGATACTGCACGTTGCAAATGAAGGAAGCCTCCGTGAGCCTCGATACCACCCCACGCCTCGACGACCGCTACCGAACCGAGCAAGGAACCGTCTACCTATCGGGCCTTCAGGCGCTGGTTCGGCTTCCGTTGGATCTTGTGGGCCGAGATCGGACTGGTGGCCGAGACACCAGAGCGTTCATCTCCGGATATGAGGGATCTCCGCTGGCGGGGTACGACCTCGAGCTCGCGCGTAATGCGGCGCTGCTCGCGAGCGGAGGGGTGGTCTTCCAACCGGGCGTGAACGAGGAGCTGGCGGCCAATGCGGTACAGGGCAGCCAGCTCGCGGCCCAACTCCGGGGATTTGAAGGTGATGGGGTTATTGGTATTTGGTACGGGAAGGCGCCCGGTCTCGATCGCGCCACGGATGCCCTCAGACACGCGAACCTCGGTGGTGCGCACCCGGGCGGAGGGGCGCTGGTCATTGTCGGTGACGACTCTGTAGCCAAGTCGTCGACCGTCCCCAGTAGCTCGGAGATCGCCCTCGCCGAACTCGGGATGCCCGTGCTCTCGCCGTCCGACCCGCAGGACATTCTCGACCTCGGAGTCCACGGAATCGAAATGTCGCGGGCGAGCGGGCTCTGGGTGGCGGTGAAGATCGCGACCAATGTTGCGGACGGTTCTGCCACCGTTCGGGTCGGCCCCTCGCGGGTCGACCCCGTGAAACCACAAAGTGAGTATCTACATGAGGTTTCCGCGTCCTTTGTGCAGCCCACGATCGCCCGTCTGGAGCGCAGCCTCTTCAGTGATCGTCTCGCTCAGGCGCGTCGATACGCCGCGGCGAACGCCATCAACTCCGTGCACGGCCAGGAGGGTGCAGCGGCAAGAGTCGGTCTGATCGTCGCTGGGAGCTCCTATCTCGACGTTCGACAAGCCTTGCTGAATCTCGGCCTAACAGAATCCGAATTGGCGGACAAAGGTGTTCGGCTCCTGAAACTGGCCCTGGTCCATCCCTTGATTCCCGAAGAGATTCGCGCCTTTTCGGACGGTCTCGATGAACTGATCGTCGTGGAGGAGAAGCGTTCATTCATCGAAGCCGCAATCAAAGACATCCTGTATGGCACCGATTGTGCACCGGCAGTTTCCGGAAAGACCAGTCCTGATGGTAGCCAGTTGTTGCGCTCGGATGCTGATCTGACGCCCGAACACATCGCTGAGGCGCTGGCCAGCCGTCTGGGACAGTATCTAACCCTTCCCGAACGCCCCCAACCCGATGTCACGCACAGGCGTCCAGTGGCGCTGCCCCTTCTGGCACGCACCCCATTCTTCTGCTCCGGCTGTCCACACAATCGGTCGACCGAGGTCCCCGGAGATTCCCTCACCGGCGCCGGGATGGGGTGTGCTGGGATGGTCACAATCATGAACCCAGATCGGGTGGGAGAGGTCATCGGGCTAACCCAGATGGGCGGGGAAGGTGCGTTGTGGATCGGAGCGTCACCATTCCTCTCCCGCGACCACATGATTCAGAACATGGGCGACGGGACCTTTCACCACTCCGGCAGCCTCGCCATCCGCGCCGCCATCGCTAGCGGCGCCAACATTACCTTCAAAGTGCTTTACAATTCCGCAGTTGCGATGACCGGGGGGCAGCAGGCGGTCGGCAAGATGTCCGTGCCGGCAATCGCACACGAGCTGAAGGCGGAGGGCGCAGCGCGAATCATCATCACCACCGAAGAGCCCCGACGCTACCGCAAGGTCAAACTTCCGTCCGGAGTTCAGCTCCGTCACCGTGACGATCTCGTTCAGATTCAAAATGAGCTTGCCGGCATTGCCGGGGTCACCGTCGTCATCCACGACCAGGAGTGCGCAACGGAACTCCGGCGCAAGCGCAAGCGTCATCTCGCTGACGACCCGCAGACGCGAGTCTTCATCAACGAACGCGCCTGCGAAGGATGCGGCGACTGCGGGGAGAAATCGAACTGCTTGTCAGTCCAGCCCGTCCAAACCGAATATGGGCGCAAGACCAAGATTCACCAGGCGTCGTGCAATAAAGACTATTCCTGCCTAGACGGGGACTGCCCCTCCTTCCTGTCAGTTACGCCAGGGCGGAGCACCCCACGTCTCACTGCTCCGGACATCTGCTCAGACGAACTGCCGTCCCCGGAGTTCGTTGTGCCCACCGACAGCTTCTCCGTGCGGATCACCGGCATCGGCGGTACGGGCGTGGTGACCATCGCCCAAATGCTCGCGACGGCGGCAGCACAAGCCGGCCACTATGTTCAGGCCCTCGACCAGACAGGTCTCGCCCAAAAGGGCGGCGCAGTGGTATCCGATGTGCGGATCTCCACAGAACGCCTCGAGCAGGCCAACAAGATCGGGACAGGATTGGCCGATCTCTATCTGGGATGCGATGTTCTCGTCGCAGCAGACCCCGCCAACCTCACGGTCGCGACGAAAGGTCGGACGGTTGCCGTGGTTTCCACCGCAGAGGTGCCGACTGGCGCAATGGTCACCGATACCAACATCGCCTTTCCCCGATCCGACCAGACTGTCGATCGCATTGCCCATGTCACTCGCGAAGGTGACACCCACTTTGTCGACGCGCGACAGTGGACGTTGGACCTCTTCGACGACGACCAGTACGCAAACGTGCTGCTGCTTGGTGTCGCCTACCAGCGGGGTGCCCTCCCTCTGCCGTGGGACGCCATCGAAACTGCGATCAAGCTCAACGGCGTCGCGGTCGAGCGAAATCTGCAGGCATTCAGGCGAGGGAGGCAATTGGTCAGCGATCCCGACAGCCTGAAGGCGATATTGTTCGCTGCACAGGTGACAACAGAGCCTGCTGAGACCAGCGCCGAAGCCCGAGAAATAGCAGGCCAAGTCAGCGCCGCTGAAGGCTCCGAACTCGCCCGGATAGTGCTAGCACGGGTCGATGACCTCATCGGATATCAGAACGGCGCCTATGCCCAAACCTATGCAGATCAGGTCGAGTGGGCGCGGCGCGCCGAAGAACAGGTGTCGCCCGGTTCCACACAATTTACCGAGTCCGTCGCTCGGTATCTCTACAAACTGATGGCATACAAGGACGAGTACGAAGTGGCAAGGCTTTGCCTTGATCCCCAGCTCGAGCGCGAGCTGGTGTCTCAATTCGGCGAGGGTTACCGCGCGCACTACCGGCTGCACCCGCCCTTCCTACGGGCGCTCGGAATGTCGAGCAAACTCAGCCTGGGTCCATGGTCCCGGCCGATCCTGGCAGTTCTGCGCGCTATGCGCGGGTTGCGCGGCACCTGGCTAGACCCCTTCGGTTACGCCAAACTCCGTCGTCTCGAGCGCGAACTCATCCGCGAGTACACAGCCACTATCCGACGGGTGACGTCGGGACTGGCCGAAGACAATCTAGAGCTAGCGATGGAGATCGCCGAGTTGCCTGACGGTATCCGTGGCTACGAGAGCATCAAAATGCAAAACGTGGCGCTGTATCAAGAGCGGCTTGCCGAACGTATGAGCAACTACCAGGATTCTCAGGTCTGCGCGTGACGTGAAAAGCGTTCCGAGCGTGGAGAATCTCGTGAACACGTCAACTGAGAGCATCCGAATCGATGGTAGGGGTCTCCAGACCTCCCTCGATACGCAAGGCGCGGCACCTGGGCTGTCGGTCGGTAGGGGCCAACCAACTCCCGCTCTCGTTGATTCGGACACTTTCGAACAAAGTAGCTGTCTGTGTGACAGATGAATCCCGGGTTGCCGGGCGCAAGAATGGGAGCGCGAATTGGCATTCACACGTAGATCTTTCATGAAGGGCCTCGGGGCCACCGGAGGCGCAGGCCTCGCGTACGGCGCGATGTCGACGCTCGGGCTCGCACCGTCGACCGCTGCGCCCGCCCGCACCTTCCAGCCGCTCGCGGCCGGCGACCTGATCGGGAAGGTGAAGGGCAGCCACTCCGTGGTCGTGCTCGGCGGCGGCCCCGCCGGTCTGTGTTCGGCATTCGAACTGCAGAAGGCCGGGTACACGGTGACGGTCCTCGAGGCCCGCACCCGGCCCGGTGGCCGCGTCTGGACCGCACGGGGCGGCACCGAGGAGACCGACCTGAGCGGCGAGACGCAGAAGTGCACGTTCTCGGAGGGCCACTTCTACAACGTCGGCGCCACCCGCATCCCGCAGAGCCACATCACGCTGGACTACTGCCGCGAACTCGGCGTCGAGATCCAGGGCTTCGGAAACCAGAACGCCAACACGTTCGTGAACTACCAGAGCGGCACGTCGCTGTCGGGCCAGTCCGTCACCTACCGGGCCGCGAAGGCCGACACGTTCGGCTACATGTCGGAGCTACTGAAGAAGGCCACCGATCAGGGCGCCCTCGACCAGGTGCTGACCCGGGAGGACAAGGACGCGCTGTCGGAGTTCCTCAGCGACTTCGGTGACCTCTCCGACGACGGCCGCTACCTCGGATCCTCCCGTCGCGGTTACGATTCCGAGCCCGGAGCCGGCCTGAACTTCGGCACCGAGAAGAAGCCGTTCGCGATGCAGGAAGTGATCCGCAGCGGCATCGGCCGCAACTTCAGCTTCGACTTCGGCTACGACCAGGCGATGATGATGTTCACCCCGGTCGGCGGCATGGACCGGATCTACTACGCGTTCCAAAACAGGATCGGTACCGACAACATCGTCTTCGGCGCCGAGGTGACGTCGATGAAGAACGTGTCCGAAGGCGTCACCGTCGAATACACCGCCGGCGGCGCGAAGAAGTCGATCACCGCCGACTACGCGATCTGCACGATCCCGCCGCACCTCGTCGGACGACTGCAGAACAATCTGCCCGGCGACGTGCTCACCGCGCTGAAGGCGG
>NZ_BCWY01000050.1 GCF_001894825.1 Rhodococcus jostii NBRC 16295 | reverse complement strand
CCGCTGACGAAATCGTCCGGTATTGCAGCGCTAGCTGACATAGCTCGTGGACTCTCCTCGTTCGAGTGCCCCCGGTCAGAGCGGCACTGTCTCGGCGTTCGACAATTGCGCTGAGCGTGCGTGCGGGATGGGCAGGCACCTTCGTCCGCGCAATCGACTTCCCCTCCCCGGGGACATCGCACGATCGCGGCTGCAATCCGAGGGGACGGGTTCGGTCCCCAAAACTTTAGCCGGTGTCACCGGAGAGTTGATCAGTGCATACCCGGGAGTAGCGTTCTCGGCTGTGTCTCCAGATGCAGAACAGCCGAAACCGGTGAACAAGGACCTCGCCGCCATGCGCGTCGGTTACGCACACCAGGGCCCTGACGGACGGTACAACGACTCCGATCTGGACGCCGACCAGCTGAACGACGGCTGGCTTCCCCTGATGCGCAGGTGGCTCGAGGATGCCGTGGAGTCAGGGGTTCCCGAACCCAACGCGATGACACTCGGAACCGTCGACGAGCACGGACATCCGTGCACCCGCACCGTCCTCTGCAAGGGACTGAGTGCCGACGGCGTGCTGTTCTTCACCAACTACGACTCGGCCAAGGGCCGCCACCTGGACGCCGTGCCCTACGCGTCGGTGACGTTCACGTGGGTGCCCGTCGCCCGGCAGATCACCGTCCGCGGCCCGGCCGAGCGCGTGAACGCCGAGGTCACCGACGAGTACTGGCACAGCCGGCCCCGCGGATCCCGGCTGGGGGCGTGGGCGTCGGAACAGTCGCAGCCGATCGGCTCGCGGGCCGAGCTGGACGCCGCGCTGCTGCATGCGGCGGAGCGTTTCCCCGTCGACGTCGACATCCCGGTCCGGCCGGACTGGGGCGGAATCCTGATCCGGCCCGACGTCGTGGAGTTCTGGCAGGGCCGCGCCAACCGGATGCACAACCGCATCCGGACGACGCGTGCCGGCGACACCTGGACCGTCGAGCGTCTGCAGCCGTGACGGCCGGGGAATAGTGAGCATGGGAAACGAGCTAAGGGAAGAATGACCGAGACCGTCACCGAGAAGAGGAAGCGGCGGCTGCTCGCCGACACGACGCCGCTGCAGAACCGGGACTACCGCCGCCTGTGGGCGGCCGGGATCGTGACGGTGATCGGTGGTCAGCTCAGTATCGTCGCCGTGCCCCAGCAGGTATACGAGATCACCCGCAGTTCGGCGTACGTGGGTCTGACCGGCGTGTTCGCGCTCGTGCCGCTGATCGTGTTCGGGTTGTGGGGCGGCGCGCTGGCCGACGTCATGGACCGGCGGAAGCTGTTGACGATCACGACCGTCGGACTCGGGGTCACGTCGGTGCTGTTCTGGGTGCAGGCGGCGCTCGGCCTGGACAACGTGTGGCTGGTACTCGGACTGCTGGCGTTGCAGCAGGCGTTCTTCGCCGTCAACCAGCCCACCCGCAGCGCGATCATTCCGAGGCTCATCCCGGCGGAACAGCTGGCCGCCGCCAACTCACTGAACATGACGGTGATGCAGTTCGGTGCGATCGCCGGACCGCTGCTCGCCGGGGTGATGATTCCGACGGTCGGGCTGTCGACGCTGTATCTCGTCGATTCGATCGCCCTGCTGGCCACGCTGTGGGCGGTGCTCCGGCTGCCCGCCGTCCCGCCGACGGGGGAGTCGCGCCGGGCCGGGCTGCACGAGGTGTTCGACGGGTTCGCCTATCTCGCGACGCAGAAGGTGCTGCTCGCGTCGTTCGTCGTCGACATCATCGCCATGGTGTTCGGCATGCCGCGGGCGTTGTTCCCGCAGATCGCGCACGACACGTTCGGCGACCCGGCATCGGGCGGTGTGGCGCTCGGACTGCTGTTCGCGGCGATGTCCTTCGGCGCGGTGGCCGGTGGGGTGTTCTCCGGCTGGCTGCCGCGGGTCCGGCGTCAGGGCCGTGCGGTGATCGTGTGCATCGCCTTGTGGGGTCTGGCGATGGTGGGCTTCGGCCTCGTGGTGGGTATCGCGTCACCCGGCGACAGTCCGGTCCTGCTGTGGATCGCCCTCGCGTTCCTCGCATTCGGTGGCGCCGTCGACATGATCTCCGCCGCGTTCCGCAGCACGATGCTCCAGCAGGTCGCCACCGACGAGATGCGCGGACGACTGCAAGGCGTCTTCATCGTCGTCGTGGCCGGCGGCCCGAGGATCGGCGACGTCCTGCACGGCGCGGCAGCCGCAGCGGTCGGGACGAGCGTCGCGGCGGCGGGTGGCGGCGTCCTCGTCGTCATCGGTGTGGTGATCGCCGCGGTCGCGTTCCCGGCACTGTGGCGTTACAAGGTCGCCCGCTAGGTTCCTGTGCGCCATCACATATCTCGTGCAGAACTCGTGCACACTGAAGTGCATGGGTGAATCGCAGTCGTCGAAGACGGACAGGCCTGCAGCGGCTGGATTCGAGATCCGCGGCGGCGGCTACCGCGCCGGTATCGCGGCCACCGGTGCCGGACTCCGGCTACTCGAACGGGACGGTCCGGAGGGGCCGACTGCGCTCACCGAGACGTGGGAGGTCGGCACCCGGCCGCCGTTGTCAGCGGGGCTGATCCTCGCGCCGTGGCCCAACCGGATCCGCGACGGCCAGTTCGTCTTCGACGGCATCGACCATCAGCTCGAGATCACGGAGCCGACGTTCGATAATGCCAGTCACGGATTCGTCCGCCGCCGGGACTGGCGTGTAGTCAATCACACCGACGACCGCATCGAGTTGTCGATCGACGTCGGCCTCCACAAGGGGTGGCCGTACCCGCTGCGGCTCACCGTCGCATATGCCCTCGATGACGACGGCCTGACGGTGACGCACACGGCCACCAACACGGGAGCAATCCCGGCGCCGTTCGGGATGGGTTTCCACTCGTACGTCCGCGCCGGCGACTTCCCGCTCGACGAGTGCACGCTGCGTCTGTCCGCCGGCACCCGGGTGCCCCTCGACGAGCGCATGCTGCCGAACGGCGGCTCGCAGCCGGTCGCCGGCACCGAATACGACTTCACCAGCCCGCGCACGCTGGCCGGCGTGGCCCTCGACACCCCGTTCAGTGCACTGGACGTCGACGTCGACGGCAGGTCGCGGCACGAGCTGCGCGCACCGGACGGCACCGGGACGATGCTCTGGGCGGCCCGGGAGTTCGGCTGGCTGCAGGCATTCGTCGCGGACCCCGACGCGGGCAAGTCGTACCCCGGGCGGGGGCGGGTCCTGGCGCTCGAACCGATGACGTGTCCGCCGGATGCGTTCAACTCCGGAATCGATCAGTTGGTGCTCGCCCCGGGACAGCAGTGGACCGGGTGCTGGGGCATGTCCGCGCTGGGGTCGTAACCGTTCAACTTTCGAGCATCGGGTGCCCACTTGGTGAGACGGTGTAACGCCGGTTGCGGCCCGGTCGATACGCCGGGCGGGGGTTCTTCTGTCGCGCCCGACGGGCGCTGCGACGCCCCCCGTTCCTCCCTCACCGTATCGGGTGACGAGTTGTGCGTTCGCCGCCGGCGCCGGCATCGGTGCAGGTGACGCGGCCGGTCCAGTCTCGCGCAACTGGCCCTCACCGTTTTCGCTCCCGCCCTGTGCGGGCAAAACGGACACTCCCCGATCCCGCTCGGCGACCCTTCGGCCTGCTTGCCGCGCATCCCGTGGGGGAGCCGGATCACGGGCTCTCAGCGGACCCGCCTTCGGCACGCGGGCCAGAGTGGGACTAGTTTCTACCCTGAATGAAGTTGTTACTCATTGGTTTGAGCTTGAGAGGGATGCTTCGTGCCTGACAATGACACAAAGCCCACGCTTACCTACCCCGGTGGTGAGCACACGATGTCCATTGCCAGGGCAACCGAGGGCAATGACGGTATCGAACTGGGCAAGCTGCTCGCCAGCACCGGGTACACCACCCTGGACCCGGGTTTCGTCAATACCGCCTCCACCAGCTCCTCGATCACCTACATCGACGGTGAGCACGGGATTCTCCGCTACCGCGGGTACCCGATCGAACAGCTGGCCGGGAAGTCGACTTTCATCGAGGTCAGCTACCTGCTGATCTACGGTGAGCTGCCCACCACGGCGCAGCTCGAGTCGTTCACCGACCGCATCCGGCGCCACACGCTGCTGCACGAGGACCTGAAGAGGTTCTTCGACGGCTTCCCGCGCAACGCGCACCCGATGCCGGTCCTGTCCAGCGCCGTCAACGCGCTGTCTGCGTACTACCAGGACTCCCTGGACCCGGCAGACCCGGAACAGGTCGAGTTGTCGACCATCCGCCTCCTCGCGAAGCTGCCGACCATCGCGGCCTACGCGTACAAGAAGTCGGTCGGGCAGCCGTTCCTGTACCCGGACAACTCCCTGAACCTCGTCGAGAACTTCCTCCGGATGACGTTCGGTTTCCCCGCGGAGCCGTACGAGATCGATCCCGAGATCGCCAAGGCTCTCGACATGCTGCTGATCCTGCACGCCGACCACGAGCAGAACTGCTCGACGTCGACGGTGCGGCTGGTCGGCTCTTCCGACGCCAACCTGTTCACGTCCATCTCCGGTGGCATCAACGCACTGTGGGGCCCGCTGCACGGCGGCGCCAACCAGGCCGTGCTCGAGATGCTCGACGAGATCAAGGCCAGCGGCAGCAATGCGGACGAATTCGTCCGCAAGGTCAAGAACAAGGAAGACGGTGTGAAGCTCATGGGCTTCGGTCACCGCGTCTACCGCAACTACGACCCGCGCGCGGCAATCGTCAAGAAGACGGCGCACACCATCCTCGAGAAGCTCGGGGGCGACGACGAGCTGCTCGACATCGCGATGGCACTCGAAGAGGCGGCGCTCACCGACGACTATTTCGTCGAGCGCAAGCTGTACCCGAACGTCGACTTCTACACGGGTCTGATCTACCGCGCGATGGGCTTCCCCACTCGCATGTTCACGGTTCTGTTCGCCATGGGCCGCTTGCCCGGGTGGATTGCACACTGGCGCGAGATGCACGAAGATCCCGCTACGAAGATCGGCCGCCCGCGTCAGATCTACACCGGTTACACCGAGCGTGACTACAAGGACGTCACAGGTCGCTGATCGCGAAAACCTGTGCCGAACCATAGAGCCCTCACCGAGGAGGACACATGACCAAACCCGAGATCGAGTTCCAAGAGGGACCCGCCCCGACCGACCTGGTCATCAAGGACGTGGTGGTCGGCGACGGCGCCGAGGCCGTCCCCGGGGGCACCGTCGAGGTGCACTACGTCGGAGTCGAGTTCGAGTCCGGCGAGGAGTTCGATTCCTCGTGGAACCGTGGTGAGTCCATCCAGTTCCCGCTGCGCGGCCTCATCAAGGGCTGGCAGGACGGCATCCCCGGCATGAAGGTCGGCGGACGTCGTCAGCTCACCATCCCGCCGGAGCTGGCCTACGGCCCGGCCGGCGCCGGACATCAGCTGTCCGGCAAGACGCTGGTGTTCATGATCGACCTGCTGGACGTGAAGGAATAGTCTCGAACAGCACGGAAGCCCCGCCTCACCTCAGCGTGACGCGGGGCTTTCTGTTGTGTGCGGCCACTGGGTGGTGTCGGTGTGCAATTCGACGACCAACCGTGCGCCGCCGAGAGGGCTGACCTCGAACCGCGCGCTGCCGTTGTGCAGCGCAGCCTGCTGGGCGACCAGTGCGAGGCCGAGACCCGACCCGCTCTTCGTTGCGTTGGAACCGCGGTGGAATCGTTCGAACACGGCGGCCCGTTCGGCTTCGGGCACGCCGGAGCCGTTGTCGTCGACGATGACGGTGGTGATGCCGTCGGCGGCTCTGAGGGTGATCGTGACCGCGGTGGCGCCGCCGTGCCGGACCGCGTTCTTGATGGCGTTGTCCAGGGTCAGGCGCAGTCCACCGGGCATGCCGCGGACCGTCACCGGGGTCGCGTCGACGGTGACCTGCAGTCCGGGATTGTGGCGCATCGCCTCCTCGGCGGCGAGGTCGCTGATGTCGACGAGATCGCAGTCGACGAAGTCCTCGTCGGTGGACAGCTCCCCGCGGGCGAGGCGCTCGAGGTCGGACAACGTCGATTCCACGCGGCCCTGTGAGCGGGCGACGTCGCGGAGGATCTCGTGCTGCTGTTCCGGCGTCAGGTCGAGAGTGGTGAGGACCTCGAGGTCGGTGCGCATAGCGGTGAGCGGCGTGCGGAGTTCGTGCGCAGACACGGCGGCGAAGTCGCGTGCGGTGGCGAGTGCGGCGGTGGTCGCGTCCTGCGCCTCGGCGACGTCGCGCAGCATCGACTCCGCGGCGGACGCCAGTTCGTCCGCCTCCCGGACCCCGGACGACGTGGGTGTCAGCTTCCGTTCGCGGCGGACGATGCGGCCGGTGAGATCGACCAGCGGGCGGACGGCACGACCGCCGAACAACCACCCGAGCCCGCTGGCCGCGGCGACGGCGAGGACGCCGACGAGGGCCACCTGCCGTTGCTGCTCGGACGTCACGTCCTGTGCTTCGGCGTACGGCACTGCCAGCGAGATGCGGGTGCCGAGAAAAGGCACGGTCGCGGTGTAGGCCCGGTACTTCGTGTCGCCGACCTCGACGGTCTGCGTGCCCGGGTCCAGTTCGGGCAACTGCGTGGGGGTGCTGACGAGGATTGTGTCGCCGTCGGCGGAACGGATGGTGATGGCGAACGCGCCCTTGTCGCCGAGGGCCCCGAGGAACAGACCGGCCGTGGCCGCGTTGGGCACGAGCACGTCCGACGCCGTCTCCAGTCGCCGGTCGAGTTGCGACATGTTGTTCCGGTTGATCGCCAGCGACACGAGGATGCCGAGGGCCACGACGATGATCGTCGCCCCCAGCGCCGTGGCGGCCGCCACGCGGGTCCGGAGTGAGAAGGACCGTTTCACGAGGGTTCCCGGAGCACGAACCCGACGCCGCGGACCGTGTGCAGGATGCGGGGCCGACCACCGACTTCGAACTTGCGTCGCAGGTAACCGACGAAGACGTCCACGACATTGGTGTCGGCGACGAAGTCGTAGCCCCACACCAGTTCGAGTAGTCGTTCACGGCTCAACACGATGCCGACGTTGCGGGCGAGTACCTCGAGGAGTTCGAATTCCCGTTTGGTCAGCGTGACTTCCTCGCCCGCCATGAACACCCGGCGCGCCGACGTGCGGATCTCCAGGGCCCCGACGCGGATCGGTGGGGTCGCGGGCGAGTCGGACGGGGCGGCGGCGGTCGTTCCGTGCCGGCGCAGCATCGCCCGGATCCGGGCGATCAACTCGGCGAGAACGAACGGTTTGACCAGGTAGTCGTCGGCGCCCGACTCCAGGCCGGAGATGCGGTCGTCGACGGTGTCGCGGGCGCTGAGCACGCAGATCGGGATGTCGTTGCTCATCGCGCGGAGCGCGGTCACGACGCCGGTGCCGTCGATGACCGGCATGTTCATGTCGAGCACCATCGCGTCCGGCCGCTGCTCACTGACCACCCGGAGCGCGTCGGCGCCGTCCACGGCCGTGAGGACGGTGAAGCCGGACAGGCGCAGGCCACGTTCGAGGGAGGTCCGCACGTCCTCGTCGTCGTCGACCACGAGGACACTGGCTGAGTCGGAGACGGTCACCCCTGCATTGTGCCGTGGGCACGACCCCGGAGAGTGCGGATGGCAGTTGTGGGAGCGTGTCTCGTCCGTACACTCGGGGTCGATGTTTTCTTCACTGCAGGCATTCGAATTGACCGAAACCAACCGTGACTGGCTCATTCACCGACCGGCGGAGATCGCGACCTACGTCGTCCTGGCGCTCGTGCTGCGCTTCGCATTGCACCGGATGATCGACCGGATGACGCGGCCCCGGGAGCCTTCCGACAAACCGGCCATGCTCCGTCCCCTGCGGGAACGCGCCCCGCGTGGCGTCAAGGAGGCAATGGTCAACGAGCGTCGCGCGCAGCGCGCCCGGACGATCGGGTCGGTGCTCAAATCGACGGTGTCGATCGTGGTGCTCGTCTGGGTGGTGCTCCAGGTCCTCGCCGTCCTCGGCGTCAACGTCGCCCCGTTCATTGCGTCCGCCGGTGTGATCGGTGTCGCACTCGGTTTCGGTGCGCAGAACCTCGTCCGGGACTTCCTGTCGGGCATCTTCATGTTGCTCGAGGATCAGTACGGTGTCGGCGACGTCGTCGACCTCGGCGAGGCCGTGGGAACGGTCGAGACGGTGGGTCTGCGGGTCACGACGATCCGCGACGTCAACGGCACCCTCTGGTACTGCCGCAACGGGGAGATCGTGCGCGTCGGCAACATGAGCCAGGGGTACGCGGTCGCGGTGGTCGATCTGCCGATTGCGCACGCCGCCAACGTGCAGCGGGCGTGCGAGGTGGCGCTCGAGGCCGTCACCGAGGCGGCCCAGGGCGACGCGATCGCCGCGGACGTGCTCGAACCCCCGGAACTGCTCGGCGTCAACTCGGTGACCGCGGAATCGGTCACACTGCGCATCACCGCGCGGACCAAGCCCGGCAGGCAGTGGGCGGTGCAGCGGACGTTCGCCCGCGCGGCGCTGTCGGCGTTCGAGCACTACGACATCGACGCCCCCTACCTGTCGGTGCTGTCGTCTGCTCGCTCCACCAACTGACTCGCTCCACCAACCGATCGGCCCGCGCTTCGTTACCGTGGCAGACATGGACACCGCACTCGTCTGGTTCCGGCGCGACCTCCGGCTCGGCGACCTGCCGACGCTTCACATGGTCGCCGAGACGGGGGCGCGTGCGCTGGGTCTGTTCGTCCTCGACGACCGGTTGCTGAAGACTTCGGGCGGCGCCCGCCGGGACTTCCTGTTCCGCAGCCTCGCCGCGCTGGACGACGGACTCGACGGCCGGTTGCTGGTGGTGAAGGGCGATCCCGTCGACGTGGTCCCGAGGGTGGCGAAGAAGGTGTCGGCCGAAGAGGTGCATGTGAGCGCCGACTACGGACCGTACGGTCGCGAGCGTGACGCCACGGTCGCCGAGCACGTCGAACTCGTGGCCACCGGATCGCCGTACGCGGTGGCACCGGGCCGGGTGACCAAGACCGACGGGGAGCCGTACCGCGTGTTCACCCCGTACTTTCGGCAGTGGCTCGAACACGGGTGGCGCGCCCCGATCGACACCGGTCCGGCGATGGTGGAGTGGGTGGACCCGGACGACGTGAAGACTCGGCGGGCGAAGATCCCCGAACCCGAATCCGAGGGGTACGCCGCGGGTGAGGCGGCGGCGCTGGAGCGGTGGGCGGAGTTCTGCGAGGACGACCTCTCCGGGTACGAGGACGCGCGCGATCGTCCCGGTCTCGACGCGACCAGTCGGATGTCGGTGTACCTCAAGTACGGCAACATTCATCCGCGGACGATGCTCCGCGACCTCGCGCGCCGGCGCAGCAAGAGCGCCGAGCAGTACCGCCGTCAGCTCGCGTGGCGGGACTTCTACGCCGACATCCTCTTCCAGCGGCCCGACAGTGCGCGCGGCAACTACGACCGCCGGTTCGACCACATCCGCTACGACAGCGGACCCAACGCCGAGGAGGCGTTCACGGCGTGGTGCGAGGGCCGGACGGGATTCCCGATCGTCGACGCCGGGATGCGTCAGCTGAAAGCCGAAGCCTGGATGCACAATCGGGTGCGGATGATCGTCGCGTCGTTCTTCGTCAAGGATCTGCACCTGCCGTGGTGGCGGGGTGCCCGGTACTTCATGAATCAGCTGGTGGACGGGGATCTGGCCAACAACCAGCACGGCTGGCAGTGGACCGCGGGGTCGGGAACGGACGCGTCGCCGTACTTCCGGGTGTTCAACCCGACGACGCAGGGGGAGAAGTTCGACCCCGACGGCGAATACGTGCGCCGGTGGGTCCCCGAGTTGCGTGGCATCTCGGGGAAGGCGGTCCACACTCTGAAAGATGGTCGCCCCGAGGACTATCCGCCGCCGATCGTCGATCACGCCCACGAACGGCAGGAGGCACTCGCCCGGTACGGCGAGATCAAGGCCCTGTGAGTACTTATTAACCGCGGGCGGTTAACAAGTACTCACAGGCGCTTTGCGCACGAGGAGCCCGAGGAATGCCGCAGTGGCGAGGGCGATGACGAGTCCGCCATAAATGCGGGTGGTGTCGACGAGCCCGACCTTTCCGACGAGGTATCCGGCGGCCAGTGCCGGAACGCTGTTGGCGAGGTAGGCGATCACGTAGATGCTCGACAGCAGTCCCGCGCGCTCGTGCGGTTCGGCGAGCGGCATGACGGTGCGGATGGTGCCCTGGAAGCCGGCACCGAATCCGACGCCCGCCACCGCGGTCCCCGCGAGAATCCACAGCGCCGAGGATGTTTCGGCGCCGACCAGGGTGATGGCGACCCCGGCGACGAGGGCAGAGGCCCCGACGTACAGGATGCGCCGTGCCGCCACGTTGCGCAGCACGAACACCGCGAAGGCGCCGGTTCCGGTGAGCGTCGCGACCATGACGGCGCCGATCAGCGACGTGTGCACGTCGAGCGCGTTGCGGGCGAGCGAAGGTCCGAGCGACAGGTAGAAGCCGCCGAGCGCCCACACGGCGACCAGGCAGGGGCCCGTGAGGACGAGCATGCCCAGTGCGGTGGACGGGACCGCGAGCGTCGGCCGCATCGACGCCAGTGCCCCCTTCTGCCGGACTGCCGTCTCGGGAGCAGCCCAGATGCCGAGGATCTCGACGACGAACAGCGCGCAGAACACCAGGAACACGGTGCTGGTGGGCCGGGGAAGGTGCTCGCTGATCAGGCTCGATCCGATGGCGCCGAGCGCGAGGCCGACGGTGGGCGCGATGCTGTTGACGGTGGCACCGCGTCCGGGCTTGCGTTCGAGGTCGAGGAGTGTGGAACCGAGCGCGCTGATCGCGGCGCCGGTGGCGAATCCCTGCACGACCCGGGCGAACAGCAGGAGCCCGATGCCTTCGGCCGTCGCGAACATGACCATCGAGGCGGCCTCGAACACGAGCGCCGTCATCAGCACGGGCCGGCGGCCGACGTAGTCGGAGAGCGACCCCACGGTGAGCAGCGCCAGCAGCAGGCTCACGGCGTAGATGCCGAAGACCAGCGTCGACTGCAGTGACGAGAAACCCCAGTTCGACTGGTACACCTCGTAGAGCGGTGTCGGGGCGGCTGATGCGCCGAGCAGGGTGGCGATCACGACCGCGACGAGCGTGAAGGCGGCCCCGCGGCGCAGTGCGGGTCGCGAGGTCGGTGGCACTTCGGGTGCGGCAAGGGTCGTCATGGCGTACTCCCGGAGAACGTTAATGCAAAAGGTTTGCGTTAACGGACGGTACGCCGCAGCCATTCTTAATGCAACATCTTTGCGTTAGCATGGGGGGCATGAGTCCGGCTCCAGGTCCACGTCCCGGTGGTCGCAGCGCCCGTATCCAGCAGGCGGTGCACGCGTCCACGCGCAAACTTCTCGACGAGCGCGACCGAGCGGACATCACCGTCCCGATGATCGCTGCCGACGCCGGCGTCACCCCGTCGACCATCTACCGGCGCTGGGGTGACATCACCGAGGTGTTCGCGGACGTCGCGATCGAACGACTGCGTCCCGACACGCCCCCGCGTGAAACCGGCAGTGCGCGAGGTGACCTCGTCGCGTGGGCGCAGGACTATCTCGAGGAGATGTCCTCACCGGTGGGGCGGGCGGCCTTGCGCGATGTCGTGATGAGCGGCGACACCGTCAGGTCCGAGGACGGCACCAATCCGTTCAAGTGCGCGACGTTCTGCCGCACCCAGATCGAGACGATCCTCGGGCGCGGCGAACCCGCCGGCTCACCCGCGCCGAGTGTGGTCGAGCACGTGATCGACCACGTGGTGGCGCCGATCATCTACCGCATCCTGTTCGACCTCGACCCGCTCGAACCGGACCGCGTCGAGGTGCTGGTGGATCACGCACTCGACGCGGCCACCCGGGCCTGAGCGGTCAGCCGCCCAGTTGCTTCTTCAGCGCGTCGAGCACGGTGACGTCCTCGATGGTGGAGGGCACGGTGTACTCCTCGTGGTCGGCGATCTGCCGCATCGTCTTGCGCAGGATCTTGCCCGAGCGAGTCTTGGGCAGCGCCTGCACGACCGTCACGTCGCGGAACGTGGCGACGGCGCCGATCTGCTCGCGCACCATCGCGACCAGTTCGCTACGGAGTGTCTCCAGGTCGATCTCGACCCCGGCCTTGAGCACCACGTAGCCGCTGGGCCGCTGGCCCTTGAGTTCGTCGCGGATCCCGACCACCGCGCACTCCGCCACGGCCGGGTGCCCCGCGACCACGGCCTCCATGCTGCCCGTCGAAAGCCGATGTCCGGCAACGTTGATGACGTCGTCGCTGCGGCCCAGGACGTACACGTACCCGTCCTCGTCGATGTAACCGGAGTCGCCGGTCAGGTAGTAGCCGTCGAACGTGGCGAGGTACGACCTCACATATCGCTCCGGGTCGCGCCACAACCCGGCCAGGGTGCCCGGAGGCAGCGGCAGCCCGATCACTATGTTGCCCTCGGCCCCCGCCGGAACCGCTCTTCCCTCGCCGTCGACGACCTCGACCCGGTACCCGGGCACCGGGACGGTGGGCGAGCCGGCCTTGAGCGGCATGGGTTCGAGTCCGCGCAGGTTGGCGCAGATCGCCCAGCCGGTCTCGGTCTGCCACCAGTGATCGACGACGGGACGGTTCAGGACCCGGGTGGCCCACGCGTACGTGTCGGGGTCGAGGCGCTCGCCCGCGGCGAACAGTGTCTTCAGTGAGGAGATGTCGTACTTGGCGATCTCCGTCGCGTCCGGATCGGCCTTGCGGACGGCGCGGATCGCGGTCGGTGCGGTGAACAGCGCCGACACACCGTGATCGGAGATCACCCGCCAGAATGCCCCCGCATCCGGGGTGCCGACCGGTTTGCCCTCGTAGAGCACGGACGTGGCACCGGCCAGCAGCGGCCCGTAGACGATGTACGAGTGCCCGACCACCCAGCCGACGTCGGATGCGGTCCACCACACCTCACCCGGGCCGATGTCGTAGATGTTGCGCATCGACCACGTCAGCGCGACGGCGTGCCCGCCGTTGTCGCGGATCACACCCTTCGGCTTCCCCGTGGTGCCGGACGTGTACAGGATGTACAGCGGGTCCGTCGCAGCCACCGGAACCGGCTCCGCGGGTGCCGCATCCGCGATCAGCGCGTCCCAGTCGAACCATGCCACCTCACCGCCGCGGTAGTCGGCGGCCGAACCCGGAATCTGCTCCCGGTCCTTGACGATCACCGTGTGCGGAGGGGTGCTCGACAACTCGAGGGCCTTCGCCACCATCGGCAGGTAGTCGACGGTGCGTCCCGGCTCGAGGCCGCCCGACGCCGTCACCAGGACCACCGGTCCGGCGTCGTCGATGCGGGTGGCGAGTTCCTTCGCGGCGAAACCGCCGAACACCACCGAGTGCACGGCACCGATGCGGGCGCACGCGAGCATCGCGATGGCCGCTTCGGGGATCATCGGCAGGTACACGATCACCCGGTCGCCGGCCACCACACCCTGGCCCTTCAGGACGCCGGCGAACCGGGACACCTCGTCGAGAAGTTCGGCGTACGTGTAAGTGCGGGACGCATCGGGGGCCATCGCGGAGTCGTAGATCAGTGCCGCCCGATCCCCGTTGCCGTCGCGCACGTGCCGGTCCAGAGCGTTGAAACACGTATTCAGCGACGCATCGGGGAACCACCGGTACATCGGGGCGGCGGAATCGTCGAGTGCCCGCGTCGGCGGCGTCACCCAGTCCACTGCCTCGGCCGCGGCGAGCCAGAACTCCTCCGGACGTTCGGCGCTCTCGCGGTAGACCTCCGCGTAGCTGTGACCGGCGTGCTCTGTCGCGGAGCTCATCGATGTCCGTCCTCTCGTCGTTCGTGTGACCTGAAACACCCTATGTGACGTCGGTGTCCAGCGACACCGTCCGGACGGCCGGGGCGCAGGCCTGCGCTGGGCGGCGGGTTTTCGTCGCCCAGCGGAGTTGCGGTGAACCGGTCAGAGACCGAGGGAGCCGGCGATCATGGGCCAGGAGTTGTGCAGGTCGTCCTGCCAGTAGCCCCACGAGTGGGTGCCGGTGGGCCGGAAGTCGTACGTGGCGGGGATTCCCAGGGCGTTGAGCTTGTCGGCGAGTTCATGGGTGCACTGATTGGTGCCCGCCTCGATGATGCCGCCGATGATCACCTGGTTGGCCAGGGTCCCCACATCGCCGTTGATATCCGGGCCGTTGAGGTTCTCGTGAATGCCGGGCAGTCCGGTGGCATTGCTGATGTACAAGTCGATTCCGCGCAGCTTCTCGGCGTTGACGACGGGGTCGTTGGCCACCCAGGCGGGGTCGTCGGGTGGTCCCCACATGTTCTCGACATCTCCGCCTCGGAAGCTGACGACGAAGGTGACATAGTCCCGCCCCGGTTTGGTGCTCGTCTGGGCGCACCCGCTGAACGCGCCGACCGCGCGATACAGGGAGGGGGCTGCCTCGGCCAGGCTCAGGACGGACGTGCCCGACATCGACAGTCCCGCGATGGCATTTTCACCGTTCGTTCCGAGTGTGGCGTCGACGATCGGGGGAAGTTCCTCGGTGAGGAAGGTGGTCCACTTGTTCACGCCGAGGACGGGATCGGGCTTCTCCCAGTCGGTGTAGTAGCTGTACGCGCCACCGACGGGAGTGACGACATTGACATTCTTGTCGGCGAAGAAGTCGACCACGTCGGTCCTCGCCTGCCAGGTCGCCGAATCCTCGCCGCCACCGGCGCCGTTGAGCAGGTACAGCGTCGGCCGGGGCACGCTCGTATCGGCGGGGCGGATCACCTCGAGGAGAATCACTTTCTCCATCGCCGCGGAGTAGACGTACATGTTCAGCTGACGGTCGTCGATCTCCTCGATGTGGTCGAGGACGGATCCGTCTGCCGACGCCGGCTTGTCGACGGGAAGGGCCCGCCACTCGTCCGCCGACGCCGCGGCCACCTGACCGAACATGGCAGACGACGCAACGACGGCGACCGCCAGGACTGCCCGACAGTGTCCGATCGCGCTCATAGCCGCTCCTCGTGCTTGACTGCGGTGCCCGACAACCGTCTGGTGAATACTCCGAATATTCCCCCTTCACGGTAACCGGCAAACATTCCCCGGGGCGGCTGAACGGACACCGGACTTCGCCGCGACGCCGCCTATCGTGGAAGTATGACGCTGCTCGCCGAAGACCTGCTGTTGCTGCTTCTCGACGACGCCTCGGGCAAGCCCGTCGTGGACGGGACTCGGATGCCGCGCGTCCTCGCCGGCGCCGTTCTTCTGGAACTGGCCCTCGATGACGTCGTCACCCCCGCCGAACTCGGCGAGGACGTGAAGAAGGGGCGTCTCGTCGTCCGGGACGGAGCGCGACCTCAGGATCCGCTGCTCGCTCGGGCCGTCGACCTCATCGGTACGTCCAAGCCGATGAAACCGGAGACAGCCATCGAGAAGCTCGCCAAGAACCTGCGCGACGAACTCGCGAAACGCATCGTCGACGCGGGCTGGGTCCGCGAGGAGAAGGGCAAGGTGCTGGGCATCTTCCCCACCACGCGGTGGCCGGAGGTCGACGGACGCCACGAACGCGCGGTGCGCTCCGAGCTGAGCGCCGCGATCCTCGACGGGGTCACCCCCACTCCGCGCACCGCCGCGCTCGTCTCCCTTATGTCCGCTGTCGACGCCGCGCCGAAGTTGTTCCCCGACGCCGATCGTCGCGCCGTGAAGAAACGGGCGAAGGAGATCTCCGAAGGCGAATGGGCGGGCAAGGCAGTGCGCAAATCCGTCGAGGCCGTCAACGCCGCCATCATCGTCGCCGCCACTGTGCCCGCCATCGTCGCGGGGAGTGGGTAGAACCGCTCCGGGCGCGGATTGTTGTGGGGTCTTGTGGAGCGCAACGACTTTCGCTACTGTAGAACGCATGTTCGATACGGGGGTATTCGATCGAGGGGTCCGTGAGACGATCTGCTGTCTCGCCGACGCGGAATCCGATGTGGGTCTGGTCGAGTTGATGACCGATCTGCATCGCAGTGAGTCGGTGGTGGCCGAACGGAAGCTGGCGGTGATTGCCGAACTCTTCGTTCGTCGAACCGCGGAAGTCGAATCCGACGGGGCGTGGACCTCGACCACGAAGTGGTCGAGGCCGAGATCGGTGCCGCGCTGACCATGGGGCGAGCGTCGGCGGGTCGGCTGATCGGACTGGGTATGGCTCTGCGCACCCGGTTGCACGCCACCCGCGAGGCCATGGCGCGCGGTGATCTGGACATGTACCGGGTGCGCCTGATCGACGATGCGACGGCAAACGTCGGCGACGAGCGGATCGGTGAAGTCGAACATCAACTCCTCGAACAGGTTCTGGCCCTGCCACGCTCCGGTGGAACCGGGCTGACCGGCCGCAGGCTGACGAACGCCGCGAATCGCATCATCGCGAGGCTCGACCCGGCGGGGGTGCGGGCCAAGCGGGAGAAGGCGCAGGCGGACAGGTTCGTCGGAGTCGGCGCGGCGGAGGACGGTATGTGTCGAATCCTCGGATCGCTTCCCGCGGCGCAGGGACGTGCATTCGACGCGCGATTGCGCGAACTGGCAAACACCGTGTGCCCGAAAGATCTTCGAACGTACGAACAGAGACGGGCCGACGGATTGTCCGCACTCATCGACGGGGTCGGGTTCGTGCAGTGTGAAAGCGGGCGGGTCGATTGCGGCCAGGACTCCCGCATCGCAGCGACGGCGCGCAAGCCTCTCGTGCACCTGATCATGCTCGACTCCACACTCGCGGGCGGCGACGAACCGGCCTATCTCGACGGCTACGGAATCGTCGATGCCGCGCATGCGCGCGACATCGCCGCCGCCGCGGATGTCGAACCGCTGCGGGCTCCGAGCGCTGTCGTCCCAACCACGTACCGTCCCGGCGCCGTACTCGACACCTGGATGCGGGTGCTGGCCGGCGGATGCGAATGGCTGCACTGTGGCGTTGCGGCGTGGAACACGGACCTCGATCACCATCGGCCATTCGACCACGCAGATCCCGCGGCCGGCGGTCCGACAGTGGCCGGCAACATGACCGCCTACTGTCGAAATCATCACCGGCTCAAACATTCCGGACACTGGACGGTGACCGCCGACGGTGGAATCGAGTTGATCGCGCCCACCGGTCACCGATACCGCCCGCGGTCGTCGGGGCTCCTGGGTGTCGGACGGAGCGATGCTGGCGGACGTGACCACGATGCCGGAAGCGACCATGTTGCTGGAAGTGGCCACGTCGCCGACGGGGGAGCGCTTCGCCGCACCTGTGAGTAGAACACGGCTGCCCGGATCCGGGCGGAGCGCCGCCGACGGCAGGCGCGCCTGGATGTGGCGCGGCGCCGGTCGCCCCACGCACGCGCAGCCGACACCTGCGCTGTCGACGACCCTGCGCCGTTCTGACGTGCGGCGTTCCGTGCCCCACCGGCTGTGCGTCGAAAAGGGTTACCGTGGAAGGTAGGTGGTTAGCAAGAGTAAAGAACTGTCAATGTGATCGCTACGGTTCGGACTCGGGCCCGCCGCCTCGCAACTGACCATGCGCCGAAGGAAGAGCGCCAGCGACAGCCGGAGGAAACAATGTGCGGAATCGCCGGATGGATCTCGTTCGAACGCGACCTACGCGTCGAACAGTCCACCGTGGATGCCATGGCCGAGACGATGAACTGCCGCGGGCCGGACGACCGTGGCACGTGGGTTGTCGAACATGCAGCGCTCGGGCATCGAAGGCTCGCGATCATCGACCTGCCGGGCGGGCACCAGCCGATGAGCGTGGAGACCCCTGGCGGCACCGTGGCGATGGTCTACTCCGGTGAGGTCTACAACTTCGGTGAACTGCGTGAGGAGTTGTACGGGCGCGGGCACCGGTTCGTCACGGACTCCGACACCGAGGTGGTCCTCCACGGGTACCTGGAATGGGGGGAGGCCGTCGCCGAGCGCCTCAACGGCATGTACGCATTCGCCATCTGGGATTCGCGCACCGACACACTCGTGATGATCCGTGACCGTATGGGCATCAAACCGTTCTACTACTACAAGACTCCCGACGGTGTGCTGTTCGGTTCGGAACCTAAAGCGATCCTTGCCAATCCGATCGCCGAGTCGACCGTCACGATGGACGGGATCCGCGAGTTGTTCGCGTTCGTGAAGACGCCGGGCCACGCAGTGTGGGAGGGCATGCGCGAGGTGGAACCGGGCACGGTGGTCACCGTCTCCCGCACCGGGCTGCGCACCCACCGGTACTGGACTCTGCAGACGCGTCCGCACACCGACGACCGGGACACGTCCGTCGCACACGTCCGGGAACTCCTCGACGACATCGTGCGCCGGCAACTGATCGCCGACGTACCGCGGTGCACCCTGCTGTCCGGTGGTCTCGACTCCTCGGCGATGACCGGAATCGCCGCCGAGCAGCTTGCCGAGGTCGGCGAGACGGTCCGGACGTTTGCCGTCGACTTCGTCGGCCAGACCGAGCATTTCGTCGCGGACGAACTGCGGGGCACCCCGGACGCCCCGTATGTGCACGACGTGGCCCGGCGATCCGGCACCGCGCACCAGGACATCGTCCTCGACTCCGACGCGTTGGCCGACCCCGCCGTGCGTGCGAAGGTCATCCGGGCACGCGACATTCCCATGGGCCTCGGCGACATGGACGCGTCGCTGTATCTGCTGTTCAAGGCGATCCGTCGGCACTCGACGGTGGCGCTGTCCGGTGAGTCGGCAGACGAGGTGTTCGGCGGGTACAAGCAGTTCTTCGACCCGAAGGCACAGCAGGCCGACACCTTCCCGTGGCTCGTACAGTTCGCCGAGCATTTCGGCGACGAGAGCAACATCTTCACCCCGGAGGTGACGGCCGGGTTGAACATGGATGCGTACGTGCAGGACTCGTATTCCTCAGCCGTATCCGGGATCGACCGGTTGGACGGTGAATCCGACTTCGAATGGCGGATGCGGAAGATCTGCTACCTGCACCTGACGCGTTTCGTGCGGGTCCTGCTCGATCGCAAGGACCGCGCCAGCATGGCCGTCGGACTCGAGGTGCGGGTGCCGTTCTGCGATCACCGGTTGGTCGAGTACGTCTACAACACACCGTGGTCGCTGAAGACGTTCGACGGCAAGGAGAAGTCGTTGCTGCGAGCCGCGACGAGGGATGTGCTGCCGCAGTCGGTGATCGATCGGGTGAAGTCGCCGTATCCGTCCACCCAGGACCCCAAGTATGCGGTGGCGTTGCAGCAGCACGGCAAGGAGCTGCTCAGCGACCCCACGCACCCGGTGTTCGGCCTGGTCAGTGCGGACTGGCTGGCGCGGGCGGTGTCCGTCGACACGCCGCAGATCACTCAGGTGTCGCGCCGCGGACTCGAGCGCACCCTCGACCTGGCGCTGTGGCTGGACATGTACAACCCGACGATCAAACTGTCTTAGTGCAGCCCGAGGTTCCGGTAGCGGGCGAGTCGGGCCGCGAAGCGTTCGCTCTCGGGAACCCCGGTCAGCGCGCGGAGTTCGCGGGAGATGGCCTCGCCGACCCGCTTGGAGAAGTCGACGGGCTCGTCGGCGGCATCGGGGTGCTCGGGGATGATGGCGTCGATGACGCCGTCCCGCAGCAGATCGAGTGAGCGGATGCCCTGCGCGGCCGCCATCTCGGGTGCGTGGGTGGTGTCGCGGTGGACGATGGCGCTGGCGCCTTCGGGCGGAAGCGGGGCCAGCCACCCGTTCTGAGCGGCGAGCACGCGGTCGGCGGGGAGGAAGGCGAGCGCCCCGCCGCCCGTGCCCTGACCGAGCAGGACCGACACGGTCGGCGTCTTCAGGGTCACGAGGTCGGAGATGCAGCGTGCGATCTCGGGGGCCAGTCCGCGTTCCTCCGCCTCCTTCGACAGTGCGGCGCCGAGGGTGTCGATCACCAGGACCAGCGGGATCTGCAACTCCTCGGCCAGTCGCATGCCTCGGCGTGCCTCGCGCAGAGCGGCGGGGCCCATCGTGTTCAGGGCGGATTGGCCGGCGCGGTCCTGCCCCAGCAGCACGCACGGTGCGCCGCGGAAACGGGCCAGCGACAACAACACCGTCCCCTCGGTCTCGCCCTGGCCGGTGCCGCTGAGGGGGACCTGTTCGGTGGCGGCGTGCCGCAGCAGGTGGCGGATGCCGGGCCGGTCGGCGCGCCGCGACAGCATCACCGACTGCCAGGCGGGTACGTCGGGAATGTCGGTGGCCGGCGCCGGCTCGGTGACGTCGGGTGACGTGGGCGGGTCGATCAGCACCCGCAACGCTCGATGCACGAGCCGCCGCAGGCGGGTGGCGGGCACGACGCCGTCGATGACACCGTTGCGGTAGAGGTTCTCGGAGGTCTGCACGCCGTCGGGGAACTTCTCGCCGTACAGGGCTTCGTAGACGCGGGGTCCGAGGAACCCGACGAGTGCACCGGGTTCGGCCACCGTGATGTGCCCGAGAGAACCCCAGGACGCGAACACGCCGCCGGTGGTCGGGTTCCGCAGATACACCAGATAGGGGAGATGGGCGGCCTTGTGGGTGGCGACGGCCGCCGCGATCTTCACCATCTGCACGAAGGCGACGGTGCCCTCCTGCATGCGTGTGCCCCCCGACGTGGGCGAGGCGAGCAGGGGGAGACCCTCACGGGTGGCGCGTTCGATGGCGGAGACGATCCGCTCGGCGGCGGCCACGCCGATCGAACCGGCCAGGAATGCGAACTCGCAGGCGATCACCGCGACCGGGCGGCCGCGGACGGTGCCGACACCGGTGATCACCGATTCGTCGACGCCCGACTTGTCGGCGGCCTTCTGCAGGTCGGCGCGGTACTTCTCGTTCGGCCGCGCGTCGACGGGTGTGGTGTCCCAGGAGACGAAGCTGCCGGCGTCCAGTACCAGCTCGAGCACGTCGTGGGCGGAGATCTTGGCGGCCATGGCCCTGAGAGTAGCGGTCGGGCCGGGGCGGGGGATGTCTGCTACGGCGGGTGACGGTCGCTCTCGGCCGCGGAACACGGCAAACAGCGCCCGGGTGGAACCCGGCAATTAACACCGAGACCGCTGCCGCGGTGTCTAAAGTCAGATGGGTTGACGCAGGCCGGGTACGAGAACGACGACATTTTCCCGAGTGGAGCAGTCATATGGACCTCAACACCATCACCGACGTCGTGCGGCGACCACCCGACCGGCCGGGTTCGGAGTGGCGCGACGGCGACGCCTGGCTGGCCGGCGGAACGTGGTTGTTCTCCGATCAGCAGCCCCACCTGCGCCGTCTCGTCGATCTCACGACGCTCGGCTGGGAACCGCTGGTGCGGAGCGACGCGGGCCTCGAGATCGGGGCGACGTGCACGATCCGTGACCTGTATGCGTTTGCGCCGCCGGACGACTGGCGCGCCGGGTCGTTGTTCGGGACGAGCTGTGAGGCCTTCCTGGCATCGTTCAAGATCTGGAATTCGGCCACGGTGGGCGGCAACATCTGCATGTCACTGCCGGCGGGCCCGATGATCACGATGACGGTCGCGCTCGAGGCGACGTACACGCTGTGGGCCGTCGACGGATCCGAGCGCACCGTCGATGCCGCCGACTTCGTCACGGGCAACCACGAGAACGTACTGGCGCCGGGTGAGGTCCTGCGGCGCATCGACATTCCGGTCACCGCTCTGCGCAAGCGTCACACGCACCGCCGCTTCACGCTGACGCACCTGGGCCGGTCGACGCTCTTCATGATCGGCACCCGGACGCCCGGCACCGACGACTTGCTGCTCACGATCACGGCGGGCACCACACGTCCGATCCGCCTGGCGTTCGACGCCGCGCCCGACGCGGAGGCACTGCAGCAGAGCATCGATGCGATACCCGCGGACGAGTGGTTCGACGACCCCAACGGCACACCAGACCACCGTCGCCACCTGGCGAAGCATTTCGCCGAGGAGATCCGGACCGAGTTCGCGGCAGGAGACCGGTGATGACGTACACCGTGAACGGCAGGACGTTCGACGAGGAGCCGAATCCCGGCCAGTGCCTGCGTACGTTCGTGCGTTCGCTGGGCCATCACGGCGTCAAGAAGGGTTGTGACGCAGGAGATTGCGGAGCCTGCACGGTGTGGCTCGACGGAGACCCGGTGCACAGTTGCATCACGCCCGCGTTCCGCGCGGAGGGGCGTGAGGTGACCACGATCGAAGGCCTCGGCACGCCCGACGACCTGCACCCGCTGCAACGGCAGTTCCGGGACGCCCCCGGCTTCCAGTGTGGCTTCTGCACCGCGGGGATGATCATGACGTCGGCGACGTTCACCGACGCCCAGAAGCAGGACCTGCCCCGAGCGTTGAAGGGCAATCTGTGCCGCTGCACCGGGTACCGGGCGATCGAGGACGCGGTGAACGGCGTCGCCGCGATCGAGGTCGCCGAACCGGGCCGGGCCGTCGGCACCAGCGTCGGGGCGCCCGCCGCCACCGACGTCGTCACGGGCCGCGCCGAGTTCACGATGGACACCGCGATCGACGGCCTGCTGCACCTGAAGGTGCTGCATTCCCCGCATGCCCACGCCCGCATCGTCTCGATCGACACGGCGGCGGCGCTCGCCGTCCCCGGTGTGCACCGTGTGTACACGTGGGAGGACGTGCCCCGGAAGCGGTTCACGACCGCCATCCACACCGATCACCTCGTCGACCCCGACGATACGTACATCCTCGACGACACGGTCCGCTTCGCCGGCCAGCGGGTGGTCGCGGTGCTGGCGGACACGGTCGGCGCCGCGGAGGAGGGCTGCCGCGAGGTGGTCGTCGAATACGACGTGTTGCCTGCGGTGTTCGACCCGGAGGAGGCGATGGCCGACGGCGCACCGCAGTTGCATGGTTCGGACGACCCGTTCGTCCGCGATCCTGTGCACAACATCCTGCTCGAGCTCCACGGGGAGGTGGGCGACATCGAGGCGGGGTTCGCCGAGGCCGACGTGATCCACGAGGGCACCTACTTCACCCCGCGCGTGCAGCACGCTCATCTCGAGACGCACGGGTCGATCGCCTGGATGGAGGACGGCCGCCTGCACGTGCGCACGAGTTCGCAGTCGCCGTCGATCGCCAAGGTCAAGCTGGCTCACCTGTTCGACCTGCGCCCCGACCAGCTGCGCGTGTTCTGCAAGCGTGTCGGTGGCGCTTTCGGCGGCAAGCAGGAGGTGTTCTCGGAGGATCTCGTCGCGCTTGCGACCCTCGACACGGGCAGGCCGGTCTGCTTCGAGTTCACCCGGGAGGAAGAATTCACGACGGCGTCGCCGCGGCATCCGATGAAGCTGACCATCACGCTCGGCGCCCGGTCGGACGGCACGCTCACCGCGTTCCAGGTGCGCAACGTGTCGAACACCGGGGCGTACGGGAACCACGGGGGTGAGACGTTGTTCGCGGCCGGTGCCGCCATCTCGGCGTACCGGTGTCTCAACAAGAAGTTCGATGCGTACGCCGTCTACACGAACAGCGTGCCCAGCGGAGCGCTGCGGGGCTACGGGATGACCCAGCCCGCCTTCGCGGTGGAGTCCGCGATGCACGAGCTGGCGGTCGCCCTCGATATCGACCCGCTCGAGTTGCGGCGCCGCAACATCGTCCGCCCCGGTGACTCACTCGTGGCGATCGACGACGTCCCCGACGACGTCGGGTTCGGGGAGGACGGACTCGGGCAGTGCATCGACCTCGTCGACGACGCATTGCGGCGGACCGCGAACGGGCAGGTGCTGGGCGACGACTGGCTCGTCGGCGAGGGCACCGCGAGTTCGCTGCACGAGACCGCGCCTCCGACCGAGCACATCTCCGAGGCGTGGGCGACGCTCGGCGACGACTGTGTGTACGAACTCGCCGTCGGTACCGTCGAATTCGGTGAGGGGACGTCGACTGCGCACGTGCAGATCGCGGCCACCCATCTCGGCACCACACCCGCACGGATCCGTCTCGTGCAGTCCGACACCGACCGTACGGGTTTCGATACGGGGGCCTTCGCCAGCGCCGGCCTCTTCGTCGCCGGCAACGCCGTGTCGAACGCCTCCGTTGCCCTGCGCGACCGCATCCTGGCGTTCGCCGCCGCGCACACCGGAGTCGACGTGACCGAGTGCTCGATGGACGACGACGGGGTGCTCTGCGGGAGCACCCGAGTGCCGTTGACCGACCTTCTCGCCGCGGCCCGTCGCCGGGGCATCCGGTTCACCGTGGCGCGCAAGGCGTACGGGTCGCCGCGCAGCGTCGTCTCCAACACCCACGGTTTCCGCATCGCCGTCCACCGGATCACGGGCGAGATCCGAATCCTCTACAGCGTGCAAGCCGCGGACGTCGGGGTCGTCATCAACCCGGTGCAGGTGCGCGGTCAGATCGAGGGCGGCGTCGCCCAGGGAATCGGCTTCGCGTTGACCGAGAATTTCCACGTCGACGCGAACGGCGTGATGATCAACCCGAACCTGCGCAACTACCGCATCCCCACCTACGCCGACATTCCCCGCACCGAAGTGCTGCTGGTCGAGTCGGATGACTCCGTCGGGCCGATGCGGGCGAAGGGAATGGCGGAGTGCTGCATCAACCCGGTGGCGCCTGCGCTGGCCAACGCCCTGGAAAACGCGACGGGTGTGCGTTTTCGCGAGTTGCCGCTCACTCCCGAGCGGATCTACCACCGAATCGGCGAGAACCGATCGGTTCCGACGACCTGAGCCGTGAGGAGAGGGCGATGGACACCGAGAAGCCCACCGAGAAATCCACCGGCAGCGCCGCGACGGTCATCATCGGCCAGAAGGTGCGCGCCGGATCCGAGGAGGCGTTCGAGGCCTGGCAGCAGGACATGAATGCCGCCGCGTCCCATTACCCCGGATTCCTCGGCGCCGAGATCTCCGCACCCACCGCCGTGCAACCCGACTGGGTCGTGGTCTACCGCTTCGACTCCGTCGCCCACGTGCAGGCGTGGATCAACAGCGCCACCCGGCAGGACCGCCTGGACGCGGGGCAGCAGTACTTCGACGGCCCCGCCACCCAGCAGGTCATCAGCGGCGGCACGCGGGAGACGGATCCGCTGGTGACGGTCGTCGTGACGCATCGCGTCGATCCGAAGCACGTCGACGACTTCCTCGTCTGGCAGGACCGACTGCGACTGGAGGAGAGCAAGTTCGACGGCTTCCGCGGCAGCGAACTGTTCCGCCCGATCGAGGGGGTCCAGGACGAGTGGACCGCGCTGTACCGCTACGACAGCGCGGCCGACCTCGACGTGTGGCTCACGTCGGAGAACCGCCGGGAACTTCTCGCGGAGGGGGAGAAGTTCCACGACTTCGAATTGCGCACCATCGACAACTCATTCGGGAGCTGGTTCGCGTTCGACGAGAAGGGCAACGAGGCGCCCCCGCCGTCCGAGACCAAGACATCGATCGCGGTGTGGGTCGGTCTCTATCCCACCGTCGTGATCCTCACCCTCGCGCTGTCGCCGCTGAAGATGCCGCTGTGGCTCGGTCTGCTCATCGGAAACCTGCTGTCCAGCTTCATCATGAGCTTCGTGACGATGCCGTACTACGTAAACCGTCTGCTCGCGCGTTGGCTGAGGCCGCCCCCGGACGTCCCGGTGGCGAAGACGAACCGTCGCGGGGTCGCGGTGGTCGCCGGGGCTATGGTGTTCTGGGTCGTCGTCTTCTACTTGGTGACCATCCAGTTCTGGACCCTGCCCTGAGAAGAGAGAAACGGGTGCCTCATGTCAGCCTCGGAAATCCGGGTGAGCCGAACGATCGATGCGCCGGTCGGCGCCGTATGGGCGGTCCTCACCGACCTCGACAACGCGGAGTCGGTGCTGAGCGGTGTGGAGAAGCTCGAACGGCTCGACTCGACGAAGTACGAAGTCGGCACGCGGTGGCGTGAGACCCGGGTGCTGTTCGGGAAGTCGTCGACCGAGGAAATGTGGGTCACGGAGATCGACCCGGAGAAGCGCACCGAGGTGAAGGCGTCGTCCCACGGCGCGGACTACACGACGGTGTTCACCCTGTCGCCTGCCGGTGACGGCACAACCCTGACCTTTCATTTCTCCGCGGAACCCACTGGCCTGGGCGCGTTGTCGAAGTTCATGATGAAACTGTTCGGCTCCTTCGCGCTGAAGGCCACCACCAAGGCGATCCGGCGCGATCTCGACGACATCGCCGCCGCGGCCGCGAAGCGCGCCGGCTGACCGGGTCTACCGGCCGCCGAGGGGCACGGGCCCCGTCGTCGCGGGGAGCGTGGGGAGTGTGCCCAGCGGCAACGGCACGACCGTCGTGGACTGCGGGTCCGGGCGGCCGAGCCCGAACTTGCGGACCTCGGTGCCGCCGGCGCCGGCGCCGCTGACCAGGAGGTCGGCGCCGGTGGTGGTGCTGGTCGTGGCGACCTGCACGCCGATGCCGGGAGGGCCGCCGGCGAACGGCGCGAACGACGCGATCTGTGTGAAGGCGACGGCGCCGTCGGAGTGATGGTTCGGGCTCTCGAGATACATGCTCGGTTCACCGTCGAGGCGCGACCCGCTCGACCACACCCGCACCGTGCCGTCGCCGCCGAGCATGCCGGTGACGATGCTCTTCGCGCCGCCCTCGGCGCCGGCCACCCACCCCGTGGACAGGGACACGCCGTCGTGGTAGCTCTCGTCGAACGCCAGGAACTCCGATGTCGTTCGCGGCCCGCCGGTGTGGCCGGCGTGCTCGTCCGCGCTGCCGTTCGATGCGGCGGCGGCGGTCGGCTCGAACAGGTCGTAGCGGAACGTCTTCACCCGGGGCGCTTCTCCCGGACCCGGGGCGGTGACGATGCTCGCCCGGCCCGAGGCGGCGTCGACCAGCCCTGTCGCGACCGTGACCCCGGACTGCGATCCGGGGTAGGGCGTGAAGGCCGAGAACGGTTCGGGTACCGAACCCTTCTCGGTGGGCAGCGTCGACGAGAACACCTTCACCTGCGATTCGGTGCCGGGGCCGGTGCCGACGATGATGTTGTCGGCCAGCGCGTTTCCGTCGATGTCGGCGCCCGCGACGGTCACGCCGCCGTGGAAGCCGGCGTCGAACGGGGCGAACCGGGTCAGTTCGGAGGTGAACGGGCCGGAGCCGACGTCGTTGCCGTCGTAGGCGACGACCTCCGGTGCCACGCCCGCGCCGGTCCCGGCGACGAGGTCGAGAATCATGTCGCCGTTGACATCGGCCATCGCCACCGTCGGGGCGCCCTCGAAGGCCGGGAACGGCGTGACGGCGGCGATCACCTTGTCGCCGTTGCCGTCGTGGACCTGCACGGTCGCGGGGGTACCCGGGGTTCCCGGCACCGCCACCGCGTACGTCGACACTTCGGGGATCACGTTGACGGTGGCCATCAGCCCGTTGTCTTCATGGTTGAGGCGATGGCAGTGGATCACGAAGGTGCCCGTGTATTCGGTGAACTTGGTGCGCAGCGTCACCGATGCCGGAACGAGGGCGTTCTCGTTTGCGTCCGTCACGGGTGCGGGCACGTTGACGTTGTCCTCACCCCACGGTTGCACCCCGGTCCTGGTGCCCGCGACGGGATCCACGATCTCCATCACCTGGAAGTCGTTGACGTGGATGTGCATCGGATGCTCGTCGTTGTTGAGATTCGTGATCGTCCATTCCTCCACCGAATTGAGCCTGGGCTGGATCAACGGGATGTTCGGGAAGGTGTTGTCGTCGAACTCGTACGTGAAGGCCTTCGGGTCGCTGTTGCTCGCCTTCTCGTTGCCGAACCCGCCGGAGACCGTCAGCGTGCGCTTCACGTCGGGTGTCATCACCGACGTGTCCACGAAGGACGTGTAGGCGTCGAGGTTCTGGCCGGGCTCGAACGGCGTGGTCGTGCCGTCACCGCTGTCGGGGGTCACGTGGAGGAGGGTCTGGGTGGGGAAGGTGAAGAAGCCGTCGGCGTAGCTGATCACGGACGGGTCGACGGTCACGGTGCCCAGGACGGCCGGCGGGTTCTCGGTGCCGTCGTTGGTGTACAGCACACCGGGGTTGGTGACGGGTTTCGCGCCTTCGAGCGGCGGCATGTCGAGCACCAGATCGCCAGTCTCCGGCATCGTCACCGCGATCGCATACCGCGACCCGGGCGGGATGACGAGCCGGGTTCCGTCACCGGCCACGGGCAACTGCACCTGGGTGAACGGATTGCCGTCCTGCCCGACGACGGAGAACTTCGGATGATTGCCC
The DNA here is from genome assembly GCF_001894825.1 of Rhodococcus jostii NBRC 16295. Lineage (GTDB taxonomy): Bacteria > Actinomycetota > Actinomycetes > Mycobacteriales > Mycobacteriaceae > Rhodococcus_F > Rhodococcus_F jostii. Next base: position 44,705 of record NZ_BCWY01000050.1, on the reverse strand, counting down.
GTTGCCGTTTCGGTGAGCCTGAGCGGCATGTAGGCGAAGTCGCTGATGTTCGCCAGCACCCAGATCTCCGTCTGTCCCGGCTTCAGTTTCAGGTCCGGCTGGAACTGCCCGTTGACGGTGTATTGCACGTCGCGTTCGTTGTCCGGCAGCGACGGATCCGCCGGAACGTTCGTCGTGTCACTGGTGAAGCTCTGGAGATTGCCTGGCACGAACTGGTTCTGGCCGCGATGGTTGGCCGGGGACAGTGGTCCGGCGTACCAGTTGGTGACGTACCGGGAGCCCTCCGAAGTCTCGGAGAAGTTCACCGGCGCCAGGCTCGGCGAGTACGTGCCGTCCGCGAGCTGCGTCCCCTCCGGCGGCTTCAGCGTGGACACGAACTGTGGCCAGTTCGGGTCGTTCAGCTGGTGGCCGTTGCCTTTACGGTCGAAGACGAAGTTGTACTGCAGCGCCATGTCGCGAATGGGTACGTCGTTCTGCGTCACCAGGGGAAGGTTGCCGTCGGGCCGCCCGATCTCCAGCAGTCCCGCGAGCCCCGCGTACGTCTGCTGCGCGGTCAGGGTGTGACGGTGACTGTGGTACCAGTACAGGCCGTTCGGCATGTCCTTCGGCACCGCGTAGTCGTACACGTTGCCCATCCCGGCGGGGATGTCGAGCAGGACGTTGTCGGCGTTGCCGTCCGGGCTCACGTGCAACCCGTGCGTGTGCAGGTTCAGCGGCGCCGACGCGAGGGCAGGCGGGTAGATCGGCACCTCACCGCCCGCCGGAGTGAAGGCGGGGTCGTAGAAGTCCTCGACCGTCAGGTTCTGCAGATCGTTGTCGTAGTGGATGATCAGGCGTTCACCCGGGTCGACCCGCAATGTCGGTGCCGGGTAGATGTCGTCGCCGCTGGTCGAGCCGTCCGAACTCGTGCCCTGCAGGAGCTCGTATCCGAAGAGCAGGAAGTTGGACACCGGTTCCGAGACGGTGTCGAGATCGACCGTCCCCTGATGGGCGGACAGCCGGACCTCGAGCACTCCGTTCTCGCTCGACAGCTTGACCGGCTCCTGGTACGCGACGGGGGAGCCGTCGGGGCCGGCGTTGCCACCGCCGCCCGCAGTGGTCGGCTCGTCGGACGTGCAGGCCGTGAACATCAGCGTCATGGACGCGACCACGGCGACCGCGACCGCGACGATCGGCTTCCTGCGACGGACGACCATGGGGTTCCCCGTTCCACGACGGCAGCTGAGCAGCATCGATCGACGATTCGAAGACTACACAGGGAACTGGGCCGTGCGCTGGGGATTCGCTACCTGCCGAGCGCCTCCTTCCACGATACGACCTTGCCGATCCGCAGGATCGAACGCTGGTAGATTTTCGCGGCCAGCACGCTGAGCGCGGCGGTGACGGCGAGCATCAGGCCGATGGTCACGACCACCTGGACGGGGGACGCCACACCGGCGGCGATGCGGAGCGGCATCAGGATCGCGGAGAAGGGCGGAATCCAGCTGAGCACGTTGCTGAGCGTGCCGTCCGGGTTGCTCACCGAGGAGAAGGCGCTGAAGAACATGATGACGATCAGGACCATCAGTGGTGACGCGGTGGCGTTGACATCCTCCTGGCGGGACACCATCGAGCCTGCCGCGGCATAGAGGACGGCGAAGAACGCGAATCCGAGCACGAACCAGCCGAGCGTGCCGGCCAGCACACCGAGTGCCGTTCCGGTGACGGTGAGGACGCCCGTCGCGAGTCCGGCGGCGACACCCGCGACACCGTAGGCGGTCAACTGGACGAGACCCACCGCGCCGATGCCGATCACCTTGCCCCACAGCAGCTGTAGCGGGCGGAGCGTCGACAGGAGCAGTTCGACGACGCGGCTCGACTTCTCTTCGACCACACCCATGGCCACGTACATGCCGAACATCATGATCTGCATGTACAGCAGGACGACCACGGCGATCGACAGGGCCACTCGCTGCCCCTTCTCCGGGTCGGGCGGATCGAGTGCGTCGACGGTGACGACGGCCCGGCCGGTCGCCTCGGCGAGCTGCGCGGGGTCCACTCCCTGCGCGGCGAGCGCGCCGGCCTGGGCCTGCTGCACCACGGCCGCGTCGATCACGGTGCGGAGCCCCCCGCCGAGCTCGGATTCAGTGACGGCCGTGACGGATCCGGCGGCGCCGGGAACCAGTGCGACGTCGAGGTCTCCGTTGCCGACCTGGTCCCGTGCGGATTGTTCGTCCGGGAACTGGTGAACGTCGACCGGTGTCCCGACCGCGTCTCCGGTGGCGACGAGGGCAGGCGCGAGGCCCTGGTCGCCGACGAGTCCGACGGTCGCGCGTTCGTCGTCGCCGCCCGAGAACAGCGAGTACGCGACGATGCCACCGACGATGGCGAGCAGGATGATGACGTTGCTGACGACGAAGCTCTTCTTCGCCACCTGTGTGAGGAATTCGCGGCGGGCCACGAGGCCGATCGCGCGGGCGGGACTCAGTGGGGCACTCATGCCGTGACCACCTCTCGGAACAGGTCGGTGAGGGTGGGCCTGTGCAGCGAGAATTCGTGCACCGGGCCCGTTTTCAGAGCGGTGTGGAGGACCAGCTGATCGTCCGCGTCGGCATCGAGCGACAGCAGGGTGCGGCCGTCGAGGTGGCTGATGGTGGTGACGCCCTCGAGGTGATGGGCCCAGCCGACGGGGGCCTCCGGTGCGTAGACTTCCAGTCGGGCGTTGCCGCCGCCGCGCAGCTCGTCGACGGTGCCGACCGCCCGCATCCGGCCGTGACTGATGATGCCCACCCGGTGGCACAGACGCTGCACGAGTTCGAGCTGATGGCTCGAGAAGATCACCGGCACTCCGGTGTTCGCCTTCTCCACCAGTACGTCGCTCATGACGTCCACCGCGACGGGGTCGAGCCCGGAGAAGGGTTCGTCGAGAACGAGCACCGCGGGATCGTGGACGAGCGCGGCGGCCAGCTGGACTCGTTGCTGGTTGCCGAGCGAGAGCGCGTCGACGGTGTCGCCGGCACGGTCCGCGATGCCGAGGCGTTCGGTCCAGCGGGCGACCGCTTCCCGCGCCGCGGAGCGGGACATGCCGTGCAGCTCGGCGAGGTACTCGAGTTGCTTGCCGACCTTCATCTTCGGGTAGAGGCCGCGTTCCTCCGGCATGTACCCGATTGTGCGGCGCACGTCCAGGTCCACCGGCTTGCCGCCGAGCCGGACCTCACCGGAATCGGCGGACAGGACTCCCAGCGCGATGCGCATGGTGGTGGTCTTGCCGGCGCCGTTGCTGCCGACGAAACCGAAGATCTCGCCGGGGCGGACCTCGAAGGACAGGTCGTCGAGTGCGACGACGTCGCCGTATCTTTTGGAGATGCCGTCGATCGTGAGGGTGTGAGACATGGGTCCTTCCCGTTCTGGAGGGCGGAGGTTGCTACGAGGTCAGGTGGTCCGAGGCCAGGTCGTCGGGATCGGGGTCGGGTTGTGTCCAGCCGAGGATCATGGCGGGCGTGCAGCCCCCGATCATCAGTGTGGTGACGACGAGCAGACCGGCGGCGTACGGCACGTTGCCGTGATCGCCGTCCAGCGCGCCGACGAAGATCAGGTACAGCGCGGGAGCGAGCGTCAGTATCTGGGTGACCGTGAGTCCGATCGACCGGGCGCTGTTGCGCTGCTGGATCTCCCACTCGTCGAGAGCGTCGCGCGGAGCGTCCCCCTGTCGCCCGGACACGATCTGGAGCATCGTCCACAGCGGGAAGAAGAACAGGCATGCGGGCAGCCACAGCAGCGGCCCGACGACCATGTCGAAATGACACACGATGCCGACGGCGATCATGAACACGAACGTGACCGCGAGTGCGACCACCAGGATTCGTCTGCGGCTGCGCGTCCGCCAGCCCGGTAGCCAGGTCCGGTAACGGCTTTCGTTCTGGAGGAATCTGCGCGTCCGGAACCCCTGGTACCGCTCGATCAGAGTGGTCTCAGCCATGGGAACTCTCCCCGCTTCCTGTCGTGGACGGCGGTCGGTGGGTGCGGTACAGCTCGGTGGACAGCGGGCCGAACTCGGTGCGCGAGAAGATGGCCTCCACCGGGAGTTCGAACACCCACGAGATGCGGAACGCCAGGTCGAGGCTCGGGTAGTGGTCGCCGCGTTCGAGTGCGCCGACGGTCTGGGGATTGACGTCGATGAGTCCCGCCAGCTGAGCCCGGCTCATCCCGCGCTCGGCGCGCAGGACGCCGATGCGGTTGTAGATGGGGAGGGCGTCCCCGCGCCGTACTGGGCTCATCTAACAAAGTGTTGTGAAAACCCAACAGTTTGTCAACCGTGCACAACGGCGACGGCGTGTCTGGTGTGATGGGATCACCCACTCGGCCGGGGCCAGGTGACGCCGGACGTCCACAGGTTGACGGTGGCGAATTGAGTGGCAGAGTGGAGGCGATTCGCGCCGGACGGCAGGAAAGGCCAGGATTACTGACGTGACGTACACCATCGCAGAGCCCTGTGTCGACGTTCTGGACAAGGCATGTATCGAAGAATGCCCTGTCGACTGCATTTACGAAGGCGGTCGGATGCTCTACATCCACCCCGACGAGTGTGTCGATTGCGGTGCCTGTGAGCCGGTCTGCCCCGTCGAGGCCATCTTCTACGAGGACGACGTCCCGGATCAGTGGGTCGAGTACACCAAGGCGAACGCCGACTTCTTCGACGACCTGGGGTCACCCGGTGGTGCGGCGAAGCTGGGGAAGGTCGACTACGACCCGCCGTTCGTCAAGGCGCTGCCGCCCATGGCCGAGGGCGACTGACTACTCCTCGGACAGCCGGCCGCCGTCCATCCGCCACCGGCGTGTGCTGCGCGTCGAGTCCAGCATCCGCCGGTCGTGGGTGACGAGCAGCAGCGTGCCGTCGAAGTTCTCCATCGCCTGCTCGAGCTGTTCGATCGCGGGCAGGTCCAGGTGGTTGGTGGGCTCGTCGAGCACCAGCAGATTCACGCCCTTCGCCTGGAGCAGGGCCAGCGCTGCGCGGGTGCGCTCGCCGGGCGACAGTGACGCCGCCGAACGCAGCACGTGGTGTCCCTTGAGCCCGAACTTCGCGAGCAGGGTCCGCACGTCGGCGTCCGGCCAGTCGGGGACCTGCGCCGCGAAGGCGTCGGCCACCTTCTCTGCGCCCTCGAACAGTCCGCGGGCCTGATCGATCTCCCCGATGGCCACACCGGAACCGAGTGTCGCGGTGCCCGCATCCAGGGCGATCTTGCCGAGCAGCACCTTCAGCAGGGTGGTCTTGCCGGAACCGTTGGCGCCGGTGATGAGGATCCGGTCGCCCCAGTCGACCTGGGTGGTGACCGGGCCGAACGTGAACTCGCGGTCGCCGCCCCACGCCACGGTGGCACCGTTCGCCGTCGCCACGACCGATCCGCTGCGCGGGGCGGCGGCGATCTCCATCCGCAGGTCCCACTCCTTGCGCGGCTCCTCGACCACCTCGAGCCGTTCGATCCGGCGCTGCGTCTGGCGGGCCTTCGCGGCCTGCTTCTCCGTGGACTCGGTGCGCAGACCCTTGCCGATCTTGTCGTTGTCCTTCGCCTTGCGACGCGCGTTGCGGACGCCGTGCTCCATCCAGTTCCGTTGCATCTGCGCGCGGTCCTCGAGGTCCGAGCGGGTTCCGGCGTACTCCTCGTACGCTTCGCGCGCGTGTCTGCGCGCGATCTCCCGTTCGGCGAGGTACGAGTCGTAGGTGCCGTCGTAGACCGCGATCTGCTGTTGCGCGAGATCGAGTTCCACGATGCCGGTGACGGTGCGCGCCAAAAACTCTCGATCGTGGCTCACCACCACCATGGCGGCGCGGCTCTCGGCGACGAACCGCTCGAGCTGCTCGAGACCCACCAGGTCGAGGTCGTTGGTCGGCTCGTCGAGCAGCAGCACGTCGTATCGGGACAGCAGCAGCGACGCCAGTCCGGCGCGTGCGGCCTGCCCACCTGACAGCGACGTCATGTGGGCGCCGAGCGGCACCCCGAGCCCGAGTTCGCTCACCACCTTCTCCGCGCGCTCGGCGAGGTCGGCGCCGCCCAGCGCCAGCCAGCGTTCCAGGGCGGGGGAGTACAGGTCCTCGTCGGATTCGCCGAGGGTTTCGGCGGCGGTGTTCATGGTGTGCTCGGCCTCGGTGACGCCGGTCCTGCGGCCGAGGAAGTCGAGGACGGTCTCCCCGGCGATCCGGTCGGGTTCCTGGGCGAGGTAGCCGACGGCCGCGTCGGGCGGGCTCAGCACGACACTGCCCTCGACGTCCGCCGACCCGATCCCGGCGAGGGTGGTCAGCAGCGTCGACTTACCGGCACCATTCGCGCCCACGAGGCCGGTCACGTCGCCCGGGGCGACGGTCAGGTCGAGGTCGGTGAACAGGGTGCGCTCACCGCGCGAAGCCGACAGTCCGCTGATACGCAGTGTTGCAGTCACCCGGAGATTATCCACTCACCGCTTGACGAGGCGGAACCAGCGGGGGTCGGCCTTCTTCAGCGGTCCCGGCATTCCCGTGGTGTCGGCGTCGACGTCCGACACGAGTTTCCACTTCTCGAACGTCCGCTCCACGTCGGAGCGGGACACGCCGCGCGGCAGTGGGCCGCGATGTCCCGGCCCGAACGCGAACATCAACAGGGTGGCGTGCGGTTCGGTCACGGTCGTGATGTTCTCGGCGTACGCGACCCGGTCGTGGTCGCTGAGCCCGTGATAGCACCCCACGTCCAGGACCAGGTGGTACCCGCGGCCGACGGCATGCTCGAGGTCGGTGGCGTCCGCGTGCATGAACCGCACGTCGACGCCGGCCTTCCGCGCCTTGGACCGCGCCTTGTCGAGGGCCAGCTGGACGGTGTCGATCCCCGTCACCTGCCACCCCCGCCGGGCCATCTCGATGGCATGGTCACCGGTGCCGCACCCGATGTCGAGGACCTCGCCCGGTGGCGCGTCGAAGGGATCGATCAACGTCTCGATCTGGTTCCCGAAGACCCGGCCCGCTTTCACCCAGGGCGTGATCTTGAACCGATAGGCCAATGTGTACCCGAGGCCCATGTCCGCCCCTTCCACCGGGCGCGTCACCACCTGAACGCCGATGCCGTCGGATTACCCGGTCGTATCGAAACGACACCCGAAATTCCACATTCTGAGACGGCGGGGAACATCTCGTCAGGTTGCCCGGTTGCACAGTCCCATGGGTTTCAACAATGCACAGAGTCCTGTACCTACGGTCGCGCTCAACGACGGGAACAGCATTCCTGCCCTCGGCTTCGGCGTGTGGCAGGTGCCGGACGACGAGAGCCACGCCGCTGTCACCGAGGCGCTGAAGGCCGGGTACCGCAGCATCGACACCGCCAAGATCTACGAGAACGAGACCGGGGTGGGGCGCGCGCTCGCCGACTCCGGAATCGCCCGTGACGAACTGTTCGTCACCACCAAACTGTGGAACGACGACCAGGGTTACGACTCCACCCTCCGCGCGTTCGACGACAGCCTGAACCGGCTCGGCCTCGACTACGTCGACCTGTACCTCATCCACTGGCCGGTGCCGTCCGCCGACCGCTACGTGGACACGTTCAAGGCTTTCCAGAAGATCAAGGCCGACGGGCGTGCGCGTTCGATCGGCGTGTCCAACTTCACCCCGGCGACCCTCGACCGGCTGATCGCCGAGACGGGCGAGGTGCCCGCGATCAACCAGGTGGAGCTGCACCCGCGGTTCAACCAGGCAGACCTGCGTGCCTTCCACACCGGCAAGGGCATCGCGACCGAGGCGTGGAGCCCGCTGGGGCAGGGCACCGTCCTCGAGGACGACTCCATCGCGAAGATCGCTGCAGCACACGGTAAGACGACGGCTCAGGTGATCATCCGCTGGCACCTGCAGATCGGCAACGTGGTCATCCCCAAGTCGGTGACCCCGGAGCGCATCGCCGCCAACTTCGACGTCTTCGACTTCGAGTTGACCCCCGACGAGATCAACACGGTCGGATCGCTCACCCGCGCGGACGGCCGGATCGGCCCCGACCCGGACACGCTCGGCTCCTAAGCCAGCCGGAAGTCCGCGAAGTCGAAGCCCGGGGTCACGACGCAACTGACGAGAGTCGGTTCGTCGCCCTCGGGCTTCGCTCGCTGCCAGTGCCGCGGCGGGACCAGCAGTTGAGGTTGCTGGCCCGCCGCGACGTCTGCACCGAGGATCTGCGCGACCGGATCCTCGGGTTCGCTTCCGTCCCCACCGAGTTCGAGCCGCAGGGGGCTGCCCCGGTGGTACAGCCACATCTCGGCGCTGCGCACGCTGTGCCATTCCGACTGCTGACCGGGCATCAGCAGGAACAATATCGCGGTACCGGCCGCCCTCGGTCCCGGGTAGTCGGCCGGCAGACTCGCGGCGGGGATCGTGACGTCGCTGCGCCACGTCTCGCGGTACCAGCCCCCTTCGGGATGAGGCGCGAGGTCGAGGGTCCGGGCCCACTCCGGTAATTCCGTCATGCCCGCCATTCTGCCGCCCGGCGCCGCGTCCGGGGGTGTGGTCGCTCTACACTCCGCGGCCGGGGGGGTGGTGTTCCACCACCCCTGGGGTGTCTTATCTCGCAGGGCCGGAGCGGCGAGAGTCGTAGGTGTTCAGAAAGCGGGGGGCACGACATCCCGCACACCAGCGACGAACAGGAGAAAACATGCTCGGAATCATGCTCGGACTCGGCGGAGCCGCAATCGGACTCGGGATCGGCGTCATGGCCCTCGGGGTCGGCCTCCTTCTCAGTGACGCGACGATCAAGCACGATGTCGGCGAACTCCCCGACTGACTCCGTGTGGGTCGACACCCGTCGGGGGCGGGTGCGGGCGCGAACTGCGGCCCGTACCCGCCACCCGCTGGCGTGGTTTCACTCCGTCCTGACCCGCAAGCGCGGTATTGCCGTCCAGACACCGCCCGCCACTGCCGGCGAAGTGCTCGAACGCCTCGCCGACATGCCGCTCAGCGTCTGGACCTACGGTTTCGATCACGACTCGGTGCGGCACCTGGGTCCGATGTCGCAGGACTTCGCGACCGCATTCGGTCTCGGTTCCAACGACCGCCGCATCGCGATGGTGGACGCGAACGGGGTGTGCATGGCGAGCATCCAGGCCCTGTACCGGCGGGTCATCGCGCTCGAAGCGGAAGTGAAACGCCTGCGGACGTAGCGTCGGTGTCCGGTGTCGAATCACGGTGTCCGCCCGGTCGCCACCAGTTGGCGTTGCCCAGCAGGTACATCGTCGACGGGACCAGCACCATCCGCACGATCGTGGCGTCGATGAAGACCGCGGTCGCGAGACCGACGCCCATCATCTTCACGGTCACGTCCCCGTCGAGCGCGAACCCCGCGAACACCGCGACCATGATCGCCGCCGCGCTGGTGATCACCCGCCCCGTCGACGCCAGACCCTCGACGACGCTCCGATGCGAGTCACCCGTGTCGAGCCAGCGTTCGCGCACCCGGGAGAGCAGGAACACCTCGTAGTCCATCGACAGTCCGAACAGGATGGTGAACATCAGGATCGGCACCCAACTGGATACGGGCAGCGCGTGCGGGAGGCCGAGTAGTTCCGCGCCCCAACCCCATTGGAACACCATCACCATCACCCCGTAGGCGGCTGCGACGGACAGCAGGTTCATGACGGCCGCCTTCACCGCGACCACCGGCGCACGGAACACGAACGTGAGCATCACCACCGACAGCGCGACGACGAACGCGATCACCAGCCACAGTCGTTCCGCGAGGCGGGCGGAGATGTCGGCGAACATCGCGGTGAGGCCGGTGACGTGGACGCCGTCGGCGGCCTCGGACCGGATCCGCTCGAGCAGTTCGGTGCTGCGGGGGTCGCTGGGACCGGTGGTCGGCTGCACCGAGACGAGTGCGGCAGTCGAGTCGGAGTTCATCAGGACCGGGGACACCGACGCCACCCCGGGTTCGGCGGCGAGGTTTCGTGCGATCGACGGAAGTTCGGCTGCCGGAACCTTGTTCAGGTCGATTGCCACCAACAGAGGGCCGTTGGCGCCGGGTCCGAACTCGGCGTCGATGAGATCGTAGGCCTGCCGGATCGTGTGGGCGGCCGGTGCGCTGCCGGCGTCCTGCGGCCACGTCCGCATACCGAGTACCGGCGCGGCCAGGAGCAGCAGCACCCCGAGCGCCGTCAGTGCCCACAGCCACGGCCGGCGGCTCACCCGGATCGCCCACCGTTCGGTCAGCGGCGACGTGCTGTGCCGTTCGGCCCGGGCACGGGACCGCGTGCCGAGCACCCGGGTGCCCGCGAGCCCGCACAGCGCGGGCACCAGCGTGACCGAGGTGAGCATCACGATGCCGACCATCGCGAACGTGGCGTACCCGAACGATGCGTACATCGGCAGCCCGGACAGTCGTAGTCCGAACAGGGAGACGAGGACGGTGGTGCCCGCGAAGACGACGGACGCCCCGGCGGTGGAGTTGGCGGCCGCGACGGCGTCCCGGACGGACATCCCGGACCGCAACCCTTCGGTGTACCGGGTGACGAGCAGCAGCGCATAGTCGATCCCGACGCCGATGCCGACCATCGTGGCGATGGTCGGTGCGATGGTGCTGATGCTGGTGAACGCGGCCAGAATCGTGATGAGCCCCGACCCGATGCCGACGCCGACGAGCGCCACGGCCAGGGGCAGTCCGGCGGCCACGACGGAACCGAACGCGAACACGAGGATGATCAGCGCCAGGATCATGCCCACCGCCTCGGCGGTGCCCGACGGCTTGGAGATGTTCTCCGGCACCTGCCCGCCGAGTTCCACCTGCAGTCCCCGCGCCTGCGTGTCGGCCACCGCGGCGTCGAGCGCGTCGACCCCCTCACTGCCGTGGAAGTCGGTCACCGGGATGCGGTAGTTGAGGCTGATCACGGCCGTGTCGGAATCCTGGGACAGGCGCGGCGGCGACACGGTACTGACACCGTTCACGTCCGCCAGTCTGCTGCCGAGGTCGGTGAGAACGGCGGGGTCGAGTGGTCCGTCGTCGGAGTGCACGACCACCCGTGCGTCGGCCCCGGACATCTCGGGGAACCGGTCACTCAGCAGAGTCGTCCCCTCCTGCGACGGCAGACCGGGCACGTTGTAGTCGTCGTGGTTGGTGCCACCGAAGGCCGACGCGGCGGCGAACACCAGAACGAGGAGTGTCAGCCAGGTGACGATCACTCGCCAGGGGTGGGCGGCGGCGGCCGCGCCGAGGCGCGCGAGCAGGGAACTCATGGGGGCGCCTCCGGAAGCAGGGGTGTTCTGTCGCCTCCGACTGTGCGCCCGGCGGCTAGTGGTCCACTTGGAACTCGCTTGGGTGGGTGGTCACCCGGGTGCGGGCGGCCGCCACCCAGGCCGGGCAGCCGCAGCGTTCGGCCAGTGCGAGCGCGGCAGCGTAGTGCGTGCGGGCCTCCTCGGGACGGCCGAGGAGCAGCGCGAGGTCGCCGAGGATCGTGTCGACGGGGCCCACTACGAACGCCGCCGTGTCGCCGCCGCCGATCTGTCCGCTGTACGGGCTCAGCTCCGTGTACACCGACTCCGCTTCCCCCCGCTCACCCAGACCCGCGACGACGATGCCGCGCAGCGACATCATCAGCGAATGGAAGAAGTCGCGGCGGACCGGACGGTGGTCGCGCCGCACCTCCCGGGCCCGATCCGGCTTGCCGTTGGCGAGAAGGGTGAGGGCGTGCAGGTCGACGATCACGTCGGCCGCAGCGCTGTCGATGGTCGCGATCACGGGCTCGAGTTCGCCGACGCGACCCTCGGTGAGCCGCAGCGTGAACACCGACAGTGCGAAGACGCTGTCCGCGTCGAGACCCGCCCGGGTCATCAGTTCGTGTCCGCGCACGTAGTGCTGCTCCGCCGCGTCCAGATCCCCGGTGAGGTGCGCGACCATCGCACGGCTCATCTGCCGGGTCGCCTGCGCCTGCTGGAACCGGTATCGGTCCGCCAACTCCGACTGGATGCTCATGTGATGCTCGATCGCCGGGATGTCACCGTTGCCGGACGCGATTTCGGCCAGCAGGTGGTGGCCCAGCATGGTGAACACGGGGAGCTGCGTCTCGTCACCGATCCGGAGCAACTCGTCACCGATCACGTGGTCGCCGAGCGTGCTGGTCGGCGATCCGGTGCCGGCGTGGACGGCGCTGAGTACCAGCCCGAGCAGCACCGGATCGTCCAGGTCACGGGCGAGGGCTTCCGCCTCCCGGACGGCGGAACCGGTGCGCTCGTGGTCCTCCGCCCCGATCTCGTGAACGAGCGTCACCAGCAGCCGGCACCGCATCGCCGGTTCCAGGTCCTCGTCCCGCAGCAGCGTCTCGATCTGCTCCACCACAGCCGCGTCCACTGCGCCGTAGCGCCGATTGATCCACGGGGTCGGGGTATCGACGAACGCGAGCGCCCGGATCGCGAGATCGGTGCGGCCCGCGTCCCGGGCGATCGCGAGAGCCCGGTTCCGCGAGCGCGACCCGGCCAGTCCGCTGCCGGCGGCCAGTTGCGTGCGGCTCAGCTCGGTGAGGAGTTCGACCCGCTCGTCCACGGATGCGGATGCGTCCGGAGGCAACCGGTCGGCCGCCCGAAGCGCGTTGTCGAGGAAACCGATCTCCGCATCGTGGGCGTAGCGGTCGGCCGCCTGCGCTGCGGCCGCGACGTTGTGGTCGAGCGCCTGCCGTGCGGTCGTCGCGGACAGCGCCTCGGTGAAATGGTGGGCCAGAGCCGCGACGTCGTGCGGCCGCAACTCCTCGAGGGCCGCCCCGACCCGGGCGTGCCAGCGGCTTCTGCGGAGCCGGGTGAGATCGGAGTAGAGGGTGTCGCGGACGAGGGCGTGAGTGAATCGCACGGTCCCGGCGCGCGGTTCGCCGAGCAACCCGGCGATCACCCCGGATTCCAGCGCGTCGAAGACGGTGTCCTCGTCGACCTCGGCGGCGCGGGTGAGGACGTCGATGTCGGATTCGCGGCCCACGACCGCGGCGAGCCGCAGGACGGAGACGGCAAGTTCGGGGAGGCGGGCGATCCGCCGGCGCAGGACGTCCCGGACCCCTTCGGGGACCTCCGACGTGGCCACCAGTTCGCCCTCGCTGTCCAGGAGTCGCGCGCTCTCCTGCAGGTAGAACGGATTGCCGCCGGTCCGGTCGGCAAGTGCGTGGAGGGTGTCGGGGTCGGGGTCGCGACCCGACACCTGCCGGATCAGCTCCGCCGAATCCTCCGGTCCGAGACCGTTCAGGCGGATGCGCGTCGGCTGCAGCGACGCGAGATCGGCGAAACAGTTCTCCAGTTTCGCGTCCACCTCGTCCGGGCGGAACGCGAGGATCAGCAGGATCGGCGGCCGCTGCTGCGCCAGCCGCACCAGGATCGACAGGGTGTCCTCGTCGGCGCGGTGGACGTCGTCGAGGACGACGGCGAGAGGGCCGTGATCGCGGACGGTCCCGAGGTAGTCGGCGACGGCCCGGTGCAGGAGGAAACGGCCGCTGGGCGCATCCGCCCGCGCCGAGTGCGAACGGTCGTCGGAGAGCAGCGGTGCGAGCGCTGCCGCCTCGGCGCCGGGGTCGACCGTCTCGCGCAGTGCCCGCAGGATCTCCACCCACGCCCAGGCCGGCGGGGCGCCGTCCACTTCGGGGCAGCGTCCCACCGCCACCTGCCAGCCGGCGGCGTCCAGTGTCCGGCGGAACCGGCGCAACAGCGACGATTTTCCTGATCCGGCGTCGCCGCCCAGGAGAACCACGGGGGTGCCGGGGGCGGTCGTCAGCGCGGTCAGGGTGGTCAACTCCTCGGTGCGGCCGAGGAACAGCGGGGACGGGGTGGTGTCGACGGGGACGCCCGCGTGCTCGGGGACGGGTGCGGACGGGACGGTGCCGGTGAGGATCTGGCGTTCGAGTTCGGTCAGCCCCGGACCGGGGTCGAGACCGAGTTCGCCGGCCAACCGGTTGCGGGCTTCGCGCAACGCGGCCAGGGCGTCCGCCTGCCGCCCGCCTCGGTGCAAGGCCAGTGCCAGCAACCGCCACCCCTCTTCCCGGAGCGGGTGTTCCCGGCTGAGGGCCTGCGCGTCGAGCGCTGCGCCGGCGGCGTCGCCGGCCGCGAGGGCGGCGGTCACCAGACGTTCGCGGGCCACCACCCGCAGTTCCTCGAGCCGCGCGATCTCGGTGAGAGCCCACTGCTCACCGGCCACCTCGGCGAACGCCGGCCCGCGCCACAGGCTCAGTGCCCGTTCGAGATCGGTTCGCGCCGTGTCGGCGCCGGCCGAGCGGATCAGATTCTCGAACTCCCACGCGTCGACACCGGACGTGGGCAGGATGAGCGCGTAACCGGGGGCCCGGCTCACCAGGACGGTGGAGTCCGCCCGCGGAGCACGATGCGGTTCGAGGGCACGTCGCAGGTTCGAAATGTACGCCTGAAGTGCACCGACAGCCCGCGGCGGGGGAGCGCCGTGCCAGAGGTCGTCGACGAGCCTGTCTACGGGAACCACAGCGCCGCGCGCGACGAGCAGGAGTGCGAGCACGGCCCGCTGGCGGGGGCCGCCGAGGTCCACCGCCCCCGCTTCGTCCTCCGCCTCGAGCGTCCCGAGTACTCGAATCCGCACCATCGTCCCGCAAGCGTAAGCACTAGTGGCTTCCAAGTGCTCTCCAAGACGCCGAACCGACCCTGATTGCATGACAACGTCAACTGCTCACACGACCCGCCCCGACACCCGCGAGATGGTGGTGGTCCACAACTGCTTCCGCAGGCAGTTCGCCGCGCTGCCTGCACTCGTCCGCCGTGTTCCCTCCGGTGACACCGACCGCGCCGCGGTGGTGGTGACCTATTTCGAGGAGCTCGCCACCGCCCTGCACCACCACCACACGAGCGAGGACGACCTGCTGTGGCCGAAGCTGCTCGACCGCGCGCCCACCGATGCGGCTCTGGTGCTGCGGATGGAGGAGCAGCACGAACGCATCGCGGAACTGCTGTCCCGGGCGCAGTCGCAGGGCGCCCGGTTCACGACGGCGGCCGTGGACGGCGAACCGCTGGCCAAGACGCTGACCGCTCTGTCCGCGGCGCTCGACGAGCACCTCGGCGAGGAGGAGCAGCGCATCCTCCCGATGGCGGAACAGTTCATGACCCTCGCCGAATGGCAGGAGATGGGCGATCGTGGCCGCGCGTCGATCCCCCAGGACCGGCTGCTCGTGTTCCTCGGCTTCATCCTGCACGGAGCGACACCCGGGGAGCGGCGAATGTTCTTGTCGGAGATGCCCTTCGCGGCCAGGCTGGCATGGTCCGTGCTGGGCCGGCGGGCATTCCGCAAGGACTACCGGCGCATCTACGGCACCGAACCTGCCGCCTTCTGACGCCGGATCACCCTGCGCCGCAACCGGACCCGGTTGGTTCGCTCCCAGAGACTCGGAGGTGTGCGTTCGGGATCCATCAGTTCGTTTTCCGCCAGCGGGCTGTCCTCGTCCTCGACCGTGTCCGGCTCGAACTTCTCCAGGGTTCGGCCACCGCCCCGCAAGGCCTCGACGGTGCGCAGTAGCGAGGAGGTCTCGGCGAGGGTGGCCTCGAACTGCGCGGCCGGGACCCCGAGATGCTCGCACACGAGCTGACGGCGAATGCCGAGGATGGTCCGCCGCAGCTGGTCGCCGTTCGCCGTGTCCGCGGTGACCTCGACCGCCAGGTCGCATTCCGTGTCGAACCCCATCGAACGGTTGTTGAGGTTCGACGAGCCCACGCGCAGCAACCGGTCGTCCATCACCAGCACCTTGGCGTGGACGTAGATCGGTTCGCCGCCCGCCGTGACGGGGTAGTACACCCCGAGCCGGTTCCCGGCGTCGGCCCTCCACAGCAGGTGCAGCAACCGGCGGCGCGCGCCGTCCATCGCCTTCTGCTCGAGCCAGCCGTCGGCGTTGCGCGGCAGCACCAGGACGATCTCCGGACCGTCCGGCTCGCGCAGGCGCGCGGCAATCGCCTCGGCGAGGGTGCGCGACGCCAGGTACTGGCTCTCGATGTACAGCGACCGCTCGGCGCCGGCGATCGCCGCCAGATACAGCGCCTCGATCTCCCGGACCTCGTCGCGATCGGCGAGTTCCGGCAGCGTGCGGGCGACGCCCACGTCGACGGAGCGCATCGTCGGCTCCAGCCCTTCCGGCCACGGCGTCCTCCCGACGACCTCGTCGACCGGCGCGAGTTCCCGGCCCGTGGCCGCCTTCCACCGGGTGCGGGCGAGTTCGCCGATGGCCTTCGCCGCCTTCCCGTCGACCGCGGTGGTCGCGTCGTGCCACGGCCCGTATCGGTTGCCGTTCGGCTGGGTGCGGTAATGGTTGTCGTCCCGGTGCTCCGGGGTGTCCCACCGGTCGACGGTCATGTCGATGCCGCCGCAGAAGGCGAGCGCGTCGTCGATGACGACGATCTTCTGGTGGTGCGCCGAGCCGACCGGGTGGGCGGCGTCGAGTTCGAAGTGCAGGCGGCGGTCCGTCACCCAGTTCACCACGAAGATCGGCGTCATGCCGCGCCCGATCGCGGCGAACGCGCCGATGTTCCACTTGAGCAGGTAGATCTCCAGATCCGGGCGTTCCCGCGTCAGCCACGCCAGGAACTTGCCGAGCCGATTCGGGCCGTCGAGCGTCTTCTCGTGCGGTTCGAACTTGATCCTCGTGTCGAAGTCCCAGCCGATCAGGATGATGCGCCGGCGGGCCTGCAGCATCGCGGACTTGGCGTGGCGGAAGTAGTCGGCCGCGTCGACGATGCACGCGAGACGATCGGCGTGGGCAACCTGCCAGCACGTGTCGCCGGGAGCCAGGATCGGGCCGTCGTCGCTCATGTCTTTTCTGCTCCCCGTCTGTTTCGTCCGCCCTTCCCCTGCGGGTGGACGATTCACAGTACTGCGCCACCCCCGCCCAGCTACCGTTGAGTAGTGCGGAGGTGGTGGCGCATCGTGGCGTTGCTCGCACTGGTCAGCGTGCTGTGGGCACCAACTGTCGGTGCGGATCCTCTGCGGGCCGGATCGACCCCCGGCGCCGTCGTCGACTCGTCCGAGTTGCCGGCCGAACTCTGGCTGCGCGGCACCGGCAGCGCGTACCGGATGACCTACCTGACGACCGACCGCCACGGCATCACCCCGTGCACGGGGATGCTGTTCGTGCCGGCCGGTGCACCACCTCCCGGAGGCTGGCCCGTCATCGCGTGGGCACACGGCACGGTCGGGAACTCCGACGCCGATGCTCCCTCGGTCACGGGGGTCGACCCCCAGTCCTCGGACTACGTGAGCAGCTGGCTGCAACTCGGGTACGCCGTGGCCGCCACCGACTACGTGGGCCTGGGCACCCCCGGTGTCCCGCCGTATCTCGACGGGAAGGTCGCCGGACGCAGCGTCGTCGACTCCGTGCGCGCAGCCAGGGCGGTCGACCCCGACCTGTCCGCCACGTGGATGGTCGTCGGACTGTCCGAGGGCGGGCAGGCCGCGGTGTTCGCGGCGCACGCCGCCACCACGTACGCGCCGGAACTCGACTACCGCGGGGCCGTCGCGAACGGTGTGCCGTCGAACATCGAGATGGTGTCGAACTGGAGTGGACCCTGGTTTCCGCCGCAAGGTCTCGCCGGTCTCACCGTGTACATGTCGTACCTGATCGCCGGGGTCCGGGACGCGTACCCGCAACTCGACATCGACAGCTACCTCACCCCGGTCGGCAAGCAGTTCGTGGACGCGGCCCCCGAAGTGCCGTTCCGGCAGTTCGCGGCCATGACCGGTACCGTGTCGGTGGCGCAGATGCTGTCGCGGGCACTCGACGTCCCGGCGCTGCAGGACGCGCTACGCGAATACCTCGAGGTTCCGGTCGCGGGTTACGACCGTCCGCTGCTGCTGGTGCAGGGGGTCACCGACGCGTCGGTGCCGCTCCCGCTGACGGAGAAGCTCGTCTCCGAGATGCGGACGGCCGGTACGGATCTCGACTACCGGGTGTACTCCGGTGGTCACTTCGGCAGCATGTACCAGGCCGGTCCCGACCAGGCCGCGTTCATCGCGTCCCTGATCAAGTAACCGGCGCCGATCCTGTCGGCAGGCTCAGGTGGCGGGTGAGTTCGCGGGCCGCGGCCTGCCCGGCCCGGTTCGCGCCGATCGTCGACGACGACGGGCCGTAGCCCACGAGATGGATCCGCGGATCCGACGCCACCTGGGTGGCCAGGCGTCCCGTCATCGTGATTCCGCCGCCCGGCCCGCGCAGACGCAACGGAGCGAGGTGATCGAGGGAACTGCGAAACCCCGTGCACCACAAGATCACATCGACCTTCAGTTCGCGGCCGTCGGCCCACCGCACGCCGTCCGGGGTGATCCCGCTGAACATCGGTTGCCGCGCCAGCACCCCGCGTTCACGGGCGGCGCGGATCGCCGGCGTCACCGGCAGACCTGTCACCGACACCACCGACCCCGGCGGCAGGCCGCGGCGCACCCGATTCTCGACGAGAGCGACGGCGGCGCGGCCGATCTCGGGTGTGAACGGCTCGTCCCGGAACTCGGGTTCCCGCCGCGTCACCCACGTGGTGGTGGTGACACGGGAGATCTCGTCCAGCAACTGCACCGCCGAGATGCCGCCGCCGACGACGAGAACGTGCTGCCCCGCGAAGTCCTTCGCCGACGAGTAGTCCTTGGTGTGCACCTGGCGGCCGGTGAACGATTCGGCGCCGGGGTACCGCGGAATGAACGGGCGCTCCCACGTGCCCGTGGCGTTGATCAGGCCGCGCACCGTCACGGCGCCGCGGTCGGTTTCGATCCGCAGACGCTCGCCGCGTGCGCACACCACCCGCGTGTGCACGGGCCGGTGTACCGGCAACCCGAACTGCTTCTCGTAGGTCGCGAAGTACTGGGGAACCGCCTTCGCGGCGTGCACCAGTGCGGCCTCGGGGTCGCCCGGATCGACACCGACCGTCTCGGCGAACCCGAGGCCCGGGAGGTCGTGGACACCGTTGACGGTGCTCAGCGTCAGCGACGGCCACCGGAACTGCCACGCGCCACCGGGCCCCGGCGCGTGATCGAGAACCACGAATCCCGACTCCGGTTCCACCCCGAACCGGCGCAGATAATAGGCAGCGGAGAGCCCTGCCTGTCCCGCGCCGATCACGGCCACGTCCACATCACTGTTCATGCCGGTCCTCACCTCCACCCTCACAACTACCGGAGAGCCTCGTGTGTTCCGGCGGATTCGGCTGTGGTTGGCTGACAGCTGTCCAGTCGGGTGGGCAGGGGAGAATTCGTCAGTGGACTGCAATCACGAAGAAAGCGAGTGGACATGATCGGGACGGGTCGTGACGGCGACGTCTTCACCCTCGAACTGCAACGCCCCGACCGCCGCAATGCGTTGAACACCGAGATCTGCGAACTCCTGCGGGAGGAGACGGAGAAATCCGTCACCGACGGCGCGCGGGTGATCGTCCTCACTGGGCAGGGCAGCGCGTTCTGCGCGGGTGCCGACCTGTCGGGCGACGTGTACGCCGACGGATTCACCGACACCCTGCTCGAGATGCTGCACACCATCGACTCGGTGCCCGTCCCCGTCATCGCCGCGATCAACGGTCCCGCGATCGGCGCGGGCAGCCAGCTGGCGCTCGCCGCGGATCTGCGGGTGGTCGCCCCCGAGGCGCGTTTCGCCATCCCGGCCGCGAAGCTCGGGATCTCGGTGGACCGCTGGACGGTGCACCGTCTGGCAGCCCTGATCGGCGGCGGACCGGCGCGCACCATCCTGCTCGGCGCCGAAGAGGTCGGGGCCGACGAGGCGCTGGCGCACGGCCTCGCCAACAAGCGCGGCGACCTCGCCGTCGCGCAGCAGTGGGCACATTCGATCGCTCGTCTCGCCCCGCTGTCGCTGCAACACCTCAAGATGGTGCTCAACGACGACGGCACCCAGAGCCCGCCGCCGCCCGAGCAGCTCGCGGCCCTGCATGCCGCGTGGAAGAGCTACGACGCGCAGGAAGCGCGCACGGCCCGCGCGGAGAAGCGTCCTCCGGTCTTCCGCGGTCAGTAGCCCGCTCGGCGCACCTTTCCCGCACGCGTGGTTACAGTTGTCGGGGTGAAAGCGAAGAGCGCTGTGACGACTGTTCTGGCCACCGCCACCCTCGGGTGGCTGACGCGGGCTGCGTGGGGGCTTCCCGCGCAGATCGGCGCGTCGCGCGCCAAGGTTCGTCCGTACGCCGCGACGTCGCCGCGGTACCGCGACCGTCAGTTCCACAACACCGATCCGGGCAGCACGATGCTGCCCGGCGCGGAGACGGGGATCTTCAAGGCACTGATCACGCGCGGCTCGGCGGGACGCCCCCGCAGGCCGATCCCGCTCGCGACGCCCCTCGCGCCCGTCGAGGCCGCCGACGCCGCGGTCACCTGGTACGGCCATTCGAGTGTGCTCGTCGAGGTCGACGGGTACCGGGTGCTGGCCGACCCGGTGTGGAGCCGGCGGGTGTCGCCGTCCGCGATTCTCGGCCCGTCCCGCATGCACCCGACTCCCGTGCCGCTGGCCGACCTGCCCGTGCTGGACGCGATCGTCATCTCGCACGATCACTACGACCACCTCGACATGGCGACCGTGCAGCAACTCGCCGCCACCCAGAAGGCGCCGTTCGTCGTCCCGGTCGGCCTCGGAGCGCACCTGCGTCAGTGGCGGGTGCCCGAGGAGCGGATCGTGGAACTCGACTGGGACGAGTCGACCACTCTCGGCGAGCTCACACTCACGTGCACCGAGGCCAGGCACTTCTCCGGCCGCGGGCTGGTGCGCAACACCACGCAGTGGGCGTCGTGGGTGCTCGCCGGGCCGAACCGGAAGGTGTTCTTCGGGGGCGACAGCGGGTACACGCCCCGGTTCGCCGACCTGGGCCGCCGGTACGGTCCGTTCGACCTCACCCTCCTGCCCGTCGGCGCCTACGACCCGCGGTGGCCCGACATCCACATGAACCCCGAAGAGGCGGTGCAGACCCACACCGATCTGAACGGCGGCGACGCCACCCGCGGGTTGCTGGTGCCGGTGCACTGGGCCACGTTCAATCTCGCGTTCCACACGTGGTCCGAGCCGATCGTCCGGCTGCTCGCGGCCGCGGAGGAGACGGGCACCGCGGTGGCCGTGCCGATGCCCGGGCAGCGCATCGACGCGCTGAAGCCGGCGGCCCAGACGCCGTGGTGGACAGCCCTGGGCTGAGTCCGGCGCGCATCCCCTCGGAGCCGAGCCCCGTTGCGTAGCCTTTGACCATGGCATACGACGAAACCGGCACCGAGAGCGTTGCAGTCGTCGCAGTGGAAGGTTTGACGGCCGCCCAGGTGGCGGAGCGGGTGGCGGCCGGCAAGACCAACGACGTTCCCGACCGCGCCAGCCGATCGGTGCGCGACATCGTGCGCGCCAACGTGTTCACCCGGATCAACGCGATCCTCGGTGTCCTCCTGCTCATCGTGCTGGCCACCGGTTCGATCATCGACGGCATGTTCGGCCTCCTGATCATCGCCAACAGTGGCATCGGCATCATCCAGGAGGTGCGGGCCAAGCGGACTCTCGACAAGCTCGCGATCGTCAGCCAGACCAAACCCGTGGTGCGCCGCGACGGGGTGGCCGTCGCGATGGCGCCGCGGGAGGTCGTGCTCGACGACATCATCGAACTCGGCGCCGGCGACCAGATCGTCGTCGACGGTGTGGTGGTGGAGGCGGCGTCCCTCGACGTCGACGAGTCCCTCCTCACCGGTGAGGCCGACCCGGTGCACAAGGACGCCGGTCAGCAGGTGCTGTCGGGAAGTTTCGTCGCCTCCGGCAGCGGCTGCTACCGCGCCACGAAGGTCGGAAGCGATGCGTATGCCGCCACACTCGCGGACGAGGCCAGCAAGTTCACGCTCGTGCACTCCGAACTGCGCAGCGGCATCGACAAGATCCTGAAATTCATCACGTATCTGATGATTCCGGCGGGTCTGCTGATCATCTACAACCAGTTGTTCTCGAGCGGGGAATCGATCCGGCCTGCGCTGAGCGGGATGGTGGCCGCGCTCGTGCCGATGGTGCCCGAAGGGCTGGTGCTGATGACGTCGATCGCCTTCGCGGTCGGCGTGGTCCGTCTCGGTCAGCGGCAGTGTCTCGTACAGGAGTTGCCCGCCATCGAAGGTCTGGCCCGCGTCGACATGGTGTGCGCCGACAAGACGGGAACACTCACCGAGAACGGCATGCGGCTGGCCGAACTGCGCTGCGCCGATTCCGCCGACACCGAACCGTCCCGCGCGGCGCTCGCCGCGATGGCCGCGTCCGATCCGCGGCCGAACGCCAGCGTCCTCGCGATCAAGGAGGCGTTTCCCGACGACCCCGGGTGGGGTGAGGCCACCGCGGAGGCGCCGTTCTCCTCGGCGAAGAAGTGGAGTGGTCAGTCGTACGGAGCCCACGGCAATTGGGTTCTCGGTGCGCCGGACGTCCTGCTCGACCCGGGCAGCGACATGGCCCGGCAGGCCGAGGACGTGGGGTCGTCGGGGCTGCGGGTGCTGCTGCTCGGCAGTGGCGACGTCCCGGTCGACCACCCGGCGGCGCCCGGCGTGATCACGCCGCGGGCGCTGGTGATCCTGGAGCAGCGGGTGCGCCCCGACGCCCGCGACACCCTCGAGTACTTCGCGAGTCAGAACGTCACGGTGAAGGTCATCTCGGGGGACAACGCCGTGTCGGTCGGTGCGGTGGCCGGGTCGCTCGGACTGCCCGGCGGCGACCGGCCCGTCGACGCCCGCGAACTGCCCGCCGACCGCGACGCCCTCGCCGAGACTCTCGAGACGTCCACCACGTTCGGCCGGGTGCGGCCCGATCAGAAGCGGGAGATGGTGGGGGCGCTGCAGTCTCGCGGCCACACCGTCGCGATGACGGGCGACGGCGTCAACGACGTCCTGGCCCTCAAGGACGCCGACATCGGGGTGTCGATGGGCTCGGGCAGCCCCGCGACCCGTGCGGTCGCGCAGATCGTGTTGCTGGACAACAAGTTCGCCACCCTGCCCTACGTCGTGGGTGAGGGCCGCCGGGTGATCGGCAACATCGAACGGGTGTCGAACCTGTTCCTCACCAAGACCGTGTACTCGGTGCTCCTGGCGTTCCTCATCGGCATTACCGGTGTGCTGTCGCAGATCTTCCATTTCGAGCCCGTGCCGTATCCGTTCCTGCCGCGGCACGTGACGATCGCCGCCTGGTTCACCATCGGCATTCCCGCGTTCATCCTGTCGCTGGCCCCGAACAACGAGCGGGCCCGCTCCGGATTCGTGCCACGCGTGATGCGCCTCGCCGTCCCGTCGGGTGTGATCATCGGTGTCACGACGTTCATTTCGTATCTTCTCGTCTACGCCGGCCCGGATCAGACGGAGACGCAGAAGGTGCAGGCGGGCACATCGGCACTGATCACGCTCATCATGATCGCGCTGTGGGTGCTGGCGGTGGTGGCGCGGCCGTACGTGTGGTGGAAGCTCGTGCTGATCTTCGGATCCGTCGCCGGATACCTCATCCTGTTCGCGTTGCCGTTCACCCGCGAGTTCTTCAAACTCGATCCGACCAACGTCGGCGCCACCACCTCCGCGCTCGTGTGCGGGTTCGTGGGAGTGGTTCTCGTCGAAATCGCCTGGTGGGTGACGGGCCGCCTGCACGGTGAGCACCGTCGGCTGTTCGCGGCACCCGAGGATCTGCCGGGCGTGCACTGAAGCGACTACGGCTCGCGACGATTCGAACGGTTGGCGTCGCCGAGTCAATGCTGTGAGACTGGGTGCACGGCGAGTGATCGAGCTCGCTCGGCAAGTGCGTGCGCATGCACCGGAGGAGGAAGAACGATGAGTTTCGTCGACACACTGAAGGGCCTGCTGGGCAAGGGGAAGGAAGCCGCTTCGCAGAACGCGGACAAGGTTCACGGCGCCATCGACAAGGCTGCCGACGTCGCGGACAGCAAGACCGGCGGCAAGTACAGCGACAAGATCGACAAGGCCGCCGACGCGGCGAAGAAGGCTGTTCCTCCGAAGGAGTGAACACTTCTCACACAGACGCGCGTGGGCCCCGGTTTCCGGACCGGGGCCCACGCGCGTCTTCGGAGTTGACCCGCGCACGGCGGGCCGGCGCGGCAGAATCGGTGTCGTGAACGGCGTCCTGGTACTTCTCGTCATCATCGCGGCCATCGCCGTGACGAGTTTCGCGAAGCGCCGTGATCTGCAGGCCCCGCTCGTCCTCGTCACCATCGGGTCGGTGGCGTCGTTCATTCCCGGGATGCCGCGGCTCGAACTGGACCCGGAAGCCATTCTCGGTGTGGTGCTGCCGCCGCTGCTGTACTCCGCGGCTCTCAAGTTCTCGGTGGCAACGTTCCGGCGTCACCTCGCACCGATTCTCCGGCTGGGTATCTTCACCGTCCTGGCGACGGCTGTCGGGGTGGCCTTCTTCTCCAACTGGCTGGTCCCCGAACTCACGCTCGGCGCGGCGCTGGTCCTCGGTGCGGTGGTCGCGCCGACGGACGCGGTCAGTGCCGTCGCCGTCGGACGCAGACTCGGCCTGCCGAACCGCGTGATCGCGATCCTCACCGGTGAGGGACTCGTCAACGACGCGACCGCGCTGACCCTCTTCACCGTCGCCGTCTCCGCCGTCGTCGGCGCGAAGATCCCCGTCCACCCCCTGGTGTTCTTCGTCTACGAGGTGGTCGGCGGAGTGCTGATCGGGCTGGTGCTCGCGAAGATCGTCGAGTGGGTGCGCCACCGCATGTACGACTCACCGCTGGAAACGGTGCTGGGGCTGATGCTCCCGTTCGTCGCGTACCTCGCTGCCGAGGAGGTGCACGCGTCCGGTGTGCTGTCCGTGGTCGCCGCCGGGTTCCTGATGGGGCACAAGGCCACCGACGCCTCCGTCGCCACCCGCATCCAGGAGCGGTCGCTGTGGGAGAGCGTCGACCTCCTGCTCGAGATGTTCGTGTTCGCCTACATGGGACTGCAACTGAGATTCGTCATCGACGACGTCCGCGACCAGGGCCTGCCGGTGCACCACGTCTTCTTCTACGGTTTCGCGGTTCTCGCGGTGGTCATGGCGATCCGGCCGGCGTGGATTCTGCTGCACTGGCTCCGCCGCCGGGTCGGGCTCGCGATCAGGACGCCGGGCGGTTCGGTGGAACTCGGGTGGCGGGAGAGTCTCGTCGTGTCGTGGGCGGGAATGCGCGGGGTCGTCACGCTCGCCGCCGCGTCCGGTGTGCCCGTGGTGATCGCGAGCGGTCAACCGTTTCCCGGGCGGGAGGTGATCCAGGCGATCGCGTTCGTCGTGGCCGTCGGCACGCTGCTGATCCAGGGCGCCACCATGCCGCTGCTGATCCGCATGCTCGACCTGGCGGATCCCGGCGAACGTGAACGCGAAGAGGAGCAGGTGAAGCTGGCTCGCGCGATCTCCCGGGACGCGGGCGAACACGCGCTCGTCGACTTCGCCGAACACCCACCGGAGGGAATCGACCGGTCGGAGGTCATCGACATCCTCGACCGGGTGCGGCGGTCTATGAGGGCCCGGCTCCAGGCCGAGGAGGCGGAGGACGCCGCGGAGAAGCAGCGAGCCGGAGCGCTGTTCGACCACTACCGGCGCGCGGCCCTGCGCGCGCAACGGGAGGCGATCATCGCCGCCCGCGACGCGGGCACCCTCGACGACGAAGTGATGCGTAGCGTGTTGGAAAGCCTCGATGTGGAGGAGGCAGCAGCCGAGGAGCGGGTGCGGAGACGTCGCGAATGAGGTGCGAGATGAGTGTGCGTCCGGTACGCATCGCCCTGGTTGCTCTCGCCGGTGTCGTGTCGCTGACCGCCTGCGCCACCGACGAGGCGTCCCCGAGTCCGTCTCCCACGACGTCGGTGGCCGCGCCCCACACACCGCCCGTGTCCCCGGCTCCGACGGGTGACGAGCGGGGCGCGCTGATCAGCCGGGAGCCCGTCCCCGACATCGACGGGGCGGTCACCGCGCTCGGGGCCACGACCACCCGGGTCGTCTACCGGTCGACGTCGGGTGTCGACGGCGGCGGCGCGGACGTGGTGGGCACCGTCTTCTCTCCCGCCGGTCCCGCACCGGATGGCGGGTGGCCCGTCGTCACGGTCGGACACGGCACCACCGGCGTCACCGACGAATGCGCCCCCTCGTCCTCGCCGACGCTGCTGGGCACGACGAACCTCGTCCGGCCGCTGCTGCAGCGGGGCTACGTCGTGACCGTCACCGACTACCAGGGGCTCGGCACCGACGGACCGCATCCCTACCTCGAACCGGACACGGCGGCCTACGACCTGATCGACGCGGTCCGGGCGGCGCGCAACGTGGTGCCCGAGGCGTCGACACGCTGGGCGGCGATCGGAGTGTCGCAGGGCGGTCAGGCGTCGTGGTCGGCGGCCGAGCACGCGGACGGGTACGGCGACGGACTCGACTTCGTCGGCTCGGCCAACCTGTCGCCCGCCGCCGATCTGTCGGGGATCTTCGTCGACGGGACGGTCGATCCACTGTCGTTGCCGCAGAAGATGTTCCTGCCGTATCTGCTGGAGGGACTGGGGGTGGTGCACCCCGAGCTGAATCCGGACGACTACATGCGCGGAGCGCTCGCCGCCACCCCCGACGTCACGCTGGCGTGCGTCGCCGCGAAACTCCCCGAGAAGTGGACGGTGGCAACCCAACTCACCCCGGGCGACACCGGTCCGCGGACAGAGGCCGACGCCGAGCGCATGCGCGGATGGCTCGAGGACATCGCCCTGCCGAAGACGGGCGCGGGCGGTCCGATGCTCGTCGTGGTGGGGGAGCGGGACAACCTCATTCTGCCGCAATGGACTTCGCGGGCCGTCGACAACGCGTGCGCGCTCGGCGACGTCGTCGAGCTCGAATCCGACCCCGAACAGGGGCACGCCGACGGACGATCCGTCCCCGGCGCGGTGCAGTGGATCGCCGACCGCTTCGCCGGCGTCCCCGCGCCGGACACGTGTGCCGAGGGAGGAACACCGTGAACGACGCCGATCTCCACCGGCTGAGGGTGCTGTGTCTCGCACTGCCGGAGGCGACGGAGCGGGTCAGCCATGGCGAACCGGCGTGGTTCGTCCGCAAGGCGCCGCAGTTCGCGACCCTCGCAGACCGCCACCACGACGACCGGGTGTCGTTCTGGGCGGCGGCTCCGCCGGGAGCGCAGCAGGATTGGGTGCAACGCGACCCCGAAAGGTTCTTCGTCCCGCCGTACGTCGGGGGCCGCGGGTGGATCGGCGTGTACCTCGACGTCCCGCAGAACTGGGACGACGTCGCCGACATCGTCGAGGACGCCTACCGCACCGTCGCGTCGAAGACGCTGATCGCTCGACTGGACGCCGGCGCATGACCGGAACCGTCCTCGCCGTGGTCGCGTTGCTCGTTCTCATCCCCGTCGTCGCGTTCACCGCCGTGTGGCTGCGTGCCCGGCGCGAGCTGACGACGCCGACGGAACGCGCCGTCCACACCACGCTGCACACCGCGTCGCTGGCGGCGAGGCCGTTGCGGAGGGGCCTCGACGAGACGTCGGCGGAGGAGGCCGCCCCGCACCTGCGCCAGCTGACCGGGGCGCAGGCCCTGGCGGTCTTCGACGCGTCCGGTGACCTGCTCGCGTGGACCGGACCGCACGAGGCCATGACCGAACAACTGCGCGACGCGGCGGCCCGCGCGGTCGACGGGGAGCGCCGGGTGCTCGTCGCGTACGGCGGCCTCGTCCGCGGCACGGGCGACGACGCGGTCCGGGCCCTGATCGCCCAGCCGCTGCTCATCGAGGCCACCGGGGTGGTCGGCGTGCTCGGCATCGTCACCACCGAAGACCCCGGCCCGGGCATGCTCGGCGCCGTCACCGAAGTCGCCCGGTACGCGTGCAGCCAGATCGAACTCGCCGACCTCGACGCGTCCCGCGCCCGGCTCGACCGCGCCGAGGTCCGGGCCCTGCGCGCGCAGATCAGCCCCCACTTCATCTACAACGCGCTGAACACGGTCGCCTCGTTCGTCCGCACCGACCCCGACCGCGCCCGCGAACTGGTCCTCGAGTTCGCCGACTTCACGCGCTACTCGTTCCGTTCGGCGGGCGAGTACACGCTGCTGGCCGACGAACTGCGCAACATCGACCGGTACCTCACCCTCGAACGTGCCCGTTTCGGCGACGCCCTCGCCGTGAAGTTGCAGGTGGCGCCCGAGGTGCTCAACGTGGTGCTGCCGTTCCTCGCGCTGCAACCGCTGGTCGAGAACGCGGTGCGGCACGGAATCGCCGGCAATCCGAACGGGGGGACCGTCAGCATCGTCGCCGCAGACGAGGGCACCGACTGCGTGATCAGCGTCGAGGACGACGGGGTCGGCATGGACCCCGAACTGCTGCGGTCGGGGTCGCTGGACGCGGTGGCCGAATCGTCGGGGGTGAAGGAGGCGGCGCACGTCGGGCTCGCCAACGTCGACGACCGATTGCGCGCCGCTTTCGGCAACGACTACGGGCTCGTGGTGGAAACCGCACCCGGGGCGGGGACGAAGGTGAGCATGCGCGTCCCCAAATTCCGGCGGGGGATCTCGGCGTGAACGTGAGGGGTCCGTGGGACGATTGCTGTCGTTGTGAACCACACTGACGACATGGCCCCGGACGCGCCCCTCACCGTGCTGGCCGTCGACGACGAGAAACCCGCCCTCGACGAGTTGGCGTTCCTGCTGCGCGCCCAGGACGCGGTCGGGGAGATCCGCACCGCGGGAGATGCCACCACGGCGCTGCGCATCCTGCGGGACGGCGACATCGACGCCGTCTTCCTCGACATCAACATGCCCGGACTGGACGGTCTGGAACTGGCCGGGATCCTCGCGAACTTCGCGTCCCCGCCGCAGGTGGTGTTCGTGACCGCCCACGACGACCGGGCCGTCGCCGCCTTCGACCTCGGTGCCGTCGACTATCTGCTCAAACCCCTGCGCGAGGAGCGTCTCGCGGAGTCCGTGCGCCGCATCGTCGAGGGCCGCAGGCGGCGCAGCGGGGCCACCGCGCCCACAGCGCAGGCCGACGAGGTTATCCCGGTCGAACTCGGCGGCGTCACCACCCTGGTCCACCGATCGTCCGTCGAGTGGGTCGAAGCGGACGGCGACTATGCGCGCCTGCACACCGCGGACGGTTCCCACCTCGTCCGTATCCCCATCTCGGCCTTGGAGACCCGCTGGGCGGACGCCGGGTTCCTGCGGGTGCACCGCTCGTACCTCGTGGCGCTGCCCCTCGTGACCGGAATCCGGACCGTCGGCAACGGGCTCGTCGTGTGCCTGCGCCCGCACGGCGACCACCCGCCCGTCGAACTGCCGGTCAGCCGCAGGCACACCCGGATGCTCAAGGACCGGCTGGTCCGGGCGCCGAAACAGTCGTGGACGGCGCGATGAGTTCCCCGGAGCGCGGACCGCAGCGGGAACGCGTGGTGCTCGCGCAGCGCCGCGGGGCGCGCATCGTCCGCACCCGCGTCGAGGTGCAGGAACAGACCGAGGTCGGGGACGCCATGATCCGCGGGCTCGTGCGCACCCAGCTGGGGCTGGCGATCCGGCTCGCGCTTCTCGCGGCGTGCCTGCTGTGCGCGGTGCCGCTCGTGATGTTCCTGTTCCCGGCACTGTCGGACGTGTCGGTGCTGGGGATCCGGCTGCCGTGGGTGGTGCTCGGGGTGCTCGTGTACCCGGTGCTGCTCACCACCGGCTGGATCTACGTGCGCCAGGCGGAGCGCAACGAGCAGGAATTCGCCGACCTGGTGGACGACTGAGCGTCCCGTGACCGACCAACCCATACCCTGGCTGACCCTGGCCGGACTCGCCGCGGCCGCGGTCGCGACGGTGGCCATCGGCATCTACGGAGTGCGGTTGGCGCGCACCACCTCCGACTTCCTCGTCGCGTCCCGCAGCGTCGGCCCCCGGTGGAACGCCGCCGCGATCTCCGGCGAGTACCTCTCGGCCGCATCCTTTCTCGGAGTCGCCGGCCTGATCGCCAAGTACGGCGCCGACGCCCTCTGGTACCCGATCGGGTTCACGGCCGGCTACCTCGGACTGCTGCTCTTCGTCGCGGCGCCGCTGCGACGGTCCGGCGCGTACACGGTGCCCGACTTCGCCGAGTTCCGGCTCGGCTCCCGCCGGCTCCGCACACTCGCCATGCTCGTCGTCGCCGTCGTCTGCGCGCTGTACCTCGTCCCGCAATTCCAGGGGGCCGGACTGACGCTGAACATCCTTCTGGGCGTGCCCAGTTGGGTCGGGGCCGTGGTCGTCGGGGTCATCGTGATCGCCAACGTGGTGGGCGGCGGCATGCGGTCCATCACGTTCGTGCAGGCCTTTCAGTACTGGCTGAAACTCACCGCGGTCGCGATCCCCGCACTGGTGCTGTCGGTGTACTTCTTCGCCGACGAGCACGAACTGGGGTCCGACGCACCGCCCACCGTCAGCGAGCAGACCACCGTCGACATCACCACCGACGTCGTCGTGCAGGTGTCCGAACCGGTGACCGTCGGCGGGTCGGGGACGATCGACGGGGTCCACGCCACCGGTGACGTTCTCCTCGAGCCGGGCGAGCACCACCTCGGCGAGGGCACGACGATGATCCTCGAGGCGGGCGCCCCCGTGCCCGTCGTCGCGGGCGCGCCCGCCGACAACGCCGACTGGATCGCCCCCGGCTGGGGCTTCGGCGGCGAACACCCGATGTACCAGGTGTATTCGCTCATCCTCGCCACGTTCCTCGGCACGCTCGGGCTGCCGCACGTTCTCGTCCGGTTCTACACCAACCCCGACGGCCGGGCCGCCCGGCTGACGTCGCTGGCGGTGGTCGGACTGCTCGGCGTGTTCTACCTGTTCCCCACGCTCCTCGGGGTGTTCGCGCGGTTGTACGTGCCGCAGCTGCTCATCACCGGCACGTCCGACGCCGCGGTCCTGCTGCTGCCCGGCTCCGTGATCTCCGGTTGGGCCGGGCAACTCCTCGCCGCGCTCGTGGCGTCCGGGGCCATCGCCGCGTTCCTGTCCACGTCCTCGGGCCTACTCGTCAGCATCGCCGGGGTGCTCAGCACCGACGTCCTGCGCGGGCGGATCCGGGACTTCCGGATCGCCGCCGTCCTGGCCGGGGTTGTGCCGCTGGTCCTGTCGCTGGCGGTGACGTCGCTGGATCTGTCGCGCACGGTCGGGCTGGTGTTCGCGGTGGCGGCGTCGACCCTCTGCCCACTGCTCGTGCTCGGCATCTGGTGGCGTGGTCTGACCGCCGCCGGGGCGGGCGCCGGGATGGTGGCCGGCGGACTCGTCGCCGGCTGCGCGGCCGGGGTCTCGGTGCTCGGCGGGTTCACCGACGACGCCTGGAACGGCTGGCCGGCGGCGATGGTCGCGTACCCGGCCGCCGTCAGCGTTCCGCTGGCCTTCGTCACGATGGTGCTGGTCAGCAAGGTGACCAGGCGTCAGATTCCCGCCGACGTCGGCCGGATCTTCACCCGCATGCACGCCCCCGAGCGGCTCGGAGTCGGCTCCGACCGGGAGAGGGAGCTCCGCTCCCCGTGAGTGCTTGACGAGTCCCTGCACTCCTCGAGCACGCACGGGCGGCGGAGCCGCTTGTCGCGGTCGGGTGACCGTTCGGCGCACAGTCCGGCAGCTCACCGTGTGACTGGCGCCACAGCCTATTTCTGTGACTCAACTCTCACTAACGTCGGCAATCAGTTCACTTCACACGACCAAGGAGTCTGCAGTGACCACAGCCGACCTCAGCGAGGGCGCACCGCAGAAGCGGCGAGCCCCTGATGCGCAAGCCTTCGTAGACATGCAGGCGAGCCCGGAGTTCCAGGAGTTGCGTCACCGCCTGCGTAGTTTCGTCTTCCCGATGACGGCGTTCTTCCTCGCCTGGTACGCGGCGTACGTCCTGCTGGCCACGTACGCGCCCGAGTTCATGGCCACCAAGGTGATCGGCAACATCAACCTGGGCATCATCCTCGGACTCGGCCAGTTCGTGACCACCTTCGTGATCACCGCGCTGTACGTGAAGTTCGCCAACCGGGAACTCGATCCCCGCTCCGCCGCGATCCGCGAAGAGCTGGAAGGACCGCTCACGTGATCACCACACTCGCCGCCGCCACCGACGTCGGTAACCCGCTCCTCAACATCGCCATCTTCGTGGCGTTCGTCGTGATCACGATGACCATCGTGATCCGGGCGAGCCGCACCACCAAGAAGGCCTCGGACTTCTACACCGGCGGCGGGCAGTTCTCCGGACCGCAGAACGGTTTCGCCATCGCCGGCGACTACCTGTCGGCGGCGTCGTTCCTCGGTATCGCCGGTGCCATCGCGGTGTACGGCTACGACGGCTTCCTCTACTCGGTCGGCTTCCTCGTCGCCTGGCTGGTGGCCCTGCTTCTCGTCGCGGAACTGTTGCGCAACACCGGCCGCTTCACGATGGCGGACGTGCTGAGTTTCCGCCTCAAGCAGCGTCCCGTCCGGATGGCCGCGGCGCTGTCCACGCTGGTGGTCTCGCTGTTCTACCTTCTCGCGCAGATGGCGGGCGCCGGCGGACTCGTCGCCCTGCTGCTGAACATCGACGGCAAGGTCGGGCAGGGCATCGTCGTCGCGGTCGTGGGCGTGCTGATGATCGTGTACGTCCTCGTCGGCGGCATGAAGGGCACCACCTACGTCCAGATGGTCAAGGCGGTGCTGCTGGTCGCCGGTGCCGGTGTCATGTTCTTCCTCGTGCTGTTCGCGGTGCGCGGCAACTTCTCCCAGCTGCTCGCCGACGCGCAGGCGACGGTCAGCACTTCCACGAACGAGGCGATCGCCAGCCGCGACATCCTCGCTCCCGGTGCCAAGTACGGCATCAGCGCGATGAGCAAGCTCGACTTCATCTCGCTGGGCATCGCCCTGGTCCTCGGCACCGCGGGTCTGCCGCACGTGCTGATGCGCTTCTACACCGTCCCCACCGCCAAGGAGGCCCGACGCTCGGTCACGTGGGCGATCGGCTTGATCGGCGCGTTCTACCTGTTCACACTGGTCCTCGGCTACGGCGCGGCCAAGATGGTCGGCCCCGACGTCATCCTCGCGGCACCCGGTAAGGAGAATGCGGCGGCGCCGCTGCTCGCGTTCGAACTGGGCGGCACCATCTTCCTTGCGATCATCTCCGCTGTCGCGTTCGCAACCATCCTCGCGGTGGTGGCGGGGTTGGCGATCACGGCGTCCGCATCGTTCGCTCACGACATCTATGCCAGCGTCATCAAGCGTGGACACGCGTCGGAGGAGTCGCAGGTGCGGGTCTCCCGGATCACGGTCGTCGTGATCGGTCTCGTGTCGATCGTCCTCGGGATCATGGCGATGGGCCAGAACATCGCGTTCCTGGTGGCGCTCGCCTTCGCGGTGGCCGCGTCGGCCAACCTGCCGACGCTGCTGTACTCGCTGTTCTGGAAGAAGTTCAACACCACCGGCGCGCTGTTCAGCATCTACGGTGGCCTGATCAGCTGCCTCCTGCTGATCGTGTTCTCCCCGGCCGTGTCCGGCAAGCCGTCGTCGATGTTCCCGAACGCCGACTTCGACTTCTTCCCGCTGGCCAACCCGGGCATTGTCTCCATCCCGCTGGCATTCGTGCTCGGCATCGGCGGTACCTACATCGGTCGCGGCAAGGCGGAGGACCCCGCCAAGCAGGCCGAGATGGAGGTCCGTTCGCTCACCGGTGTCGGTGTGGAGAAGGCTGTCTCGCACTGATGCCTTCGGCCTGTGAGTACTTGTCAACCGCCCGCGGTTAACAAGTACTCACAGGCCGTTAGGCTGCCCCCATGGCGAAACTGACGGTCAAGACCGATGTTCCTCTCAACCCCCAGGACACCTGGGACAAAGCGTCGAATCTGCAGGACTTCGACCAGTGGTTCGTCGTCCACGACGGCTGGCGGGGCGAGCTCCCCGAGACCCTCACGGAGGGCACCGAAATCAGTTCCGTCGTAACGGTCAAGGGACTGCGCAACCGAGTGAAGTGGACGATCAAGGAGTACGACGCCCCCAACCGGATCGTCCTCAAGGGCGACGGCAAGGGGGGCGTGAAGCTCGGACTGGTGCTCGACGTCAAGGCGAAGGGTGACGCCTCCGAGGTGGCGTTCACCATCGAACTCGGTGGTGCACCCCTGTTCGGACCCATCGGCTCGGGCGTCGCGAAGGCACTGAAGGGCGACATCGAGAAGTCCCTGCAGACGTTCGTCGAGCTGTACGCCTGATTCAGTCGAGGACGTGCGCGCCGCCGGTGTCGGTGATCCACTCGGCGGCAAGGGCGTCCAGCGTCCCGTCGGCGTAGAGGGAATCGACGGCGGCGGAGACGCAGGCAGTGAGTGGACTGTTCTTCTCCAGCACGAGGCCGAAGAATTCGGTGACCGCGTTGGGGCGCGGGAACTGCCCGACGAGGACGCTGTCCTTCACCTCGTTGGCGGTGATCTGGAATCCGGTCGGGATGTCCACCACCAACGCGTCGATGTCGCCCGCGGCCAGGGCGGCCTTGGCGTCGTCGGTGGTGGTGAAGCTGACCGGCGCCTGGCGGGGTTGCACGGTCTGGGTGATGGCGTCGAAACTCGTGGACCCCACCTGCGCCCCGAGACGGAACGGTGCGAGGTCGGCGAGCGATTTGGCCCGCGCGGCGGGAGAATTCTTCAGCGCCAGCACCGACTGTGTGACGGCGTAATAGGGCGAACTGAAATCGACCGTCTCGCGCCGGGTGTCGACGATCGTGAACTGGTCGATGGCGAAATCGAAGTCCTTCGCACCGGCCGCGAGCGCATCGTTGAATGCGACGGTCTCGAACTGCACCTGGTCCGGACCGTATCCGAGCTTCTCGACCACCTCCCGGGCCACGGCACCCTCGTAGCCCTTGCCGTTGGACGGGTCGCCGTCGGCGAACCACGGTTGGTACGACGGGCTGTCGGTCGCGATGGTGAACACGCCGTCCCGGGCGGTGACGCCGCTGCCCGGGGCGCAGTCGCCGACCGCGCGGGTGGACGGAAGTTTGGTGAACGCTTCGGGAATCGTCGACGCCTCGGCCTGGGTGTCGACCTCCGACGCCGAGTCGGTGGTGCAGGACCCGACGAGCAGCGTCAGTGCAGCGGATAGGGCGGCAAGAGCTGTCCTTCGTCCTCGGGGCACCCCGTCATCTTGCCTGCCGGGTAGCGATACGGCCACCGAAGAGGCCGCGCGGCGCACAATATGTATGTATTGGCGGAGGGAGTTGCGCGTGCCGACTGCGGGTGCTCGCCAGGTGACGATCGACGGACATCGCCTGTCCCTGACCAATCTCGGCAAGGTCCTCTACCCGGAGTCGGGCACGACGAAGGGCGAGGTGATCGACTACTACACGCGGATCGCGCCCGCCATGCTCCCGCACGTCGTCGACCGTCCCGCCACCCGCAAACGGTGGCCCAACGGGGTGGACAGTGAGCCGTTCTTCGAGAAGAATCTCGCGGCGTCCGCGCCGGCATGGTTGGAGCGCCGCGCGCTCGAGCATTCGGATCGGTCCGTGCACTATCCGCTCCTGAACTCCGTGGCAGCCCTCGCCTGGGCGGGGCAGCAGGCGGCCCTCGAACTGCACGTGCCGCAGTGGCGGTTCGACCACTCACATCGGGGGGCCGCCACCCGGATCGTCTTCGACCTCGACCCCGGTCCCGGTGTCGGGCTGGCCGAATGCGCGGAGGTGGCGCGCGCCGTGCGGGACCTCGTCGCAAATCTCGGGTGGACGGCGTACCCGGTCACCAGCGGCAGCAAGGGTATTCACCTGTACGTGCCGCTCGACCGGAAGCTGGCCGGGACGGGTGCGTCGACCGTCGCGAAACAGGTGGCAACGGGACTGGAGAAGCTGCGGCCCGAACTCGTCACCGCCAGCATGGCCAAGGCGGTGCGCGCGGGCAAGGTCTTCGTCGACTGGAGCCAGAACAATCCGTCCAAGACCACCATCGCCCCGTACTCGCTGCGGGGCCGGGCCCAGCCGTATGTCGCGGCGCCGCGCAGCTGGGACGAACTCGACGACCCCGACCTGCGTCAGCTGCGGTTCGAGGAAGTGCTCGAACGGTGGGAGTCGGACGGCGACCTGCTGGACGGACTCGATCTGCCGATCGAGAACGACCCCGCCCTCGCCGAGTACCGCCGCAAGCGTGATCCGGGGCGGACGCCCGAGCCGATGCCGGACACGGTGGGGCCGGGGGAAGACAACAGTTTCGTCATCCAGGAACATCACGCCCGGCGTCTCCACTACGACCTGCGGCTCGAACGCGACGGGGTTCTCGTGTCGTGGGCGGTGCCGAAGAACGTGCCGACGACGACGGGGGAGAACCGGCTGGCCGTGCACACCGAGGACCACCCGCTCGAATACCTGACCTTCTCGGGATCCATCCCGAAGGGCGAATATGGCGGCGGCGAGATGACGATCTGGGACACGGGCACCTACGACGCCGAGAAGTGGCGGGACGACGAGGTGATCGTCCAGTTGCACGGCGAGCGGGTGGACGGCCGGTTCGCGTTGATCCGCACCAAGGGCGATCAGTGGCTGATGCATCTGATGAAGGATCAGACCCCGGGCGGGTCGGGTTCGTTGTCCGATTTGCCGCGCGGGCTGTCGCCGATGCTGGCGAGTCCCGGCACCCTCGACGGGCTGGACGCCGAGGAGTGGGCTTTCGAGGGGAAGTGGGACGGCATCAGGGTGATCGCCGAGATCAGCGGCGGGCAGGTGAAGCTGACGAGCCGGGCCGGCAACGACAAGACCCACGATTACGCGCAATTGGGTTGGCTGGCAGAGTCGCTCGGGGACCACGAGGTGGTACTCGACGGTGAGGTGGTCGCGTTCGACGAGCGGGGTGTACCCAACTTCGGTCTGCTGCAGCAGGGCAACGAACCGCACTTCCTCGCGTTCGACGTGCTGTACCTCGACGGGGTCTCGTTGCTGCGCAAGAAGTACACCGACCGGCGCCGCGTCCTCGAGGCGCTGGCCGCGAAGGTGGACGACCTGGTGGTTCCACCGCAACTGCTCGGGTCCGCGCAGGAAGCGCTGGACGAGAGCCGCGGCCGAGGGTGGGAGGGTGTGGTGGCCAAGCGCCGCGAATCCGTGTACCTGCCGGGCAAGCGGGGGTCGAGCTGGATCAAGGTGAAGAACTGGCGCACACAGGAAGCCGTGATCGGTGGGTGGCGCCGCGGTCAGGGTGGGCGGTCGAGCGGAATCGGGTCGGTGCTGCTCGGTGTCCCCGAGGACGGCGGACTGCGGTATATCGGACGCGTCGGAACCGGCTTCACGGAACGGGACCTGAAGGAACTCGCATCCACCCTGCGGCCGCTCGAAACCGATACCAGCCCGTTCGTCGAAGACCTTCCCACCGCCGACCGCAAGGGGGCCGTGTGGGTGACTCCCACGCTGGTGGCGGAGGTGCGGTTCATGGATTGGACCGGTTCGCGGAGACTGCGGCACCCCAGCTGGCGCGGGCTCAGGGACGACAAGACACCCGAAGAAGTCGAGGTGGAACAACCGTCATGACCGGTATCCGATTCCAATCGACCCCGGAGAACGAAATCCCCGTCTCCGTGCCGGCCGACACCGTGCTGGCCCGCACCGACGCCCTCGTGCTGTGGCTGACCGACGTCCACGTGTACAGCTGCGGCGTCGAATTCACGATCCAGGCGCGCAGACCGGAGTCCACGGTGCTGCTCGACATGTTCGGCTTCGGCAAACCCGGTTCGCCGCGGAGCAGTGGGCCGTTTCTGTTCGGTGTCGAGTACGCGGACGGCAGCGTGTTCACCAACCTGCCGGGTGCCCGCATGACCGACGGACTGCACGGCGGTGCGGGCCGAGGTGGGCCCATCACCGGCGACAAGACGTACTTCCTTCAGCCCCTTCCGCCGCCGAAACGGTGGTCGATGATCACGGCGTGGCCCTACTTCGGTGTCCCGGAGTCTCGGACCGACCTCGATTCCGCTGTGTTCGCCGACGCCGCCGAGCGGGTGGAGACGCTGTGGCCGGAACCCGCCCACGCACTCGTCGAGGCCCCGGACGGTCGACAACAGCAGCCGCCGCTGGAATTACCGCCAGGAGGCTGGTTCGAATGGGCCCACCGACGCGGTGTCGAATGATCCGGGCGGTTCGGGCGAGGGGACGTGCAGGGACGGGGGCGTGAAGATCTTCATGGGGGCGGGCGTCGAGTCCGGAACCGGGTGCTCCTCGGAGACACCGACGTCGGAGCTCGGCGGCGCCGTGCCTGCGGCGACGGCGATCCCGGCCGCGCCGATGACGGAGAGGGCGAACACCGCGCTTGCTTCGATCGCGATGCGGGTCTTGGTGTGGGACATGATGTGAATTTCCTCCGGTGATCAGGGGCCGACGACGGTTCCGCCGTCGACGGGGCCGGTTCCGCCGGGCGTCTGCGGGTCCGCCGCGGGCGGGGCGGGCTTCGGGCCGCCACCGACGGGGAAGGGATTGGGTCCGGGATCGAGAACACCCGGCTCGACCTGGCCCGGTCCTTCGAACGGACCCTTCGGCGGGTGAACGGGCTCGACGGGCGGTTCGACGACGACGGGCGGCTCGACGACGGCGGGCGGGTCCATCACGACGGGCGGCTGGACGACGACGGGCGGCTGGACGACGACGGGCGGCTGGGCAACCGGCGGCTGGGCGATCGGTGCTCGGGCGATGGGAGGTGCCGCCACGATGGGCGGGACGACACCCGGTCCCGGCGCCGCGGGTTCGATGTCGGTCGAATAGCCGGGCTCCGCCGAGTACCCGGGACTCACCGAATAGCCGGGGTCTGCGACGACGATCCGACTCGGGGTCGGCGCGATCGCCGGAGCCGGCTGTTGCTGTGAGATGGCCCCCTCCGAGCTCGGGGTCGGAGCCCCCTCGGTATGTCCACCGGCAAGAACGATCACTGCGGCTCCTGCGAGGGAGAACGTGAGGGCGGCGGTTGCGCCGATCGCGATGCGGGTTGCGGTGTGGACGATGGGGTGCCTCCAGTGGATTGGGGTGTCTAGCTGGGCCGATAGACCAAGCTTGCGCCGGACGCGAGGCTTTCGACAGGCACCCCAGGGTGCGCATCCCCCACCCCGCGGCGGAACCGCGGGCAAACCTGCACAGAATCTTCACAGGCTCCGACCAGGATCCGCACGTGCGCGCAATACAGTCGGGGAATGAGCCAGCGAAGAGTGCTCGTCGTCGACGACGAGGCGACCATCTGCGACGCGGTGGCGGCGCGGTTGCGCGCGGAAGGCTTCGACGTCGTGACGGCGTCGGACGGTCCGGCCGCCGTCGCGGAGTGCGAGTCCTCGTCGCCCGACCTGCTGGTGCTCGACGTGATGCTGCCGGGATTCGACGGTCTCGAGGTCTGCCGACGCGTCCAGGCGGCGCGGCCGGTGCCGGTGCTGATGCTCACCGCGCGTGCCGACGAGACGGACATGCTGATCGGGCTCGGTGTCGGCGCCGACGACTACCTGAGCAAGCCGTTCAGCATGCGCGTGCTGGTGGCCCGGGTGCACGCGCTACTGCGACGGGCCGAGCGTGCCCACGACAGTGTGTCGACCGAGCAGGACGGATTGTCGTTCGGCGACATCGAGGTGGATCTGGTGGAGCGGCGCGTCCGGCGAGGCGCCGACGAAATTCATCTGACACGAACAGAATTCGACCTCCTCGCCCACCTTGCCTCCCGGCCGCGGGCGGCGATCACGAGGGAGTCCCTCCTCGCGGAGGTGTGGGGCTGGGGCGACGGGGCCGGTAGCCGGACCGTCGACAGTCACGTGAAGGCGCTGCGCCGAAAACTCGGCGGCGACCTGATCCGGACCGTCCACGGAGTCGGCTACGCATTGGATGTAGCGCGGTGAGCGCGGGCCGCATCCTGGACAGGATGCCCCGGCCTCTCGACCCGCTGCGGTCGTTCAAGGTGAAGACCGGGCTTCTCGTCGTGGCGGCGCTGTTCTTCGCTTCGCTGATGTTCTGGGTGACCGCGCGCTGGCCGTTCCGGTACGCGCTGGTTTTGGCGTTGCTGGTGTCGTTGGCCGTGACCCAGATCCTCGCGCACGGCATGACGTCACCGCTCCGCGCGATGACGACAGCGGCCCGCGCGATGGCGACCGGTGACTATTCACGCCGGGTGCGGTCGACGTCGCGGGACGAGATCGGGGACCTGGCTCGCGCCTTCAACCAGATGGCCGAGGACCTCGAGGCCGCCGACCGGTATCGACGCGAACTCATCGGCAACGTTTCGCACGAACTCCGCACACCCATCTCGGCGCTGCAGGCGCTGCTCGAGAACGTCGTCGACGGAGTCGAGGACCCCGACCCCGCCCGGATGCGGGTGGCGCTCGACCAGACCGAGCGTCTCGGCCGACTCGTCGCCGAACTGCTGGACCTGTCGCGGGTGGAGGGCGGTGCGGTGCAACTCGAACGGGAGAACTTTGCGGTCCGCCCGTTCCTCGAAGACGTGGTGCGGCAGTCGGAGGACCTGCGGCGGCCACAGGCGGTGACCGTCGACGTGCAGCCTCCGCATCTGCGGGCCGACGCCGACACCGCGCGGCTGCATCAGGTGGTGGCGAACCTCGTGGACAACGCTTTTCGGCACGGTCCCGCACGCACCCGGGTGATCGTCCGTGCCCGGCCGGATGTCGGCGGCGTGATCATCGAGGTGGAGGACGACGGCCCCGGTATCGCGCCCGGCGAGCGGTCGCGGGTCTTCGAACGGTTCACCCGCGGCGGGTCCACGGACGGTGGGACGGGCCTCGGCCTGGCCATCGCCCGCTGGGCGGTGGATCTCCACGACGGCCGCATCGAGGTCGTCGACACGGCCGACGGCTGCTGTATCCGGGTGAGTCTGCCCGCCGCCTGACCACTGTTCAACCGATCGGGACGCGACGTCCCGCGATGACGCCTGCCTTCATCCGGCAGCGACAACCAGGGAGGGAACCATGACCATCGCACCCCCGCAACCCGCCAGGCCGACCCCCGGCGACTTCTGGCCGAGACGTGCGTGGCGCCGTGACCGGACGTCGATGGCGCCCCGCCCGATCGTGCTCGCGGCGGTGGCGGCCGGCGTGGTCGCCGCACTGACGCTGCAGGTCACGGTGGTCGGGCTCGGCTACGCGGTGACCGGCGCCGCCGTGGCTGTCGCGGTGTTCGCGACGCGCAGAACGATGCCGTCGGCTGCGCAGGCCGCCGCGATTTTCGGCGCCCTCGCCCTGCTGGCTGTGCTCGGTGTGCGCGGTGCGGGGTGGCTGGCAGCGGTGTGTGTGGCGCTGAGCTGGGTGGTCGGATCGTTCGCCCTCGTCGGCGGCCGAACGTGGACCGGGTTGGCTGTCGGATCGTTCGCGCTGTGGTTCACCCCGCTGCGCGTGGTCCGGTGGACGCGTCGGGGCGCGCGGCGGTGGCATTCGACCGGGAAGGTGCCCGTGGGCCGGGCTGTGGGTGTCGCCGCCGTCAGTGCGGTGCTGCTGCTGGTGTTCGGTTCGCTGTTCGCCAGCGCGGACGCCGGTTTCGCCGAGTTGCTCGGTAAGGCCGCACCGTCCGTCCACGTGTCGAATCCGTTCGGGCGGTTCGTGCTCGGCGTGGTGGTGTGCGGGGGCACCCTGGGTGCCGCGTACCTGTTGAGACGAACACCGCGGGTCGACGCTTTCGCACCGAAGCCGGGACGCCCGGTTGCCCGGTGGGAGTGGGCGTTTCCGCTCGCGCTGCTGGATCTGCTGTTCCTGGGGTTCGTCATCGTCCAGTTGACCGTGCTGTTCGGCGGGAGCTCGCACGTGCTGACCACGGCAGACCTCACGTACGCGGAGTACGCCCGGCAGGGTTTCTGGCAGTTGCTCACCGTGACCGCGCTGACGCTGGTGGTGATCGCCGTCGCGGTTCGGAAGGCGGCGCGAGTCGACGCAGTGGACCGCACCCTCGTGCGGGTGCTGCTCGGACTTCTCTGCGTGTTGTCGCTCGTCATCGTGGCGTCGGCGATCCATCGAATGTCGCTGTACGAGAACCAGTACGGGTACACCCGGTTGCGTGTGACGGTGATGGTGACGGAATTGTGGCTGGGGTTGGTGTTCGCCCTGTTGATCGCCGCGGGTGTGCGGTTGTCGGGGCGGTGGCTGCCGCGTGCCGTCCTGGCGTCCGCGGTGGGCGGGGTGCTCCTTCTCGCCGTGATCGATCCGGATGCGTACGTTGCCGGGAAGAACGTGGAGCGGTTCGACGAAACAGGTCGGATCGATGTGAGCTACCTCAGTTCGTTGTCCGTCGACGCTGTCCCCGCGCTCGATCGCCTGCCCGAGCCGGAACGGTCGTGTGCCCTGTACCGACTCGCGCGACAGGTCGAGGATGAGTCGGTGTGGTACGAGTACAACGCGGCCCGCGACCGGGCGCGCGAGCTCTTGGCCGCACATCCCGTCCGTTCCTGTGATCGTGTCGCGCGCGGCA
Source organism: Rhodococcus jostii NBRC 16295 (assembly GCF_001894825.1). GTDB lineage: Bacteria > Actinomycetota > Actinomycetes > Mycobacteriales > Mycobacteriaceae > Rhodococcus_F > Rhodococcus_F jostii. Next base: position 2,413 of record NZ_BCWY01000050.1, on the reverse strand, counting down.
ATTCCTAGAACGGTGGTGGTTCTTCAGGCGAGTGCCGCATGTCCGGCTGCGGCGTCTTCTTCCTGGATCGTGGTCTTCGGTGGAGTTCGATGAGGAAGTCGAGGTCGTGTTCGGCGTGGGAGCGTTGGGTCACCAGTTCGATGCCGCGGATCCGCTTGGTGGTGTGAGTGAGTGCGAGTGCGGCGCCTTCGGGTTCGGTGGGGACGGTCTTGCCGCGTGGGGTGATCGATTCGAGATGGCCGGCGCCGGTGTGCCGGTAGGACCAGGTGCCGTCGGTCTCGAGCCGGTGGTGGCGTCGGCACAGGCACGCGAGGTTGGGTTCGACGGTGAGGCCACCGCTTTCGGGGCGGTCGTGGTCGAAGGGGATGATGTGGTCGAGGTCGCAGTTCCGGGCGGGGACCTGGCAGTTGGGGAACCGGCACAGTCCGTCGCGGGCACGAATGCGGCGGGCGAGTGCGATTCCGGGGGTGTAGGTGGTGGCCGCACGGTCGGCGTTCTCGGCGATCCAGGCCGTGGGGATGCCGGGTCGGTTCGGCACAGCGCTGATGCCGAGGATTGATCCGCCGTTCTCGGCGGCGTGGGTGTACACACGTTGGAAGACGCCGTCGGCGGCCAGTGCGCGGGCGGCGTCTGCGTCGATGGGTCCGTAGCCGTCGAGGTGGGCAGGGGTGTCGTCGAGACCGAGCAGCGTTCCGGCGTTGATGACGACCTGGATCAGGGGTGCCCTGCGGGCGGTGGGCCGGCCCGTCCGAGTGTGGCAGTGCTCGTTCCCGCAGCGGCAGACGAGCGCGCCGGTGCCGTCGGCCAGTGCGGTGAGGGCGTCGGCGCGGCGCTCGGCCAGGGTGCGGGGATCCTTGCTGCAGACGTCGTGGATTGCGATGTCGCGGAGACGCATGGCGATGGTGTGCGCGTCGGCGGCGGGGAGGTTTCCGTCGAGGTGCGACATGCCGTTGTCGGCGGGGCGGACGCGGACGTCGCGGTCGGCTGCCGCGAGTTTCGCACGGTGGGGGAGGCTGTCAGGGTCGTGTCTGGCGACGAGTCGGCGCCAGCGTGCCCGTAGTTTCGAGGGCGGCAGCGGGCGACCGTCGAGGATCGCGGCTTCGAGGATGTAGAGTTCGGCGTCGTCGACACCGGTGAGCATGGTGGCGATGACGCGGGTCTGGTCGAGGTCGATGTGCCCGGCGGCGAATGCGTCGTGGGCGCGGTGCAGGCGGTGGCGTAGTTCGAGGCCGAGTTCGATCCAGGCGGTGGCGGTGGTTTCGTTCATGCCGAGAGCGACGGACAGCTCGACGGAAGCGTGCCTGCCGGAGTGGGCGGGGTTGATGCCGCGGCGTTCGTCTTCGCCGGAGCAGAGGTCGTAGAAGTCGGTGACCGCCATGACCTGCGCGCATTGGGTGCGAAGCGAGCACGGCCTTGTGTGCACGCAGGTCTTCGAGCGCGACGATTCCCGGTGCTGTCGCATCTAACCTATTCTGTGTCAACATCATTCGCCCCCCGTTGAATGTCTGTCGATACCAGCGCGACCCACCGACAAGAAGCCGGTACTCGTGTACTTCCAGTGGGTTCTGGTCGTCGTCGCCGTCAGCTGTGTGGCGCTCGGCCGCGCGTACGGCGGGGATTGGTTGCTGGCGTCTCCCGTTCGCCCTCGGCTCGCTCGGGCCCGGCTTCGTGCACTTCACGTACATGAAGGAATGGCGGCGGGCTTACGTCGCTTTCGACGCGCTCGAGACGCCCGCAGCGCTGAAACCGTACCTGGGGGCGGTCGAGGAGGCCGAGAGGCGAAGCAGGAAGACCCGATGGTGGCGGCGCGTTCGCTGACCGCTGAAGTCAGTTTTCCTGTGCTAGAAAGGGTTCCACCAGTTGATGAAAGCGATGTAGAGATTGGTCGGGAAGAAGAACTCCCAGTCCAGTCCCATGTACGGCAGGTCAGGCAGTGCGCCGATCATGACGATGATCCCATCCCGTTGTTCGTCAGCGCCGCCAACAGGTGCAGCAGGTTGGCGATCAGTGGTGGGAAAATGTCAATGTCTACCCAGTTCATGCGACGTCCCCTCGGGTCATCCCGACCTGCCTGGCGTATCGCCTTTGGTCCGACCTGCGTTACCGCGGTGGGACACAGTTCGGTCGTCGGTCGCTGCGCGCTCCGTAGCGTCTACGTGGAGTGGAGATGTAGTAGTTCCCTCCAGCGTCAAACCGCAGTAAAATAACAACTGGTTCCGTTGGTTGTCGCGTCGAACGCGCCAGTTGTGCGGGAGTTCGAGAACTTCCTGCCCGCAGTCTTCAGTTCAGGGTCTGCGCCATGCACATTCCGCAATCGACCACGACAGCCAGGGGCAACCAGATGAGAAAACATCGCAAATCCACGGAACGACGAGGTTGGATCAAGAAGGCTACGCAGTACGCCCAATTGATT